>NZ_CAXVWL010000084.1:0-11917 GCF_964263785.1 Sphingomonas sp.
GTCAATTTCGACAATCTGACGCCGCTCTATCCCGAGCAGAAGCTGACGCTCGATAACTTCGACCCGACGGTGAAGGACAAGTCCTCGCGCGTCATCGACATCGTCTCGCCGCAGGGCAAGGGACAGCGCACGCTGATCGTGGCGCCCCCGCGCGTCGGCAAGACCGTGATGCTCCAGAACATCGCGCGCGCGCTGTCGGAGAACCATCCCGAGGTCTTCCTCATCGTGCTGCTGATCGACGAGCGGCCCGAGGAAGTCACCGACATGCAGCGTTCGGTGAAGGGCGAGGTCGTGTCCTCGACGTTCGACGAGCCGGCGCAGCGCCACGTCCAGGTCGCCGAGATGGTGATCGAAAAGGCGAAGCGGCTGGTCGAGCACAAGAAGGATGTCGTCATCCTGCTCGACTCGATCACGCGGCTGGGTCGTGCCTACAACACCGTCGTCCCCTCGTCGGGCAAGGTCCTGACCGGCGGCGTCGATGCCAATGCGCTGCAGCGGCCCAAGCGCTTCTTCGGCGCGGCGCGCAACATCGAGGAGGGCGGCTCGCTCTCGATCATCGCGACCGCGCTGATCGATACCGGCAGCCGGATGGACGAGGTCATCTTCGAGGAATTCAAGGGCACCGGCAATTCCGAGATCGTGCTCGACCGCAAGGTCGCCGACAAGCGCGTCTTCCCGGCGATGGACGTCGGCAAGTCGGGCACCCGCAAGGAGGAGCTGCTGGTCCAGAAGGACAAGCTGTCCAAGATGTGGGTGCTCCGCCGCATCCTGATGCAGATGGGCACGATCGATTCGATGGAGTTCCTGCTCGACAAGATGAAGAATTCGAAAACAAACGACGATTTCTTCGACTCGATGAATCAGTAGCGTTCGGCCTGCGGCGCGCCGTTGCAGGACTCGAACGCGGATGGCCGGCGCGGCACGCCTCGACAGACGACGTGGCTTTGCCGCGGCGCGCGCTTAAGCTAATGCGGCCTGGATGACAGGAGCTTCATGTTGCTAATCTCCGCCCTACTCGCCGCGGCCGCGGTTGGCCCAGGCTCTCCCGCCGAGATCTGGCACCACATCGTCGCCGATTTCTCCAACATCGGCTCGCCCGCGACGCTCGCCGCGTTCGTCCAGGTCCTCATGATCGATATCGTCCTGGCGGGCGATAATGCGATCGTCGTCGGGGCGCTCGCGGCCGGGTTGCCGGTCGAGCAGCGCAAGCGCGTGATCCTGATCGGCATCATTGCGGCATTGGTGCTCCGGATCGTCTTTGCGCTCGGGGTCAGCTGGCTGCTCGGCGTCACGGGCCTGATCTTTGCGGGCGGGCTGCTGCTCGTGTGGGTCGCCTGGAAGATGTGGCGCGAGCTGCGCGAGGCCGGTCCTCATTCCGACGACGGCGTCGCCGGGGTCCGCTCGCCCAAGAGCTTCGCCGCCGCCGCTTGGGCGGTCGCCGTCGCAGACGTGTCGATGAGCCTCGACAACGTGCTCGCGGTCGCCGGCGCGGCGCGCGAACACCCCGGCATCCTCATTATCGGCCTGCTGCTGTCGGTGGCGCTGATGGGCATCGCCGCCAATCTGATCGCCAAGTATATCGAGCGATACCGCTGGATCGGCTACGTCGGGCTGCTGGTCATCCTCTATGTGGCGGGCAAGATGATCTACGAGGGGGTCGTCGATCCGAGTGTCGGGATTGCGTCGCTCTTCTGACGCGACGTCAAGTCAGCCTCACGTTATGCTGGGCGGACAGCGGCGAGGGGACGGACAATGAAGGCGACCATCGAGATCGATTGCACTCCGGAAGAGGCGCGCCGCGCCATGGGGCTGCCCGATCTGACCCCAGTCCACGAGCGTTACATTGCAATGATGATGGCGACGATGGAGAGCGGCGTGAAGCCCGAGCAGCTCGAGGCGATGATCCGCAACTGGGCGCCGATGGGCGAGGCGGGAATGGCGATGTGGCGGCGGTTGTTCGATGCGGGCAAGCCGGGCTGAGGCGGTGACGACGATCTTCGCGGTCTCCAGCGGGCGCCCGCCCGCGGCAATCGCGGTCATCCGGTGCAGCGGCCCCGGGGCCTTCGCTGCGGCGCGTGCGTTGGCGGGGACGCTGCCGGCTCCACGAACCGCATCGCTGCGGCGCTTGCGCGATGCGGACGGTGCGTTGCTCGATGCCGCGCTGATGCTCTGCTTCCCCGGACCGGCAAGCGCCACCGGTGAGGACCTCGTGGAATTCCACTGCCACGGCGGTCGTGCGGTGGTCGCCGCCGTCGAGACAGCGCTTGGCACTCACCCCGGTCTGCGGCGCGCCGAGCCGGGCGAGTTCACGCGCCGCGCACTGGAGAATGGGCGGATCGACCTTCTCGAAGCCGAGGGGCTAGCCGATCTGCTCGAGGCCGAAACCGAGTCGCAGCGCGTCGCGGCGATGGCGGCGGCCGAAGGGCAGATCAGCGCCCGCACCCGCGCGTGGCTCGACACCGTCGCCGATCTGTCGGCGCGTGTCGAGGCACTGCTCGACTATGCCGAGGAGGACGATGTGCTGGCAGACGCCGCGGCGATCGACCCGATCCTCGCGGACGTCGCGGTCTTGCGCGACACGATCGCGGCGGCGCTTGCCGGACCATCGGTCGAGCGGCTGCGCGACGGCGTCCGTGTGGTGATCGCCGGCCCGCCCAACGCGGGGAAATCGACCCTGCTCAATCTGCTCGCGGAACGTGACGCGGCGATCGTCTCGCCGATATCGGGAACGACCCGCGACCGGGTAGAGGCGCCGGTGCTCCGCGGCGGCCTCCCGCTGACGCTGGTCGATACCGCCGGATTGGTCGAGACAGACGACGTCGTCGAAGCGCTGGGCGTCGCACGGGCGCACGAAGCGATGGCAAGCGCGGACCTCCTCGTATGGCTCGGCGACGATACGCCGCCGCGAAACGAGGCGATCTGGGTACACGCGCGCAGCGATGCGGCGGGCAGGGAGGTGTTGCCTTTCGGTCCCGATGTCGCGATTTCGGCGACCGATGCAGACTCGATCGGCAGCCTCTGGGATGTGATCGCGTCACGCGCTCAGACGATGCTGGCAACCATGGCAGACGTGCCCGCCATGCACGCGCATCAGCAGCGCACCTGCGAAGAGGCTGCGAACTCGCTCGACCATCTCCCGCGCGATCCGCTGTTGATCGCCGAAGCGCTGGCGGGCGCACGGCGTGGGCTTGCCCGCCTGCTGGGGATCGATGCGACCGAAGCCATGCTCGACGCGCTCTTTGGCCGATTTTGCCTTGGCAAGTGATGTTCCACGTGGAACATCTTTGACGCGCCCCGTCGCCTGCTTGTAGCGAGCGGCGATGTTCGACGTACTCGTCATTGGCGGTGGCCACGCCGGCACCGAGGCTGCCGCGGCAGCGGCGCGCTGCGGCGCACGGGCAGCCTTGATCGCGCTCGGCCGTCTCGGCATCGGCGCGATGTCGTGCAATCCCTCGATCGGGGGCTTGGGCAAAGGCCATATCGTCCGCGAGGTGGATTCCTTCGACGGCCTCATGGCACGCTGCGCCGATGCGGCAGCGATCCATTACCGCATGCTTAACCGCAGCAAGGGTTCGGCGGTGCGCGGTCCGCGGGTGCAGGCTGACCGCCGCCGGTATCGCTCCGCGGTCCAATCGACGCTGACCAATGCCGAAGTGACCATCATCGAAGGTGAAGTCGCCGAGCTGATCCTCGACGCCGATCGGGTCGCGGGCGTCCGCCTGTCCGACGGCTCGGCGTTCACGGCGCGCACGGTGGTCCTGGCGACGGGTACCTTCCTCGGCGGCACCATCTTCCGCGGCGAGGAGCAGACCGGCGGCGGCCGCGTCGGCGAGGCGGCAAGCACACGCCTGTCGCAGCAGTTGCGCGCCCACGCACTGCCGGTCGCGCGGCTCAAGACCGGAACCCCGCCGCGCCTCGACGGCCGCACGATCGATTGGGCGCGGCTCGAGATGCAGGCTTCGGACGACGATCCCTGGACGATGTCGCCGATGAGCGATGCGCGGCCATTGCCTCAGCTCGCCTGCGCGATCACTCGCACCACCGAAGCGACACACGCGATCGTCCGCGCTAATCTCCATCGCTCGCCGATGTTCACCGGCGCGATCGAAGCTTCTGGCCCCCGCTACTGCCCGTCGGTCGAGGACAAGATCCACCGCTTCGCCGATCGCCCATCGCACCAGCTCTTCCTCGAGCCCGAGGGCCTCGACGATCCACTGATCTATCCCAACGGTCTGTCAACCTCGTTGCCAGCCGAGATCCAGCAAGCTCTTCTCGAAACCATCCCCGGCTTCGAACGCGTCCGCATGGCTGTGCCCGCATACGCTGTCGAGTATGACTATCTCGATCCACGCGCGCTCGATGCCACCCTGGAGTCGCGGGCGATCTCCGGGCTGTTCGCTGCCGGTCAGGTCAACGGCACGACCGGGTATGAAGAAGCCGCAGGGCAGGGCCTCGTCGCCGGGATCAACGCCGCCGCACGGGCACTCGGCAAGCCGCCACTCGTGCTCGACCGAGCGTCGAGCTACATCGGCGTGATGATCGACGATCTGACACTCCAGGGTGTCACCGAGCCTTATCGGATGCTCACCGCCCGGGCCGAGTTCCGCCTTGCCCTGCGCGCCGACAATGCCGAGACGCGCCTCGGCCCGATCGCGCGAGCGATCGGCTGCGTCGGCGTAGACCGCCGCCGGCACCAGGAACGACGCGATCACGACCGCGCTGCGTTCCGCACACAACTCGATGCGAAGGCCAGTGCGACGCAAGTCGCTGCGCTCGGCGGCCGGGTGGGGCAGGATGGCTCCCGTCGAACGCTGTTCGCCTGGCTGCGCGACGACCAGGTCACGCTGGAAATGCTTCTGCCATACGTAGCGGGCTACCATGTCGACGTCGTGTCCGAAGTACTGGAGGATGCGCACTACGCGCCCTACCTCGAACGCCAGGCCGAGGAGGTCCGGCGCCTGCGTGACGGCGAGGCGGTGCTGCTTCCTGTCGATCTCGACTTCGCGGCCGTGGCGGGGTTGTCGACGGAGATGATCGCGCGTCTGAGCCAAGCGCGCCCGTCTTCGCTCGCCGCCGCATCGCGCATCCGCGGCATAACGCCCGCGGCGTTATCCGCCATCCTGCTCCACACCCGTCGCCGCGCCGCATGAACGAGGACGCGGCGCGTACCTGGATTGCGGAGCGGTGGGGCACCGCCGTCATGGACCGGATCGGCAGCTTTCTCGATCTGGTTGTCGCAGAAAATGGTCGGCAGAATTTGATATCTCCCGGGACCGTCGACGCGATCTGGTCCCGGCATGCCGTCGACTCGGCGCAGCTCCTCGCGCTGGCTCCGGAACGATGGCGAAGCTGGCTCGACATCGGCACCGGGGGCGGCTTTCCTGGGATGATTGTCGCGCTGTTGGCACCGGAACGCTCCGTGACAATGGTCGAACCGCGACGAAAGCGGGCAGCATTCCTCGCCGATTGTGTCAGGGCCTTGGACCTGCCGCACGCCGATGTCGTGCATGGCAAGGCGGAGACCCTTACTCGACCATTCGACGTGATCTCGGCCCGCGCGGTGTCGCGCGTTGAAAACATTTTGCATGCCGGCGCTGCCTGCGCCAAGACCGAGACGATCTGGTTGCTCCCGCGCGGCCGGTCGGGGGACGCCGCCCCCATCTCCGTTGCAAAGCTGAGTTCGCAGATGTTTCACGTGGAACACAGCATCACCGATGCCGAGTCGTCGATCCTGGTCATGCAAGGGCAACCGCAGTGACGTGCATCGCCATTGCCAATCAGAAGGGGGGGGTCGGCAAGACGACCAGCGCAATCAACCTCGCGACTGCGATGGCGGCGACAGGCATGACGGTATTGCTTCTCGATCTCGACCCGCAGGGCAATGCCTCGACCGGGCTCGGGATCACCCAGGCGCAGCGCAAACGGTCGAGCTATGACGTCCTGCTCGGCGGCGCGACGATCGACGAAGCGGTGGTGCAGAGCTGCGTCCCGCGACTGGAGGTCGTGCCCGCAACGGTCGATCTCTCCGGCGCCGAAATCGAGCTGATCGAATATGAGGCCCGCACCCATCGCCTCGATCGCGCCTTCAACCAGGCGGTGCGGCGCTGGGACATCGTCCTGATCGATTGCCCGCCCTCACTTGGGCTGTTGACCATCAACGCCATGGTTGCCGCCGATTCGTTGCTCGTCCCGCTCCAGTGCGAGTTCTTCGCGCTCGAGGGGCTGTCGCAATTGCTCAGCACGGTGGAGCGCATCCGCAACCGGTTCAACCCGGGCCTGTCCATCCTGGGCGTTGCGCTCACGATGTTCGATCGCCGCAACCGCTTGACCGAGCAAGTGTCCACCGACGTCCGCGCCGTCCTCGGCCGCGTCGTGTTCGAAACCGTCATCCCGCGCAATGTCCGGCTCTCGGAGGCGCCAAGCCACGGTCTCCCCGCGCTCATCTACGATCATCGTTGCGCCGGATCGGAGGCGTATATCGCATTGGCGCGTGAGATGATCGCGCGGTTGCCCAAGGCAGCGCAGGCAGCATGAGCGAGAGCAAGCGAATCCGCCCGAGCGGGCTGGGGCGGGGCTTAAACGCCCTGCTCGGCGAGATCGCGCGCGAGGCGCCGGTCACCCCGGGCGAAGCGTCCGCGCAGGGGGTCCGCGTGCTCCCGATCGAGTCGCTGTCGCCGCATCCCGATCAACCGCGCCGTCATTTCGACGACGCGTTGCTCGACGAGCTCGCCGGATCGATCGCCGCACGCGGGCTGATCCAGCCGATCGTCGTCCGCCCGCACGCCCACGGCTATCAGATCGTCGCGGGCGAGCGCCGCTGGCGTGCCGCACAGCGCGCGCATCTGCACGAGGTGCCGGTCGTCGTCCGCGACTTCGACGATGCCGAGACGCTCGAGATCGCGTTGGTCGAAAACATCCAGCGTCAGGACCTGAACGCGATCGAGGAAGCCCAAGCCTACCAGCGGCTCGCCGGCGAATACGGCCACACCCAGGATGCGTTGGCCAAGATCGTCCATAAATCGCGCAGCCACATTGCCAATCTCCTGCGTCTGCTCGAACTGCCCGCGCCGGTCCAGCAGCATGTCGTCGAAGGCAAATTGACGATGGGCCACGCCCGCGCGCTGCTCGGCGCGCGCGACATCGAGATGCTGGCGGACCGGATCATCGAGCGAAACCTGTCGGTGCGCGATACCGAACGTCTCGCCCGCGATGCCAAACCGCGGCGCGATCGCGAGGGCGATGCACCGCGCAAGGGCCCCGATGCCGACATCGCCGCGCTCGAGCGCCAGCTTGCCGACCTGCTCGGCCTGTCGGTCCGCATCGCGCATTCCGACAAGGGCGGCACACTGACGCTGGGCTACAGCACGCTCGACCAGCTCGACATGGTCTGCCAGCGGCTGACCGGCGAGGATATCTAACCCCGCCGCTCGACATTCCGCGCCAGCGCCACGGTGGCAACGTCGGCTATCACCGATCCCGCATTGCCCGGCGCCATGATCGCATGTTCGGCTGCGCGCACCCGCGCCAGCGCGGCGGTGAGCATCGCCGGCGACCAGCGCCGCAGCGCCCGGGCCGTCGCCGCTTCCTCGCCACGAAAGATGCGGTGGCGCTTCATCGCGCCGTCGATGCTATCGCCGCCGTCGATCTCGCTGCGCATCTCGGCAAGCACGATCAGCCGCCGGGCGATCGCGCGCAGCCAAGGGATGGGGGAAGTGCCCGCCGCTTCCAGCCGCGCGATCTCCGCGCCCGCCGTCGCCGCATTGCCTTCGATCACCGCTTCGACGACTCGGGACGTCTCGGCATCGCCCATGTCGGCACCGACCGCATCGAGCGCCGCTTCGTCGAGATCGGCGGGCCGCCCAACGTCCGCATCGAGAAACAGCGCCAATTTCTCGATCTCGCGGGTCATCACCGCGCGGTCGCCGCTGCATGCCTCCGCGATTCGCCGCGCGATCGCCGCGGTCGTGCGCAGCCCGTGCGCACGCGCGACGTCGAGGACGATCCTGTCGGCGGCCTCGCCTTCGGGCAGGTAACAGGCGAACGCCATCGCACTTCGCGACTCAATGGCCAGCTTGACGATCTTGGCGGTGGTCCGCACCGCCGGCGCCAGCACGACGACCGGATTGCCCGCGCGCTCGGTCGCCAGCAATCCTGCCAGCGCCTCGTGGCTCTCGTCGCCGACGGGCCCGGCGCGGACGAATCGTACCCCGCCGAACAGCGACAAGGATGCGGCCTCGTCGGCAAGGCGGGCGGGATCGGACTTCAGCGTTGCTGCATCGAGGTCGACCCGCTCCGCCTCGGGCCCCAGCGCCGCCCACAGCCGTCGCGCCAGTTCGGCGGCGGCGGCCTCATCGGGGCCGTGGAGGAGGTACAGGCGGATGTCGTCGCTCGGCCGATCGAGCGCGGTGCGGATCTGCCCGGCGTTGGCTTTCACGGTGCCGGCGTGGGGGCCGGACCGGGGACCGTAGCGGAGGTGGTGGCGGGCGTACGCTGCGCATACAGCGCGATCCGCGACACGATCTTGTCCGCGATGATCCCCGACAGCCGTTCGAGCGCGGTATTCTCCGCCGCGATTGTCGCATATTCGGATTGCACCGCGTCGATCCCCGCGTCCGAACCCGCGCTGGCATCGAGCAGCACCTGTCCGTCGGCGAGCTGCACCAGTTGATAGCGCGCGCGCAACGTTCGCCGTTCGCGGCTGACGCTGTCGTCGCGGCGCACGCCGAGTCCGGTGATGCTGTCGTCGAGCCGCACATCGAGCCGGTACCGCGCCGGGCCGTCCGCCGCGAGCCGGTCGCGCAGTGCGTTGCCGACGAGCCACCCCGCCTTGCCCTCGATCGTCGCGACCTCGACCTGGCGCAGCGTGCCTACGACCCCGCCGGCGCCACCGCCGCCGTACAGCGGGTGCAGCCCGCACCCCGCCAAGATTATTGGCAGCACCAACAGCGCCAGAGGGCCGAAGCGCCTCATGCGACGAGATTCACGAGCCGGTCGGGCACCACCACGATCTTGCGCGGGGCCTTGCCGTCGAGCAGCCGGACGATCTTGTCCGACGCCAGCGCCGCCGCCTCGATCGCTTCGCGCGGTGCGCCCTTGGGGAACACCAGCGTGTCGCGCAGCTTGCCGTTGACCTGAACCGCGATCGTCACCTCGTCGTCGACAAGGCAAGCCGGGTCGACTGCGGGCCAGGCGGCATCGGCGATCAGCCCGTCGCCACCCGCCGCCGCCCAGGCGTCCTCAGCCAGATGCGGCGCCATCGGTGCGACGACGCGCAGCAGCGTCGCCACCGCATCCGCCCGGTCGCGCGACGCGGGCGCCTTCTCGACCGCATTGGCCAGCGTGTAGATCAGCGCGACCGCCTTGTTGAACTGCAACCCCTCGATCGCCTCGGCGATGCCCGCGGTCGTTCGATGCGTCAGCTTGCGCAGCGCGACGTCCTCGCCGTTCCCCGCGACGACGCCGTCGAACAACCGCCACAGCCGCTGGACGAACCGCCAGGCGCCCTCAATGCCCGCCTCCGACCATGGTAGGTCGCGCTCGGGCGGCGAATCCGACAGCATGAACCACCGCACCGCGTCCGCGCCGTATTGGTCGACGATCGGCTCGGGATCGACGGTGTTCTTCTTCGACTTCGACATTTTTTCCACGCGACCACGGATCACCTCCTCCCCGGTCGCCTTTTCCCGATAGCCATCGTGCGTAAGTTCAACTTCGTCGGGCGACAGCCATCTTACCTTCAATCCAGTGTCGAACGCACCGCCAAACTGGTTTGAAAAGTACGTCTCGTGCGTCACCATCCCTTGCGTGAACAAACCCGTGAACGGCTCCGCCACGTCGAGTTGCCCGATATGCTTCAACGCCCGCGTCCAGAACCGCGCGTAGAGCAGGTGGAGGATCGCATGCTCGACCCCGCCGATATACTGCCCCACCGGCAGCCATTGCTCGGCGACCGCACGGTCGAACGGCCGGTCCTTCGGCTGGCTGGCGAAGCGGATGAAATACCACGACGAATCCGCAAAGGTATCGAGCGTATCGGTCTCACGCACCGCCTCGCCGCCGCACGACGGACACGCGACATGCTTCCACGTCGGATGCCGGTCGAGCGGATTGCCGGGCACCGCGAACGATACGTCCTCGGGCAGCACGATCGGCAGCTGGTCCTTGGGCACCGGCACTGCTCCGCAGGCGGCGCAATGGACGATCGGGATCGGCGTCCCCCAGTAGCGCTGCCGCGACACGCCCCAGTCGCGCAACCGGTACACGGTGGTGCCGCGTCCCCAGCCCTCGCCCTCGGCCCGCTCGATGACGGTCCGTTTGGCGTCCTCGACATCCATCCCGTCGAGGAAATGCGAGTTGCACAATGTCCCCGCACCCGTCCACGCGACGTCGCCGGCGAACACCGGCGCGTCCTCCGCGCCGTCCGACACCACCCGCTTGACCGGCAGCGCGTATTTGCGCGCGAAATCCAGGTCGCGCTGGTCGTGCGCGGGCACGCCGAACACTGCGCCGGTGCCATATTCCATCAGCACGAAGTTCGCGATGTACACCGGCAGCCGCCAGCCTGCGTCGAACGGATGCGCCGCGGTCAGGCCGGTGTCGAAGCCCAGCTTCTCCTGCGTCTCCAGCTCGGCCGCGGTCGTGCCCCCCTGCTTGCACCGCGCAATGAACGCGGCCGCTGCTAGGTCCCGCTCGGCGCAGCCCTTGGCGATCGGGTGATCCGCCGCGACCGCGACGAAGCTCGCGCCGAAGATCGTATCCGGCCGGGTGGTGAAGACCTCGACATCGCCGCCATCCGACAACGCAAACCGGAACTGCAGCCCGCGCGACCGCCCGATCCAATTCTCCTGCATCAACCGAACCTTGTCAGGCCACTGATCCAGCGCCCCCAGCCCATCAAGCAGCTCATCCGCGAAATCGGTGATCTTCAGGAACCATTGCGACAATTTGCGTCGCTCGACCAGCGCCCCCGATCGCCAGCCGCGGCCGTCGATCACCTGCTCGTTGGCCAGCACGGTCATGTCGATCGGGTCCCAATTGACCGCGCTCTCCTTGCGGTACACCAGTCCCGCCGCAAACAGGTCGAGGAACAGCGCCTGCTCGTGCCCGTAATAGTCCGGCTCGCACGTCGCCAGCTCGCGGCTCCAGTCGAGCGCGAAGCCGAGCCGTTTCAGCTGCGCCTTCATCGCCGCGATATTGGCGCGCGTCCAAGTGCCCGGATGGACACCCTTCTCCATCGCCGCATTCTCCGCGGGCATCCCGAACGCGTCCCATCCCATTGGATGAAGCACCTCATAGCCACGCATCCGGCGATAGCGCGCCAGCACGTCGCCCATCGTGTAATTGCGGACGTGCCCCATGTGGATCTTCCCCGACGGATAGGGGAACATCTCGAGCACGTAGCTCTTCGGCTTCGGCGAAGCGTCGTCCGCGGCGAACGTCCGCCGCTCGTCCCACACCCGCTGCCAATGCGCATCCGCCTTCAGCGCATTGAAGCGCGCGGGCGGCCTCTCGGCGTCAGCCGACAAGGGACGCGCGGCGCAGGTCGCGCGCCTTGGTGAGGATCACGTCCTCCAGCTTCTGCGTGGTCGACGCCTGCACCGGCGCCGCCACCCACTGACCGCCCTGGTTCACCTGGCGCAGCGCCGCGACGCGCACCGCGTCGGCGCGCAGATCCTGGTCCAGGATCGACACCGTCACCTTGATCCGCTCGGCCGGCGAGTTCGGGTTGATGTACCAGTCGGTCACCACCACGCCGCCGTTAGAATCCGTCTGCACCAGCGGCATGAACGACAGCGTGTCCAGCGTCGCGCGCCACAGATAGGAATTGACGCCGATCGTCGTCACCTTGGACGCCGCGAGGTCGGTTTTGGGACGCTTGTCCCCGCTCGCGCAGGCGGCGAGCGAGAGCGTGGCGCCG
>NZ_CAXVWL010000085.1:0-3389 GCF_964263785.1 Sphingomonas sp.
GCTGCGGGCGAGCGCCGAAATGACGGGCGAGCAAGGGCCCAGGCGGCGGCTCGAAGAAAATGAAGTCGCCGCGGACCGGCACCCGCTGCCGATCGATCATGAACGCCCAGTTCGGCAGGCTGGTCGTGGCGTTGACCAGCAGCGCGTGGTCGTCGCTCCAGCGAGCAAGCTCACCGAGGCTTACCAGGCCGATGCCGACGGCGGCATAAACCAGATAACGCCTGCGCCGGGCCGTGCTCCAGAAGGCGGTCGGGGACTGCGTCTCAGCGAGGGTCATGACCGCCCTCCAGCGCGCGCTTGACCTCCGCACGGACTTGGCTTGTGCGATCGGGCACGCTCTTACCGAGTGTCGCCTCGGTGACGAGGACGGTGGTGCCGTCGGCACCCAGCGCACTGACCGACCGGTTGATGGCGGCGAGATAGGCAGCGGTGCGGCTCGCGGTCTGCTCGGGCGTGCCGCCGTTGCGGCTTTCGGCAGCGACGAAGTCGCCGACTAGCGTCGACAGGCTGACCGAAACGATCTGCCGCTTCGAGATGTCGAGCAGCAGGCGCGTCGCCCAGGCCGCCCAGAGCAGGCCCGCAAGCACCAGGATCGTCGCTACGACATGGGCGATCGGCCAGCCCGCGATCGTGCGCCGCACCGGCGCCGGGGTGATGGCATCGCTCATTGCTCGTCCTTTCGGGAAAGCTCGCGCCGCATGCGGGCAGCGAAGGCAGGCAGCCGCGCGACGACGAACAGCAGCGCCAGCGCGCCGGTCAGGCCGACAAGCTGGAGGTCGAACTCGGCGCGGCGTGCAGCGTCGGCGGCGAGATAATGGCTCGCGAGATTGTCGAGGTGCGCGAACAGGATCGGCAGGCGGGCATCGGCGGCGAGAATCACCACGGCCAGGATCGTGCCGAGCGTGACGAGCAGCGTCCCGCCGAGCCATAGCGTGGTGCTCAGGGCCAGGTGGCACGCGTCGGCGAGAAAACGCCGCAGCCGCACCCTACGGCCGCCAAGTGGCCGAGGATCAGGCGCGCGCATGCTGCGCCTCCTTCGTCTTCGGGGCCTGAGCCGCATCCGGAAACGCCACGGCTTCGAGCGCCTGTTCGATCGTGTCGCCCGCGGCCATGCGGCGCTCGATGGCGGCATAGGTGTCCGGGGAGGACGAGAAGAGCGTCGCCGAATAAGGATCGAGCACCAGCCGGCCGAGCGCCTGAACCTCGGGGCCTCGGATGAAGACTTCCGAATATTCCGAGCCACTGCGCTTCAGCGAGCGGATCAGGCTCTCGGTACGATCGTCCATGTCGAGCCGCTCGGACTTTCGGAAGTCGGCGATCGTCTCTGGTTTCTGCTGGAGAACCAGCATCCAGTCACTGTTCTCAAGCGCCGCGGTCGCGCCGCCCGATTTGTAGAAATCGTTCAGCGACTGCGTCGCCGTCGCGAGCGCGCCGCCATATTTGCGCGCGGTGCGGGCATAGGTCTCGACGAACTCGGACATCGAGCCGCCCTTGAGCATGCTCCATGCCTCATCGATCAGCAGCAGCTTCTTCACCGACCGCGGGGTGCGCGTCATGGCCTGGCTGGTCATGAACATGATCGCGGTCAGCACGACCGAACGCAGCTCCTCGCGCGTCGCCAGGTCCGACATCTCGAACACGGTAAAGTCCGCCTCGAGCTTCAGCGTCGCTTGGCCGTTGAAGAAGCCGCCATAGGTGCCGCCTGTCAGGAACGGTCCCATGGCGATCGCAAGATTGGCGGCATCGGGATTGCCGGTGTCGGTCAGCGCTTGCGCGACGCCATCGATCGACCCGGCATGGCCGTCGGCCTCCCACACCCGGTTGACCGCCTGGTCGATCAGGCCGCGCTCGGTGTCGGTCAGCCGGTCGATGAACCGCGCCATTTGCCCGACGATGCTCTTGAGCATTGCCATGCAGTCGAGCCGGTAGTCCTCGTCCTCCGCGACCCTGTCGGCGTCGATCATCGAAAAAGGGTTGAGGCAGAAGCCCGATGCCAGTGTGAACTCGATAAACGCGCCGCCCTGAAGCCGGCACGAGTTCATGAAGCTGCGCCCGTCGTCGATCACGACGACCTTGGCGCCAGCGCCGCACAAGGCCGCGCACATCTCCTGGAGCAGTACCGACTTGCCCGACCCCGACTTGCCGAGGATCGCGACATTGTGGTTGCCGGCGCCGTTCTCGAACGGCGACCAGAAGAAGGGCTGGCCCCGCCGACCGACGAACAGTAGATGTGGTAAGTTGCCGCCGAGATACTCGCCTTGCACCGGCGCGATGTTGGCGGCCGTCGTCGACAGCATCGTGCGCATGCGCTTGCAGCGCTCCATGTCGGTGCCGAGCCCATCGCCCAACGTCATGGGCATGGCGGCGAGCAGCCCCTGAATCTGCAGGTAGCGCTCATCGGCGAGATCCCACCCTGCCGCTTTGTAGAGCGACTTGATCGTGCGCTCGTTGCGATCGCCCTGTCCTTCCGGCGAGAAGGCCGTGACGCCATAGAAGGCACGGACCAGCCGGCGGCCTTCCTGCATCTGGGCTTGTACCTCGCGCCATTCGGCGGCCTGCTCTCGCAGCTTGGGCAAATAGCGCGCCGAGCGGCCTTCGCTGAGCGAGGTCGTGCGCAGGAACTTCATGCCCGCGCGCGCCGAGGCGGCCTCCTGGTCGGGATAGATCAGGCACAGCATCGTTGCTGCCGGACAGGGCATGCGCAGCTTGTCGGTAAACAGGTCCCCGATCAGCCGGGCGCACTCCCACGGCGCCCACCGCGTTGGCATGTTGCGCACGCCGAAATGGCGAACGTCGAAGCGGTCGGGATAGATCTCGCCGATCTCTGGCGCGCCCTCGTCCGTCGCACCGGTCGGGCGGAAGCGCTCGGTGCGCAGGCACAGCCGGCTTTCCTCGACGACCAGCTCGATGTCGCGGCGGATCGCCTGGTCCGCGATCGGGTCGAGCGGATTGTAGTCGATGGCGTCGTCCTGCGGCGCCGTGGTCGGCGAGGTCAGATCGTCGAGAAAGGCGATCAGCTGGACGGGATCGACATTGGCCACCGGCACATCGAGCGAGCGCAGCACGCCGGTCAGGCTCTCGCGGACTGCGATGAGCTCTTCCTTGCTCGTGGCGTTACCCGCCGGAACACCGACCGAGATCAGGATCTGGTGATGGCGGGCGTGGAACGGCGCGCTTGCCGAACCACTCGTCCAGACGAGGTCGTACAGGCATGCCGCACGGCGTCGCGCAATCGCCTCGTACACGCCGCCTCGAGCGTAGCGCGGCAGGAACCACGGCGCGATGTTGCGGCCGATGCGTGGGGACGCCCAATGAACGATCTGGACGCAGGCACCCGCCGGCAGGCCCTCGGAGAAGAACTGGCCAAGCAGGTCGCCGGTCCGCTCATC
>NZ_CAXVWL010000086.1:0-2562 GCF_964263785.1 Sphingomonas sp.
GCACCATCCGTTTGGGCGCGGCGCGCCCGGGGGGTTTGTGCTCAACCGCCCTCGATCGGCGCGCCCCAGCCGCCCCAGACGTAGACGGTGACGAACAGGAACAGCCACACGACGTCGACGAAATGCCAGTACCAGGCCGCGGCTTCGAAGCCGAAATGCTGGCGCGGGGTGAAGTCGCCCTTGTACGCGCGAATCAGGCACACCGCGAGGAAGATGGTGCCGATCAGGACGTGGAAGCCGTGAAAGCCGGTCGCCATGAAGAAGGACGCGCCGTAGTTGATGCCCTTGAACGGGAACGGCGCATGCGCGTACTCATAGGCCTGGATCGACGTGAACAGCGCGCCCAGGATCACGGTCAGCCACAATCCCTTGAGCACGCCGTCGCGGTTGCCGACGCCGATCAGGCCCCAGGCACCGGTCTTCGCGCCGCCGCGCTGGCCATGGATCAGCGCGTGGTGCGCCCAGGTGACGGTGGTGCCGCTGGTCAGCAGGATCAGGGTGTTGAGCAGCGGCAGCTCGAAGGCGTTGATGACCTCCAGTCCCTTGGGCGGCCAGCTCGCGGCGACCGCGGCCGCGCCTTCGGCGGCGCGTTCGACCTGGCCATCGACGAAGGTCATCGCGGTCGGGAAGAGCGAGAAGTCGAAGAACGCCCAAAACCAGCCGACGAAGAACATCACTTCGGACGCGATGAACAGGATCATGCCGTAGCGGAAGTGGAGCTGGACGACCGGCGTGTGATCGCCGTGATGCGCCTCGCGCACCACGTCTGCCCACCAGGAGTACATCGTGAACAGCACGCCGGCGAGGCCGATCAGGAACACCCAGCCGCCGCCGTTGGGCTTGTCGACGTGACCACCGTGCATCCACAGGATGCCGCCCGCCGCCATCGCCAGCGCGGAGAAGGCGCCGACCAGCGGCCAAATGCTGGGGGGCAGGATATGGTAATCGTGGTTCTTGGCGCCGGCCATTCGTCGTTCCCTGTCGGTCCGTCTGTTGTGCCGCTTTAGCTTGCGCCTTTGGCAGAATCCACCGGGTAAAACGTGTAGCTGAGCGTGATCGTCTGGATGTCCGCGGCGTCGGGGTCGGCGAGGATTTTCGGATCGACGAAGAAGATGACCGGCATCCGCGCGGTCTCGCCTGGCTTCAGCGTCTGCTGCGTGAAGCAGAAACACTGGATCTTGGTGAAATACTTGCCCGCCTGTGCCGGGGTCACGTTGAAGGTCGCAGTGCCGGTGATCGGCTTGGCCGAGCGGTTGGTGGCGGTGAAGAACACCATGTCGCGTGCGCCGACGTCGACCAGCTCGTGCGGGTTCTCGGGTTTGAAGACCCAGGGCAGCTTGGGGCTGACATTGGCGTCGAAGTCGATGCGGACTTGGTGATTCACCGCACCCGGAGCAGCGAGGCCGCGCTGGGTGGTGCCGTTCAGCCCCGTGGCGGCGCAGAACAGGCGGTAGAGCGGCACGCTGGCCCAGGCGAGCCCAGTCATGAAGCAGATGAACAGTACCGCGAGCCCTGCGGTACGAGTCTGGCGGGTCATCCGTGCGGCATTCCGGCGCGGATCTTGGCGATCGAAACCGCGAAGATGAGGATCACCAGCGCGCCCATGAGCACCGCCATGATCGTCGCGCGCGCCTTCTGGCGGCGGCGGATTTCGGCGGTCTGCTCTTGGCGGACTTCGTCCTGGGTAGGGATCATGCGAACCACCGGTCTACGACGAGCGCGCCGAAGACGACGAACAGGTACAGGATCGAATATTTGAACAGGCGCTTTTCGGCGACCATCGGATCGGGCTTGCGCGTGGTGCGGGTCGCCACGACGAAGGCGAGCCAGGCGAAGACCGCGGTCGTAGCCACCGCCACCGCGCCGTAAATCGGCCCGGTGAGCCCGAGCGGCCACGGTGCGACTGCGGCGATCGCCATCGGGATGGTGTAGAGGCCGATCTGGGTGCGCGTCACCCGCTCGCCCGCGACGACGGGGAGCATCGGCACGCCGGCATTGGCGTAATCGATCTCGACGAACAGCGCGAGCGCCCAGAAATGCGGCGGGGTCCACAGGAACACGAGCAGGAACAGCAGCACCGGCAGCACGCCGATCTCGCCGGTCGCCGCTGCCCAGCCGATCAGCGGCGGGAACGCGCCCGCGGCTCCGCCGATGACGATGTTCTGCGGCGTCCGGCGCTTGAGCCAGACGGTATAGACCAGCACGTAGAACAGGATAGAGACCGCCAAGATCGCCGCCGCCATCACGTTGAGCGCAAGCCCCATCAGGATGACCGAAAAGGCGCCGAGCCCGACGCCGAAGTGCAGCGCCGACTGCCGGTCCATGCGTCCGCCGGGCAGCGGACGCTTGGCGGTGCGGCGCATCATCGCGTCGATGTCGGCCTCATACCATTGGTTCAGCGCGCCCGCGGCCCCCGCGGCGAGCGCGATGCACAGGATCGCGGTGAAGCCGAGCACCGGGTCGATCGGCACAGGCGCGGCGAGCATGCCGCATAGCGCGGTGAAGACGACGAGCGTCATGACCCGGGGCTTGGTCAGCGCCAGGAAATCGCGCCATTCGGCG
>NZ_CAXVWL010000087.1:0-3795 GCF_964263785.1 Sphingomonas sp.
AGATTGCACGGACCTGACCGAGGTGACGATCACCGGCGGCCACATGCTGATGCTGGAGCGGACTGCCGAGGTGAACGCCGCCATCGAGGATTGGCTGGGCGACAAGCGCCTCGGTGGAGAAGCCGCATGAGCGGCACGGTCGGGCTCGATCTCACGGTCAACGGGACCCGGCACGAGCTTGAAGTCGCGCCCTGGACGACGCTGCTCGACCTTCTTCGCGATGATCTGGACCTCACCGGCACCAAGAAGGGCTGCGATCACGGCCAATGCGGGGCGTGTACGGTGCTGGTGAACGGCAAGCGGATCAACTCCTGTCTCGCGCTTGCGGTGACGCGTCCCCAAGCGGAGGTGACGACGATCGAAGGGCTCGCTCATGGCGACGAGCTTCACCCGCTCCAGGCCGCGTTCCTGCAGCACGATGCGTTCCAGTGCGGCTTCTGCACGCCGGGGCAAATCTGCTCGGCTGTCGGCTTGATCGGGGAAGGCCATGCGCGAACCCGCGACGAGGTGCGCGAGGCGATGAGCGGGAACCTGTGCCGCTGCGCGGCCTACCCGAACATCACGGACGCGATCCTAGACGTCATCCGGCAGGAGGTCTGATGCGCTTCGCCTACAGCCGCGCGACCGATATCGCCGAGGCGGTGCGTAACGCCGACGTGGCAGGGGCCCGCTACGTCGCGGGCGGCACCAACCTCGTCGACCTGATGAAATATGATGTCGAGCAGCCGACTGCGCTGGTCGACATCAATGCCCTCAACCTTCACGCGATCACCGAGCTGGCGGGCGGCGGCTTGCGGCTGGGCGCGCTCGCGACCAACGCCGATACCGCCTACGACCCACGGGTGCAGGCCCGCTACCCGCTCGTCGCGAGCGCGATCCTGGCCGGTGCCAGCGCGCAGTTGCGGAACGCGGCGACCAACGGCGGCAACATCAACCAGCGCACGCGCTGCTATTATTTCTATGATACCGCGACACCCTGCAACAAGCGCGCGCCCGGCAGCGGCTGCGGCGCGATCGGCGGGTTCAACCGCATTCATGCGATCTTGGGAACGAGCGAGCATTGCATCGCCACGCATCCGTCTGACCTGTGCGTCGCGCTCGCGGCGCTCGAGGCCGAGGTGCAGGTGACCGGACCCGAGGGCGAGCGCGTCATTCCGTTCGCCGACTATCACCGGCTGCCCGGCGACGAGCCCTGGCGCGACAATGTGCTTCGACCCGGCGAGCTGGTGACGGGCATCGATCTGCCCTCGGAGGGATTCGCGCAACATTCGACCTATCTCAAATTACGCGATCGCCAGTCCTACGCCTTTGCCCTGGTCTCGGCGGCGGTGGCGATGCGGATCGAGAATGGTGTGATTGCCGAGGCGCGGATCGCGCTGGGCGGCGTCGCCCACAAGCCCTGGCGGCGCGTGGAGGCGGAGGCCCTGCTGGCGGGGCAAGCGCCGGACGTGCTGCTGTTCGGGCGCGCGGCGGACGCGCTGCTCGCCGGAGCGCAAACCTTCGGCGGCAACGATTTCAAGCCCGACCTGGCCCGACGCACGATCATCCGCGCTTGCCAGGATGCGGTCGGGAGCTGGTTTGAATGAGGTTAGCGGCATGACCACTATCGCCGATCGCACCGACATCGGTGGGCGTCGCCAGGCTGATGCCCTCGCACGCGCGCCGCGGCGCGTCGAGGGGCGCGAGAAGGTGACCGGTGCGCTACGCTATGCCGGCGATCTCGCGCGCACCGCGGCGGACGCCGCGACCGACGTCGCCGTCGCCGTCATCGCCGCGCAAGCCTCCGGGCGTATCCTCGCGATCGACACCGGGCAGGCGCTTTCGATGCCGGGTGTCAGGCTGGTGATGAGCCACGTCAACGCGCCCAAGCTGCACAAGGTGCTCTCGGTCACCGGCTCGGAGATCGGCGACCTGCTGCCGATGCAGGACGACCGCATCCACTATGGCGGTGAGTGTATCGCCTTGGTGGTCGCCGATACGCTCGATCATGCACGGGAGGCGGCCGCGCGGGTGGCGGTTCGGTACAGCGACCCTGAACCCGCGGTCTTTAGCTTGGCCGCCGCGGCCGATCGCACCGCCGACGCCAAGAAGGTCGGCGGCGGCGATCCGGGGCAGGTCAAGATCGGCGATCCCGAGAAGGCCTGGAGCGAGGCGTCGGCGCGGGTCGACCTGACACTCCATTCCTCGCCGCACCACCATAATGCCATGGAGCCTGGCGCAATCGTCGCCGCGTGGGATGCGGACGGCGGGCTGACCGTGCAGCTGCCCACGCAATTCAGCTACGGCGACGCGATGGTGTTGGGCCAGGCCTTCGGCTTCGGCCTGAAGGACCGGCTCCCGCGGATCGTCGCGCAGGTGCTGGGCGGCGTGCAGTTCGACAACAAGGTGCGAGTGATCTCGACCATGTCGGGTGGGGCGTTCGGCAGCAAGAGCGGCAACGTCTATCTGCTGCTGGCGCCGATGGCGGCGAAGCTGACGGGCCGACCGGTCAAGCTCGTCCTCACCCGCCGCGACGTGTTCACGATAATGCCGTTCCGCGCCGAGAGCCGCCAGCGGCTGCGGTTGGGCGCGAATGCCAATGGCAAGCTCACCGCGGTGCTGCAGGACTCGGTGACGGCGCAGGGAGCGGGCGGCAGCTACATCGAGCCGCTCGGCGAGACGATCCCCAAGCTCTACGCCGCGCCGAACATCCTCGTCCACCAGCAGTCGGCGCGGCTCGACACCGGGGCGCCGGGATGGATGCGCGCGCCTGGCGCGTGCCTGGGCACCTTTGCCATCGAGACGGCGATGGACGTGCTGGCGGCGAAGCTCGGCATCGATCCGCTCGATCTGCGCCTCAGCAACCATGCCGACGTGGAGCCGGACACCGGGCACGAATGGTCGTCCAAGTCTCTCAAGGCCTGCTACGAGGCGGCAGGGCGACGCATCGGCTGGTTCGACCGCGATCCAGTAGTCGGCAGCATGCGCGAAGGACGTCTGCTCGTCGGCTATGGCATGGCGTCGGCGGTCTACAAGGTGATGCAGATGCCGGCCGTCGCCCGCATCGTCGTGGGCGGCGACGGCGTGGCGCGCGTCCAGAGCGCAATGCACGAAATAGGCCAGGGCATGGTCACCGCGATGACCCAGATCGCCGCCGAGGGGCTGGGCCTGCCGATCGCTCAGGTCAGGCTCGAGATCGGCGACACCGCTTTGCCTTACGGCGGCATGACGGTGGGATCGATGTCCACGCTGACCAACGGCGCCGCGGTGCATGAGGCGGCTGGGAAGGTGAAGAAGGCGCTGATCAAGCGCGCGGTCCGCGACCGGGCGTCGCCGCTGCACGGCGGCAACAGGCACGATATCGACATCATCGACGGACGCATCGGCACCCGCGACGGTCCCGGAGAGACCGTCGCCTCGCTGATGGCACGCCATGCCGAGCACCCGATCGAGGAGGAGGCGATCACGGGCCGCACCTTCGGGCGAAGCAAATACGGCCGGCAGTCGTTCGGCGCGCAGTTCGCGCGCGTGCTGGTCGATCCCGACACGATGCACGTCCGCGTCCAGCGTCTCATCGGCGCGTTCGCCGGCGGACGTCCGATCAACCCGTTGCTGGTGCGCAGCCAGCTGATCGGCGGCATGACCTGGGGGCTGGGGCAGGCGATGATGGAGGAAACCGTCATGGACGAGCGAACCGGCCTGTGGATGAACCGCAGCCTGGGCGAGGCGCTTGTGCCGACCAACGCCGACGTCGACGACATCGACGCGATCGTCATCGAGGAGGACGACACCCGCGGCCACCCGCTCGGGATCAAG
>NZ_CAXVWL010000088.1:0-106655 GCF_964263785.1 Sphingomonas sp.
GCTGGGGTCTCCCCGCAAGCAGGAAACCGCCCTCCACGGCCTGCGCCGCTCCCCCAAGGGGAGAGGGAAAGAACAGAAAGGAGCAAGGACATGGCGGTGGAGAAGGGTAGCGCGTTCCTTTTGAAGGTCGGGGACGGGGCGGCGACGCCGGCGTTCGCGACGGTGGCGGGGATGCGGACGACGCAATTGTCGGTGAACGGCGAGGCTGTGGTGGTCACCACCAAGGAGTCGGGCGGGTGGCGGCAGTTGCTGTCGGGCGCGGGGGTGCGGTCGGTCAGCGTGTCGGGGGCGGGGGTGTTCACCGGCTCTGCGGCGGAGGCGCGGGTAAAGGGCAATGCGCTATCGGGCGTGCTCGACGATTACCGGCTGACGTTCGAAGGGGGCGAGACGATGACCGGGCGGTTCCTGGTGACCCGGCTGGATTATGCCGGGGATTTTAATGGGGAGCGATCCTACACCTTGTCGCTGGAGAGTTCCGGCGCGGTGGTGGCGGCGTGATGGTTCCCTCTCCCCCTGTGGGAGAGGGAGGGAGCCGCGCAGCGGCGGAAGGGTGAGGGGGCGGAGCGAAGCTCCGCGCGAGCCTTCGGCTCGCCCCCTCATCCGGCGCTACGCGCCACCTTCTCCCACAAGGGGAGAAGGGAGAAAGGAGATCGGACATGACACAAGCGAATTCAGTTCGCGGCGAAGCTTCGTTGCGGGTGGGCGGGGAGACCTTGGTGCTCAGGCCGACGTTTGCGGCGCTGGTCGCGGCGGAGGAAGAATTGGGGCCGCTGTTCGCGCTCGTCGAGCGGGCGACCGAGGGGCGGCTGGGGCTCGGCGAGATCGTGGGGCTGTTCTGGCATTGCCTGCGGGACGCGCCCGAGGGGGTGACGCGCGATCGGCTTGGGGAGGCGGTGGCCGAGGCGGGGCTGGCGGCGGCGATGCCGGTGCTGCGGGTGCTGCTGCGGCAGATCTTGAGCGGGCGGTGAGGGGGTGCACGCCTGCCTCCCCGGCACGGGGAGGGGGACTGCCGCGCGCAAGCGCGGTGGTGGAGGGAGAGACACAAGGGCCGACGTGCGTGGGGCTGCCCCTCCACCCCTCGGCTTCGCCGAGCGCGCGAGCTTTGGCTTGCCCCCGGCAAGCCAAGATCGTGTCTGGGGGACACGATCTCGCTCGCACGCCCCCTCCCCGTGCCGGGGAGGAATTTGCCGGGGCAGCCGTTCGGCTGGCGGGGTTTGCGGGGGTGGTTCTGGGGTGGGGGCCGGATGTCTTCTGGTCCTCGACCCCGGCCGAGCTGGCCGCCTTGACAGCGGTGCTCGGGGGCGATGCGCCGGTGGCGATCGATGGGCGTGGCCTGGCTGCGCTGATGAGGGAGTTTCCGGATGCCTAGAGACTTTGGCGATGATTTCGATGCGGCGGTGATCGGCGTGCGTGCCGATACGGGAGGGTTTGCGCGCGATGTCGCGGCAATGCGGGAGACGCTGGAGGGGTCGCTGGGGACCGGGGCTGAACGGGCGGGGCGGGCGATCGAGACGTCGCTGCTGCGCGCGGTGCGGACGGGCAAGCTGGGATTCGACGATCTGAAGCGGGTGGCGCTGTCGGCGCTGGCGGAGATCGCGGCCGAGGCGGTGAAGGGGGGTCTTGCTTCCGTACTCGGCGGGAGCTCGGTGTCCGGGGTGCTGGCGGGGGTCGTCGGTGGGCAGCCGGGCCGCGCGACCGGCGGGCCGGTGACGCCGGGGCGGGGCTATCTGGTCGGCGAGCGGGGGCCCGAGCTGTTCGTGCCGACGGCGAGCGGGCGAGTGGAGGGGGGCGTGTCCGCCGGTGTGCGCGAGGTGCGGGTGGCGATCACCGTCAACGCGGCGGCCGGAGAGGCACCGGCGGCGCTGGCGCGGTCCTCGCGGCAGGTGGCGCGGGCGGTTCGGGCGGCCTTGGCGGAGGATTGAACAAGCAGGAGAAGCGGTATGGGCTGGTGGCTGGCGAAGCGGCGGACGGTGCAGGCTGTCGATACGATCACGCGGTTCGCGTCCGCATATTGGACGGTTAATTTCCCGCGGCCGATGATGGCGGCGGTGACGACCCCGGGCCCGCACGCGATCCGGGTGGATGCCGTGTTCTATCGGCGCGACGACTTGGCGGGATTGATCTGGGAGGCGGAGGACCGGTTCGATCATCCTTTGCTTGCCTATGAGAGTGCGCGGGATTTTCGCGGGTGTCGCCTCAGCTTTCGGTGGCGGTCTTCGGGGATCAAGCCGCTGGATGCAGTGCATGGGCCGACGCTGACGATCGAGGGGCGCGACGCCGCGGGAAGCCCGAGGGCCTGGTATGTGCGGCTGTGGAATTATGCGGCCGGGGCTCCCGAGGACGCGCAGGTCGTGCTCGACTTCGCGAAGCTGGATGGCGGGTTCTTGCTGCCCGAGGAGGCGGACCCGGTCTGGGCGGGGGATGTCGACCGGATGTTCGTGTCGCTGGTCGCGCCGGGGTATGACGCGAGCGATGCGATGCTCAGCGGTCCGGCCGAAGGGTGGGTCGAGCTGACGGGGGTGCGCTGCGACGGGGCGGGATCGGTGATCGCGATCGGCGATGTGGTGGTGCCCGAACATGGGCTGGGCATCGCGAGCGGCTATGACGACAGCTACAATCTGACGCCCGCGCGGTTGCTGCGCAACGCGCTGCACCTGGGGTATCGCGGCGCGCTGATCCATTATGTCGGGATGAGCCATTACTTTCGGCTCGACGCGGCGCTGAAGGTCACGGGCGTGCTCAACGTCGCGTGCGCGGCGTGGCACCGGGACTTTGCGACGCGGGCGAAGGCGTTCGGGTACGAGCTGATCTGGTCGCTGAGCTACGAGCTGTTCGACGCGCATTGTCCGAGCACGTGGAAGCAGCGGGCGGCCGATGGGTCCCCGGCGCTGACCGGGTGGGTGCCGCCGTCGACCTTGCTTAGCCCGGCGCATGCGGGGGCGATGGCGTATCTGCGCAGCGTCGCGGCGGCGTTCCTGGCGATCGGTACAGCGGCGGGGTTGAACCCGCGGTTTCAGGTCGGCGAGCCTTGGTGGTGGACGATGCCCGATGGTCGCCCGTGCCTCTACGATGCAGCCGCCGTGGCTGCGCTTGCGCCGGTGGCGATCCCGACGTTGCGGGGGCCGCTCGACGCGGCGCAGCGCGCGACGCTGGACCGGGCGGGGGCGTGCCTGGCGGCGTCGACTGCGGCGCTGTGTGCGGCGGCGGTTCAGGCGGGGGGTGGGGGGTGCGTCACGCATCTGCTGACGTATCTGCCGACGGTGCTCGATCCGGCTGCGCCCGAGGCGAAGCGCGCGAACATGCCGGTGGGGTGGGCCTCGCCGGCCTTCGATGTGCTGCAGCTGGAGGATTACGACTGGGCCGCCGCGGGGGCGACCGCGGATACCGCGCGCGGGGTGGCGGCGGCGCAGGCGCGGCTGGGCTATCCGGCGGCGGCGCAGCACTACCTCGCCGGGTTCGTGGCGAGGCCCGAGGATGCGCTGCAATGGGGCGCGATCGATGCGGCCGCCGAGGTGGCGCGGGCGCGCGGGGTGGCGGCGGTGGTGCTGTGGGCGCTGCCGCAGGTGATGCGCGACGGGTTCGTGCACTTCGATTCAGAGGAGACGGCGATGGCGTTCGACGATGTGCAATTTCCGCTGGCGATCGGCGCGGCGGCGGAGGTGGCGCCGACCTTTTCGACCGCGATCGTGACGGCGGCGGGGGGTGCCGAGCAGCGAAACGCCGCGTGGGCGGAAGCGCGGACGTTCTACGATGTCGGGCCGGGGGTGCGATCCGAGGCGGACATCGCGGCGTTGCTGGCGTTCTTTCGTGCGCGCCAAGGGCCGGCGCGGGCTTTCCGGTTGCGCGATCCGTTCGATTGTACCGGCGCCGACGAGGCGATCGGGACCGGCGACGGAGTGGAGCGGCGGTTCGCGCTGGTGAAGCACTACGGCGATCAGGTGCGGCGGATCACGCGGCCGGTGGCGGGAAGCGTCAGCGTGACGGTGGCGGGGGTGGCGACGCAGGGGTTTGCGGTCGAGGGCGGTGGCTCCGTGGTGCTCGATGTGGCGCCGGGTGCGGGTGCCCCTGTGCGCGCGGGGTTCGGCTTCGACGTGCCGGTGCGCTTTGCCGAGGACCGGCTCGCGGTGACCGCAGCGGCGTGGCGCGCGGGGGAAGCGGCGAGCGTGCCGTTGGTGGAGGTGCGGGAGGGGTAGGGCGGCCGAGATTGCGGGCAACGCAATTCCTCCCCGTTCGGGGGAGGATCAAGAAGGGGGAGAACAGACATGACCGAACTGACTTGCCTCGCGATCTGTTGGCGGATGGAGCGGGGGGATGGGGTGGCGGTGGGGTTGACGGGGCATGACCGCGACCTGGTCGTCGACGGGCTGGTCCACCGGGCGGCGCCGGGGATGGTGCCCTCCGCCGTGGTGCGCTCCGAGGGACTCGAGGCGGATACGATGGAGGTGGCGGGGGCGCTGACGTCTGCGGCGGTGGGGGAGGACGATCTGCTTGCCGGGCGATGGGACGGGGCGCGGGTGGCGGTGTTCGCGGTCGACTGGCGGGATGGTTCGGGGCGGGTCGATCTGGGTGCGGGGACGATCGGCGCGGTGGAGACGAAGGCGGGCGGGTTTACGGCCGAGCTGCTCGGGGCGAGCGCGGCGCTGGACCGCGCGGTGGTCGAGGAGACGTCGCCCGAGTGCCGTGCCGAGCTGGGCGATGCGCGGTGCCGGGTGGCGATGGCGGGGCGGCGGCGGTTCGCGCGGGTTCTGGGCGTCGAAGGCGCCGTGGTGACGCTCGATGCGGTCGAGCCGGTGACGAATGGCTACGGTGGCGGGCGGCTGCGGTGGTTCGGCGGCGCGAACGGCGGGATGATCGCGGCGGTCGCGGTGTCGCGGGGGACGACGGTGACGCTGCGCGCCGAGCCGGCGTTCGCGGTCGAGCCGGGAACCTTGGTCGAAGTCGCCGAGGGGTGCGACAAGAGCATCGCCACCTGTGCGGCGCGGTTCGGCAATGCGGCGAACTTTCGCGGCGAGCCGTTTCTGCCGGGCGTCGACCTGCTGACCCGGTATCCGGGCGCATGAGCGCGGTCGCGGCGGCGGCGCGCGGGATGCTGGGGGTGCGGTTCCGCGCGCAGGGGCGCGGGCGCGAGGGGGTGGATTGCGTCGGGCTGGCGGCGGTGGCGCTGCGCGCCGGCGGGTTCTCCGGCGTGGTGCCGCGGGGGTATCGGTTGCGTGGCGGCGATCCGGTGCGGGTGGCGGCGATGCTCGATGGCATGCTGGCGCGCGGCGACGGGAAGGCTGCGGGCGACGTGCTGCTGTGCGCGTCGGGGCCGGGGCAGCTGCACCTGGCGATCCGGGTCGAGGACGGCGTGATCCATGCCGATGCGGGGCTGGGGCGGGTGGTCGAGCGGCCAGGGGTGGTGCCGTGGCCCGTGCTCGGCGCGTGGCGGATAGGAGCATGAGATGGCGACGTTGATCCTGACTGCGGCGGGGTCCGCGCTGGGCGGGCCTGTCGGTGGCGCGATCGGGGCTTTGCTGGGGCAGCGGGTCGACCGCGCGGTGCTGGGCACGCGGCGCGAGGGGCCGCGGCTGACCGAGCTGGCGGTGCAGACCTCGTCCTACGGTACGCAGATCCCGAAACTATTCGGGACGATGCGGGTGGCGGGGACGGTGATCTGGGCGACCGACCTGGTCGAGACGCGCAGCACGACCGGGGGCAAGGGCGCGAAGACGAGCGTCTATGCCTATGCGGCGAACTTCGCGGTGCTGCTGTCGGCACGGAGCGTGCGCGACGTGCGGCGGGTGTGGGCGGACGGGCGCTTGCTGCGCGGGGCGGCGGGGGACTGGAAGGTGCGGACCGGGTTTCGGGTGCATCTCGGCAGCGAGGATCAGGCGGTCGATCCGCTGATCGCTTCGGCGGAAGGGGTGGGGCTGGCACCGGCGCACCGGGGTTGCGCCTATGTGGTGTTCGAGGGGCTGGAGCTGGCGGAGTTCGGCAACCGGATTCCGTCGCTGACCTTCGAGGTGGTGGCCGACGATGGCACGGTCGCGTGCGGCGCGGTGGTGCGGACGCTGGCGAACGAGGTGACCGCAGCGGACGGCGGGCTGGCGCTCGGGGGCTTCGGGGCGGCGGGCGGGAGCGTGCGCGCGGTGCTGGAGACGTGTGCGCAGGCGAGCGGGGGGTGGTTCGCGCCCGATGGCGACGGGCTGGCATTCCGGACCGGCGGTGGTGCGGCGCGGACGGTGGAGGACGCGGGGTTCGGCCGCGCGACCGGTGCCCGGACGGTCGCGGCGCCAAGGACCGCGCCCGGCGTCGTGGCGGTGTCGCATTATGACGCAGCGCGCGATTACCAGGCGGGGCTGCAGCGCGCGCGGCGGCCGGGCGGCGGGGTGCGCGTGGAACGAGTCGAGGTGCCCGCGGTGATCGAGGCGGGCGCGGCCAAGGCGGTGGCCGAAGCGGTGCTGGCGCGCGGCGATGTCGAGCGGATGCGGCGGACGGTCGCGCCGGGGCTGGCGGCGATCGGCGTGGTGCCCGGGGATGTGGTGGCGATCGCGGGCGAGGCGGGCGCGTGGCGGGTGGCGCGGGCGTCGCTGGAGGCGATGGCGATGGTGCTGGAGCTGGTGCGGCTGGTGCCGGGAGTGGTCTCGACCGGGGCGAGCGGCGGGCGGGTGCTGGCGCAGCGCGATGCGGTGGCGGGCCGGACGGTGCTGGCGGCATTCGAGATTCCGACGCTCGATGACGCGTTGCTCGATGCGCCGCGGCTGACGATCGTGGCGGCGGGCGAGGGTGCGGGGTGGCGGTCGGCTTCGCTGCTGGTCAGCACCGACGCGGGCGCGACGTGGAACGAGGCGGGGACGACCGCGGCGCCGGGCATGATCGGTGTGATCGAGGCGCCGCCGGATGCGGGGTCTGCGGTTTTGGCCGACCTGGCGGGAGCGATGGTGGTGCGGCTGGCGCATGCGGGGATGCTGCTGACCGATGCGGACGATGTCGCGCTCGACCGGGGCGCGAACCTGGCGCTGGTGGGAGACGAGCTCCTTCAGTTCGGGGTGGCCGAGCCGCTGGGCGGCGCGCGGTGGCGGTTGTCGCGGCTGCTGCGCGGGCGGCGGGGGAGCGAATGGGCGATCGGTGCGCAAGCGGCCGGGGACCGGTTCGTGGGACTCGAGGTGGGAGCGGTGCGCGCGGTGGCGTTGCCCGCGGGAGCGCGCGACGTGCGGGTGCTGGCGTCGGGGGTGGGCGATACGGTGCCGGTGGCGGCGGCCGCGATCCTCGACGGGGCGTCGGTGCTTCCGCCTTCGGTTGCGCGATTGCGGTGGGAGGCAGGCGCACCAGACGAGGCGGTGGTCCGCTGGGTACGGCGGAGCAGGGTTGGTTGGCGATGGCGCGATGGCGCCGACGTGCCGCGGGGCGAGGAGGCCGAGATGTATGTCGTGACCGTGACGCGGACGGGTGAACCCGATGCGACGACGGTGAGCGGCACGGCGTCGGTGCGCGTGGCGCGGCCGGCGACGGTGACGGTGCGCCAGCGCGGCACGCATGGGGATTCGAGGGGGGCGACGATCGTCGTTCCCGCCTGAACAGGAGAGACTGAGATGACCGACAGTGCACGGCTGGCGCTGCCCTGGCTCGCGGCGGGGCAGGCGCAGAAGGAATGGACCCACAACGAGGCGCTCGCGCTTCTCGACATCGCGGTGCAGGCGAGCGTGGAAGCGGTGGGTGTCGACGTGCCACCGGAGAACCCGGCAGCGGGCGCGTGCTGGATCGCCGGCGCGGCACCTACGGGCGCATGGGCGGGCCGGGCGGCGGCGATCGCGGGGTGGACCGAGGGCGGCTGGCGCTTCGTCGCGCCACGTGCCGGCTTTGCGGCGTGGAGTGTCGCGGACGGGACGCTCGTGCGCTACGGTGCGGGAGGGTGGCGGATCGAGCGGGCGGCGCCGATCGCGGTGCCGAGCGGAGGCGCGGTGATCGATGCGGAGTGCCGGAACGCCGTGACCGCGATCCTCGCGGCGCTGCGCACCGGGGGCTTGCTGGCGTGATATAGGTGTGTCGTTCGGGTCACACTCCGGCTTTTGTTGGCTTGCGAAGAAACCAAGCATCCAGTACTGGGTTTGCCGTGTCCGTAGTGACAACTCAGAAAGGGGACTTTTTATGCGGAAGCTTGCCGTAATCCTGGCACTCGCCTCCACCGCTCTCGCCACGCCCGCCCTCGCAAAGGACAAGGCATGGTATGTCGGTGTCGAGGGCGGCGCGATGATCGTGGAGGATATCGATTACGATATCGGCGCCGCGAACAACGCGGGTTCGGTCGATCACGACTATGGGTTCGATGTCGATGGGACCATCGGCTATGATTTCGGCGCGTTCCGCCTGGAAACCGAAGTCGGCTATCGCCGTGCGACGGTCGACGGCTACCGCTCGACGGTGACGACGCCGATCACCACCGGCGCGGGTGCGCGGTTCGATGCGCCGCGGGGCCCGTACAATTACGCGGGCGGCACGACCTCGGCGCTCAGCTTCATGCTGAACGGCCTGCTCGACTTCGGTGACGACGACGGCATCCAGGGTTTCGTCGGCGGCGGTGTCGGCGTGGCGCGAGTCAAGGCCAATTACGGCCTGAACAGGAACTCCGATTTCCTCGACGATTCGGACACGGTCTTCGCCTATCAGGGCCTGGCAGGCGTTCGCGCACCGCTGACCAAGAACGTCGATGCCACGCTGAAGTATCGTTATTTCAACGCGGACAACGTCAAGCTGGTCGACGCGTCGAACCGTACGTTCGACGGCCGGTATCGGTCGCACAGCATCCTGGGCGGCCTGACGTTCAACTTCGGCGAGCCCGAGGCACCCCCGCCGCCGCCGCCCGCCGACGTGCCGCCGCCGCCGCCGGTGGTCGAAGCACCGCCGCCGCCGCCGCCGGTGTGCACGCAGGGACCGTTCATCGTGTTCTTCGAGTGGGACAAGTCGGACATCACCCCGGAAGCAGGGTCGATCCTCGACAATGCGGTCACCCAGTATCAGACGTGCGGCAATGCGCAGGTCATGCTGGCGGGCTTCACCGACAAGTCGGGTTCGACGTCGTACAACGTCGGCCTGTCTCAGCGTCGCGCGGACTCGGTCAAGGCCTATATGACGTCGCGGTCGATCCCCGAGGGCTCGATCTCGACCGAAGCGTTCGGCGAAAGCCGTCCGCGGGTCGATACCGCCGACGGTGTCCGCGAAGTGCAGAACCGCCGCGTGGAGATCACTTACGGTCCGGGCTCGGGCCAGTAAGACCCTTTCCCGAGCGGGAACGGAATCGGGGAGGTCGGCGCAAGCCGGCCTCCCTTTTTCGTTGGCTCGGCGGTGATTGCTTGCAGGCCGACCGACGTGCCAACGGAGCGACATGCGCTTTAGAGCGGGATGACGTTGCCTTGTTTCCCCTCCACTTTAGGAACGTCGGGTGAATCGCACTCCGCGCGGTCGAGGTCAGGCTGGGAGCCTGAACGACCTGACGCTGGGTTTGGGGGTGGGGCGGTGCCGCAAGTGCCTCGCCCGGGGATAGGTCCCACCCCAACTCAGTGTCGGGTGAACGATGCCCCGCATCGTTCAGGCCATGCTGGGGGCATGGCCGACCCGACACTCCTGGCGGGCCGGGGCTCAAAACGACTCAACATAACGTCATGTCGCTCTCAAGCGCTCGGTCGCTGCGTCCTGGCCTCCGTGTGCTTGCGTCGCCGGTCGCGTTGCGGCCGGGCATGCCGTCGACATCCCCGCGACCGCAGCCGTCGATCCGACCCGCAGCGCGCGCTGCCGGTGCGGGGCACGCGTTCAAGCCGTTCGATGCGGCTCTGTTCGGCGCCATGTCGCAGCTGTGGTGACCCATCGCCCTGCAACTGCCGGTTGTTTGCGAGGTCTGTCCGTGGCGGGTAGCGATGCGGGTGAGGCGGTGATCGCTGTTGAGGCTGTTGTGCCCGAAGGCGACGCGGCTGCGGGGGCCGCGTGAGCTCACCACGCCTCCTTGGCGCTGCACCCTCGAAGACCGTGCGGGAGGCTGATCTACTGCCGAGAAGAAGCGGGGCCCCGGGTCAAGCGCGGGGTGACGAAGGACGGCGCGTGCTTCAACCTGCTCGGAGCAGGTCCCGGGAGAGCCGGCGGTGCCGCTTGCAACAACGGTCCTCAGGCCGTGTCGCGCGCGCCGATCGCGGGATCGTCAGGGTAGCGCGGAGTCCGCCTTGCGGGGAACGGCTGAGCACCGCCAAGGGGCGGGTCGCCGAAATCCATGGCAAGGCCTTTGTCATGGCCGATGCCAGCGGGCGGGCGCTGGTCGATACTGGGCGCGAGGGCGAGGGCGGCGCCCCGGTCACCGTGGGCGAGGCAGTGACGGTGCAGGGCCGCTTCGATGACGGCTCGTCCACGCCGCGTTCCTGGTCGGCGCGGACCACAAGGCGGTGGCGCTGGAGCCGCTGGGCGGCCCGCACGACGGGCCCGGCCGCCATGGCGCGCGGCATGGTCCCGACCGTGACGCGCCACCACCGCCGCCGCGCGCGGCCGGCGCTGCGCCGCAAGCCGTGGCACCTGCAGCCACGCCCCGCTGATTCGCGCCGGGGCGGGCGCGTGCTCGCCCTCGCGGTCAGGTCAGCGCGGTGGGCCAGCCCTGCGCGTCCCAGGTCAGCTCGGCGAGGCGCAGCGTCGGGCGCGAGGCGTGGGCGACATCGTAGGCGTGATAGACGACCAGGTCGCGCGTCGCGTCGCGGTAGAGGCCGCAGTGCCCGGGGCCGCGCCAGTTGGTCGATCCCCAGGGGCGCTCGACGATCACGCCGGTGCCGTAGCCCTCCATCATCGGCTTGCCGTCGCGACCGAGGTACGGGCCGGTGACGGTGCGGGCGCGGCCAACCGCGACGTAATAATTGCTCTGGTCCTTCTTGCAGCAATAATCGTAGCTGGCGAACAGGTAATGCCAGCCGTCGCGCGGCAGGATGAACGCGCCCTCCACCGGGTTATCGCCGCCGGAAGGCGCGGGGCGGTAGGCGATCGAATGGAGCTGCGCGCCGGGCTTGGGCTTGCCGGTCGCCTTGTCGAGCGCGACCAGTTTCAGGCCGCTCCAGTAGCTGCCGAACGCGAGCCAGTGGTTGCCGGCGAGGTCGATGACGAAATTGGCGTCGATGACGTTGTAGGTGCCGCCGGCGAAGGATTCGATCACCAGGCCGTGGTCGGTCCAGCCGTAACGCGGGCTCGCGCGGTCGAGCGTCGGGCTGGTGGCGAAGCCGGTGACCGATCGCATCGACCCGCCGGTGGAGACCGAATAATAGAGGCGGAACACGCCGTCGACGAAATGGATGTCGGGCGCCCACATCGCGGTGGCGCCGGGGATCGCCTTTGCCGCCCAGGCAGGGACCGCGTCGAAGGGCGAGCCGTTTTCGCGCCAGACATGGAGGTCGGTGGAGGTGCGCCAGCTCGGACCGGGCTTGCCCCACCAGCCGCCCGAGCCGAACACGTGATAGGTGTCGCGCTCGCGGATGATGACAGGGTCGTGGAGCCCGGTGAGATACCCCGAGAGCTGGTCGTTGAGCGGTGACGGTGCCGCCGACGCGCCTCGCGTCAGCGCCAGCGCGCCGCCGGCCAGCCCCATCGACAGCAAAGCGCGGCGATCGAGCATCAGTGCACCGTCTGCACCTGCACGGCCTTGGCCGGCAGGGTCGGGGCGGCGGCGCCGTCGGTCATGACGATCGGGCGGATGGTGCCGTCGGCGGCGTAGCGGACGCGGTCGATCGCGACCTGACGCTCGCCCTTGAGCGGTGCGGGACCGGCGCGTTGCTCCCAGCGGTGATAGACGATCAGGGTTTCACCTTTCGGCGTTGTCACGAAGCTGTGGTGGCCGGGACCCTGGTGGCGCGCGTCGCTCGTGAGGATCGCGCCCCGGTACGTCCACGGGCCGATGGGCGATAGGGAGGTGGCATAATGGACCGAGTAATCGGGGCGGTTCCAGTGGCCGTGGCTGTAGGACAGGTAATAGGTGCCGCCCCGTTCGTGCATGAAGGCGCCTTCGGTGAACTCGGGCGGCTGATCGACCGGGACTTCGCGGGCCAGGCTGACCATGTCGGGGTTCAGCTCCCAGACGCGCAGCTTCGCGCCTGCGCTGCCGCCGGCGTAGAGATAGGCCTTGTTCGAGCGCGGATCGACGAAGACCATCGGGTCGATCGCCTCGAACTCGCCATCTGTGGTCTTGAAGCCGGTGACGAGTGGCTTGCCGCTGTCGCGATAGGGGCCCTGCGGATGATCCGCGACCGCGACGCCGATGCGGCTGGGCGTGGGGTTCTGGGGGCCGACCGAGTAATAGAGGTACCATCTGCCGTCGCGAGTGGCCACGCCGGGAGCCCAGAGGAAATGGTCCTTCGCGCCGTCGTCGCCGATCCACGCGATCTGGTCCCGGCGCAGGATCTCGCCGCGCGGACGCCAGGTCTTGAGGTCGCGCGAGGAGAAGGCGCCGAAGCGGTCGGCGACCCAGCTGCCGCCGGGGCCGCCGGTCGGGAACACCCACAATTCGCCGTCGATGAACATCGCGTGCGGGTCGGCGCCCTGGAATTCGGGATTGCGCGCGACCGCCGCGGTGGCAAGCGCAAAACCCAGTGCGGCGAGCAGGCGAATTTTCATTGTGTGGGCTGCCCGTAATCGAGGACGAACACCGGGCCGATGTCGAGCACCTGCTTCGCCGCATCGAGATGCAGCGCGGCGTTGAGCGCGCGCGGGGCGTAGTCGCGGTCGGCATTGCCCTTGACCTGATACATCTTCCATTCGGGCGCGACGTCGAAGGGCTGTTCGAAGATCGCGCGGACCACCGGGGTCGCCTCGAGCTGGACGCGGCCGATCCTGCCGGGCGCGCCGTTCTCGGTTTTGACTGCGCGCGCCCAGAAGGCGATGACGATGCGATCGCCCTTCTTCACGGGTTTCAGGACGGGCGTGGTGATGCCGATCCGCCAGAAATCGGCATGGCCGGCGAGCGGCATCCGCATCGCCTTGCCGAACTGGACGTCCTTGTCGGCGCGGATCGCCGGGGGCAGGTTGAGACCGTAGGGGTTGAGCGCATCGACGCGAGGGTCGTTGGCGATGCGGTCGGCCATGCTCGCTTGCCCCTGCGCCGCACCGCCGATGGGCAGTGCGACGAGGAGGCAGAGCGCGGCGAGGGGGGCGAAACGCATGGCCGAAACTTCCTTGCTCGGGCTTCGGATCAGAAGCGGAACCGTACGCCGAGCGAATAGCTACGCTCCAGGTAGACGATCTGCCGTGTGTAGATGTCGCCGGTGTCATACGGACGATAGCGCTTCAGCGGATTGCCGATAAGGTTCACGATATCGAACGCGACGGTGATGTTCGGCACCGGCGTGATCGAGGTCGAGAAGTCGAGCTGTCCGCGACCGCGCTCGACGATCGGGTGGGTGAACGGGTCGAGCGCCTCGTTCGTATAAGCCGTGACGAACTTCGAACGGTAATTGTAGGCGAGCCGCGTCGAGAACATCGGCCGTTCGTACAGAGCCACGACGTTGTAGGTCCATTTCGAGACCCCGAGGAATGGGCGGGACCCTGGATTGAGATCCTCCTTGGCGTCGTTGTAGGTGCCGTTGGCCTGAACGCCGAAGCCCTTGGCCCATTCGGGCAGCCCGCCGATGTCGAGGAAGCTGGTGAACTGCACCTCCGCGCCCTGCAGCCGGACGTTGCCCAGATTGTACGGTCGGTCGATGCGAATGCCCGGGGTGGAGCGGTCCTGGTTCGTGGCCAGGAACCCTGCCGCGTCATGCCGGAAAATCGCCGCAGTGAACGAGCCCGACCGCGAGAAATAATATTCCAGGCTCGCGTCGTAATTGTTGGACGTGAGCGGCTTCAGGTTCGGGTTGCCCGCCGAACCGCCGCGACGCCGACGCTCGACGCATTGCGCGGTCGTGACGGCAGGGTCGAAACAAGGATCGTTGACGTCGTTGATGACGACCGGCTGTCCCAGCGACGTGTTCGGACGGAGATCGAAGAAGCTCGGCCGAGTGCGCGTCTGCGTGTAGGCAAGTCGCAGCTGCAATTTATCGTTAAAGGCGATTCGTCCGCTGACGTTTGGCAGATAGTCGGTGGTTTCGCTGTTCGACGTGATCGGCGGGAACGTGATCACGTTGTTGCCGGCATCGACACGCGAAAAGCCGTCGATCCGCGTCTTGGTCTTGATCGCGCGCAGGCCCGCGACGCCGTCGACGACGATATTGCCCACATCGAAGCCGTACTTCAACTGCGCGTAGGCAGCATAGGACTTCTCGTTGGCACGAAAATTGTTGGCCGGGTCGAATGCCGGCAGCCCGGCGGGTTCCTTGAAGAAGGCGCGCAGCGCGACGAGATTGTCGCGAATGCTGTTGCGGGTGATCGCCGCATAAGCGACGTTGGGCTGCACATTGTTGTAGGTGAAGCCGGGCAGGCTGGTCGTGACGATCGCGCCCGGAAGCGAAGTCAACGGGATCCTGTCTCCCTCATTGTTCATGTAGATGTTGCCGAAGTCGCGAGCGGCATCGCGATCGGCGTAGCGCACGCCGAACTGCACGCGCTTCAGGAAGCCGCCATCGAAATTGTATTCCAGGTCGGCACGCGACTGCCAGTCCTTGCCGCTGACGACCGTCAGCTCCTGGTACAGGCCGCGACTGAGGAAATTGGCCGGGTCGGTGATGTCGAAATTGACAAAGGTCTGCGTCGGCCCGCCATCCCTGGAAGCATCGAACTGGACGTTGCGCACCGGCGAACTGGCGAACAGATAATCGACGTTGACGAGGTTCGCGGTGAACTTGCTGTCCGTGTAGGCCACGTCGGCGGAAATCTGCAGCCGGTCCCTCTTCCATATCGCGCCGGCGCCGGCCTGGTAGGTGTCGGTCTTGCCATTGAACGAGCCCGTGTAACCATCGGGGCGTACCGCGTTGGTGACGGTCGCGGTCGAGATCTGGTTGGTGCCGGGGATCGTCGTGACGTTCGACAGCGTGATGTCACCGAAGATCGGGATGAAGTTCCAGCGGTTGTAATCCTTCGACCGGAAGCCTTGGTACAGGCCGTCCGCATAGATTTCTAGCTCGGGCGTGGGCTTCCACTGGAAAGCGGCGTTGGCCGACGGGCGATAGCGAGCACCATAGCCGAGGAAATTGCCCTGCGCGTCGGGAAAGCGCAGCCCCGCAGGCTGACCCGGCGCCCTGTTCGAGATGGCGCCTGTATTCGGGTCAACCTGATTGGTTCTGCCGATCACCAGCGACTGTTCGCGCGTTGAATCAAGGAAGTTGATGCCGACATAGGAGGCGTTCACCAGGAACCCCATCTCCCCGATGCCGGTATTCCAGCGGTCGCTGATCAGCAGGTTGCCGTTGGGCACGATCTTTTCGGACTGTTGCGACAGCACGCCGTTGAGCGAGCCCGACAGTTCGAAGCCGTTGAAGTCGAACGGCCTGCGCCCGCGCACGTTGATGGAGCCGGCGATACCGCCCTCGATCTGGTTGGCGAGCCCCGACTTGTACACCTCCAGCGCCGCAACCGTGCCGGCCGGAAAGTCCTGGATCTGGACGTAGCGACCCTCGGCGGTGAAGATCTGGCGACCGTTGTAGGTGGTGGTGAGATCGGGCAGCCCGCGCACGGTGACGCCCGCCGATTCGCCGCCGCCGCGGGTGACCGCCACGCCCGCGACCCGCTGCAACGCCGACGATGCGAAGGTGTCGGGGAGCTTGCCGATGTCCTGCGCGACAATCGCATCGACGATGCCGTCCGAGTTGCGCTTGATCGCCTGCGCCGATTCGAGGCTGCGACGCAGGCCGGTGACGACGATGTCGCCGGTGTCCTCGGTCGGCGTATCCTGCACCGACGCGTCGGGCGCGGTCGGGGTGACGCTCTGGTCGGACGCGGTGTCGGGTTTGGGCGCTTCCTGCGCGCCGCCCGCAGGACCGGTCTGCGCGGTCGCGGACGAGGCACCCGCAAGAGCCACGATCGCCGACACCGATGCACACAGAAACGCCTTGCCCGTCATATCATCATCCCCGTTTGCCACCGTCGGTATTCCGAGCGGCCATGCCGGGTTGGTAAAACGATCATACGCGTCAGGCAATACGCATTTATCAGATTATTCGACAAAATCGTGAACGGGGTCTTGTAGGACAAAAGGATTGCAAGGTAGGTACGATCCGACAGGTGGCGGGTTTGCTCGTCGCCGTATGGGTCGGCGATCCGGGTAGCGGACGCACATGACGCATGACCGAGACGAGGAGGGGCAGCGATGCAGACGAACTCATGCCACGGACGATCCGCGTGACCGGCACCGGTGCGCCCACGCCACGGCTGCGCTCCCGCGCTTGGTTCGACAATCAGGCCAATCCCGACATGACCGCGCTCTACGTCGAGCGATACCTGAACTTCGGGCTGAGCCTGGAGGAAATCCAGTCGGGGCGGCCGATCATCGGCATCGCGCAGTCGGGCAGCGACCTGGTGCCGTGCAACCGCCACCATCTGGTGCTGGCGGAGCGGGTGCGCGACGGCATTCGCGATGCAGGCGGCATTCCGATCGAGTTTCCGACCCATCCGCTGCAGGAGACGGGCAAGCGCCCGACTGCGGGGCTCGACCGCAATCTGGCGTATCTGGGGCTGGTCGAGGTGCTGTTCGGCTATCCGCTCGATGGCGTCGTGCTGACGATCGGTTGCGACAAGACGACACCCGCTGCGCTGATGGCGGCGGCGACGGTCAACATCCCCGCGATCGCGCTGTCGGTGGGGCCGATGCTCAACGGCTGGTTCAAGGGCGAGCGCACGGGCTCCGGCACCATCGTGTGGCGCGCGCGGCAGATGCTGGCGGCGGGCGAGATCGACTATGCGGGCTTTATCAAGCTGGTCGCATCGTCGGCGCCGTCGACCGGCTTCTGCAACACGATGGGCACCGCGACGACGATGAACTCGCTGACCGAGGCACTCGGCATGTCGCTGCCAGGCTCCGCGGCGATTCCCGCACCGTACCGCGACCGTCAGGAGTGCGCGTGGGAAACCGGTCGGCGCATCGTCGAGATGGTCCACGCCGACCGCAAGCCGTCCGACATCCTGACCCGCGCGGCGTTCCTCAATGCGATCCGGGTCAATTCGGCGATCGGCGGATCGACCAACGCGCCCATCCACCTGAACGCGATCGCGCGCCACATCGGCGTCGCGCTGAGCCTCGCCGATTGGGAGGATCACGGTGCCGACGTGCCGCTGCTGGTCAATTTGCAGCCCGCGGGCGAGTATCTCGGCGAGGATTATTACCGTGCCGGCGGCGTCCCCGCGGTGATGGCCGAGCTGCTGCGTGCGCAGATGATCGACGGCAGCGCGATGACCGTCAACGGCCGGACCGTCGCCGACAATGTCGCGGGGGCGACGATCGAGGATACCAAGGTCATCCGGCCACTTAGCGATCCGCTGATGCGCGGCGCCGGGCTGTCGGTGCTGACCGGCAATCTGTTCGACGGCGCGGTGATGAAGCTGTCGGTGATCTCCGACGAGTTCCGCGAGCGGTATCTGAGCGACCCGGCGTCGCCGGGGGCGTTCGAGGGCAAGGTCGTCGTGTTCGACGGGCCGGAGGATTACCATCACCGCATCGACGATCCGGCGCTGGAAATCGATTCGCACACCATCCTGGTCATTCGCGGCGCGGGGCCGGTCGGCTATCCGGGCGGCGCCGAGGTGGTCAACATGCGCCCGCCCGCGGCGCTGATCCGGTCGGGCGTCCACGCGCTGCCGTGTATCGGCGACGGGCGGCAATCGGGCACCAGCGGCTCGCCGTCGATCCTCAACGCCTCGCCCGAAGCCGCGGTCGGCGGCGGTCTCGCGCTGCTGCGCACCGGCGACCGGGTGCGGATCGACCTGAACGCACGCACCGCGAACATGCTGCTGAGCGATGCGGAGATCGCGCAGCGCAAGGTGGACCTTGCCGCGATCGAGGACGAGCTGTTCCCCGCTTCGCAGACGCCCTGGCAGGAGATCCAGCGCAGCCTGACCGGGCAGTTCGATACCGGCGCAGTGCTGGAGCCCGCGATCAAATACCAGCGGATCGCGCAGACCCGCGGGCTGCCGCGCGACAGCCATTGATGGCACGCGTCCGCACCATTGCCCGCGACCGGCGCGACACGCTCGGCGAAGGCGTGCTGTGGTCGGCGCGCGAGAATGCGGTGTATTGGGTCGATATCCTCGGGCAGCGGCTCAACCGCCTGTCGCTGGCCGACGACAGCGTCGACGGCTGGGACATGCCCGACGTGCTCGGCTGGGTGATCGAGCGCGAGGAGCGGCAAGGCTTCGTCGCGGGGCTCGGGCGGCGCTTCGTGCGGCTGACGCTCGATCCGCTGACCGTGGAGACCATCGCCGCGCCCGAGGACGAGCGGCACGGCAACCGCTTCAACGATGCCAAGGCGGATGCGCGGGGGCGTATCTGGGCCGGGTCCATGCCGTTCGGTTGCGATCAGCCGAGCGGCAGCCTTTACCGGCTCGATACCGATGGCCGCGCGACGCGCGTCGAGGATGGCTATACGATCCCCAACGGGCCGGCCATCCCGCCCGAAGGCGGTTTCCTGCTGCAGACCGACACCGCGCGGAACACCATCTATCGCTACACCGTGCGCGACGACGGAACGCTCGCGGACCGCACCCATTTCATCGTGTTCGAGGATGGCTGGGGGCACCCGGACGGGATGACCTTCGATGCCGAGAACTTTCTGTGGGTCGCGTGCTGGGGCGGATCGTGCGTCGCGCGCTTCGCCCCCGACGGCCAGCTCGACCGGCGTATCGCGCTGCCCGCCAGCCAGATCACCAACTGCGCGTTCGCGGGCGAGGGGCTCGACCGGATGTTCGTGACCTCGGCAAGCGACGGGATCGACGAGGCCGAGGGCGGATGCCTGTTCGAGGTCGATCCCGGCTGCCGGGGCCTGCCGCCGTATCGCTACCGAGGCTGACCGACCAACAAGAACGATAAGAATGGGAGAGAGCATGAACCGAGCAACCATCCTGGCGGCAGCGCTTGCCGCCACTGCTATTGTCAGCCCCGCGCTCGCCGCCGATGCGAAGCGTTCGACCTTCGGCGCCATGCCCGACGGCCGTGCGGTGCCCGCGGTGACGCTGACCAACGCGCGCGGGGTCTCGGCGACGGTGATCGCGCTCGGCGCGTCGCTCCAGGCGCTGGTGATGCCCGACAAGGCGGGCAAGCGCGAGGATGTGCAGATCGGCTACGATACGATCGACGGCTATCTGGCCAAGCCCGAATTCTTCGGTGCCACCGTGGGCCGCGTCGCCAACCGGATCGCCAAGGGGCGGTTCGTCCTCGACGGCAAGACCTATCACACGCCGATCAACAACGGTCCCAATTCGCTCCACGGCGGCACCAAGGGATTCGACAAGGTGCTGTGGGAGGTGACCGAGGTGAAGAGCGGCGCCGAAAAGGGGGGGGCGGCGTCGGTGACGTTGCGCTACGTCAGCCCCGATGGCGACATGGGCTATCCGGGAACGCTGACGACCTATGCGACCTATTCGCTCGACGAGCAGAACAATTTCAGCATCGAATACCGGGCGACCACCGACCGCGCGACCGTCGTCAACATCTCCAACCATGCCTATTGGAACCTGGCCGGGGTCGGTTCCCCGCGCGGCGCGATGGGGCATGTCGTGACGATCCCGGCGGAGCGCTACACGCCGACCGACGCGACCTCGATCCCGACCGGGCAGCACGTCTCGGTCGCGGGCACGGTGTTCGATTTCCGCACCCCGCATGCGATCGGCGACCGGGTCCGCGACGCGCGCGACCGCCAAATCGCGTATGGCCGCGGTTACGATCACAATTGGGTGATCGGCGATGCGGTGACGCCCACCCAGCACATGATGGCACGGGTGCTCGATCCGGTCTCGGGGCGGGGTTGGGAATTGTGGTCCAACCAGCCCGGGCTGCAATTCTATTCGGGCAATTTCTTCGACGGCACGATCACGGGCAAGAAGGGGCAGATCTACCGAATGGGCGATGCGATCGTGATGGAGCCGCAATTGTTCCCCGACGCGCCGAACCAGCCGAGCTTCCCCTCGGTGCGGCTCGATCCGGGCAAGACCTATCGCAACACGATGACCTATAAATTGTTCACGGAGCGCTGAGCCATGAAGCCATTTTACGTTGCGCTCCTCGCCGCCACCGCGCTCGCCGCCAGTCCTGCCGAGGCGCGCGGGCGCTGGACCGAGGCGCAGGCCAAGAACTGGTATGCCGCGCAGCCATGGCTGGTTGGCTCGAACTACGCCCCCGCCACTGCGATCAACCAGCTGGAAATGTGGCAGGCGGAGACCTGGGACCCCAAGCGGATCGATTACGAGCTGGGGCTCGCGCAGGGCATCGGCATGAACACCATGCGGGTGTTCCTCCACGACCAATTGTGGACGCAAGACCCGGAAGGGTTCAAGCGCAGGATCGGCGAGTTCCTGACGATCGCGAAGGCGCACGGCATCAAGCCGCTGTTCGTGCTGTTCGACAGTTGCTGGGACCCCGATCCCAAGCTCGGGCCGCAGCATCCGCCGATCCCCGGCGTCCACAATTCGGGCTGGGTGCAGTCGCCCGGGCTGCCGGGCCTGCGCGACCGCGCGCGCTATCCGGCGTACAAGGCGTATGTGCAGGGCGTGATCGGCGCATTCGCCAACGACGACCGGGTGCTCGGCTGGGACCTGTGGAACGAGCCCGACAACGGTGCCGACCAATATCGGGGGCAGGAGGGCAAGGAGCCGCTGGTCCGCGCGCTGCTGGCGCAGGTGTTCGACTGGGCGCGCGATGCCGACCCGTCGCAGCCGGTCACCAGCGGGGTGTGGTGGCACGACGACTGGACACCCTCCGGCGGCAAGCTGACCGCGATGGAGAAGCTCCAGCTCGGCCAGTCGGACGTCATCACCTTCCACGATTACGGCTGGCCCGAGGCGTTCGAGGGGCGCGTCAAGCAGTTGCTGCCGTACAACCGGCCGGTGATCTGCACCGAATATATGGCGCGCGGCAACGGATCGACCTTCGACGGGTCGCTGCCGATCGGCAAGCGCTACGATGTGGGCATGATCAATTGGGGGTTCGTCGACGGCAAGACGCAGACGCGGCTGCCGTGGGACAGCTGGCAGAAGCCGTACGTGCTGTCCGAACCGACGATCTGGTTCCACGAGGTTTTCCGGAACGACGGCACGCCGTATCGCAAGGCCGAGACCGACCTGATCCGCCGCCTTTCCGCGGCGCCCAAGGGGGTGGTGCCGGGCGCGGAGCCGGTCCCCGTGCCGCCGCGCCGCCGCCGCTGATGGCCGCCGACGATCCGCTGGTCCGTGGCGAGCTCGGGCGCAACCTGACCTTCGGGCTCCAGGAAGTGCTCGGGCGCGCGATCGTCGTCGGCAATTATAGCGACCGCGCGTTTCCGACCGAGGCGGAAATCGTCAAGCAGCACGGCGTCAGCCGTTCGGTGACGCGCGAGGCGGTGAAGATGCTCGGCGCCAAGGGGCTGCTCGGCGCGCGGCCCAAGCAGGGCACCTTCGTGCGGCCGCAGGAGGCGTGGAACCTGTTCGATATCGACGTGCTGCGCTGGTTGCTGGAGCGCAAATCGTCGCTGCTGCTGCTGCGCCGGTTCAGCGAGCTCAGGATCGCGGTCGAGCCCGCCGCGTGCGCGCTTGCCGCGCAGAGCGCCACCGCGGAGCAGCAGGCGGCGATCGGCGCGGGGTTCGAGCGGATGCTGGCGGCGGACCGCGGCGACGACGACGTACTCGAATCCGACATCGCCTTTCACATCGCGGTGCTGCGTGCGTCGAACAACCCGTTCTTCAGCCAGTTCCGCGATGTGGTGTCGACCGCGCTGCGCACCTCCATCAAATTCACCAACCGGTTGTCGGGCCGTTCGGCGAGCATCGCCGACCATGCGGCGGTCCACGATGCGGTCCTGCGGCGCGATGCCGAGGGCGCGCGCGCGGCGATGGCGGTGTTGATCGAGAAGGTCCTGGTGCTGATCGAGCGCTCGGTCGAACAGGGCATCGAGGAGGGGGAGGAGCGATGACCATCCAAATCGCGCTGGTCGGCGTCGGCAAGATCGCGCGCGACCAGCATCTGCCGACGATCGCCGCGAGCGGCCGGTTCGCGCTGGCCGGCGTGGTGTCGCGTCATGCCGACGATCTCGGCGTTCCCGCGGCGGCGACGCTCGGCGCGCTGAAGGCGCAGGTGCCCGAGCTTGCCGCGGTGTCGATCTGCACCCCGCCGATCGGGCGCGCCGCGGTGATCCGCGAGGCGCTCGATCTGGGGCTCGACGTGATGGTCGAAAAGCCGCCCGCGGCGACGCTGAGCGAGGCCGAGCGGTTCGCCGACATGGCGCGCGCGGCGGGACGGGCGCTGTACCTCACCTGGCATTCGCGACAAGCCAACGGGGTCGAGCCGCTGCGCCATTGGCTGGAAGGGCGCAGGATCCGTCGCCTGGCGATCGCATGGATGGAGGACGTGCGCGTCTGGCATCCGGGTCAGGAATGGATTTGGGAGCCGGGGATCGGCGTGTTCGATCCGGGCATCAATGCGCTGTCGATCCTGACGCGCCTGCTGCCGGCACCCGCGACGATCGAGACCGCGACACTGCGCTTCCCCGCCGACCGCGCCTCGCCGATTGCGGCAAGCCTGGCGATGGCGAGCGAAGCGGCGGACGCGGTGACCGCCGAATTCTCCTTCGACCAGCGCGGCCCGCAGACCTGGACGATCACCGTCAAGACCGATGGCGGCACCGCGGTGCTGCGCGACGGTGGCGGCAAGCTGGCGATCGACGGCGCCGATGTGCCGCTCGACGAGCCGACCGAATACGGGCGGCTGTACGATCGCTTCGCCGACCTGGTGGGACGCGGTGAGGTCGACGCCGATCTCGCGCCGTTCCGGCTCGTCGCCGACGCCTTCCTGCTCGGCCGGCGCGAGGTCGTCGCGCCGTTCCGCTGGACCGACTGATCAGCATCGCGCCTCCGCGAAGACGGAGCGCCGCACACACGAGGATGACCGATGGCCCTGCCGAGTTCCACGATACCGCGCGATGCCGCCGCCCCGGCGAGTGCTGCGCGTAGCTACCGCCCGGCGCTCACGCTGCTCGCCAGCCTGTTCTTCATGTGGGGGTTCATTACCGTCATCAACGGCACGCTGCTGCCGCATCTGCGCAGCGTGTTCGACCTCAGTTATTTTCAAGCGGCGCTGATCGAGAGCGTCTGGTTCATCGCCTATTTCTTCGCCTCGATCCCGTCGGCCAAGCTGATCGAGCGGATCGGCTACCAGAAGTCGCTGGTTACCGGCTTGCTGATCATGGCGGCGGGTGCACTGGGGATGACGGTGGGCGCCAGCATCCCGTCCTATTACGTCACGCTGCTCATGCTGTTCGTGATCGCGAGCGGGATTACGCTGCTGCAGGTCGCAGCCAACCCGTATGTCGCCGTCGTCGGGCCGCCCGCGACCGCGTCGTCGCGACTGAACCTGGTGCAGGCGATGAATTCGGCGGGAACGATGCTCGCGCCGATTTTCGGTGCATACCTCATTCTCGGGCGGTCGAAGGGCGGTACCGCGCAGGTCGGCACCGTGCTGACCCCGGCCGAGCGGCTGGCGGACGCGCATTCGGTCGTGCTGCCGTACGTGCTGGTCGCGGGCGTGCTGATCGTGCTGGCGGTGGTGATCGCGCGCTTTCCGTTGCCCGCGATGGGCACCGCGACGAACCGCGTCGCCAAGGCCGATCGCAAGAACCATTCGCTGTGGACGCACCGCAACCTGGTGTTCGGCATCCCCGCGATCTTCATCTACCTGATCGCCGAGATCGGCGTCGGCAATCTGTTCGTCAACTTCGTCAGCCGCCCGGAGATCGGCAACATGACGACCGAGGCGGCGGGGCGTTACCTGACGCTGCTGTGGGGCGGGATGATGGTCGGGCGCTTCGCGGGTTCGGCGATCATGCAGAAGGTGCGCGCCGAGACGGTGCTCGCGGTGTTCTCGATCGGCGCCTTCGCCGTGATGACCATCGCGGTGTTCACCACGGGCCACGTCGCGATGTGGGCGGTGATCTCGGTCGGCTTGTTCCATTCGATCATGTTCCCGACGATCTTCACGCTCGGCATCAAGGGGCTGGGACCATTGACCGAGGAGGGATCGGGGCTGCTGATCATGGCGATCGCGGGCGGTGCGCTGGTTGCGGTGCAGGGCAAGCTGGCGGACGTGTACGGATTGCAGAACTCGTTCCTGCTGACCGCAGCGTGCGAGCTGTACATCCTGTTCTATGCGCTGTGGGGCGCGCGGGTGACGCATGCGCTGCCCGATCGACCGATCGAGGACACGTCCGCCTAGAATTTGAACCCCTGGTTCGGGTCGACAAATCCTGGCGCGGCGACCACCTTCGCCCAATAGCCGTTCAGGCGGAGGCGGCAGGGGTCACGCGGCATGCAGTATCTGATCTATCGCTCCACGCCCCTCGGTTTCGACCGGGCGATGCTGGCCGGCATCCTTCTGGGCGCACGACGGAACAACGCGCGGGACGCCATCACCGGGGCGCTGCTGTGCCGTCACGACCTCTATCTTCAACTGATCGAAGGGCCTGCCCCGGCGATCGATGCGCTCTATGCGCGGATCGCGGTCGATGATCGCCACAGCGACGTCCGCCTGTTGCTGAGCGATACGGCAGACCGGCGCATGTTTCCGGACTGGACCATGCTCGACGACCAGAATCCGTCACTGGCATGGTCGCCGGCGCAGGTCGCCGACGGCGCGATCGAAGCGGCGGGCGCCGCCGAGCTGCTCGGCGTTTTCGCGCGGCTGTCGGCAAGTGCGGCATGCCGGTAGGCAGCGGCGATGCGCGGCGTGTGCTCGTCCTGGGCGCGACCGGTACGATCGGTCGCGCGACGGTGGCCGTGCTGGTCGCGCGTGGCCACGACGTCGTCTGCCTGATCCGGTCTCGCGCCGGCCCGCGCGGCACGTTGACACAAGCCGACAGCGCGCAGGTCCTGGCGGGCGCAACCTTGCGTTTCGGCGATGTGACCGACGCCGCATCGGTCGTGCGCGATGGCCTGTGCGGCGAGCGCTTCGATGCGATCGTCTCCTGCCTGGCCTCCCGGACGGGGGCGCCCGCGGACGCCTGGGCGATCGATTGCCGGGCGCATCTCGGCGTGCTGGCGGCTGCGAAGGAGGCGAACGTCCGGCACTTCGTCTTGCTGTCGGCCTTGTGCGTCCAAAAACCGCGCCTCGCGTTTCAGCATGCCAAGCGCGCATTCGAGCAAGCGTTGGTGAATTCGGGGCTGACCTATTCGATCGTCAGGCCGACCGCGTTCTTCAAATCCTTGTCCGGGCAGGTCGATCGGGTGAAGCGCGGCAAGCCTTTCCTCGTATTCGGCAATGGTGCGCTGACCGCGTGCAAGCCGATCGGCGACCGCGACCTTGGCGCGTATCTCGCCGGTTGCATCGAGGACGAGACGCGGCACGATCGCGTGCTGCCGATCGGCGGCCCCGGCGAAGCGATCACGCCGATGCAACAGGCGGAACGGCTCTTCGCGCTGCTGGGCCGCCCCGCCCGGTTCAGGCACGTGCCGGTCGGGGTGCTCGACGCCGCGATTGGCGTGCTCGGCGCGCTGGGCCGCGTCTCGCCCGCGCTGGCGGCCAAGGCCGAGCTCGCGCGGATCGGGCGCTATTACGCGACCGAATCCATGCTCGTGCTGGATAGCGCCACGGGACGATATGACGCGGACGCGACGCCATCGACGGGGTCGGAGACGCTGTTCGATTTCTATGCACGGCTTGTACGGGGCGAAGCCGACGTCGACCGCGGCGATCATGCCGTCTTCTGAGCTGCCGACCAGTAGCTCTTTTCCTCGACCAGATCCGATTCGAGCGCGACGTTGATCCGGTGCTTGATCGCGGCGCGTTCGTCGTTCTTGCGGTAGACCGAGCGGGCGAGCGCGACAAAGGTGGCGTCGAACCGCGCGTTCGCCTCCTCGGCACGAATGGCGTCCTCGATCTCCCACAAGGATTCGTTCACGCTTCGGAGCTGCGCCACGAGATCGACGACCACCGGCTCGCGCAATGCGGCCGCGGCGGCGGCGTGAAGCAACGCGTGTTCGCGCACGACATTGGCGCGCGGGGCCGCCGCCTCGATCCGCTCGCGCTTGATTGCCAGAATCGTGAGCTTGTCGAGCAATTCGCCCCACGAGACGGGAATCGAGGGTGTGGCTAGGCCGGTCATGCGCGGGTGCTCCTGAAGCGTGCAAGATCGTCGGCGACAATGGTCAGAACCGACCGCCAGTCGCCGGCAGACGGCTGCGCGTAGAGCCGCATCGCCGGATACCAGGGGCTGTCGCGGCGACCGGGCGACCAGCGCCAATCGGGCTCCGCCTTGAGCAGCAGCCAGGTCGGCTTGCCCATGGCGCCGGCCAGATGTGCGATCATCGTGTCGACGGTGATGACGAGATCGACCGCCGAGACCAGCGCCGCGGTTTCCTCCATGTCGAGCGGGCAGCCCTGCGGATTGCGGCATGGCAGCGTCGTTTCGCCCGCTGCCAGCATGATGCACGGGTGCCGCTCGCAGATGGTACGAAACAGCTCGGCCGGGACCGACCGCTCCGGGTCCCAATCGCCTGCGATGTGGCAGATGCCGACCGTGCCCGGGGCCAGATCCGCGGCCGGCCAGGCGAGATAAGGCGCGGACACCCTGTCTGGCGCAACGCCGATAGCGCGCGGCAATTCGGTGATCTCGATATCGCAGTCGGCGGGCGGCAGCGGACGGGCAACGTCGAACGGCACGATCCTGTCCACACCGATGCCGGCGAGCAGCGGCATCAATCTCGGCTGCACTTCGAGCGTCACGCCACGTGCTCGTCTCGCCAGCAAGGGCAGGTAGCGCGCGAACTGGATCGTGTCGCCGAGCCCGTGATAGCAGCGCACCAGCACGTCGCGGCCGTCGACCGCGCGGCCGTCCCACACCCAGCGCAGATGATAGGGCAGCGCGGGATCGTCGCGGGTTGCCGGATTGCGTGCGGCCAGCGTCGCCGCCTCCATCGCCCAGGCGTCTTCGTAGCGCCCGGCGCGCATCGCCTCGGTCCACTGCTGCATCGATCCCCCCACGCGATGCGAAATGATATTGAACCCGCCGGGGTTCCGCCGCAAAGCGGCCGGCATCGATCGGGGGCAAGTTTCGGGAATGATGCAAGACAATGCCGATCGGCCGGCGGGAGCCGACCTGAAGACCGCCATCGATGCGCTCGCTCCCTGGTTTCACAACATCGACCTGGGCGGCGTCCAGACCGCGCCCGACCATTTCCTGGGCGATTACCCCCGGTCCAAGTTCGCCGGCTTCGCGCATGCGGTCCCGGCCGACCTGTCGGGCAAGTCGGTGCTCGACATCGGCTGCAACGCGGGCTTCTATTCGGTCGAGATGAAGCGCCGCGGCGCCGCGCGCGTGGTCGGGATCGACAGCGACGATCGCTACCTGGCGCAGGCGCGGCTCGCCAGCGCCGCGCTCGGCTTCGACGACATCGAATTCCGCAATCTCGACGTCTATCAGGTCGGCGCGTTGGCGGAGACGTTCGATCTCGTCATCTTCATGGGCGTCCTCTATCACCTGCGTCACCCGCTGCTCGCGCTCGACCTGATCCGCGAGCATGTCGCGGGCGACCTTATGCTGTTCCAGACGATGCAGCAGGGTTCGGACGCGGTCGCCGAGGTGCCGGAGAACCACCCCTTCTTCGTGCCGGGCAGCTACAGCAAACCCGCCTATTTCGACGATCCGGCCTATCCCAGGATGCATTTCATCGAACGCCGCTTCGCCGACGATTGGACCAATTGGTGGGCCCCCAATCGCGCCGGCAGCGCGGCGATGCTGCGCGCCGCGGGGTTCGACATCCTCGACAATCCCGAACCCGAAGTATTCCTGTGCCGCGCCGCGCCGGTGCCCTACGCCAAATTCGGGCCCGCCGCCGTTTACCCGACGAAAAGGAACGAATCCGCGTGATCGAAGCCGCGATGATCTGGAACGAGCCCAACAACAAATCGCATTGGGACCCGGCGCTCGACCCGACGTGGGACATCTTCGCGGACACCGTGATCCGTGCCGGACAGGCGATCCGCGACGTCAACCCGGGCGTCCTGCGCGTGCTCGGCGGCATGTCGCCGATCGACCCGCAATGGACGGACGTGATGCGGGCGAAAGGCGCGCTCGATGCGGTCGACGTCGTCGCGGTGCACGGCTTCCCGCTCGACTGGAACCTGTGGCCGATCGACGCCTGGCGCGACAAGGTCGCCGAGATCGAGGCGGTGGTTCCCGACAAGCCGGTGTGGGTGACCGAGGTCGGGGTCGGATCGTTCGGCGCGGAGGAGGTGCAGGTGTTCGGCCTGCAGCGCACCGCCGAGCTGCTGATCGGGCGGGTGCCGCGCATTTTCTGGTATTCGCTGTTCGACCTGCCGATGGCCTGGGGCGCGGAGACGCGCCACCGCGAGGCCGAAGGATCGTCCTATTACCGCCATTTCTACATGGGGCTGATCCGTCCCGACGGCACGCCCAAGGCGGCGCTCGACGTCTATGCCAAGCACGCCCGCGACATGGGGCTGATGCAATGGTTCCATTTCGAGGACCCGCGCCTGGACGAGGCGGTGACGTGGATGAAGCGGCTCGGCACGCGCCATCTGCGCACCGGCCTCAGCTGGGCGGACAGCTTCCGCCCGAACGCGATCGACTGGTTCGACCGGCAGATGGAAGCGCTGGCCGATTTCGACGTCACCGTCACTTTCTGCTTCACGCCCGAGCATCTTGGGCTCCAGCCGCACCACACGAGTCCGGCGCGAGAGCCGCAGGCGTTTGCGGACTTCTGCGCCGCGATGATCGAGCGCTATGCGCCCGCCGGCGTCGCCACCGCATCGCCCCCGCCGTTCGTCGCGCGTGACGCAACCCCGCCGTCGCCGCTCGACTATGCCACACGCAAGGATGCGGCCTGACGCGCGGCATGTCGATCGGTATCCTGACCTTTCACGCGAGCATCAACTACGGCTCCTATTGGCAGGCGCGCTGCCTGGTCGAGGACTTGCGCGCGCGCGGCGAGCCGGCGGTGCTGCTCGATCACCGCTCGCCGTCGGTGCTGTCGGCCGAGCTGCGCAACGCGTTCCAGCCCGAGCTGCCCGCACGCACCCCGCGGCATCACCATGCGGCGCTCGGCCGCAAGGTGCGCGCCTTCGCGCACGCGCTGGCGGCGCTGCCGTATTCGTCCGCCTTTCCGCTCGATGCGCCGCACGAGGCCGAGCCGTTCGACACGGTCGTGGTCGGCAGCGACGAGGTGTGGAACTTCGCGCACCCCTGGTACGGCGGGCGACCGCTGTTCTTCGGGGAAGCACTGCGGACGCGCCGCCTCGTCTCCTACGCCGCAAGCTTCGGCAACCATGCCGCCGAGCACGGCATCGCCGCGGATTGCGTCGCGCGGCTGCGGAATTTCGATGCGATCTCGGTGCGCGACGACAATTCGCGCGCGCTGATCGCCGACGCGTTAGGGTACGAACCCGATCTCGTGCTCGATCCCTGCCTGCAATTCCCGGACGTCCTCCCGCCCTCGCCCGCCGCACCGGGAAACTACATCGTGCTGTACGGACACGGGTTGCCGGACTGGTTCGCGCAGGCGGTGCGGCGCTGGGCCGATGCGGCGGGGGTCAGGATCGTCACGATCGGCTATTTCAATGCGGTCGCCGACGACGACCGGACCGACGCGGGGCCGATCGAGTTCGCCAGCTTGATCGCGGGCGCGCGCGCGGTGGCGACCAGCTTCTTCCACGGCACGGTGTTCGCGCTCCACTATGCCAAGCCCTTCATCGCTGCCGCCTCTCCGTACCGGCGCATCAAGCTCGAAGGCCTGACGTCCGCGTTAGGGGCCGAACACCGGCTGATCGACGCGGCGACGAGCGACGACGAGATCGCCGCGCTGCTCGCGACGCCGCTGGAGGACGCGGTCCACGAGGCGATCGCCGAAGGCCGCGCACGATCGGCGCGCTATCTGGACCAGGCGCTTGGCTGACGCAATGCCGCTCAGCCCCGCCGCGGTGGTCGACTCGGGACTTTGCATCGGCTGCGGTGGGTGCGCGGTCACGCCCGCGCGGACGATGGCGTGGGATTCCTACGGATTGCGCAAGCCTTCGGGCGATCTGGGCGAGGCGACGACGGTGTTCGCGCGCACCTGCCCGTTCTCCCCCGCCGCGCGCGACGAGGACGCGATCGCCGCCGAACGCTTTCCCGCCGCACCTGCAGTCGACGCGCGGATCGGCCGGTTCGAGGCCGCCTATGTCGGCCATGTCGCCGTGGCCGAGTTCCGCGCGAACGGCAGCTCGGGCGGCCTCGTCAGCTGGGTCGCGGCCGAATTGCTGCGCACCGGCGCGATCGACGGCGTCGCGCATGTCATGCCGACCGACGGGGCCGACGGCGTCTTCTTCCGCTACGGCATCTCCCGCTCTGCCGAGGACATCGCCCGCGGCGCACGCTCGCGCTATTTTCCGGTCGATCTCGCCGAGGTGCTGCGCGAGATCCGCGAAACGCCCGGCCGCTATGCGATCGTCGGGGTGCCGTGCTTCGTCAAGGCGGTGAACCTGCTCCGTGCGGAGGATTCGGTGATAGCAGAACGCGTCACCCACCTGCTCGGGCTGTTCTGCGGCCATATGAAAAGCGCGACGTTCGTCGACAGCTTCGCCTGGCAGCTCGGCGCGCCACCAAAGCAGGTCCGCGCGGTCGAATACCGCCGCAAGGATGCCGGGCGACCCGCCAATTGGTACACCGCGCAGCTGACGCTCGCCGATGGCGAGGTGCGCGCGCGCGACTGGTGGAACCTGGCCGACGGCGACTGGGGCGCGGGCTTCTTCCAGGCGTCGGCGTGCAACTGGTGCGACGACGTGGTCGCGGAAACCGCCGACGTCGCGTTCGGCGACGCGTGGGTGGAGCCCTATGCCTCCGACGGACGCGGCACCAACGTCGCCATCGTCCGCTCGCCCGCGCTGCGCGACCTCCTCGCGGCGGCGGTGGCGGACGGACGGCTGGCGCTGGACGGGGTCGACGCCGATTTCATCGCGAATACGCAGGCCGCGGGGCTACGCCAGCGGCGCGAAGGGCTGGCTTACCGCCTCACCTGGGCGCGCCGCGGCCTCACGCCGCGCAAGCGGGTCGCGCCGAGTGCGAATGGGCTTCGCTGGCGGCGCAAGCTGATCTACCGCGCGCGTTTTGCGATTTCCGCGGGGAGCCACCGGTTGGCACGAATGGCGAGGCGGTGCGGCGCGCCGAAATTCTACGTCGCGTGGGCGAGGGCAGCGCTGTCCGTCTACCAGGGGCTGGCCTATAGCCGTGGATGGACCGGCCGGTTGTTCGACCGGCTCGAGGGCAAACGCGCCGACGGCCACGACGGGGGCTGACCGCACCGCGGTGACGCGCGCGGGTGCACGCCACATGTGACCGGAAGGCGCACTATCCCGCTCTCGACAGGCGCGTCGCGCGGCGATACCGTGCGCGTCGCAAACGGGGGTTTGCATGAACGGTCAAGGGGTTGCCGCGCGCGGGCGGCAGGTGCGCGCGTGTGCGTTGGGGACGAGCGCCATGGCGCTGGCGATAGCGCTGGCAGCACCCGCGCAGGCACAATGCGCGCCCGATCCGACGACGCCTTACGGCACCACGACCTGCACCGGCACCGATGCCGACGGCCTGCGCGTCACCACGGCAGGCACCCGCGTGAGCGTCGCACCGTCGGCTATTGTCCTCGGATCGGGAGGGCCGGCCATCGCGGTGCGGATTGCGTCCGATGCGTACAATCCGGGGGTCACCCTGTCGGTTGCGGGGCGTGTCGATGGCGGGGTCCAGGCGGGCGTGAGCCACCTCTGGCAGCCGTCGACAAGCGTCTTCGGATATGACCAGTTCCTCGGCCTGACCGTGCTCGCAGGCGGCGTCGTTACCGGCACCAACGGCGTGGTCGCCGGACAAGCGAGCTCGGGGTACGGGCGCGCGTCGGTGACGATCGACAACGCCGGCACGATCAGCGGCACCGGTGGCGTCGCGCTGCTGTCGACCGCCCCCACCTTTGCCGGATTTTCGTCGATCACCAATCGGCAGGGCGGATCGATCGGCGCGATCAGCGCACCCGTGGGCACGCTGGCCAACGCCGGCATCATCGACGGCGGCACGCGCAGCGCGATCGACTGGGGAACGAACCCAGGCTTCATCTACTACGGCGACCTCGGCAACACCGGCACGATCGCGTCGGCCGGCAACGCGGCGACGCTCGCCAACGTGCCCTCCGGGCGCAACCTCACCAACAGCGGCACCGTCGCGAACAGTGGCACGGGTACGGCGATCGCGGGCAGTCAGCTGACCATCGCCAATGCGGGCGGCGGCCGGATCGCCAGCGCGGGCGCGGCCGCGATCCGTACCGACACTTATCTTCAACTCGTCAATGCCGGCACGATCGACGGCAACGTCGTGACCGCCGCGGCGCCGGGCTACACCGGCGACAGCACGGTCGATTCGACCGCGGGCCGGATCAACGGCTCGGTCACGTTCGGCGCAGGCTTCGACACCTTGGTCGCGACCTACAACGGCGGCGGCCTGTCGACCGGCATCACCGGCGCGATCGACGGCGGCGAGGGCACCGACACCGTGCGCGTTCGCCTCGCCGCCGACACCACATTGGCCACGCCGCTGGTCCTGCCCGCCAATTTCGAGCAGCTGAGCCTGGCGCCCGATGCGGGGGTGACGGCGACGCTGGCCGACGGCTTCGCGGCGTCCGCTATCCTGTCGCTCGCCGGAGCGGGGACGATCGTCAATCGCACCACCCTGTCCGGCGCACGGCAGGCGGTTTTATTCAACGGTTACGACCCGAGCGGTTCGCCGGTCTTCGTCAACGCTGGAACGATCACGACGACGGGGGGAGCCAGCGGGACCTTCGCCGCCGCTCTCGGCAACATCAGGCGCTTCGAGAACAGCGGCACGATCGCGGCGACCGGCGATGGCGTGTCGTTCGGTTACGGCGGCTATTTCCTTAACAGCGGTGCCATCACCGCAGCCGGAACAGCGGCGTCGCTGTTCGGGCCGTATTTCACCAATAGCGGCACGATCCGCTCGACGGGGGGCACCGGTGTCGTCCTGAGCGGCTCGTACGGATCGAACTGGAGCAACAGCGGCTTGATCGAAGGTGCGATTGCCGGCGCTCGCATCTCCAGCAATCTGGTGAACACCGGCGTCATCGCCTCGGCGGGCACCGGGGTCGTCCTCGACTGGTACGGCGTGCTCGACAATCGCGCCGGCGGCGTGGTGAGCGGCGGTACCGCGGCGATCGGCGCGCAGAACGGCGGCAGCGGTGTCTTGGTGGCGACGGTTGCCAATGCAGGGACGATCAACGGCAATGTCGCGATGGTCAACCCATATGCGGATTCGTACAATGCCAACCGCTTCTTCGCGCTGCCCGGCGGAATGCTCAACGGCAATCTGACGCTCGGGCCCACCGACACGTTGATCGCCGAACTGGCGAACGACGGTCCGGGCGCCTTTGCCGGAATCGCCGGTACGGTGTCGGGCACGGGTGCGCTGTTGCGCTACCGCGTCCGCGGCGACGCCAGCGCATCGCTGAGCGTGCCGGGGGCCTTCGCCGGAGTCGGCTACGACCTGTTCGACGGCGCGACGCTGACGCTGACCGGCGTGGCCGGCACCCGGCCGCTGCAACTCGCCGGGCGGGGCAGCGTCGATCTGACCGCCGACATCGCCACCACCACGCAGCCTGCGATCAGGATCGGCTCGGTCCAGCTCGCGCCAGGTGAGGCGGGGGTCGCAAGCGGGCTCGGCATCACCAGCCGCGGCACGCTGACCGTGACGCGCGCCGACAGCAACACCTATCCCTATGCGGCCGTCGCGCTCGGCACCGAAGATAGCCTGACCAACGTCGGAGCGATCGTCGCAAATGACCGAGCGGGTACCTTCTACAGCTCAGTCTTCGCGATCGTGGGCGGCAAGGACGTCGTCAACAGCGGCACGATCACGCTCGACGGCACGATCGGCGTGCAAAGCACCGCGGGGCTGACGAACAGCGGCAGCATCGTGCAAGCGGCAGGTGGCCGGGCGGCGGCGGGCGTTCGCGGCGTCAGGATGCTGGTCAACAGCGGCACGATCGACGTCGCCGGGGTCGCGGTGCAGGGCGATGGTCTCACCACGATCCGGAACAGCGGCCGTATCGCCAGTTCGGGCGGCGCGGCGATCACCGGCTATGCCGCGATCACCAATCAGGCGGGCGGGACGATCGCGGGTGCGAGCGGGCAGGCGGCGATCCTGCTGGGGGGCGGATCGCTCGCGAACGCCGGTACGATCACGGGCACGGTCGATCTGGGTTATTCTCCCTATGGCCCCTCCTATAGCAGCGCCACCTACATCGCCGACGGCGGCACGATCGCGGGCGATCTGCGCTTCGGCAACGGCGACGACACGCTGATTTCCTTTGGCGGTAATCTCGGGGTCAGCGGCACCATCGACGGTGGCAGCGGCATCGACACGGTGATCTACGTCCGCCGCGCAAGCGACACGGTGACGCTCGGGACGGTCAACGTGGCCGGCTTCGAGGCGGAGGGAGTCGGCGCGTTCGGGAGCGACACTGTGGTGACGGTGCGCGCCGATGCTCCGATCGCCGGCGACCTCGCGCTCACGGGCGACGGCGCGGTCGTCAACACCGCGACCATCGCAGGCGCCGCGCGCGCACAGAGTTATTATGCGATGGGCGATCCGTACACGAGCGGCGAGGGCGTGCTCGCCGCCTTCACCAATCAGGGCACGATTGCCGGCGGGTTCTCCGGCCAGACGCGCACCTTCGCCAACACCGGCACGATCGGAGCGACGACGCTGTCCGGCCCGGCGGTGGCGATCGACGCCGCCGACGCCCTATCCTTCAGCAACGCCGGCCGGATCGCCGGAAACGGCGCGCAGCCGGCGGTTGCGCTCTACGGCTGGCAGGCGACCGACAGCATCGCCGCGGCCAACAGCGGCAGCATCGAAGGGGGCGGTGTGCAGGCGTCGCTGTCGCGCTACGCGTATCTGTTCGACACGCCGCAGACCGGCGCGCTGTCGGTATCGCTGACCAACTCCGGTACGATCACCGATGTCGCAGCCGGCGGAGAAGCGGTCCGCCTCGCTCTCGACACCGATACGGCCGCGCCCGGTGCGGTGACGCTCGACAATGGCGGCACGATCGACGCGAGCGGCTCCGGAGCGTCGGCGGTGTATCTGAGCGTCCAGGCCTACAACGCGCGTTCGACCCCGCTTACCATCGCGGTGACCAACGCAGGCACGATCCGCGCCAATGGCGGCGGCAGCGAGCAGACCTATACCGATTACTGGTCGGGCGAGACGTATCGCTACACCGTCCCGGCCATCGCACTGCAACTCGAAGGCGGCACGGACGCAACCGCCACCGTCATCAACACCGCAACCGGCGTGATCGAGGCCGTCGGTGCGCGCTCCACCGCCATCACGACCTATGGTGCGGCGCTCGACCTCGCGAATGCCGGCATCGTTCGGGGTGGTAGCGGCACGATGCTGGCTGCCGACGACGTGGTCGCCGACTCGTTCGGTCTGTCCTCTCTGGCGGGCGCGATTCAGACGATCGGCGACGCCGACGACCGAATCGTCAACTCCGGTACGATCATCGGGTCGGTCGATCTGGGTGCCGGAAATGACCGGATCGAAAATTACGGGCGGATCGCGGGCGACGTCTTTCTCGGGTTCGGCGACGACACCCTGCTCCATCGTGCCGGTGCGACGTTGACCGGCATCGTCGACGGCGGCCTGGGGCTGGATAGCCTTATCATCGACGCGGCCGGAGGTGGTGCAGTCGATGGCGACCGGTTCGTCAACTTCGAACGCTTCAGCCAAACCGGCGTGGGCAATGTCGTCTATTCGGGCCGTTTCCGCTTCGACACGATCGGACTTTCCGGCGGCACCGTCACCGTTGCGAAGGGCGAAACGCTGACCAGCGCTGGTGGCGTGACCGTCACCGGCAGCGATGCGGACGAGACGGTCGTCAACGACGGCACGATTGCAGGGTCGCTCGACCTAGCCGGCGGTGGCGACCGCGTCGTCAATCGCGGCGCGATCCTCGGCTCGGTCGCTCTGGGCAGTGGCGACGATACATTCGTCGATGGCGCAGGCAGCCGCGTCGCGGGCAGCGTCGATGGCGGCGCCGGCAGCGACCTCTACACCGTGCTGCTCGCGGGCAACCGCACCGGCATCGGCGGGCGCACCGGGTTCGAGCGGTTGTCGGTAGACGGCGAGGGGACGCTGTCGCTCGCGCTCGATCAGCGGTTCGAGGCCGTGGCGCTCAGCGGTACCGGGCTCAACCTTGCGCTCGGCAGATATACCGTCGGCGCGATCGCCGGATCGGACGATGCCGAGACGCTGGCGGTCGACGGCGACGTTGCCAGCGTCGCGCTCGGTGGCGGCAACGACACACTCGCGATCGGCGCGGTCCGGGCGGAGGGCACCTACGGCGGCGGAGCGGGCAACGACACGCTACGCTTCACCGCCACGGCGCCGGTGACCCTGGCGGGCAATGCGACCGGTTTCGAGCAACTGGTCCTCGCCGCGAATGCGCTGAGCGTCACCGGCACGCTCGGCTCGGCGGACGCGACGCTCTCGTTCGGCGATGGCGCCCAGCAGCTCACCGTCGCGAACGGCGGGACACTGGCGGGGACGATCGACCTGGGTGCGGGCGACGACGGCTTCCGCCTGGCGGCGCGCGGCACGCTTGCGGGCTCCGTGTCGGGTGGTGCGGGCAACGACCGCGCGACGATCGAGCTCGCGGGCGACCGCACGCTGGGCGGCGTTCTGCGCGATGTCGAGACGCTGGCGACCGAGGGCAGCGGCACGCTGACGCTGACCGGCGCGCACCGCTACGATCGCCTTGTCTCGGCCGGCAATCTCACGATCGCCGCCGATGGCGTGCTGAGCGCGGGACAGGTGCAGTTCGGCGCGACCGATGACCGCTTCTCGATCGCGGGCGCCTTCGCGGGCGGCGTCGATGGCGGCGCGGGCACCGACACGATCGCGGTGTCGGGCGGGAGCGCGGCTGCTCCGGTCGCGTTGTCCGGTGTCACTAGTGTCGAGGCTTATGCCCAGTCGGGCGGCTATGCGACGGTCGCCGGCGCCGCGGCGGTGGGCAGCGTCGACCTGACGAGCGGTCGCCTTGTCGGCTTGAGCGGCTCGACCATCACCGCCCCGCAGATCGCGGTGCGCCAAGGTGCGACCTTCGGCTCGGCGGGAATTGTCACGGGCAACATCGCGGTCGCGGGCACGCTGAGCCCCGGTGCTTCGCCGGGCACGATGACGGTGAACGGCAATGTCGCGATCGCCGGCGGATCGGTGTCGGTGTTCGAGCTGACCCCCACGATCTCCGACAAGCTGGTGGTGAACGGTGCGGTGTCGATCGCATCGGGCGCGACGCTCCAGCTCGTGCCCACGGGCGCGCTGCGGCCCGGCACCTCGTACGACCTGATCGTCGCCAGCGGCGGCATCGCGGGCAGCTATTCGACCGTGGTCAAGCCGGACACGTTGTTCGGTCTCGTGATCCAGCGGGCCGACCGCATCCAGTTGCTCGGCCAGTTCGTGGGCGATGGCAGCTTCTCGCCGCAGGTCTCGCGCTCGATCGCCTATGCCAATGCGACGCTGGCGGTGCAGCCCGCCACCAGTACGCTGTTCGCGGCGCTGCCGGCGTTGCTCACCCCTGCGGGTGCGTCGGATCCGCACGGCTTTGCACAGCTCACGCCTGAGGCTTATGCGTCGGCCACCCAGATCGGCGTCGACGATGCGCTGACCCTGACCGCCGCGGCGCGCGGCCCCGCGTTCGCCACGACCCGCGACGACGCGGGCCTGTTCACCTTCGCGCAGACGGTCGGGCAGTGGCACACGCTGAGCGCCGATCCGGCGGCGGGTAGCGCCAACGCGCGGACTCGCGGTTACGGCTTTCTGGGAGGCCTCGGCTACGGCGACAGCAACTGGTCGGTCGGCGCGTTCGGCGGTTATCTGAACACCCGGCAGGGGATCGAGGCGCTGGGCGCGCGCACCAAGGCCGATGGCGTCGTCGCCGGCGTGCATGGCCGCTACGCGCACGGTGGCCTGGGGCTCTCCGCTTCGATCCTGTACGACGGTGGCACTGCGCGCACGACGCGCGCGCTGCCAGGCGTGGCCTCGGCAAGCGGGCGCTACGACCTGCACAGCTGGGCGGCGGACGTGTCGGTCCGCTACGATCTCGGCATGGGGACTGAGTGGACGCTCCAGCCCAGGCTCGGGATCACCTACCTGCGCACGACCCGCAATGGCGCGACCGAGACGGGCGGACCGTTCGCGCTGACCGTTGCGCGCGATCGGCACGTCGCGGGTTTCGCAGACGCGGGGTTTGGCTTTGGTCGCAGCGAGGCTTCGACGGCGGCGTTCCGGCCGTTCGTGGGCCTGGGGCTCCGCTACCAGATCGAGGGCCGCCGCGCGGACGCGCTGGCCGGCTATGCCGGTGGGCCGTTGGCACTGACCGCAGTGGGTGCGTCGCGAGCGAGGGTGGTCGGCACCGCGTCGGCCGGCCTCGATTACCGGGTCTCCGATGCCCTCGACCTGTTCAGCTCCGTCTCGGCGCAAAGCGGCCGCGACGATCACCAGGAGACGGTGAGCACCGGCGTGCGCCTGCGCTTCTAGCTCAGGCGCGCAGCACCCCGTTGCGCACCGGCACGCCGAAATCGGGCGTGCCGTCGGGGTGGTAGGCGAACGGCTGGACGCGGGTGTGGCGGTTGGGGTCGAACAGCGGGTCGCCCTTGATGGCGCGATAGTCGCGGGCGTGGAACACCAGCATGTCGCTGCCGCGCGCGTCGACGGTGAAGCTGTTGTGCCCGGGCCCCCAGACGTTGTTCTCCGGGGACGATGCGAACACCGGCGTCGGCGACTTGGTCCACGCCGCCGGGTCCATGATGTCGGCGTCGTCGCGCGCGCTCAGCATCCCCATGCAATAGCGCGCGTCGGTGGCGCTTGCCGAATAGGTCAGGAACACGCAACCGTTGCGCGCGAGGAACGCCGGCGCCTCGTTGACCTTGAAGCCCTGCACTTCCCAGGCCAGCGTCGGCACCGACAGCCGCGCCGGTCTGGCGGCGAGCGTCAGCGGGGTTGCGAGCGGGGCCAGGTAGAGGTTGCTGTTCGTCTCGATCCCCGGTTCGCGCTGCGCCCACGCCAGATAGCGGACACCACGGTGGACGAAGCTGGTCGAGTCGAGCGTGAACGTGTCCCATGGTGTCTGGAGCTGGCCCAGCAGCGACCAGTGCCCCGCCATCGGATCGCCGCCGTCGCAGACGACCGCGTAGGTGCGGATGCGGAACACGTCCTCGCCGCCGCCGCTCGGCCCCGCTGCGAAATACAGGAGCCATTTGCCGTCGATCAGGTGGAGTTCGGGCGCCCAGATGAAACCCGACAACGGGCCGGTCTTCTGGTGCCGCCACAGCACCGCCTCTCGCGCCGTCGTGAGCCCCGCCAGCGTACGCGACCGTCGCAGCACAAGCCGGTTGTACTCGGGCACTGACGCGGTCATGTAATACCAGCCGTCGGTGTGGCGGAACACCTGCGCGTCGGCGCGGTTTTTCACCAATGGGTTGACGACGCCGGGCGTCCGGGCGCGAGCAAGCGCAGGGCTGGCGGCGAGCGCGGCGGCGCCGGCGATGAAGGTGCGGCGTGTCGTCATGGCATCCTCCCCGGTGCGACGCTGGGCCACCCTTGCGCATCCCAGCGTAGCGGCGCGATCCGCAGCGTCGGCGCGCCGTGGGCGGCCTTGTCATAGGCATGATAAACGACATAGTCGGAACCGTCCGTCCCGTCCCGGTCGCGGAAATAGGCGGAATGGCCCGGCCCGCGGAAGCGTTGCTTCTCCTGCAGGTCCGCGCGCAGCAGGACCGTGCCGCCGCCCGCCAGCATCGAGCTGCCGTCCTTGCCCAGATACGGGCCCTCGACCCGCTTCGATCGTGCGATCACGGTGTAGTAGGTGCTGTTCACGCCCTTGCAGCAATAGTCGTAGCTGGCCAGCAGCCAGTACCAGCCGCCGTGCGCGAAGATGTACGGCGCCTCGACGATCGACGGCGCACCGGCGGGGACCGGGCGGCGCGCGATCGCGATCGGCTTCTCACCGGCGTGGAGAAGCTTGCCGGTGGCGGGATCGAGCGCGAACAGCTTCAATCCCGTCCAGAAGCTGCCGAGCGCAAGCCAATGGCGCCCGTCGGCGCCCGCGACAAAGGCGGGATCGATCGCGTTGTAATCGTCGCCCGGGGTCGACATGACGACGAGCCCCTCGTCGCGCCAGCCGTAGCCGGGCTTTGCCGGATCGAGCGTCGCGCTGGTGGCGAGGCCTACGCCCGAGCGATTCGAACCGAAGGTCGAGACCGAATAATAAAGGCGATAGCGCCCGTTCACGAGGCTGATGTCGGGCGCCCACATGTTGGTCGCGCCGGGGATCGCGGCGGCGGCCCAGTCCGGCAGCTTGCCGAACGGCGCGGGTGCGCGCGTCCAGGTCGCGAGATCGGTCGAGATGCGGTGCGACACGAATCGCTGGTCGCCCTCGCCGATGCCGGTGGAATAGACGTGGTAGGTGTCGCCCTCGCGGATCATCACCGGGTCGTGCACCGGGCGCACGTCGCCCTGCGGCCAGTCCTCCGCGGTCGTCGGGGCGGGAGGCTTCGGGGCGGTCGGAACCTGCGCCGATGCACCGGCCGCTGCCAGCGCCAGCAGCGCTGCGGCGAGCGCCCTCACCGCAGTTCCAGCATGACGACCGACTTCGGCGGCAGCGCGACGGTCAGCGTATCGCCGGCGACGCTCGCACCGCCGAACGCCACCGGCTTCACCGCATCCGGCGCATCGAAGGTGTTGAGCGCGGTCATCTGCGCCGCGGTCAGCACCTGCCCGGTCACCGTCGTCGGCCGTATCCCCGCCAGCGTCGCCGAGACGGTGTTGGCGCGGTTCGGATCGAGGTTGGCGAGCGCGACGCGCACGATCCCATCCTTGCCGCGCACCGCCGACGCGCTGACCGCGGGCATGACCCATTTGTCCTTGTTGTACCATGGCGACTTGACGTCGATCGGCAGCACCGTTCCGTCCATGTACGGCTTGTACATCGCGAAGACGTGATAGGTCGGGGTCAGAACTATCTTCGCGCCGTCGGTCAGTACCATCGCCTGGAGCACGTTGACCATCTGCGCGATCGCGGTCAGCTTCACCCGATCGGCATGATGCGCGAAGATGTTGAGGTTGACCGCCGCGACCAGGGCGTCGCGCAGCGTGTTCTGCTGGCGCAGGAAGCCGGGGTTGGTGCCGGGATCGCCCGCATACCACGTCCCCCATTCGTCGACCGCGAGCCAGACGCGCTTGGCGGGATCGTATTTGTCCATGATCGCGGTGTGGCGGGTGATGAGGTCGTCCATGCGCAGCGCCTCGGACAGCGTCTCCGCCCAGCCCGCCTCGTCGAACTGCGTCGCCGACGCGCGCGGCGGCCAGCCGCCGGGGACGGTGTAGTAATGGAGCGACATGCCGTCGATCTGACCGGCGGCTTGCGCGATCATCGTCTCGGTCCACTTGAAATCGTCGACGTTGGCGCCCGAAGCGATCTTCATGATCCGGGTTCCCGCGGGCGCCTTGATGAAGGTCGCGTAGCGGCGCGTCACGTCGGCGGCATATTCCGCGCGCATGCTGCCGCCGCAGCCCCACAGTTCGTTGCCGACGCCGAAATAGGGCACCGCCCACGGTTCCTTGCGGCCGTTGCGCGCGCGCTCGTCGGCCAGGCTCCCGGCGGGCGAGGTCATGTATTCGACCCATTCCGCCATCTCTTGCGGCGTGCCGTTGCCGACGTTGCCCGCGACATAGGCCTCCGCGCCGATCTGCCCGGCCAGGTCGAAGAATTCGTGCGTGCCGACGGTATTGGGCTCGGTGACGCCGCCCCAATGGGTGTTGATCTTGACCGGGCGCTTGGCGCGCGGGCCGATGCCCTCGCGCCAGTGATATTCGTCGGCGAAGCACCCGCCTGGCCAGCGGACGACGGGGACGCCCAAGCGCTTGAGCGCGCCGACCACGTCGTTGCGGAAGCCGCGGGTGTTGGGAATCGACGATTTCTCGCCAACCCACAATCCGCCGTAGATGCCGGTGCCGAGATGCTCGGCGAATTGGGTGAAGATGCGCCGGTCGTAGGTCGGTCCCGGCGTGTCGGCATGGACGACGACGGTCGTGCGCGGGGCTTCCTGCGCGGCGACGGGCGCGGCGGAGAGAAGCAGCGCGGCGGCGAAACGGACGAGCTTCATCAGAGCACCTTCACGACGACGGGAGCGGAGGCGGCGCGCGCGAGCGGGTTGCGCAGCGGCAGGGTGAAGGGCGCGGCCCCGATCTCGAACACGTCGCCGACCTGCGTGCGCACCTCGTCCGCGAAGGAGAGCGTCGCGGTGCCGAAGAAATGGACGTGGATGTCGCCCGGACGGCGGAACAGGTCGTATTTGAAATGGTGCGCCTCCAGATTGGCCAGGCTGTGCGACATGTTCGCCTCGCCGCTCAGGAACGGCTTCTCCCAGATGGCCGCACCGTTGCGAACGATGCGGCTCATGCCCTCGACATGCTCGGGCGGCGTGCCGACGAGCAGCTCGGGCCCCAGCGCGGCCTGGCGCAGCTTGGAATGCGCGAGCCACAGATAGTTGTGGCGCTCGGTGACATGGTCGCTGAACTCGTTGGCGAGGGTGAGGCCCAGGCGATGCGGCGTGCCGTCGGGACCGATCAGGTAGACGCCCGCCAGCTCGGGCTCCTCGCCGCCGTCCTGCGCGAAATGGGGCATCGTCAGCGCCTCGCCTGGTCCGACGAGACCCGATCCGTCACCCTTGTAGAACCATTCGGGCTGCTGCCCGGTCTCGCCCATCGCGGGCTTGCCGCCCTCCACCCCTTCGAGGAACATGCGCATCGAATCGGTCTGCGCTTCGGCCGCCGCCTTGTGCATCTTGTCGCGCCCTTCGGCCGAGCCGAGGTGGGTCAGCCCGGTGCCGGTCATGATAAGGTGCGCCGGATCGGCGTGGTCCACCGGCGAGAGCAGGCGACCGGCGGCGAGTTCCGCGGCGAGATCGACGGCATCGCCGCGCTCGCACGCCGCGACCTCGGCCGCGAGGCCGTGCCCTGCGGCCACCGCGCGGGTAGCGAGATCGTAGACGCTGCCTGCGCCTTTAACGATCCACGCGCCGGACTCGTCAGCGGCAATCACGCTGCGCGCGCCCGCGGCGCTCCGATGCTGCAACAGGCGCAAGGCCATCTCCCTCTCCTTCGTTCGCGCGCCGCTTTGCGGTCACGCGGTGATTACTGGCGAACGCCGTCGATCAGCACGGGTGCCCCACCTTGCGCATCATCGCGCAACACGTCCGGCAACAGCTCGGCAGGCAGATTCTGATACGAGACCGGGCGCAGGAAGCGGTCGATCGCGAGACTGCCGACCGAAGTCGACCGGCCATCGGATGTCGCCGGGAACGGTCCGCCGTGAACCATCGCATGTGCGACCTCGACCCCGGTCGGCCAGCCGTTGGCGAGGATGCGTCCAGCCTTGCGCTCGAGCAGCGGCACCAGCCGCGCGGCAAGCGGGGTGTCGCCCGCGTCCATCTGCAGCGTTGCGGTCAGCTGACCCTCGGCGGCGGCGAGCACGGCGACGAGTTCGTCCTCGTCGCGGCAGCGAACGAGCAGCGACGACGCCCCGAACACCTCATGGCCGAGCGCCTCGTCCGCAAGGAACGCCTGGGCGGTGGTTGCGAAGAACGCCGCACGCCCCTGCGCCACGCCCTCGCCCACCTTGCCCTTGGCGACCAGATCGACCTCGGCGTGGGCGTCGAGCGCGGCCGTCCCGGCTTCGTACGCCGCATGGATGCCCGGCGTCAGCATCGCCTGCGCGCCGACCTCGGGCAACGCGGCAGCAGCAGCGGCGACGAACGCGTCGAGACCCTCGCCGTCGATCGCGACGACGAGACCCGGATTGGTGCAGAACTGCCCCGCGCCCATCGTCAGCGAACCGACGAACGCCGTCCCCAGCGCGGCACCCCGCGCCCGCAACGCTTGCGGGCACAGGATCACCGGGTTGATGCTCGACATTTCGGCATACACCGGGATCGGCACGGGCCGCTCGGCCGCCAGCTTCATCAGCGCCAGCCCGCCGCCGCGCGATCCGGTGAAGCCCACCGCCGCAATGCGCGGATCGCGGACCAGCGCCGCGCCGAGATCGTTGCCCGGCCCGCTCAATTCGCCGAACACCCCCTCGGGCATGCCGCAACGCGCCGCCGCGGCCCGGATCGCCTGCGCTACCATGGCGCCGGTGTCGGGATGTGCCGGATGCTGCTTGACCACCACGGTGCATCCCGCGGCGAGCGCGGCGGCGGTGTCGCCGCCTGCGGTCGAGAAGGCGAGCGGAAAGTTGGATGCGCCGAACACCGCGACGGGCCCGAGCGGCACCATCCGCAACCGGAGGTCGGGGCGCGGCAGCGGCGCGCGGTCGGGCAGCGCCGGGTCGATCCGCAACGCCATCCAGTCGCCGCTGCGCAGTACGCCTGCGAACAGCTTCAATTGCCCGACGGTACGCCCGCGCTCGCCCTCGATGCGGCCGCGCGGCAACCCGCTCTCGCGACACGCCGCGTCGATCAGCGCCTCGCCGAGCGCAACGATCTCCTCGCCGATCGCCTCCAGGAACGCCGCGCGCGTTTGGGCGTCGGTGCTTCGGTACGGGTCGAACGCGGCTTGCGCAGCGGCGCACACCGTTTCCACGTCCGCCGGTCCGTGCTCGCCAGCCGCTGGTCGGTCGGCGTAAGTCAGATCGGGCACTCGAACTCTCCTTATTTATCGTACATATTAGTGCGTCCGAGGCTTGGCAACATGGATGTTCGAATCAGGATGCCGCCGCTCAGGAGAATGCCGATGCTCGTCGACCGCCGCATGCTGCTCGGAGGCGCGATGGCTGTGCCGCTGTCGGCGAGCGCTGCGGGTGCACAAGCCGCTCCGGCGCGCATCGCCTTGTGGGCCGGGCCGCCGCCCGGCGCGACCTCGCCGCCGCCGCGGTTCCATGCCGAATTGCGCAGGTCGCACGACAAGCCCGAGACCTGGCTGACCGGTATCGCCGTCCCGGCAATCGAGATCTACCGTCCCATGCGGTCGAACGGCGTCGGCCTGCTGTCGATTCCCGGCGGTGGCTACGCATTCCTGGCGATCACCAACGAGGGCAGCGAAGTGGCGCGGGTGTTCACCGCGCTCGGCTATACGGTTGCGGTGCTGACCTATCGGCTGCCCGCGGAAGGCTGGCGAGACCGCGCGGACGTGCCGCTCCAGGATGCGCAGCGTGCGATGCGGGTATTCCGGGCGATGTCGGCGCGGCTGGGACTGACGTCGATCGGCATCGCGGGCTTTTCCGCACGAGGACATCTGGCGGCGAGCCTCGCCACGGGACACGACGAGGACGTCTATACACCAGCGGACGCCGCCGACCGCCTCTCCGCCCGGCCCGATTTCGCCGCGCTCATCTACCCGGTGACCACGCTCGTGCTGCCCGACACGCATGCCGGTTCGCGCGAGCATCTGCTGGGGACCGCGCCGGGCAAAGCGGAGGTCGCACGCCGCTCGCCCGTCCTCCACGTCGATGCCCGCACGCCGCCCAGCTTCCTGCTCCACGCGCTCGACGACGATATCGTGCCGGTGGCGTGCAGCCTCGCTTGGCTCGCCGCCTGCCGCGCCGCCGCGGTGCCCGTCGAGGCGCATCTGATCGAGGCGGGCGGCCACGGCTTCGGCGTTGGCCTGCCCACCGGCAATTCGGGCGCGCTGTGGCCCGAGCAATGTCACCGCTGGATCAGGCGTCACACGACCCGGGTCTGATGCCGATGATCAATGCCGTGGGCGTCGTACGGTTTCCGATCGCGCCCGGAAGGTCGCTTGCCATCCGATCCTCGGCGGTTCGTGTCGGCTAGAAAGTCGTGCAGTTCGTGGTTGGAAAATGGCGTGGGCGGATATAGGCCCGCAGCATGCAAGCCGACGTAGCTCCGCCAGTACCGGACGGTGCGATGTCGATCGCGCCGCGCCGCTCGCTCGCGACGATGGCGGCGCCGATCGTGACGATCCTGATCCTGACGGCGCTGCTCGCGGCGCTGCTGCTCGGGCTGAACTATGACGCGCGATTGCGCGCGGCGCAGGCGTCGGTCGAGACGCGGGCGGCGCTGACCGTATTGCTGTCCACGGTGCAGGACGCCGAAACCGGCCAACGCGGCTATCTGATGACCGGCGAGGATCGCTACCTGGCCCCTTACGAGCAGGCGGTGGATGTGCTGCCGCGACGGCTGGAGCAGGTGCGCGTCCGGGTCGCGGGCGACGCCGAGCAGGAACGCCTGCTCGCCGATGTCCGCGGCCGCGTCTCGACCAAGATGCGCGAACTCGAGACAACCGTGGTGTTGCGCCGCGCCGGCGACGCGCGATCGGCGCTGGCACGAGTCCGCTCGGGCGACGGGCTGCAGGAGATGATCGCGATCCGGCGCGGGATCGACGATCTGCAGGCGCGCGCGGCGCTGGTTGCGGCACAGCGGCAGGCATCGGCAAGCCGGCTGGGATGGGTGCTGGTCGCGGTCCTGTCGCTGGCGCTGCTCGCGATCCCGCTGCTGCTCCGCCGCGTCTCGCGCGATATCCGCACCTTTGTCGCCCGCAACGCGCGCAGCCTGGAGGATCGGCGGATCGAAACGGAGCGTCTCGGGCGCGAAGCCGTGTTGCGCGATGTCGAGCTCAGCGGAGTCAACGACCGGTTCGACCTGGTGCTCGATGCCGCGACCGAATTCGGCATCGTGATAAGCGACGCCGAAGGCCTTGTAACCCGCTGGAGCAGGGGCGCCGAAGGCGTCTTCGGCTGGTCCGCCGAGCACGCGCTTGGCCGTCACGTGCGATTCTTCTTCACGCCCGAGGACGTCGCGGCGAACGTACCCGAAGCCGAGATGTCGGTCGCCCGCTCGGCGGGGTTCGCGAAGGACGAGCGGTGGCACCTGCACGAGGACGGATCGCGGTTCTGGGCGAGCGGGGAATTGCAGCCGGTGCTGACGCCGGACGGGACGCTCAGCGGCTACGTCAAGATCGTCCGCGACCGCACCGACGAGCGGCTCGCGATGGAGGCGGAGCGCAACCGCGCCGCGATGCTGGCGGCGCGGGTCGACGCACAGGCGGTCGAGCTGGAAACCGCGCATTCGGGGCAGCGCGACGAGGTGCAGCGTCGCGAGATCGCCGAGGGGCAGGTGCGTCAGCTTCAGAAGCTGGAAGGGCTGGGACAGCTTACCGCGGGCATCGCCCACGATTTCAACAACATGCTGGCGGTCGTGATCGGCTCGCTCGACCTGATCCGGCGCAAATACGGTAGCGGCGACGCAGCGGCGGGTCTGCTGCGCCTCGTGTCCGCGGCCGAGGACGGCGCCGGGCGGGCGGCGGAGCTGACCAAGCGGCTGCTCGCCTTTTCGCGCCAGCAGCCGTTGCAGCCTGCGGTGCTCGACCTGAATCGGCTGGTCGGGGGCATGTCGGAGATCCTGCGGCGCACCCTGGGCGAGCGCGTGGAGGTGGAAACGGTGCTGGCCGGCGGGCTGTGGAGCGTCAACGCCGACCCGCACGAGATCGAGCGCGTCCTGCTCAACCTGGCGGTGAACGGGCGCGACGCGATGCCCGACGGCGGCCGATTGACCGTGGAGACCGCCAACGCGCACCTGGACGACGGCTATGCCGCGGAACATCCCGAAGTGGCCCCGGGCCAATATGTCGCGATCTGCGTCACCGATACCGGATCGGGCATGGCGCCCGACGTCCTGGCGAAGGCGTTCGATCCGTTCTTCTCCACCAAGGCGGTGGGAACGGGCACCGGCCTCGGGCTATCGCAAGTGTACGGCTTCGCCAAACAATCCAGCGGACACGCCAAGATCTATTCGGAGCTCGGCCACGGCACGACCGTCAGATTGTACCTGCCGCGCTGGCACGGCGCCGAACGGCCCACGTCACCGGGCAAGGTTGCGCCGTCGGCCACCGTGTTGCCGACCGGTCGTGCGAACGAGATCGTGCTGGTGGTCGAGGACGACGAGCGCGTCCGGATGATCTCGGTCGAGACGTTGCGCGATCTCGGCTACACCGTGCGCCACGCCGCCAACGGGGCGGATGCGCTGGCGATGATGGACGAGCAGCCAGGCATCGCGCTGCTCTTCACCGACATCGTCATGCCGGGGATGACCGGACGCCAGCTCGCCGATGCGGCGCTGTCGCGGCAGCCGGGGCTGATGACGCTGTTCACCACCGGCTATACGCGCAATGCCGTGGTTCACGGCGGGGTGCTGGACGCGGGCGTCGCGTTCCTGCCCAAGCCCTTCACCGTCGAGCAGCTGGCGACCAAGGTGCGCGCGACGATCGATGGGCGCGGCGCCAACCGGTGAGGACTTAAGCTTTCGGCCTCTTATGCGATCGGAGTGAGCGGGATGGCGGCGCCGACGAACAGCGCGGCGAAGACGAGCGCGGCGGCGAGCGAAGCGGCGGTGTGCTGGAGCGCGGCGAAACGGGTCGACATGGTGGGTCCTTCGGTAGCGCGCCGCTGGATCATCCGGCGGTCGATATCCGTGGCCTTGCAGGCGGCGTGCCAATTCCGTAAGTGACTGTATTCGCTTGGTGCCGCGATCCGTACCTTAGGTCAATGGCAAGGTTTGCCAGGATCATGCGGAATTCGCGCCAGTTTGCGGTGCGATGGACCGACGTCCCCATCGCGCGCGCTCGATCCACCACAAAGCGCCCAGCGCGGCGACCAGCGCGAGGAACCACGGCCACGATGCGCCGCGTTCGTCTGGTGCACTTTGAACCGGCAATGCGGACATCCGGCGCAGCGCGACGGTGGCTTCGGCGCGATCGTGCGCGCGGACACCCGGGAGCGCATCGGCGGGGTAGACGTAGAAGGGCTGGATGACGCCGTGGTCGATCAGGCGATGCCAGCCCGGGCGCTGCGGCCAATAGCCGGCGCATGGGCCGCTTGCCGGATCGATCGCCAACACCGCGTCGTCGCCCGGGAAGTCGACCCGCGCACCCCGGTCGAGTCTGCACAGCGTCATCCGCTCGCCGGCGCGGGGCAGCGGCGGGATGTCGACGGTGAGGGCGGTGCGCGGGCGTGACACCGCGGCGAGGGTCTCGCCCCAGGCGTTGCCGTAGCGGTCGCCGTGGCCGCTCGGCACAAGCGCGAAGGCGTTATCGACGCGCCACAGGGCGACGCGGCCGCGCCCGGCGGCGCGCCAGTCGGACAGGATCGCGCCGCGCGCATCGCGCCACACCGCCACCGCGTTCGGCGTGGTGCCGACGATCCGCCGGGTCAGCGCAGGCACGCCGTCTGCCAGCGGCGCGGTGGCGGCGGTCGCGGCGTTGCCGATGCTCAGCCCGAGCGCGCCCCAGGCGCGGCGCGTCTCGCTCGCAACCGGGCCGGTGATGCGGACGACCAGCCCCATGCCGCCGCGCACCGCGGCTGCCATCGCAGCGCGCTGACCGCCGCCGAGCCCGGCCCAGCTGCGCTCATCGACGACCACGGCGTCGAACCGGGCCAAGGTGGCCGCATCCACCGCAGGTGCCGCATCGCCCAGCACCACCCCACCGCCCGCGGCGATCAGCGTGGTAACCGCGAGCCCGGCATCGGTCGCCCAACGACGCAGGTACTTGATTTCCGGCCCCGGCGCGCCGGCGAGCAGCAGCAGGCGGGGCTGGGAGTCGTCGCTCGTGCGGATCGGCAGCGCCGCCGCCTCGACGACGGCCTTGTCCGGCGCACGCACGCGGATACGGACGAGCGCCACCCCCGCAACACGCGCGGCGCCGGTCAGTACGAAGTCTCCCGCGGGCGATAGCGGCCGCTGGTCGACGACCGTTCCGGCAGGATCGCGCAGTTCGACCCACCCGCCGGGGACGCGTGCGACGCGGCCAACGACTTGGAACTCGCCGCCGGGCGCAATCGGGGCAGGAGCATCGAGGCGAACCAGGCCGCGCGGTTCGGCAGGCGGATCGAACGCCACGCTCATGCCCCGGAGTCCACTCCGGTCGCGGGCTTCGAGCCCCGCGCCGACGATATGCAGCCGAGTCGTGCCCGGATGGCGGCGGAGCGCGGTGGCGAGATCGGGAACGCGTTCTGCACCGGCGATCGCGGGGGCTTCTGGAAGTGCAACAATCGTGTTCGCGGATCCGGCCAGACGCGGCGCATGCGCGGTCGCCACCACCAGCGTCGCCGCGGAACCGGGCGTGGGGGGCGGCACGAGCGTGAGGTACAGCAGCGCTGCGCACAATGCCTGCATCGCTGCGAGCAGGGCCACGCGCCATCCGCGCGCGCGCAGGTGAATGGGCGCGCGCGCCTGCCAAAACGCCAGCCGTGCCCAGGCGACCGCGACCGCGACGATCAGCAGCGCAGCGAGGACCGCATCGTTCATCGTGCGAGCGCGTCCAGATAGCGCCGGCTTTCCGCGTCGCCCGCATCGCGGCGCGTCACCCGCGGTGTGGGACGCGGAAGGGCGGACCACAGCAGCGCGCGTAGCGTCGCCCGGCAGGTCGCGCAGGCGGGATCGCGGCGGACCGTATCGATGGCAGCGGCGAGTGCCAGTCGATCCGGCGCTCGCCCGCCGCCGCGCAGCCACCGGTCGAGCGGGTCGAGGCGGATCGCGCCGGGAGCCGCCAGCGCGCGCCACGTCGCGGCCGGCTCGGCACCGTTGGCGGCTGGCGGCGCGAGGCCCAGCGTGCCGCCAGCCAACCCGTCGCGCTTGCCGCTCATCCGCCGGGCCTCGTCGATCGCGGGCTGCGCACTCCCGGTGCGAGCGAGAAAGATACGCGTCGCCTGCTGAACGCGCTTGATGAACACCAATGCGCGGTTGGCGAAAGGCAGCGCGCCGCCGGGATCGCCCTGGCGCAGGTGAAGTTCGGATTGCCACATCTGGTCGAGCGCCTGCCGCAGCGTGTTGCGCGTGTCGGGGTCGAGCAGCGTCGCCGCCTCTGGCTCGTCGTGGGTGTGGCCGTATTCGGCGAGCACGTCCTCGGCATGACCGGCGACCGGCGCTGCGGTGTTCGGGTGATCGTCCGCAGGCTGCTCGTCGTCGCTGGTGGGGAGCGCAAGACTGGGTCCCTCCGCTTCCTCGCCCAGGAATTGGCCGTAGCGCATTCGCAGCATCCGCTGGTCGACGCCGATCGCGTCCGAGCGCGCGACGAACGCGGGGGCAGCGAGCGCGCGGCGTTGCCTGAGCAAGCCCTCGGCGTCGATGATGATCTGCCGCTGGCTGCGGAAATAGGCGGGCAGCGCTTTCTTTACCGCGCCGTCGAGCCCGGTTCCGGCGTCGATCGTCGCGGACGGACGACGCAGGATCAGGCTCGGGCCGCGGACGAGGTGGCCGCGCGCATCGCTGACGGTGATCTGGACGATCAGGTCGCCCGTGCCGCCAAAGCCGACGCTTGCGAGGTTCAGGCCGGGAGCGAAGCGGCGGGCGCGCGGCGAGCCGCTGCCGGCGATCGGGATGTTGCGTTCGCGAAAGGTGACGTTCTCGCCGTCGCCTTGGGCCAGGGTGATGTGGAGCGACGCGCGTGTGCCGACGCCATAGTCGTCGGTGGCGTCGAACGCGGGAGTCCAGGCGCGTTGGCCGGGCACGACGCGCTGGAGCGTCGGCTGGGTCGTAGTCACGCGTGGCGGCTGGTCGGCTATAGCATCGAGGCGGTGGAGCGGGGGCAGCCGGTCGGCGCCGGTCGGGATGACGCGGTAAAGTGTCGAGCGCGCGAGCGTCATGCCTGCACGCCACGTGTCGTGATGGGTCATTACAATGCGCGCGCCGTCTTGAGGGGCGAGCGCCGCGCCGTTCGGCTGGGGCGCGAACGCCAGGGTCCATTCGAGGCGCGATCCCTCCGGCGCGCGTGCATCGAGCGTCGCGACATCGCGCGTGGGCAGCCCGGTGTAGGCCGGAGGCACGATGCGCAGCCGCTGGCCGGTCAGTCGCGGCACCCCGGGCGCGGTGGGAAGGCCTTCGGCGCTTGGCGAGAGCGTCGGAGGTGCGTCGGCGGGTCGCCAGAGCAGCGCGGCGACCGCCACGACGGCGGCGACCCACGCGGCGGCTATTACGCGGGTGGACCAGGCAGGACGCAGGTCGGGACCCGCGTCGGCAGCGAGGCGGTCGAGCAGGCGCGCGCGCTGAAGCTGCTGTAGCGGGGTCAGCGCGGCGTTGCCCGTGAAGATCAGGTCGGCGCTGTCCTCTAGGTCGCCGCGCCGCGCGTCGAGCCCGCGGACGAGCCAGCGTGCGTCGTACCGGCGAGTGCGCAGCCAAGCGACCGCGGCGATGACTGCCGCGGACGCTAAGCTGGCGAGGACTGCCGTGGCGACCTCGCCGACCCGTTGCGTTGCGACCGTCGCGACGATCGCAAGCGGCGCGCCGATGGCAGCGACGTTCGCTGCAACGCGGGTCCGCACGGGTCCGATGAAGGCGTCGGGTGCGTAGGCGGTCATGGCGCGACGGCGCGCTTGCGCCGCGTGGCGAGAAGGCGCTCGACGAGGAACAGCGCGGCGATCGCGACCGCCAGCCACGCGCGAAGGTCGATCGCGGGCTGCGGGTAGGGTGCGGCACCCGGCGTCGGCGCATAGTTGCGAGCGGCAACCCGCGCGGGCGGTGTGGGATCGGGCGTGAACAGCACTCGGAGCCGCTTGGGAAAGTCGGGTTCCAGCAACTGGGGCATCGCTGCGGGGACGAGCGGGCGGGTGAAGCGGAGCAGACGTCCGCTCGGCACCGCGATGCTCTCGACCAAAGGCGCGCCGAGCGCATCTCGCCAGACCGGGGTAGCTGCGCCTTCGCCGACCGGCGTCGTGGCGGCGAGCAGGACCGCGCCGCCACGGTCGAGCACGGCTTGCGCTGCTGCGGGCATCGGCCCGGGTCCGATCCAGGCGAGAGCAGTCGCATCCTTGCCGACCGCGCGACCGGGCGCGCCGATGTCGCGCGCTCCCCAGGCGCTGGCGGCGGCGGCAATGTAGCGCGACGCGCTGCGGACGGCGATCGCGGGGGCGGTGGCGCGCATCGCGGGCGATGGCGCCATCGCGCCGGGGACGATGTGCCAGTCGACGGCGCGGGTCAGCCGCGGGCGTTCGGCGTCTGCGCCTTGCAGTACTGCAGGGACCACCAAGCGCAGGCGGACCTGCGGCGGCAGCTCGGCGTCGAGTTGGCGGACGAGGCTGGCGATCGGCACGTGCTGCGGAGGCGCTGTTGCGAGGTCGGGGAAGCCCGGCGCAAGCCAGACCGCGCGCATGCCATTGGTGGCCAGCCCGTTAGGATCGACGCCCGGCGCGACCGCAACCACCGGAATCGTGTCCGCTGCCCCGAACACCGCCGGGCGCGCGAGCCATAAGGCAAGCAGCGCCAGCAGCAGCAGCCGGGCAAGCAGCAGCGGCCATTCGTCGAGTCGCGGGCGATGGCGCGGCCGCGGGCGTTCGCGCAGCCAGCGCAGCGCGGCGAAGTCGGTCGGGCGCTGCTCGGTCTTGCGCGCAAGATGGATGACGAGCGGGATCGCCAGGGCGGCGAGCGCCGCCAGCGCAGCCGGAAGCAGCAGCACCGGGGTCACCCGAACAGCGCTTTCAGCGGGGCGTCCAGCGGCTGATCCAGGACGTAATCGACGTGGCGCACGCCTGCGGCCTCGAGCTCGGCGTGGAGCGCGGAGCGGGCTTCTCCGAAGCGTTGCAGATAGCCGGCGCGCAGTGCGGGTGCGTCGGCGAGCAATTCCTCGCCGGTCTCGGGATCGCGGAAGCGGTGGCCGCCGTCGAAGGGGAAGTCGCGCTCTTCGGGGGTCAACAGCTGGATAGCCAGCACCTCACGGCCTGCTGCGGCGAGTTTGGTAGCGGCGGCGGTGACCGCGGGGTCGAACCAGTCGCTCAGCATGACGACGAGGTCGCGCTGGCCGATGCGTTCCCACAAGGGTGCGAGCGTCGCCTCGGCAGGGAAGCCGCCCACCGCGTCGAACGCGTGAAGCGCCAGGAGCAAGCGGTCGCGTTGGCGCGCGCCCGTTCCCGGCGGGACGAGTGCCAGCCCATCCTCGCTCAGCGCCATCATTCCGAAGCGGTCGCCCCCTGCGATCGCGAGTTCGGCGAGGCAGGCGGCAAGCGCCTTGGTCGCGCCGAGCCGCTGCGCCATCGACGCGCTGCCGTCGACCAAGATCCACAACGCCAAGGGGCTTTCGCGCTCGGCCTCGCGGACGAAGAACTTGTCGGAGCGCGCGTAGAGTTTCCAGTCGATCTGGCGCAGCTCGTCGCCGCGTTCGTAGGCACGGTATTGCGCGAACTCGAGCCCCGCGCCGCGGCTGCGGCTGGCGTGGAGGCCCAGGCCGTGGCCACCGGTCGCGCAGCGGCTGACGAGCACGAGGCCCTTGAGGCGGGCGCGAACATCGGGAGGGATCAGGTCGTGCGCCACGGCCTCACGCCGCCGGAGGTGCCACGTCGCGCAAGGTGGCGGCGATCACGTCGTCGGTGGTGCGCCCTTCGGCTTCGGCGGCGAACGACAGCAGCAGGCGGTGGCGCATAACCGGGGCGGCGAGCGCCGCCACGTCGTTGCGGGTCGCCGCCAGCCGGCCATGGAGCAGCGCGCGTGCCTTGCTGGCAAGGATCAGCGACTGCCCGGCACGCGGCCCTGCGCCCCAGCGGACGTAGCGCGCAACCACGTCTGGTGCGCCTTCTCCCGGCCGGGTCGCGCGGACGAGGCGGTTGACCCAGTCGAGCAGGTCGGCGCTCACGTGGACGTCGCGGACCCAGCGCTGAAGGGCCAGCACGGTCTCGCCGGTCATCACCTGCGGCACCGCGGCCTGCGCTGCGCCAGTGGTTTGCGACAGGATGTCGCGCTCCTCGGCCTCGGTCGGATAGCCGACGCGGACGTGGAGCAGGAACCGGTCGAGCTGCGCCTCGGGCAGCGGATAGGTGCCCGCCTGTTCGAGCGGGTTCTGCGTCGCCAGCACGAAGAACGGCGCGGGCAATTGGTGAGTGACGCCCGCATAGCTGACCGTGCGCTCCTGCATCGCCTCCAGCAATGCAGCCTGGGTCTTGGGCGGCGTGCGGTTGAGTTCGTCGGCGAGGAGCAGGTTGGTGAACACAGGACCCTGCTGAAAGCGGAAAGCGCGGTGGCCGGTGCCGTGGTCCTCCTCCAGCACCTCGGTGCCGAGGATGTCGCTGGGCATCAGATCGGGGGTGAACTGGATGCGGCGGAAGTCGAGGTGAAGCGCCTGGCCGAGCGTGCGCGCGAGCAGGGTCTTGCCGAGCCCCGGCACGCCCTCGATCAGGCAATGCCCGCCTGCGAGCAGCGCAATCAGCAATTGCTCGACGACGTCGTTCTGCCCGACGATCGCCTGCGCGATGGCGTCGCGCAGGGTGGCGAGCTTGGCGAGCTGGTCTTGGACCTCTTGTTCGGTCATCCTAGACACTCATCGCATACATGACGATGTTGACCGCAAACCGGGTATTGTCTTCGGCCAGGAAGCGCTTGTTGCGCCAGTCGTAGTCCCATTCGCACCCGTAGTCCTTGTTGCTGTAGAGCACGCCGAGCCGCCCGCCGATCTCGATACCCTTGAGATAATCGTGGACCAGGTCGTCGCCCCAGCCGTTGAGTTCGAGGCCGGTGTTGGGCGGTCCGGGGAATTTGAAGAAGCTGCGGTAGAGCGGGTGGGTGTTGGGCAGCTTCCGAAGCGCCTTGGGTCCGAAGATCGCCGCCATCTGCCGCTCGAACGATTTGGCGAACAGCCCGTCGATGTCGTGGTTGCAATCGTCGACCAGCACGAAGCCGCCGTTGCGCACGTAGGCCGCGAAGTTGCGGCGCTCGGCGGCGGAGAATTCGACCAGTTTGTGCCCCGCGATGTAGCAGAAGGGGGCGGTCAGCATCTTCGGGTCGGACAGCGCGACGACGCGCTCCTTGGAGTCGACGCGCAGATTGGTGTAGTCGATCAGCGCAGTGATGAGGCTGGCGGGCATCCGCTGGTCGACGTCCCAGTCGCCGGACTGGTAGCTGAGGCGGGTGAACCAGAAGTCGTAGGTGGCGGCGGCGGTGAGGACGCGGGGAAGCAGGGCGGTGGCAAGTCCTGCTGTTGCCAGCCGGAGGAACTCCGAGCGGGTCACAGGAATCCGTCACCCCGGCCTTGTGCCGGAGCCCAGGGCGGCGTGAGCGCTGACCTTCGAGCCTGGAACCGCACTGCCCGCCGCACGCTGGACCCCGGAACAGGTCCGGGGTGACGAAGGATTGTTTGGCTCGCGCCCGCCCTCACAATCCGGCCTAAACCGCGTCCGACAGTGACGTGAAGGTGAAGTCCCTGAGTTTCATCGGCGGGATCACCATGATCAGGTTCGATTCATCACCCTGCACCCGCACCGGCCGTCCGAGCTCCTCGACGTTGTTCAGCATGATCACCGGCGACTCGTTGAACCGAAAATTCTTCACCGGATATTTGATCTGCCCGCCCTCGATATAGAAGGTGCCGTCGCGGGTCAGGCCGGTCAGCAGCACGGTCTGCGGGTCGACCATGCGGATGTACCAGGTGCGCGTCACCAGGATGCCGCGCTCGGTGGTGCGGACCAGTTCGGCGGTCGTTTTCGTGCCGCCCTCCATGATGAGGTTGCCCGGCTCGCCGACCGCGCGCTTGCCCTGCTTCTGTGCCCAGTAGCGGGAGTATTGCAGGTTCGCGACCTTGCCCTTGTCGATGATCGGCGTCCGTTCGCGCGCCAGGAAATCGCCGTCCCACGGCAGCACCGGGGCCGCCGCATAGCCGGGATCGGAGAACATCGTCACCGACGGCGCATAGACCTGCTCGCCGACCTTGTTGCCGCCGCCCTTCTTGGACAGGAAGCTGCGGCCCTCGTCGGCCTGGCGCGCGTCGAAGAAGTTCAGCATGAAGCTGATGAGCCCCGCCGCGGCGGCGGGTTCGAGGATGACGGTGTACTTGCCGGGCTCCAACGCCTTGGCGTCGGCCGAGGCGCTCGCCTTGCGCATCGCGGTGCGGATTTCGGTGCCCGCGTCGAAACTGGCCGCATCCTGGAGGCTGCGCCCCACCCACCCCGATCCGCGACCGTCGTCGGTGCGGACGGTGCAGGTATAGTCGAGCGCGGTCGCGCGCTGGTAGCCGCGGTTGCCCTTGGAATTGACGACCGCGCTGAAGCTCTGGCCGTCCTGCAGGAACCCCGCGGCGACGAGCTTGCCAGCGCGGCACGGCCCAATGGAATCCGCCGCCACCTTGGCGCGGTAGTCGGGCGTGATCGCCGCCGTTGCGGGGCTGAAGGTCGACGTCGGCTTGTAGTCCTGCTTGCCGACCGCGGGGACGAACTCGGGGTTTTCGGGGGCGAGGCGTGCCAAATCCTCGGCCCGGCGGACGACGCGTTCGAGCGACGCATCGTCGAACTGGTTGATCGTGGCGATGCCGACGCGCTTGCCGAACGCGACCTCCACCGCGAGATCGACGTTGGAGACGATGCCGCTGGTCGACACGTTGTTGAGCGCGAAGCGGACGTTGCCGTCGATCGATCCCGACAGCTGCGCGGTGCACTGGTCGGCCTTGGACAGCTTTACGACCTTGTCGAGGATGGCGTAGGCTTCGCTTTCGGTGAGGATGCTCATGGGTCTGGTCTCCTCAGCCGAGCGTGCGGGCGGTGTTGATGACGTTGATGCCGTTGAAGCGCGCGGTCGACGATCCGTGGCTGACCGCCGAGACCTGCGCAGGCTGGCCCTTGCCGTCGAAGAACGAGCCGCCGAGCCGGTAATCGCGTTCGTCGCACACCCCCACGCACGCGTTCCAGAATTCGGGCGTGCGGATCTGGTAGGCGACGTCCTCGATCTGCTGGGTGATCTTGCCGTTCTTGATCTCGTAGAACAACTCGCCGCCGAACTGCGCATTGTAGCGCTGCTGGTCGATCGAGAAGCTGCCGTCGCCGATGATGTAGATGCCGTCCTCGACGCCGGCGATCATGTCGGCGACCGACTGCTTCTTCTTGCCGGGTAGGAGCGAGACGTTGGCCATCCGCTGGAACTGCACGCTCGCCCAATTGTCGGCGTAGCAGCAGCCGTCCGACGCGGTCTTCCCCAGGATATGCGCCTGGTCGCGGATCGCCTGGTAATCGACCAGCTTGCCGTCGCGGATCAGGTCCCAGCGCTTGGTCTTCACGCCCTCGTCGTCGTAGCCGACCGCGCCCAGGCTGCCAGGCTGCAATTTGTCGGCGACGATCGTCACCTCGGGGCTGCCGTACTGGAATTTGGCCTCGCGCTTGTCGAGGGTCGCAAAGCTGGTGCCCGCGTAATTCGCCTCGTAGCCGAGCACGCGGTCGAGTTCGGTCGGGTGGCCGACGCTTTCGTGGATGGTCAGCCAGGTATGCGAGGGATCGAGGACCAGATCGTACTTGCCCGGTTTCACCGACGGCGCCTTCAGCTTGGCGCGCGCCTGTTTCGCCGCGGCGACCGCGTCCTCCTTCAGGTCGTAGGACATGCCGTAATTGACGACGCCATTGGGCGAGACGACCTTGTCCTTGGCATTGCCGTCGAGATATTCGAAGCCCATGCCCATCGGTGCCGACAGCCCGGCGCGGGTGCGGAACTTGCCCGTCGCCTTGTCGATCGCGGTGACCGTCATCGGCGCCCAGATGCGGTGGACGTCCTGGTCGATGTACGATCCGTCCGTGGAGGCGAAATACTTCTGCTCGTTGACCAGGAATAGGATCGAGTTGACGAAATCGGCGCCGGCCGCGGTGGCCGCGGCGTTGACGCCGAGCAGCAGGTCGGCCTTGTCCTTGATCGGCACCGCCATCGCGTTCTTGACGATCGGCGTTTTCCAGCTGACCTCGCCGACGCCCTTGACGGGCGCGAGCTGGACGGGTGCGGTCTGCGTCTTCGCATTGGCCTTGGCGATCGCGGTCGCCTGACGCGCCGCCGCAGCGACGGCCTCGGGCGACAGGTCGTTGGTGGCCGCAAAACCCCAGGCTCCGCCGGCGATCACGCGGATGCCGACGCCCGTCGACTCGGTGTTGACGACGTTCTCGACATTCGCCTCGCGCGTGATCACGAACTGGCGCAGGTAGCGGCCGACCCGGACGTCGCAATACGTGGCACCCGCCCCGGTTGCGGCATTGAGGGCGGCGTCGGCCAGACGCTTCTTGAGACCGACGTCCAGCATCGACTGCAGATCCTGCGCGGCGATCGCGCGCCCCAGGAATGCGGGCACCATGCCGCCGCCGAGCGCGATGCCGGTGGCGGTAAGGAAATCACGTCTGTGCAAGGCCGGTCTCCGACGAAATGCTGGAGCGTGTCCGCTCCCCTCAAGTGTCTTACCTTACTGTCACGGTTCGGCGCGTCAAATGGTGAATGCACCCGGCGTCACAGAAGTTTGCCGGGCCCAGTGAGTGCCGATACTGTCGGTCCGACACCGGAGTAGCCCCATGATCGACGACGCCTTCCTCACCGCGCTGCCCAAGGCCGAGCTTCACCTCCACATCGAGGGCAGCCTGGAGCCCGAGATGATGGTCGCGCTTGCCCGGCGGAACAGCGTCGCGATCCCGTTCAAAAGCGTCGAAGAGGTGCGCGCGGCGTACAGCTTCACCGACCTGCAGAGTTTCCTCGACATCTATTACGCGGGCGCCGGCGTGCTGCGCACCGAGGAGGATTTCCACGACCTTGCGCTCGCCTATTTCGATCGCGCGGCGGCGGACGGCGTGGTGCACGCGGAGATCTTCTTCGATCCGCAGACCCATACGCATCGTGGCATCCCGTTCGACGTGGTCGCCAGCGGACTGTTCGCGGGGATCGCGGCGGCCGAGGCGAAGCATGGGATGACCGTCGGCCTCATCATGAGCTACCTGCGTCACCTCGACGAGGACGATGCCTTCGCCACGCTCGCTCAGGCGGAACCGTGGCTCGACCGCTTCGTCGGGGTGGGCCTGGACTCGTCGGAGGTCGGCCATCCGCCGTCCAAGTTCGCGCGGGTCTTCGCGGCCTCGCGCGAGCGGGGATTGAAGCTGTGCGCGCACGCGGGCGAGGAGGGCCCGCCGGCTTATGTTCACGAGGCGTTGGACGTGCTTCACGTCGACCGGATCGATCACGGCAATCGTTCGCTCGAGGACCACGCACTCGTCGCACGGCTCGCGCGCGCGGGCATGACGCTGACGGTCTGCCCGTCGTCGAACGTCGCGTTGCGCAACGTCGCGAGCCTCGACGTGCATCCGATCGACCGGATGCTCGATCTCGGCCTGCGCGCGACGATCCACTCGGACGACCCTTCGTACTTCGGCGGCTATATCGGCGAGAACTTTCGTGCTGTCGCCGCGGCACGCAACCTGTCGCGCGAGCAGGTGGTGACGTTGGCGCGCAACAGCTTTCTCGGCAGCTTCATCGACGATGCGGCACTCGCCGGGCATCTCGACCGGCTCGATGCGTTCGTGAAGGCGCATTGATGCTGCGGCGTCTCGCCGCGCTGTTCGAGCCGTTCGTCCTGGCGCTGCTCGGCACCGTCCTGCTGGCGACAATCCTGCCGGCGCGTGGAATGTGGGCGGGAGTGGCCGAATGGGCGGCGCGGGTCGGCATCGTGCTGCTGTTCTTCCTCCACGGTGCCAAATTGTCGCGCCAGGCGATCGTCGCGGGAATGCGCAACTGGCGGCTGCACGCCGCGGTGCTGGCGTCGACCTTTGTGCTGTTTCCGATCCTCGGGCTGGTGCTGGCACGGGCACCGGGGCTGCCCGGTCCGCTTGCGGCGGGGATGCTGTTCCTGACGCTGCTGCCGTCCACCGTGCAATCGTCGATCGCCTTCACCGCGATCGCTCGCGGCAATGTCGCGGCGGCGGTGTGCAGCGCGTCCTTCTCCAACCTGCTCGGCATCGTGCTGACTCCCGCGCTGGTAGCGCTGCTGATGCAGCAGGGAAGCGGTGGCGTGGGCCTCGCGTCGGTCGAAGCCATCATCCTGCAGCTGCTGATGCCGTTCGTCGCGGGGCACGTGCTGGGGCCGTGGATCGGCGGCTTCGTTGCGCGGCAAAAGCTGCTGCTATCCCTTGTCGACCGCGGATCGATCCTGCTCGTCGTCTATGTCGCATTCGGCGCAGCGGTGGTGGAGGGGCTGTGGCACCGCTTGTCGCCCGTGGACCTCGGCATCATCCTAATGCTGTGCTTCGCACTGCTTGCTATAGTCCTGATGGCGACATGGGGTGCGGCGCGCGTTCTGGGGCTAGCGCGCGAGGATGCGATCGTGTTGGTTTTCTGCGGCTCCAAGAAGAGTCTGGCTTCGGGTGTTCCCATGGCGGGGGTGTTGTTTTCCGCAGGCCAGGTCGGCATCGTGTTGCTGCCGGTGATGCTGTTTCACCAAATTCAGTTGATCGCCTGCGCAATGATTGCCCGGCGCTACGCAAACGCGTCTCAAGCAGATGTGCGACCGGTCGGCGAAATGGTGAACGCTGCGCAAGGCTAGGAGTGTTGCGGGGCGCTGCGCGATCCGATCAGGTCGGGATCGCGGCCGTAAATAGCCGAAGTGCAAAGAATGAACGGATGTTCATCTTCTTCAAGTGTGACATTTCTACAAAAATAAGTATTGACCCACAATATCGGGATGTTAGGGAACGCGCATCAGGAGTATTCAATGACCGAAGACAATACCGACGTGAACGCCGTCGAACTGGCAACCGAGCTGACGATCGCCTGGCTGGGCAATCCCAACACCCGTACCACCGCAGAAGACGTTCCCGCATTCCTGGGCAAGATGCACGAGACCGTCTCGATGATGTTCGGCCGCACCGAAGCGCCCGCACCGGTCGAAGCCGCGCCCGAATACACGCCGGCCGTGTCGGCGCGCAAGTCGCTGGCGTCGAAGGATCACATCATCTCGATGATCGACGGCAAGCCGTACAAGACGCTGCGCCGCCATCTCGCGACGCACGGCATGTCGCCGCCCGAATATCGCGAGCGCTACGGCCTCAAGGCAGACTATCCCATGGTCGCCGAAAACTACTCGGAAAGCCGCCGGGCGATGGCCAAGAAGATCGGCTTGGGCCGCAAGCCCGGCCCGCGCAAGCCCGTCGAGGACGCGGCGCCTGCGCCGGCTCCCGCCGGCCGCAAGCGCAAGGCGGCAGCGACCGAACAAGCGTAAACGCGCTCTTTCCAAAGTTCCATCAAAGGCCGCGGACGTGATGACGTCCGCGGCCTTTGTCGTTGCTGTCATACTCCCGCAAGCCGGGAAAAGAGCGACACTGTGATCTCGAACGGCTGCGGCATTACTTGAGAGTAGCGCTGTCCAGCTTGAGCGCGCTTGCGGGCACGACCTCCAATCCGGGATACGCCTTGCGCAGCGGTTCGAGGAACTGCTTCGCATCGCCCACGACCACGATGCTGGCGGCCTGCGGATCGAGCAGCGCCGCCGCCGCACGCTGGACGGCTGCCGGATCCACTCCTTCCACCGCGCCGGTGAAGCGGGCGAGTTCGGTCAGCGGCACGTCTTGGACGAGGTAATCGCCGAGAATGTCGGCGACCCCCGACGTGGTCTCGATCGCGCGGCCGAAGCCGCCGACGAGGACGGCCTTGCGGGTGTCGAGCTCGGCCGCGGGGACGAGGGTGGTGCCCATCCGCTTCATCTCGGCGACGATCAGCGCGACGACCTCCGGCGCGGTCGCGTTCTTGGTCTGGGTGCGCGCCGACACGCTGCCGGGGAGACGCAGCGCCTGGACGCCGCTGCCCGCGCCGTACGCCAACCCGCGCTTGATGCGGATTTCCTGGTTCAACCGCGACGAGAAGCCGCCGCCCAGCACCGTGTTGGCAACCGCCAGATCGTAATAGCGCGGGTCGCGGCGTGCCAAGGCTGAGCGCGCTACGACGACACCCGCCTGGCCGGCATCGGGCAGGTCGACGACGATGACGCGGGGGGCGGGCTCGATCACGAGCCGGTCGGTTCCGCGCCGGCCCGGAGCCGATGCCGCATCGGGTCCGCGCCATGTTCCGAACCGGCGTTCGGCGAGCGAGCGCGCCGCGGCGGGGGTGATGTCCCCGACCATGGCGAGCGTCGCATGCCTGGGGGTCCAGGTCCGTCGATAGGATCGCACCAGGTCGTCCCGAGTCAATGCCGCCAGCGATGCGGGTGTTCCGGACACCGGCGCGCCGTAAGGTTCGTCGCCGAACACCGCCCGCGCGGCGACAAGGCTGGCGAGTGCGGCGGGGTTCTTGAGCGTGACGGTCAGGCCGTCGATCGCCTGCGCGCGGGCACGCTCGATCTCCTCAGGCGCGAAGGCTGGCGCGGTCGCGACGTCGGCCAGGATCGCCATCGCCGGGGCGATCTGGTCCGACTTGACTGTCACGCCGATCGAGGCGCCGTCGCGGTCGGTGCCCGCCGCGATCGAGCCGCCGAGCGACTCGATCGCGCGTGCGATCTCGGTCGCCGAGCGGGTTTTCGTGCCCTTCGTCAGTAGGTCGGAGGCGAGGCTGGCGGAACCGGAGCGGGACGCCGGGTCGGTTGCAGCGCCGCCGGTCGCGACGAGCGCGGCGGTGACGATGGGCAGGTCGTGGCGCTCTACGGTGACGACACGCAGGCCGTTGGCGAGCCGCATCTCGACCGGCACCGGCAGCATCGGCGCGACCGGCGCGCCGGGGGCTGGGAGCTGGACGCGCTGGGCGGCGGTCGCGGGGGTGACGAGCGCGATGTCGGCGGGGGCGGTGAGCGGCGCGGCCTGCACCGTAGCCGCAATGGCGATAGGTGCGCTGGCGGTTCCTGCAGGCTTGGCCTCGAGCGGCAGGTAGCGGATCGTCGCGGCCTGGTTGGCGCCGAGATACGCGCGCGCGACCCGCTGGACATCGGCGGCGGTCACCCGCGCGATGGCCGAGAGCTGGGCGTCCGAGGCGCGGGGATCGCCGTCGATGATGACCGATTCGGCCAGGGCACTGGCGCGGCCCTCGGCAGTCTCTCTCGAACGGATCGCGTCGGTGAGGATCTCGTTCTTCGCCTCCGACAGTTCGGCCGTGGTGACGGGGGCGTCGCGCAGGCGTGCGACCTCTCGCATCAGGGCCGCTTCGCCGGCTTCCGCGGATTTGCCGCCCGCGAGGATCGCGTAGACCGCGAGGTTGCCGGTCGACTGGCGCGTGTCGAGGATCGACGCGGCGGATTGCGCGAGCTGGTCGCGGTAGACGAGGGTCTCGTACAGCCGCGAGCTTTCGCCCGTCGACAGGATTGCGTTCAGCACGGTCAGCGCGGGCGTGTCGGGGTGACGGTCGGCCGGGATGTGCCAGCTGGTCAGCACCGCAGGGAGCGGGGTGTTGGGCTCGTAGACGGTGTGCGTCGTCGCCTGCGTGCGGGCGGGTTCGGCGACGGTCACCCGCGGAACGGCGCGCGCGGCCTTCGTGATCCTGGCGAAATAGCCGTCGATCCAGCGATCAAGCTGCGCTGCATCGAAATTGCCCGCGACCACCAGCACGGCATTGTCCGGGCGGTAATAGGTCGCGTGAAAGGCGCGGACGTCGTCGATCGACGCGGCGTCGAGGTTCGCGATGCTGCCGATCGTGCCGCGCGCGTACGGGTGCACGCTGTAGGCGACCGCGGGATAATAGAGCGAGAACAGCTTGCCGTAGGGCCGCGCGAGGGTCGACTGGCGCAGCTCCTCCTTCACCACGTCGCGTTCGGAGGCGAAGCTGACCGGCTCGACGACCAGGCTGGCCATCCTGTCCGCCTCGGCGAACAGCAGCCGTTGGAGGTGGTTGGCGGGAACGACCTCGTAGTAATTGGTGTAATCGTCGTTGGTGGAGGCGTTGTTGTAGCCGCCGACGTCCTCGGTCAGCCGGTCCATCTGTTCGGGGACGAGGTTGCGCGTCGCCTTGAACATCAGATGTTCGAACACGTGCGCGAAGCCCGAGCGGTCCTTCGGGTCGTCCTTGGAGCCGACGTCGTACCAGACCTGCACCGCGACGTTCGGCGTCGTCGTGTCGCGGATCGCGTAGACGCGCAGGCCGTTGGCAAGCGTGCGTTCGGTGAAGGCGATCGGCTTGACGGGGGCGGCGGGCGCGGTCTGCGCCTGCGCCGCCGAAGGCAGGACGGCGGCGGCGAGCAGGAGGGCGGCGCGCTTCACTTGCCGTCGCGCCGGCTGTTGGCGAACAGGACCGCGGCGGCGACCGCGGCGGAGCCGATCGACATGCCCAAGCTGATCTTGGCCAGCGGCCAGGACTTGGTGCGTGCGGCGACCGCCTCGGCGGCGGCGCTCGCGGCGTCCTTGGCGTGCTTGGCGGCGGCGAGGATCTCGTTCGGGGTGTCGTTCACGGTGTGGGGGCCGGTGCCGGTGCCGGGTGTGTCGGTCATGCTCGCTCTCCTTGCGCATAGGCGGCGCGGAAGTCGTTCGCGAACTGCGGCAGGCGCCGGTCCGCGATGGCTTCGCGCAGGTCCGCCATCAGATCCTGATAGAAGCAGATATTGTGTTCGGTCATCAACATCGCGCCAAGGATTTCGCCCGCGCGCACGAGATGATGGAGGTAGGCGCGGCTCCAGGTCGTGCAGACCGGGCAGGCGCAGGCGGGATCGAGCGGACCGGTATCCTCGGCATGCCGCGCGTTGCGGATGTTGAGCGGGCCTGCCCGCGTGAACGCCTGCCCCGTGCGGCCCGACCGGGTGGGCAGGACGCAGTCGAACATGTCGACCCCGCGCTCGACCGCGCCGACGATGTCGGTCGGCTTGCCGACGCCCATGAGATAGCGGGGCTTGTCCGCGGGGAGCTGGTCCGGCGCGAAGTCGAGGGCCGCGAACATCGCGTCCTGCCCCTCGCCGACCGCGAGCCCGCCGACCGCATAGCCGTCGAAGCCGATGGCGGTCAGCGCGTCGGCGGAGGCCTTGCGCAGACCCTCGTCGAGCGCGCCCTGCTGGATGCCGAACAGCGCGGCGCGCTCCGCATGCTCGCCGCCTGCGTCGAAGGCGTCGCGCGAGCGCTTCGCCCAGCGCATCGATCGCTCCATCGCCGCCATCTGCACCTCGGGCGTCGACGTGGTCGGCACGAGCTCGTCGAAGGCCATGACGATGTCCGAGCCGAGCAGCCGCTGAATCTCCATCGAGCGTTCGGGGTTGAGCAAGTGGCGCGATCCGTCGAGGTGCGACTTGAACGCGACGCCGTCCTCGGACCGTTTGGTCAGGTCGGCCAGGCTCATCACCTGATAGCCGCCCGAATCGGTGAGGATCGGTTTCGACCACCCCATCAGCGCGTGCAGCCCGCCGAGCCGCGCCACCCGCTCGGCGCCGGGGCGGAGCATCAGGTGATAGGTGTTGCCCAGGAGGATGTCGGCGCCCGCCGCGGCGACGTCGGCGGGTTTCATCGCCTTGACGGTCGCGGCGGTGCCGACCGGCATGAACGCTGGCGTGCGGATGTCGCCGCGCCCCATCCGGATCGTGCCGGTCCGCGCCTTGCCGCAGGTCGCGTGGATCGAGAAGGCGAAGCGGGTCATCTGCGCGGTGGTTTGCCGCCCGGACGCTTGCCGCCGGTGGGCCCGTCCTTGTCGATCGGCGCGGCGCGAAAGGTGAGGAGCTCGGCACGGCTGATGCGCTTGTCGCCATCCTTGTCGTAGCGTGCGAACAGCCGCGAGAAATGGTCCTGCATCTCGACCAGCGACACCGCGTCGTCGTTGTCGCGGTCGACCTCGTAGGGGCTGGGCAGCGCGGCGCGGTCGCCGAGCCAGCGCAGCGCCCAGTCGGAATAGGCGAGGTAGCGCAGCTTGCCGGTCTTCGCCGTGTCGATCGCGGCGAAGGTACGGGCGATGCCGGCGTCGATCTCGGAGCGCTCGACCAGCCCGTCGCGCTCCCCGTCGGTGCCGCCGTCGGGCTCGCCGTCGAAGGTCGCGATCAGCATCGCGACGGGCTCGACGAGGATGGTCGCGGGCGTCTGCAACGGGGCGGGCAGCGGCGCGCGAACGACGACATCGGCGGACGGCGCGGCGGCCTGGAGGAGGAGGGCGAGGAGCATCGGGCGGAGTCATGGCAGGACCCGGACCGCATCGCCATAGCTGTCGACGCGTAAACCGTACGCAGGCGGGCGCGAACGCCACCCGCCTTCGAATTTGCTCCGCCCTAGCGAGACTCGCCCGGCGCTTCCTTTCGGCTGCTTCGACGACGCGCCGATCAGATTACCGCGAAATCCGATGCGCTGAGCAGCGGAGTGCCGGTGAACTGGGCAAGCTGCACCGATGCAGCCGCCCCGCTACCGTCTGGATCGTAGGACAGCACGCCCGAGTGCGGATCGTAGACGAGACGCGTCGCCGCCGTCGCCGCGGTCGAGCCGATGGTGAGCAGGGCGGAGCTGAGCGCGCTTGCGGTCAGGCCGAAGGCGGTCGCCGCGAGCTCGATCCGGTCAACGCCGTGGGCGAAATCGGTGATGACGTCCCGCTCGCCTGCCGCGGCCACCTGATCGAAGCGGAACCGGTCCGAGCCCGCGCCGCCGGTCAACTGGTCGCCGCCCGGGCCGCCGATCAACACATCCCAACCATCGCCGCCCTCGATCACATCGCGACCTGCTCCGCCGATCAGCAGATTGTCGCCCGCATTGCCGCGGATCTTGTTGTCTAGCGCGTTGCCTTGCCCGGTCAGGTGCGCGGTGCCGGTGAGTTCCAGCACTTCGAGTTCCGTGCCCAACGTCCACGACACCGACGCGCGCACCGTGTCGCGACCTTGTCCGGCCAGTTCCAGCATTTGGTCGCCTGCATCATCAACGATATACAGGTCGTCCCCCGGACCGCCGATCATCCGGTCGCGCCCGGCGCCGCCGTCGAGAAGATCGCTGCCTGCTTCTCCCATCAGCAAGTCCGAGCCACCATCGCCCCGAAGCGAGTCATTCCCGTCGCCGCCGCCGATGATATCGTCGCCCGCCTTGCCGTAGATGTTGTCGGCGCGCACCGATCCGGCGATCGTGTCGGCACCCGCCGATCCGTTGGCGGTGCCGTTGCTGGACAGCCCGACCGAGCCCCTCATCGCGACGATCTGTTCGCCGCCGTCCGGTCGATCGAGCACAGCGATCGAAAGGCGTTGCGCTACATCGAACACGCCGTCGCTGGCCGAAACGGTCACCTCGTAGACATTGTCTCGGTCGGCGTCGGCGGGCGCCTCGAAGTCGGTCGGGTTGCGGAAGCTGAGCGCGCCGGTGCTTGCGTCGATGCGCAACAGCGCCGCATCGGCGCCGCCGACGATGGTGAAATCGAATGTCGTGCCCGCATCCGGGTCGGCGGCGGCGACCTGAGTCACCACCAGTTCGCGCTCGCCCAGCGCAATGAAGGCGGTCGCGCCACCGCCGTCCGAGGTGATCACCGGCGGCCGGTTGGCGTCCACGTCCAGCACGTCGAGGACGAAGGATCGATCGATCGCGTTTCCGGCCAGATCGACGGCGCGGATCGTCACCGCGATCTGCGGCGCGGTTTCGAAATCGAAGCGCATGCCCTTTGCGACGATCAGCGCATCGCCGGCGACCGTCAGCGCGCCGCCGGTCGAATCGGCGACGATGTGATAGAAGATGCGATCCTGTGCATCCGGGTCCAGCGCTGCGAAGCGCGCGACCACGAAGCCCGCCTGCGCACTCTCCGAGGTTCGCGTGCGATCAATTGTCAGCGCGGTAGGTGCTGCATCCACCTCGCTCAGCCGTCGCAGTACCGTGCCGTCGGTGACATAGGTGTCGAGCGGGTTACCCTCGGACCAGAAGGCAAATTCTACGGCGTCGTCGCGGACGACGAAATCGGAAGGTCCGCCGTCGTATCCGCCGATCAGCCCGTTAAGTTGCCCGGTATCGGTGATGGAGTAGACGTAATTGGAATCTCCGAGATCGTCAGCAACCGTAAAAACGAAGAAGTCTTTGCCTTCATATGGCGTGGCAAACTCGAACTCCTCGTCCTGTACCTTGACGACGAAGTCGTAATTGAAACCGTCTCGAGAAAACCAGTAGGAATCCAGACCATAATACGTCTCGTACCCGGACACACCACCAGCCAACAGGACGGTATTCCCGTTTGAGAACGTCTTCGTCGAACCCGCATAGCCAACGAGCGTGTTGTTTGCGTCGAACAAGCCATCGGCTACGGAAGACCACGACGTCGGCTCGTCGATGAAAACGGCTTGGCCATTCACCAGATAGCCAACCAGCCGGTCATTGTCGTTCACCAAAGCATTTACGAAATAGCGTGCCGTCGTCGTCATGATCAAGCCCCCCGGTTTCCAGGTTCGATAAGCGGCAGCGGTTGGCGAAGCAACCGACCGAAACATCCATTGTGAGCCTTGCGTCGCCCCGGAGCGACAGGCCTTACGGCAGCAGCAACGACGCGTCGCCGTAGCTGTAGAAGCGATAGCCTTGCGCAATCGCATGCGCGTACGCGGCCTGCATCCGCTCGCGGCCCATCAAGGCACTGACCAGCATGAACAGGGTCGAGCGGGGCAGGTGGAAGTTGGTGAGGAGGCCGTCGACGCCGCGGAAAGCGTAGCCGGGGGTGATGAAGATCGCGGTGTCGCCTTCGAACGGAGCGACGATGCCGTCCTCGCCGCAGGCACTCTCGATCAGGCGGAGCGAGGTGGTGCCGACCGCGATCACCCGGCCGCCGTTCGCGCGCACCGCGTTCAGCCGGGCGGCGGTGGCGGGGTCGATGCGGCCCCATTCGGCGTGCATGCGGTGGTCGGCGGTGTCGTCTGCCTTGACCGGCAGGAAGGTGCCCGCGCCGACGTGAAGCGTGAGGGTCTCGTGCGCGATACCCGCCTCTGCCAGCGCCGCCATCAGCGCGGGCGTAAAATGCAATGCCGCGGTGGGTGCCGCCACCGCGCCGGGTTCGGCGGCGAACATCGTCTGGTAATCGTCCGCGTCGCGCGCGTCGGTGGCTCGCTTGCCCGCGATGTAGGGGGGTAGCGGCATCGTGCCTGCGCGGGCAAGGAGCAGCTCGACCGGCTCGGTTCCCGCGAAGTCCAGGACGATGCTGCCGTCTTCGCCGCGGCTCTCGACGGTGGCGTGGACGTCATGACCGAAGTCGATGGCGTCGCCAAGGCGCAGCCGTTTCGCGCCCTTGACGAAAGCGTGCCAGCGGCGGGAACCTTCGCGCTTGTGGAGGGTCGCGCTTATTCGCGCTTCGCCCCGCCGGCCCTCAAGCTGGGCGGGGATGACGCGGGTGTCGTTGAAGACCAGGCAGTCGCCGGGGCGCAAGCACGCGGGCAGGTCGCCGACGCTTGCGTCGCGGGTCGCATCGCCGTCGAGGACCAGCATTCGCGCCCCGTCGCGCGGTGACGCGGGCCGAAGGGCGATGCGATCCGCGGGCAGGTCGAAATCGAAGAGGTCGACCTTCACTTCGTCCTTGGAGCCGCTTTCGGAGCGGATGCCTTAGGCACGCGCTTCAGGGCGGCGACATCCGGCATCTGCGCCGGCAGCGATCCCAGCAGAGCGGGCGGCGGCGCGGCCTGGAACGGAGGCGGCGCATCCGCGGCGACATAGGCGTGGACGATGCGGCTCGGGTTCGACGGCGGCTCGCCACGCTCGATCGCATCGACGTAACGCATGCCGTCGATGACGCGGCCAAACACGGTGTATTTCTTGTCCAAGTTCAGCTTGGGCTGGAAGACGATGTAGAACTGGCTGTTGGCGCTGTTCTCGGCCTCCGCGCGCGCCGCCGCCACCGCGCCGCGGACGTGGGGGAGGTAGTTGAACTCGGCTTTCAGGTCGGGAAGGTCGGAGCCGCCGGTGCCGTCGCCCTTGGGATCGCCGCCTTGCGCCATGAAGCCGTCGATGACGCGGTGGAAGGCCAGGCCATCGTAGAAATGGCGGCGCGCTAGCGTCTTAATCCGTTCCACCGTCCTGGGCGCGACGTCGGGACGCAGCCAGATCGTCACGCGTCCACCGGTCGACAAGTCGAGGAGAAGCAGGTTCTCCTTGTCGGTCGGCGACGCGGGTGCGGCGCGGCCGGGGATGGGCGCGTCGACGATCTGCGCAATGGCGGGGACCGCCGCGGCGGCGGCGACGAACGCAAAAAGGGACGCAATACGACGCATTGGGGACACCATCTGGAAAGGGACGCGGGTGCTTAGAGCAGATTGGCGGTTGCGCCAAACTGAACGTGGGAGGTTCAGGAGCCCTTGCGTCCCACCTCCTCCACGCGCGCGGCGACCTCGTCACGTACCCCGGCGGGAACGAAGCGCGAGATGTCGCCGCCGTAGAGCGCGATCTCCTTGACCAGGCGGCTCGCGATCGGCTGGAGCGCAACGTCGGCCATCAGAAACACGGTCTCGACGTGGCGGTTGAGCTGCTGGTTCATCCCCGCCATCTGATATTCGTATTCGAAATCGGCGACCGCGCGCAGGCCCCGGACGATCACGCGGGCGCCTTGCGCCTGGGCGAAGTCCATCAGCAGCGAATCGAAGCTGACGACCGCGATGTCGCCCTCGACCCCTTCGACCTCGCGGCGGACCGTAGCCATGCGTTCGTCGAGCGTGAACATCGGCGATTTGGAGGGGTTGGTGGTCACCCCGATCACCAGCCGGTCGACCAAAGTCGCGCCGCGGCGGATGATGTCCATGTGCCCCAAAGTCACCGGATCGAAGGTGCCGGGATAGACGCCGATCCGGTGCTTGCCGCTCACCGGTCGCGCTCGACGATGTAGCGGGCGATGGCGCGGAGCAGGTCGGCTTCGGAACCGTAAGCGTGAAGGTGCTGGACCGCTTGCTCGACCAGCATCGCGCATTGCGTTCGCGCCCGTTCCGCGCCGAGTAGCGACAGGAAGGTCGCCTTGCCCGCCGCGCCGTCCTTGCGCAGCGCCTTGCCGACGGTGGCCTCGTCGCCTTCGGCATCGAGCAGGTCGTCAGCGATCTGGAACGCCAGGCCGATGTCGTGCGCATAGCCGCGCAGCGACGTGCGCGCCTCCGGCCCGGCGTGGCCCAGAATCGCGCCCGCCTCCACCGCCGCCGAGATCAGCGCGCCGGTCTTCATCTGCTGGAGCCGAGTGACGGTAGCGAGATCGAAGGTTGCCTTCTCGGCCTCCAGGTCCATCATCTGGCCGCCGGCCATGCCCGTCGGGCCGGCGGCGCGCGCCAGATCGGCGACGAGTTCGGCACGCACGAACGGATCGGGGTGGGCGACGGGATCGGCGAGCCATTCGAAGGCGAGCGCGTGCAGGCAGTCCCCCGCCAGGATCGCGGTCGCCTCGCCGAACGCCTTGTGGACGGTGGGCTTGCCGCGGCGCAGGTCGTCGTCGTCCATTGCGGGCAGATCGTCGTGGATCAGTGAATAGACGTGGATCGCCTCCACCGCGCAGCCCGCCGCCAGTGCCGCCGCGCGGTCCACCCCGAACAATTGCGCGGTGGCGAGCGTCAGTAGCGGCCGCAGCCGCTTGCCGCCGCCGATCGCGGCATGGCGCATCGCGCGGTACAGGTGGTCGCGCGGATCGCCGGGAAGCGCCAGCAGCGTATCGAAGCGCGCGTCGATATCGGCCGCGACGTCGGAGAGCGCTTGGCGCAGCGTCATCAGGCGGCCGCGAAGGGGCGGGTGCCGGCGGGGCGGCCTTCGGAATCGAGCCGGATCGCCTCGATCCGCGCCTGCGCCGCATCGAGCCGCTCGGCGCAGCGCGCGCGCAGGCGGTCGCCGCGTTCGTAGAGCGCAATCGACTCGTCGAGCGTCGCGTCGCCGCTCTCCAGCCGCCCGACGATCCGCTCGAGCTCCTTCAGCGCATCCTCGAACGACAGGTCTTCGATGGGGGGGGTGTCCATGGGGAAGCTATGGCGTGAGGGGGGGCGGGGGGTCAAGGCGGGGCGGCGTTGCACAGGCCTGAACCTAGAACTCCGCTCGCCCTGAGCGAAGTCGAAGGGCATGGCTCCGGGCAATATGCTTCGACTTCGCTCAGCACGAACGGAAGAGGTGCGGGCGTCAGCCCTCTACCATAACCTCCGCCACCAAATCCTTGCGGCTCAACTTCCCGATCATCGTCTTGGGCAGCGCATCCCGCACCACCACCGCGTCGACGCGCTCGTGCCGCCCCAGCTGGGGGTTCAGCCACGCTGCCAGCGCCTCGCCGGTGTCCGCCGCGCCCTGCTCCAGCACCACGTACGCGCGCGGGACTTCGCCGCGATAGATGTCGGGCAGGCCGATGACGAGCGCTTCCTTGACCGACGGATGGCGGTACAGAACCGCCTCGATCTGGCTCGGGAAGACCTTGAAGCCGCTGACCGCTATCATGTCCTTCAACCGGTCGACAACGCGGACGAAGCCGTCCGCGTCGATCGTCCCGACGTCGCCGGTACGCAGCCAGCCGCCCTCTCCCTCGACAACGCCGAAGGTCTCGCCGTCGGCATCGGGGCGATTCCAATAGCCGCGCATGATCTGCGGACCCTTGGCCACGATCTCGCCGGGCTCGCCGTCGGGTGCGAGGCGGGCCGGGTCTTCCTTGTCGACCAGCTTGAGGCGGGTAGCTGGAAGCGGCTGGCCGATCGTGCCGGATTTGCCTTTCGCCTCGTAGGGGTTGGCGGTCAGCACGCCCGAACTCTCCGACAGGCCGTAGCCCTCGACCAGGGTGGCGCCGGTCGCCGCCGCGAACCGGTCCTTAAGCTCGGCGGGCAGCGGCGCACCGCCCGAGATGCAGACCCGCAGCGAGGAAAAGTCGGTCTTCGCGATCCTCGGATGATCGAGCAGCGCGCGGTACATCGTCGGCACGCCCGGCAGTGCAGTTGCCTTCGTCCGCGCGATGGCGGCGAGCGTCTGGCCCGCGTCGAAGCGCGGCAGCATCACGATCGTGCCGCCGTTCAGCACGGTGCGGTTGAGAACGCAGGTGTTGGCGAAGACGTGGAACAGCGGCAGCACCCCGACGATCCGGTCGGCCTCGCCCGGGTGCGGATCGATGCTCTGCACCTGGCGTGCGTTGGCCGAGAGGTTCTGGTGGGTCAGCACCGCGCCCTTGGGCACGCCGGTGGTGCCACCGGTGTACTGGATCAGCGCTACGTCGCGCTCCGGGTCGATCGCGGGCGCGGGGCAGGCGCCGTCATTGGCGATCAGCGCGGAGAAGGCGGTGATCCGCGGGTCGTCGGGCCAGGCGCTCACCTCGGCGCGCTTGAACAGGCGGTAGAGGATGGATTTGGCGGGGGGCAGCGCGCCCGCGATCGAGCCGACGATCAGCCGCTCCAGCGCGCTGTCCTCCAGCACCTTGAGCGCAGTCGGCAGCAGCGCCGAAGCGGACAGCGTGAACAGAACGCGCGTGCCCGAATCCGCGACCTGGTGCGCGAGCTCGGCGGCCGAGTAGAGCGGCGAGAAATTGACCACAGTGGCGCTCAGTTTGAGCGCGCCGTAATAAGCCGCGACGTAATGCGGCACGTTGGGCAGGAACAGCCCGATGCGGTCGCCGCGCCCATAGCCGAGCTTCGCCAGCCCGCACGCGACCCGGTTGGCGCCGTCCATCGTCTCCCGGTAGCTGAAGCGGCGGCCGAGAAAGTCGATCAGCGGCGCCTCGCCCGCGCGCGCGGCGGACGCTTCGAACATGGCGACGAGCGACAGCGGCGGCAGGCCGGTGTCCCAGGCGACCGGGTGACGATAGGCGGTGCGCCAGACGGTGTCGGGATCGCTCATTGACACGCGTGTAAGCAGGCGATGGGGGCCGCGCAACTCGGCGCAAGCCATTGAAAGGCTCGTTTAGGCGGCGACCGCCAATGTCGGGGCGCGCCGGGCCCGGTCGCGCCCGGCGGACTTGGCGGCGAACAGCGCTAGGTCGGCGTCGCGGTACATCGCCTTCCAGTCGGTCTCGCGCGCCAGCGGACCGGTGCACCCGCCGATGCTGGCGGTAACCGCCAGGTCGTAAGGCATGCGTGCGCTGCGGATGCGGTCGAGGATGTCGTTAGGATCAAGGCGCAGCGATGCGGGCGCGACGATCGCGAACTCCTCGCCGCCGATCCGCGCCGCCAGCGCGCCCGGCGGGATCGCGGCTTCCAGCGCCCGCGCGATGCTGCGCAATACCTCGTCGCCGCCGTCGTGACCGATCGTCTCGTTGACCCGCTTGAAATGATCGATGTCCGCCAGCAACAGCACCTGTTCGCCGTCGCGGCCGATGACCTGCGCCAGGAAGGCGCGACGGTTGAGCATGCCGGTCAGCGGATCGGTGTCCGCCAGCAACCGGGCGCGAATTTCGCCTTCGCGCGCATCGTCGCGTTCTCGGCTGAGCAGGCGGATGCGGTACGCGATCGCGAGGCTCGACAGCAGCGCTTCGGCCGTCATCGCGAGGATTGTCGAATTGTCGAGCCAGAAGCTCCAGCCCACCACGCCGAAGGTCGCGGCAATGCGCAAGCTCGCAAAGCCCACCGGTGCCCCCCAACCAATGCAGAACAACTGGAAGTAGCGGCTTTCGCGGGTCCAGGCCCGCCACAATATCGGAGCGACCAGCAGGATGAGGATCAGGAAGCTGCCCGCATACGCCAGATTGACGACCTTTGGCGCAACGTCCTGAAGTGTCGACAGCGCAATGGCGGCGAGGATCAGCGCCGCCGATACCGCGATGCTGGCGCGGCCCAGCCAGCCGGCGAACACCCGGGCCTCGAAGAAGCTGCGCGCGAAGCTGAGGGCGGCAACCGCGGACAGCGCCAGCGCGATGTAATTGATCCGCATGCGATCGTTGTTGGCGATCGGCGCCATCCACGCGAGCGCGCCCGACGACGACACCGCATAGACCAGCAGCGTCGTGACCATGATGCAGTAATGGAGCAGGAAACGGTGCCTGAGCGCGCCCCAAAGCGCCAGATTGTACAGCAGCAGCGCCAGACACAGGCCGACAAAGGCGCTGTAGACCGCGGCCAGCACAAGGTTCGACGCCGCCGCTTCGCTCGGCCTGGCGACGCGCGGGTCGAGGACGACCCCGCGCAGGTTGGATGCGCCTTCGACATGCCAGAGCAGGCGGACGATGGGCACGCCGCGGACGGGCAGCACCTGCTGGAAGGTCGCGCCGAGCTGGAGACCGCGCGAGGCCGCGTGCTGGCCCATCGGCAACGTCGCCATCCGCCCGTCGGCATAAAGCGCGTAAAGGGTGGCGCGCGCCTGCCACAGGCTCGCGCTGCGGACCAGGATCGGCCAATGCGCGCCGGTATTCAGCGGTCTGGACAGGACCAGATAATCGCCCGCGCCGAACTGCGTCTGCGGCGTCGTGCAATCGTAGGCGGCGCCGTGCACGAACTCCGCGCGGACGTCGATCCGTGCGCCGGCGCGCTTGACGCATACCGCGACGGCATCCCCCGCGCTGCCTGCCTGCCCCCATGCGCGCGGCGCGGCGAGCGCGAGCAGCCAGGCCGCTCCCAGGATCAACATCGCTCGCCAAAGCCCCATGCACCGGGACTAGCGGGGCAATAGCGAACATTGCGTAAAGGATGTTGCGTAAAGAATGCCGTTCACGAAAACGGCGGCGGATCGCTCCGCCGCCGTCGTCGCATCGCTCGGACAGGTCCTACTTGGCCTCGACCGCCTCGGGCTTGCCCTTCTTCTTGGGCTTTTTCGGTGCGGCGGGTTCGATCGCGAAGGTCAGCGCGCCATCCTTCATCTTCACTGTCACCTCACCGCCATGGACCAGCTTGCCGAACAGCAACTCCTCGGCGAGCGGCTGCTTGATCTTCTCTTGGATCAGGCGGCCCATCGGACGCGCGCCGTAGAGCTTGTCGTACCCCTTATCGGTCAACCATGCGCGCGATTCATCGTCGAGCTGGATGTGGACGTTGCGGTCGGCGAGCTGCAGTTCGAGCTGGAGGACGAACTTGTCCACCACCCGCGCCACGACCTCGGTCGGCAGATAGCCGAACGGCACGATCGCATCAAGGCGGTTGCGGAACTCGGGGGTGAACATCTTCTGCACCGCCTGCTCGTCCTCGCCCTCGCGGGTCAGCGTGCCGAAGCCCAGGGTCTCGCGCGCCATGTCGGAGGCGCCCGCGTTGGTCGTCATGATCAGGATGACGTTGCGGAAGTCGACCGACTTGCCGTGCTGATCGGTGAGCCTACCGTTGTCCATCACCTGGAGAAGGATGTTGAACAGGTCCGGATGCGCCTTCTCGATCTCGTCGAGCAGGAGCACGCAATGCGGGTTCTGGTCGACCGCGTCGGTCAGCAGCCCGCCCTGGTCGAAGCCGACATAGCCCGGGGGCGCGCCGATCAGCCGCGAGACGCTGTGCCGCTCCATATACTCGCTCATGTCGAAGCGCTGGAGCGGGATGCCCAGGATCGACGCGAGCTGCTTGGCGACCTCGGTCTTGCCGACCCCGGTTGGGCCGGTGAACAGATAATTGCCGATCGGCTTCTCGGGCTCACGCAGACCGGCACGTGCCAATTTGATTGCCGACGACAGCTTTTCGATCGCCGCGTTCTGCCCGAACACGACGCGCTTGAGGTCGGTCTCCAGCGTGGCGAGCGCCAGCTTGTCGTCGGTGCTGACCGACTTCGGCGGGATGCGCGCCATCGTTGCGATGACCTGCTCGATCTCCTTGGGAGTGATCGTCTTCTTGCGCTTGTTCTCAGGGACCAGCATCTGCATCGCGCCGACCTCGTCGATCACGTCGATCGCCTTGTCGGGCAGCTTGCGGTCGTTGATGTAGCGCGCGCTGAGCTCGACGGCCGACTTTATCGCGTCGGGGGTGTATTTCACCTTGTGGTGATCCTCGAACGCCGAGCGCAGCCCTGCCAGGATCTTGATCGTGTCCTCGATCGTCGGTTCGTTGACGTCGATTTTCTGGAAGCGGCGCAGCAGCGCGCGGTCCTTCTCGAAATGGTTGCGGAATTCCTTGTAGGTGGTCGATCCGATGCAGCGGATCGTGCCGCCCGACAACGCGGGTTTCAGCAGGTTCGACGCGTCCATCGCGCCGCCGCTGGTCGCGCCCGCGCCGATCACGGTGTGGATCTCGTCGATAAAGAGCACAGCGTCAGGCAGCTTCTCCAGCTCGTTGACGACCGCCTTCAGCCGCTCCTCGAAATCGCCGCGGTAGCGCGTGCCCGCCAGCAGCGAGCCCATGTCGAGCGAGTAGATGACCGCGGGCTTGAGGACGTCGGGAACCTCGCCCTCGACGATCTTGCGCGCCAGACCCTCGGCGATCGCGGTCTTGCCGACGCCGGGATCGCCGACGTACAGCGGGTTGTTCTTGGACCGGCGGCACAGGATCTGGATCGTCCGGTCGACCTCGGGCCCGCGGCCGATCAGCGGATCGACCTTGCCGTTCTTCGCCTTCTCGTTGAGGTCGACGCAGAATTGCTTAAGCGCGCTCTCGTTCTTGCCCTTCGCATCGCCGCCCTTCTGCGGCTTCTCCTCCTCGGCGGCACCCTTGGGCGTCGAAGCCTCCGCCGCGCCGCCCTTGCCGACGCCGTGGCTGATGAAGCTGACCGCGTCGAGGCGGCTCATGTCCTGCTGCTGGAGGACATAGACCGCATAGCTCTCGCGCTCGGAGAACAAGGCGACGAGGACGTTGGCCCCGGTCACCTCGTCGCGGCCCGACGACTGGACGTGGAGTATCGCGCGCTGGACGACGCGCTGGAAGCCCGATGTGGGCGAGGGATCGGTGGCGGCGTCGACCTTCAACGCGTCGAGCTCGGTATCGAGATAATGCGCGACGGTGGTCTTCAGCTCGCCGAGGTCGACCTTGCACGCGGTCATCACCTTGGACGCATGCTCGTCGTCGATCAGCGCAAGCAGCAGGTGCTCGAGCGTGGCATATTCGTGGCGGCGCGCGCTGGCGGCTTCAAGCGCCTTATGCAGCGTGGTCTCCAGCGCGGGGGCGAAAGATGGCATTGTGCTACTCCAGAGAGCCGCGTGAGGACACGCGGCCCGTTGCCGTCCATGTCGGGAGTGTGACGCCCCCTATCAAGCACCCGACCAATGGTCGGGACCGCTCACGATCGGAATAGCTGGTCGGCGCTTGCGCGATGGTTAACGGCGCGTTCCATTTTCAGCCGGCTCCGCGCGATCTCGCCCTCCAGCGCGGTGATCCGCGATTCCAGCTCGGCGACTGACAACGGATCGAGATCCTGCCGCGCGAGTTGCGCCAGCAGATCGTCGGGACGGGGCAGGGCGTCGTCCAGGTCCATGCCTGCAACGTTGACCGGGGCGCTCGCGATGTCAATAACGCTGGCGACGCATCGGCCGAGGGGAAGACGGATGGACGCGATACCCGAAACGATGCGCGCGATCGATCCAGCGGCGCCGGGCGGCCCGGAGGTGCTGACCGTCGTCGAGCGCCCGGTGCCGCGTCCGGGCGCGGGCGAGGTGCTGGTCCGCGTCGCAGCGGCAGGGGTAAACCGCCCCGACGTGATGCAGCGGCAGGGCCGCTATCCGCCGCCGCCGGGCGCGCCGACGATTCCGGGGTTGGAGATCGCGGGAACGATCGTGGCGGTGGGCGGGGACGTCGGCGCCGAGCAGGTCGGCCAGCGGGTGTGCGCGCTGCTTTCGGGCGGGGGCTATGCCGACTATGCGGTCGCGCCCCACGGCCAGTGCCTGCCGATGCCCGAGGCGCTGACGATGGTCGAGGCCGCGGCGATCCCGGAAACGCTGTTCACCGTGTGGACTAATCTGTTCGAGCGCGCCTATGCGACCGAGGGCGATACCGTGCTGGTCCACGGCGGCACATCGGGCATCGGCACGATGGCGATCGCGCTATGCGGTCTGTTCGGCATCGACATCGTCGTCACCGCGGGCTCGCCGGAGAAATGCGCCGCGGCGGTGGCGCTCGGGGCGACCCACGCGATCGACTACAGGTGCGAGGATTTCGTCGCCCGGGTGCAGGCGATCACCGGCGGCAAGGGCGTGGCCGCCGTCCTCGACATGGTTGGCGGCGATTACCTGCCGCGCAACCTGCAATGCTTGGCCGACGACGGCCGCCACGTCTCGATCGCGGTCCAGCGTGGGCTGGAAGCGACGATCCCGATCTTCGAGGTGATGCGCAGACGGCTGACGATCACCGGATCGACGCTGCGCGGGCGCGACGGGGCGTTCAAGGCGCTGGTGGCCGACGAGCTCTCCCGCACCGTGTGGCCGCATGTCGAAGCGGGGCGGCTGAAGCCGGTGATCGACCGGACATTCGCGCTGGCCGATGCGGCAGAGGCTCACCAGTGGATGGAAGCGGGCGACCACGTCGGCAAGATCGTGCTGGTAATGTCGTAGGCGCTCAGGCGGCAGCGACCCACCGCGTCACCCGGTTATGCCGGGGCTGACGCGGTGGGTCGGTCGGATGACAAATCGGCCCGCTAAAAACTTACGGGCTGTTGGGGGAGTCGTTGCCGTTGCCGCCGGTCGCCACGAGCACGATGACGACGAGTGCCGCCAGGATGCCGATGCTGATCAACGTCGAGCCCGCGATGTCCGCACCCAGCCGGCTCTTGTTCCCGGCCGTCGCAGGGCGTGCGGCGGGCGACTTGGAAACCGACAGCGCGGCGGCGGGATTGTGCGCCGGGGCTGCTGCGGCGACCGTCGAAACGGTCATGAAAGCAGCGGTCGCGATCGTGGCGAGGGCGCGTGCGAAGCGGGTCTTCATGGTGGTACCTCCCTTTAATTGTTCGCGATACTGGCGCATGATGCTGCATCGCGTCAATGCTGCGTGCCGTGGCAGGCAATTGTTGCAGCACCGTGAAATACCCGCGGCGCTTGCCCTTGGCGCCTGCGCGCACTAAGTCGTCGCCCTGCGCGGCCGCTCCGGTGAGGGGCGGCCTTTATTTTTCGTTTTTCGGAGTACCGCCGGTGGCCCAGCCGCTCATGCCCCACGCGACCGCGTCCTGGATGGTCGACAGCACCGCGCTCTCCTTCGAGCAGATCGCGGATTTCTGCGGCCTCCACATCCTCGAAATCCAAGCGATCGCCGACGATACCGCGGCCAGCAAGCTGACCGGCCGCGATCCGGTGCGCGCGCACGAGCTGACCCAGGACGAGATCGACAAGGGCCAAGCCGATCCGAACTACCGGCTGCAGATGCTCAAAGGCCCCGAGCAGGTCCGTCGTACCAAGGGGCCGCGCTATACCCCGGTCAGCAAGCGCCAGGACAAGCCCGACGGCATCGCCTGGATCATCCGCAACCATCCCGAGATTACCGACGGTGCGATCGGGCTGCTGATCGGCACCACCCGCACGACGATCGCCGCGATCCGCGACCGCAGCCACTGGAACATCGCCAATATCACGCCCAAGGACCCGGTGACGCTGGGGCTGACGACGCAACGCGAGCTCGACGCCGCGGTCGCCAAGGCGGCGAAGGCCGCGGGGATCGAGGCCCCGGTCACCGACCTGCGGCTGGATGGCGACCGCGAGGTGCTGCTCGGCCAGTTGCGCGCGGAGCGCCAGGCTGCGCGGGAGGCCGAGCTGGCGGGGGATGCGCCTGCGGTGAAGCCGCTGTTCGACGATCCGTTTAAGCGCTGAGAATCCCGTGGGCTTAGCCGTGCGGCGCAGCGAAGCCGCCGCGCTCGCCTATCCGTTCGGCAAGGCCGAGCCGCCGACCGGCGGCACGATGGCGGTTGCACCCGGCGTCCGCTGGGTGCGTATTGCCGTCCCCGGGCCCTTGCGCCACGTGAATTGCTGGCTGCTCGACGACGGCGACGGAGTGGCGCTCGTCGATACCGGCATGAACACGTCCGAGACGCGCGAGGCCTGGAAGGCGGTGTTCCGCGGCGACCTCGCGGGCGTGCGGGTCACACGGACGATCGGCACCCACTTCCACCCCGATCATATCGGCCTGGCGGGGTGGATGTGCGCGCACCACGACGCGCTGCTGCTGATGACGCGTGGCGAGTGGCTCTATGCGCGGATGCTGATCGCCGACGCGCGCGATGCGGTGCCCGACGGAATGGTCGCCTTCTGGCGCGCGGCGGGATGGGAGGCGGCGCAGATCGAAGCAGGGCAGGCGCGCGGCTGGGCGGGGTTCCGGCGCATCGTCACGCCGCTGCCGATGGGTTTCACCCGGCTGAGCGACGGGCAGGCGCTCCCGATCGGCGGACGCGACTGGCGGGTCGTCACCGGATCGGGGCACAGTCCGGAGCACGCTTGCCTGCTCGACGAAGCGAACGGCGTGCTGATCGCTGGCGACCAGGTGCTGCCGCGGATCAGTCCCAACGTGTCGATCACGATCTCGGAGCCCGACGCCGACCCCTTGGGCGAATGGTTCGCGTCGATCGACAAGCTCGGCGCACTTCCCGCCGGCCTGCTGGTGCTGCCCGGCCACGGCGACCCGTTCACCGGCTTGCACACGCGGCTGGATGCGATGCGCGACGAACACCGCGAGCGGCTCGATGCGCTGCACGCGCATCTGGCCGAACCGCGGCGGGCGGTCGACGCGTTCGCGGTGCTGTTTCGCCGCACGATCGGACAGGACATGCTCGGCATGGCGACCGGCGAGGCGCTGGCGCATCTGCGGCGGCTGGAGCGCGAGGGCAGGGCGGTCGAAGAGACGATGGACGGCGTGCGATGGTGGCGCGCGCGCTGACGCGCTAGGCTGCGGCTCGACGAATCGGGAGCCCTGCATGACCGACCCATCGCTGCGCGATCGCGCCGTAGGATTGTACGACGCCTTCACCCACGAGCACCGCGACCGCCGCACGTTGCTGCGCCAGATGACCGCGCTCGCTGGCTCCGCCGCCGCGGCCGAGGCGCTGATCCTCGGCATCGCCGCTTCGCCCGCCAGCGCGGCGCAGATCGACCCGGCCGATCCGCGGCTGCGCGTCGATCGTTGGGCGGGAACGGTCGCGGGCAAGCCTGCGGCGGCCTACACGGTCTCCCCGGCAAAGGGCGCGAAGCGTCGCGGCACGGTGATCGTCATGCACGAGAACCGCGGGCTGACCCCGCACATCCAGGACGTTGCGCGCCGCATCGCGCTGGCGGGGTTCGACGCCGCCGCGCCCGACTTCCTGGCGCCGCAGGGCGGCACCCCCGCCAACGAGGACGCCGCCCGCGACCTGATCGGCAAGGCGGACTACGACCTGGTGATCGCGCAGGGACTGGGGTTCGCCGAACGCTACCGCACGCGGCGCGGCGGCACGGGCAAGGTCGGGATGGTCGGCTTCTGCTGGGGCGGCGCGCTGGTCGACCGGCTCGCGGTCGCAGGCGGGCCCGCGTTTGCGGCAGGCGTCGCGTATTACGGCCCCGCGCCTGCGGCGTCCGAGGCTGCCAAGGTCCAGACGCCGCTGCTGCTCCATTACGCGGGCAAGGACGCGCGCGTCGCCGCAACCGGCGAACCTTGGGTCGCGGCGCTCAAGGCCGCGGGCAAGCCGGTGGAGGCGTTCACCTATCCGGGCGTCGACCACGCGTTCAACAACGACACGTCGGCCGAACGCTACGACAAGGCCGCCGCCGATCTCGCCTGGGGCCGCACCGTCGCCTTTCTCCACCAGCATCTCGATACCGGAGTTCACGCATGACGCTCACCTTCTACACCAACCCGATGTCGCGCGGCCGCATCGCACGCTGGATGCTCGAGGAGGTCGGCGCGACGTACGAGACGGTGGTGCTCGACTATGCGGACACCATGAAGGCGCCCGACTATCTGGCGATCAACCCGATGGGCAAGGTGCCCGCGATCGTCCACGACGGCCATGTCGTCACCGAAGGTGCCGCGATCTGCGCCTATCTGGCCGACACCTATGCCGAGGTCGGTCTGACCCCGACCGCGGCCGAGCGCGCGGATTACTACCGCTGGCTATTCTTTGGGGCGGGCCCGGCGGAGCAGGCGATCACCAACAAGGCGATGGGCTTCGTGGTGCCCGAGGGTCGCGACCGGATGGCGGGGTACGGGACCTTCGACCTGATGGTCGACACGCTGGAGCGCGCGGTCGGCGCGCACGACTATATCGCGGGCGACCGCTTCACAGCCGCCGACGTGTATGTCGGCGCGCAGGTGATGTGGGGGCTGCAGTTCCAATCGCTCCCGACGCGACCCGCGTTCGAGGCCTATGCGGCGCGGCTGGGCGCGCGCGAGGCGTACCGGCGGGCGAGCGCGAAAGACGATGCATTGATGGCGAAGGCGGGGTGAAATACCAGGTCCGTTCGCCCTGAGCGAAGTCGAAGGGCAGGATGCTTGGCCATGTGCTTCGACTTCGCTCAGCACGAAGGGATCAAGGTCTGGTTGCCCTTATCTTGGTAGATCGTTCGAAGGTGCGCGCCATCACCCTCGCCCGTTCCCCCGCGCTCATCACCGTCCACCACGCGATTTCGTCGAGCGTGCGCCCGCAGCCGATGCACCGGTCTGCATCGAGGGTGCAGACCCCGGTGCAGGGCGATTCGATCTCTACGCCGCCCATCCCGCAAGCCAGTCGGCGAGCGCCTGCGGGGTCAGCGAGCGCGCGTCGGACAGGGCGGTCTCACGGCCGGCGTTGACGAGCCGGTTGGTCTTCGGATCGACGATCAGCACCGCGGGGACGCCCTTCAGCCGCGCGGCGATGCCGTAGCGCGCCGGGATCTGCGCATTCTTGTCGAAGCGTCCGACGTCGACCGTCACGACCTCGAAATGCCGCCGGACGAACGGCTTCATTTCGGGCAGGTCCATCACCCCCGCCAGCAATCGGCAGTCGAGGCACCAATTGCCGCCGAGATCGATCAGCAGCCGCTTGTGGCCCCTGAGCGCACGCGCCCGCGCGGCGGCGACCTGAGCGTCGGCGTCGGCGGCCGTGTCGTAGGGCAGGGGGAGCGGCTTGCCGAGCTGCTCGAACGACGCCGCGCGAACGTGCGGCGCCGCGGTCTGGGCGTCGGCGGGAACGGCGATCAGGGCTGCGGCGAGGAGGAGCGGGCGGATCATGCGGGTTCTCTCAACAGGGGTCACGCCCTCCATCGCGCTGTGACGCGGATGGTTGCAAGGAAGCGTCGCTTAGCCGGTGACGACGAACGCCTGCCCATGACGGCGGCTCAGCGCCCGAGCGCGACACCGAGGAAGTCGGGCACCGGGCCGTTCCAGCCGTCGTCCGGGGCATCGTCGTTCTGACGGCCCCGAGGCTCCGGGCGGCGTTCGGTGCCGCGTGGTGCACGCTCCTCACTGCGCGGTGCGCGCTCCTCGCGGACCGGGGCGGGCGCCACGTCCTGCACCTCGGCCACGGCCTTGACGACGGGCGTCGCCACGCGGGCGGGCTTGCGGGTCCGCTCGCGCCGCGGGCGTTCCTCGCGCGCCGGTTCGGGCGCGGACGGTACCGCGTCGAGCCGCTGGATCGTCTGGCCGGTCAGCTTTTCGATGTTCTGGATGTTCTCGGCATCGTCCGGCGCGACGAAGGTGTAGGCCGTCCCCGACGCGCCTGCGCGTCCCGTGCGGCCGATGCGATGGACGTAATCGTCGGGGTGCCACGGCGCGTCGTAGTTGAAGACCGTGCTCACGCCCTTGATGTCGAGGCCGCGTGCGGCGACGTCGGACGCGACCAGGATGTTGACCCCGCCGGTCTTGAACAGCTCCAGCTCGGCCAGGCGCTGCGGCTGTTCCATGTCGCCGTGGATCTCGCCCGACTTGTAGCCCGCCTGGCGCAGCACCTTGTTGAGGTCGCGCACCGTCGTCTTGCGGTTGCAGAAGATGATCGCGTTGGTCACCTCGTCCTGCGCCAGGATGCGGCGCAGCGTTTCGCGTTTGGCGGTCTGGCTGGCGACCGACACCAGATATTGGGTGATATTGAGGTTGGTCGACGCCGGGCGCGACACCTCGATCCGCTTGGGGTTGTCGAGGAACCTGTCGGCCAGCTTCTTGATCGGCGCAGGCATCGTCGCCGAGAACAGCAAGGTCTGGCGCTGCTTGGGCAGCTTGGTGCAGATTTCCTCGATGTCGGGGATGAACCCCATGTCGAGCATCCGGTCCGCCTCGTCGATCACCAGCATCGAGCAGCCGTTCAGCAGGATTTTGCCGCGCCCGAACAGGTCCATCAGGCGCCCCGGCGTCGCGATCAGCACGTCGACGCCCTTCTCCAGCGCCGCCAGCTGATCGCCCATCGACACCCCGCCGATCAGCAGCGCCATCGAAAGCTTGTGGTTGGCGCCGTATTTTTCAAAATTCTCCGCCACCTGTGCCGCCAGTTCGCGCGTCGGCTCCAGGATCAGCGAACGCGGCATCCGCGCGCGGCTGCGCCCGTGCGCCAGGATGTCGATCATCGGCAGGACGAAGCTGGCGGTCTTGCCGGTGCCGGTCTGGGCGATGCCGATGATGTCCTTCATCATCAGCACCGGCGGGATCGCCGCGGCCTGGATCGCGGTCGGCTCGGTATAGCCGGCGTCGTTGACCGCTTTCAGCAGTTCGTCGGAAAGGCCGAGATCGGCGAAGCTCATGCAGGTGTCCGGACAAGGGGCAAGCGTGACGCGCGCCGATGGGCGCGGCGCTTGCGGATTTACGGGGTAAAGTCAAGGTTTGGCGGGCAACTACCCCGCCGTTCGCCCTGAGCGAAGTCGAAGGGTACGTCCGACAGGAGTGCTTCGACTTCGCTCAACACGAACGGGTCGGGCGCGTGCCCGGCGGCTTTTACCGTTTCGGCTCCAGCATCTTGAACGCCGCGATGCCGCACGTCGCGCCCGATCGCGCACGGATGACGTCGCGGTCGGCGCAGACACGACCGTCGGCACCGGGCTTGAGGTAGATGCCCGAATAGAAGTTCAGCGTCCGGCACTGCCCGTCCAGCTTGGCGCGCAGCCATTTGCCGCCGTTTATCCCGGTGTACATCACCATGTCGACGCTGCCCGGCCGGTTGATCAGCACCCCCGCAAGGTCGCCGGGCGACACGCATTTCGGGCCTTTGCGCTCTTTCCAGACGATCGCTTTCGGCGCGGCGACCGGCGCAATCTTCTGCACCCGCACGACGATCCGTTCGTGAACGGTCAGCTGCGCCAGCAGCACGTCCTCCGCCGACACCGGCGCGGCGGCGAGCAGCGGAGCAAGCGCCAGCAGCGCGATGGGGAAAGCGGGATGGATCATCGTATCGACCGGCGCATCCCTAGGTGAAGACATTGAACGGATGATGAACTCGGATTAACGACACTGCGATGACACCTGCCCACGCCGCAATGCTCGCTGCGCTGTCGGGCACGATCGATCCCAGTGCGATCGTCACCGATACGGCGGATATCGCGCCTTGGCTCGACGATTGGCGCGGGCGGTATCACGGTGAGGCGCCGGCACTGTTACAGCCCGCGACGACCGCGCAGGTCGCGGCGATCGTCCGCGCGGCGGGCGAACACGGCGTGGCGCTGGTGCCGCAGGGCGGGAATACCTCGATGGTCGGCGGCGCGACCCCGCCTGCGGATGGCTCTGCGTTGATCCTGTCGCTGCGGCGGATGAACCGTATCCGCGCGCTCGATGCAGGGGCGGGGCTTGCGGTGGCGGAGGCGGGGGTGATCCTGCAGACCTTGCATGAGGCCGCGCTGGCGGCCGGGCGGCGCTTTCCGCTGACGCTCGGCGCGCGTGGCAGCGCGACGGTCGGTGGGCTCGTGTCGACCAACGCGGGGGGCACGCAGGTGCTGCGCTTCGGGACGATGCGCGGGCTGGTCGCGGGGCTTGAGGTGGTGCTGCCCGACGGGTTGATCCACGACGGGCTGGCGGCGCTCAAGAAGGACAATCGCGGTTACGACCTGACGCAATTGCTCGTCGGCGCGGAGGGGACGCTGGGCATCGTCACCGCTGCCACGTTGCGGCTGGTTCCGGCGATCGCCGCGCGTGCGGTCGCGTGGGTCGGGGTGAAGAGCCCCGATGCGGCGTTGCGGTTGCTGCGCCTACTGGAGCGCGGCACCGGCCTGATCGAGGGGTTCGAGCTGCTGCCCGCCGAATCGCTCGAGGCGGTGATCGCGCATGTCGCGGGCGCCCGGGCGCCGCTTTCGGGTGCCCACGCCTGGCACGTCCTGATCGAAGCCGCGACCAGCGACCCCGCGGTCGATCCGGCGCATGTGCTCGAACCGCTGCTTGCCGATGCGCTCGCGCGTGGGTTGGCGCAGGATGCGGTGGTCGCCGCGAGCGAAGCGCAGGCCGACGCCTTCTGGCGCATCCGCGACTCCATTTCGGCCAGCGAACGCGCGCAGGGGCCCGCGACCCAGCACGACATTTCGGTCCCGGTCGACGCCATGCCGCGTTTCATGACCGACGCCGCCGCGGCATGCGAGGCACGCTTTCCCGGCACCCACGCCAGCGGCTTCGGGCATCTCGGCGACGGCAACGTCCATTTCCACGTCCGTGCGCCCGCAGGCGCCGACGCGGCGCGCTGGTATGCCGAGGACGCGGCCACCGTCACCGCCTTCGTCCACGACCTGGTCGTTGCGGCGGGCGGATCGATTTCCGCCGAGCACGGCATCGGCCAGATGAAGGCGGCCGAGCTCGAACGACTCTCCGGCCCCGCACGGATGGCGGCGTTGCGCGCAGTCAAGACCGCGTTCGACCCGCAGGCGCTGTTCAACCCTGGCAAGCTCGTCCTTGCACCGCGCGTGGCGAAGCCATAGAGCCTCGCGCCATTGCAGCGGCCGGGGGGCCGCCGGTTTCGGAGAGACACGTCATGGCCAGCGCGCCGCTTCCCTTGTTCTACAACGGCCTCGAACCGCTTTCGAGCGAGGTCCATGCCAATTACCGCGTCCGTGCTCAGGACAGCGCGCCGTTCCTGGTCGCGCAGCACGCGATTCCGCTGACCATCGACGAATTCCCACTGGTCCAGCGCGCGATGCCGATCGTCTTCTCGGTCGGCGACGAGGCGATTCCGCTCGCGCTGATGGGCCTGAACGAGGGCGTGAACGTCTTCATCGACGACGAAGGCAAGGCGATCGGCGACGGCTTCTACGTCCCCGCCTACGTCCGCCGCTATCCCTACATGCTCGCGCGCCTGCGCCCCGACGCCCAGGAGCTGTCCTTGTGCTTCGATCCGACCTCCGACGCGATCGGCGCCTTCGACGAGGGTCAGCCGCTGTTCGAGAACGGCCAGCCGAGCCAGGCGACCAAGGACATCCTCGCGTTCAACGAGACCTTCGAACAGGCCGGGCAGCGCACCCAGGCGTTCATGAGCGAGCTGCGCGAAGCCGGCCTGCTGATGGACGGCGAGGTCTCGATCCAGCCCGACGGCGCCGATCAGCCATTCATCTACCGCGGCTTCCAGATGATCAACGAACAGAAGCTGCAGGACCTGCGCGGCGATCAGCTCCGCAAGATGAGCCAGTCGGGAATGCTCCCGCTGCTCTACGCACACCTCTTCTCGCTGTCGCTGATGCGCGATATCTTCGCGCGCCAGGTGCAGCAGGGCAAGGTGCCGCAAACGCAACCGGGCTTCTGACCACGGGAGATCGCATCGCACGTCGGCAAGGTCGACTGGCAGGCGGGCGCCAACGCCGATGCGCTGCGGGCCTGGCTGACGATCACGCTGGTCGTCCTCCATGTCGTCGCCGCGCTGCGCCACCACCTGCTGCTGCGGGACCGGACTCCGGTGCGGATGGCGCCGGTGCTGGAGCGATAGCTGGCTGCGCTTGCAAAGTTGGATAGGCAGGGTCATCCAGGATCCGTTGCGCCTTGAAGGCGATTATATCGGTCGCAAATCGGCAGGCGACCCTTGTTGGATGCGACCTTTCTGTGACCTTTCACCTTGGCACGGTCGCCAAGCCGCTGTTTTTGCGATGAAAGCCATAATTTTTTCTCGATGCGGTTGAAACCTTCGGCGGTTTCCATACATTGATGCTGTACGGCGCCGTGTCCCCCCCTTTCGCGGCCCGTATGACATACCCTCGGGTGTGTCTCCTCCCTGAACCTAGGCCACCTCGTGCTTTCAGCACGGGGTGGTTTTTTGTGGGCCGCTATTCGGCCGCGCGCGCGAACAGTCCCGAACCGGCGGCCTCGTCCTCCAGCGCCGCCAGCATCCGCGCGACCAGCGTCGCAGTCGCCGCCAGCCCTGCGCCGGGCCGGTCGAGCGCCGGGTCCAGGTATAGCGACCGGTCGAGTTCGAGCTGTATGGCATGCACCCCGCGCGGGGGGGCGCCGTGCGTGTCGAGGATGTGTCCGCCCGCATAAGGCGTGTTGAGCGCGACGCGGTGCCCGCTCGCCGCCGCGACCGCTTCCACCCGGGCGACGAACCGTGCGCCCGCCGCGCGCCCGAAGCGGTCGCCGATCACCACCTTGGGTCCGTCCCTGCCGAGCGGCGGCATCGAATGGAGGTCGAGCAGTATCGCGATCCCGAAACGGGCCCGCGCCGCCGACAGCGCCGCTGCGACCGCGGCGTGATAGGGCCGGTGGTCCCCGGCGATCCGCTCGGCGATCTCCGCATCGCTGAACCGCCGTCGCCACAATTCGCTCGCGCTCGCCGCCCGCCGCGGCACCAGGCCCAGCCCGCTGCGCACCTTGCTCGACCGCATCGGCAGCGCCATCGCACGCGCGCCCTCGTCGACGCGCGGGTCGCGCTCGTCCTCGCCGCGGTTCAGGTCGATCCACGCGCGCGCGCGCCGCGCCACGATCGCGGTGCGGCCTTCGCGTGCCGCAAGTGCCACCGCGTCGATGTGCCGGTCCTCCAGCGCAATCATCGCGCCGGACGGCACACGTAGCGCCGCGATCAGCGACGCCGGATAGTCGCGCCCGCCATGCGGCACAGACAGCACCACCGGGCTCCGCGGTGGCTCGCCGCCCAGCAGGTCCAAGCTCCGCTCCATCGGTGGCAGGGTAGGGCGCGGCGCGGGTCGTCGCAACACGCTGCTGGAATTGTTAACCGTTCCCGCGCTACACGCGCGGCTCTTCGAAATCGGGACCGCGGGTGCGATGATCAGGATTCTGCTGGCCGAGGACGACCAGGTGATGCGCGAATATCTCACGCGCGCGCTGGAGCGATCGGGCTACTCCGTCGTGGCGGTCGATCGCGGCACCGCGGCCATCCCGCTGCTCGAAGCTGAGCGGTTCGACCTGCTGCTGACCGACATCGTGATGCCCGAGATGGACGGCATCGAACTCGCGCAAAAGGCGTCCGAACTGTGCCGCGACCTGCGCGTGATGTTCATAACCGGCTTCGCCGCGGTGACGCTGAAGGCGGGCAAGGCGATGCCGCAGGCGCGCGTCCTGTCCAAGCCCTTCCACCTGCGCGACCTGGTGCTGGAGGTCGACCGGATGTTCGAGCTGGGCAACGCGAACGGCCTGTAGCATTTCGAGCGAAATCGGCGGTTGCACTCACGCCGGAGCACCGCTAGAGCGCGCCTCCTCGGGCGTGTAGCTCAGTGGTAGAGCACTGTGTTGACATCGCAGGGGTCGCAAGTTCAATCCTTGCCACGCCCACCATGAAAAGCCCCGCGAGCTGAACAGCTTAGCGGGGCTTTTTGCTGTTCAGCGGCTTGGCGACCGGCGAAGCTCTTGGGTGAATTTTGGGTGAAATCGCCAACGCAGGGGGAAGGCGCCCATGGAGTGCGGCGTTCGCGTAGCGGGGGCGCGCCGGTCTGGACCGCCTCGTCGTCCTCACTGGTCGAGGCGGAATGGCTCAATCGAAGCTGGTGAATGCGGAAGGGCTGATCTCTGGTGGATTACGGCCCGGCCGCTTTCGGACGCCGAGCCGCAGAATCGGACGTTCGTTCACGAGCAGCGTGATGGCCGCTTTGCGCCTAATTCAAGCCGTTTTCGTCCTTACGCGGTTCCTGAATGCCGACCGTCAGCTTCTTTGCGTCGGCCGATAGGTGGGCCGATCAGGAATGAACTCAGCGAGGACCGAGCTGGCAATGGGTTTTGAATCTCGATTTCAGCAAAGCGGCCGCTCCGGGATACGAACGTCCATCAACTCGGGTGCCCCATTCGGCTGACGGTGCGGATGTCATCGATATGAACCTGGGTGAAGCGCAGCCTCACCGGTTCGCCGGCTAAAGTGATGTCTATCTCGGGCGAAGTCGCCGCGGTGATCAGCTTCCGGAGTTCCGGGTCCGTCATCGGATTCGCGTGGCGCCATTTCGCGGCACAGGTCGGGCACATGGCAAGATGGGTTTCGGCGTGCTCGGTCGCCATGCCGTCGAGCAGTTCCGAGGCCTCGAAGTAGGGCGATCCGTCCGGCAGCGCGAACGGCATTTTCATTTGGCAGCCCTGGCAGATCATGTCGCCAAGCGGCGTCGTATAATGGTCTTCCAGATAGCTTCGCGCAGTCGCCCGACTCTCATTGTTGCTCGTGCGGACGCTGCGTTCCCGAACCTCATAGGTCTTGGCTGGCGCATGCTGGGCGCGCGCGGCGAGGCGTGCGGCGCGTCGGTCGGGGTCGCGTGTTTCGCGCTCGGGGAACTCGACCTGTTCATAGGCGCGGGCGTCGAGCTTGCGTGCGATGTCCTCGTTCAGCGCTGCGAGCACATCGGCCGGCAAGCCATCAAGCTTTTCGACCAGCTCGGCATTGAGGCCGATCAGTTCACCCGCCTTAAGGCGCGCCTTATGCTGGTCACTGCGCTTGCGCTGCTCCTCGCCAAAACCGATCGCCTGCAGCCACGGCTCGTTGCCGCCGATGCTGAAACCGGCCGCAAGCTCGGCGGCGGTGATCGCGCGGGGCCGCCGCAAGGTGCCGTCCTTGGCGGGGATCCACGCGGCATCGCGAAGCGCGATCGCGAGTGAGGAAGGACCCGTATTCGCGCCGCGAGAGGCATTTGGAGAAAAGCGGGCTGCCATTGCCGAGGCGCCGTGCGGCTTGACCGCGTCCCAGATCAACCGCGAGATTGCGGGATCGCCTCGCTCTAGGAGGGCGTCGAGTTCCTCAATACCGTGGTCGATGTTGGTGCCCGAACTCATATGCCGCGTAGCGCCGAAGCCGCCGTGCAATTCACTCCAGTGCGAATGGGTGTAGGGAATTGTGGAGTAGACGACCGAGAGCCCGTCCTCGACGCCGCATTCGGTCAGGAAGTCGATCAAGTCCTTGCGCTTGAGTTTGTCATAGCCGTCCCAGAGCGCGAGGCGGTCACGCCCCTCGATGCTGCCGTCATAGACCTTGTGCAGGGCCGACTGGATGTATGGCGAGCCGAAATAGACCGTGTCTGCGTCGTGATAATCGGCATTCGGCCCGGCTCGGACGATCGCCTTGTCAGCGTACAGGCTGACATCGTTGTGGTCCTTCCACCAGCGTATGAACCTGCGCATATGCTGGAGGTGCCGTTCGCGGTTGGGCCGCGGCCCGTCGCCGGCATATTGGGTGCGGATGATTGCCTGCAGATAGGCCTTTTCATCGACGTCCTTGACCCCGAGGCGGCGCAGCAGTGCTTCGACTTCCTTCCCGCGCCCGCGTCCGCCACGGATAAGGCTGTTCTTGACCAGATAAAGGTCACACTGCCCGGCCTCAGGGTCGAGCGCGGTGTCCGCGGGAGGGAACAAGGCGATACCCGGCGCGCAGCGCCGGCTGCCCTCGATGCGCACAAAGCGGAGGTTGGCGACGGAGACCCCTCGCTTCTGGGCTTTCATCGCGGGATCGAGTGCCAGATAGAAACGCTGGGCGTGATCGTCGCTCAGGCCATCGAACCAGGCAAGAGCACGCTTGCGGGCTTCGACCTCGGACTGGTGCCAAAGATGGTTTTGCCCGAAGGCACGCTGAAACATGCTGAAGAAGTCAGCATGTCCCCATTCCTCGATCTTGAGCATGGTGAGGAAGGATTCGGTCCGACTGTTGCGTAGACCGGTGACGACCCAGCTTTTCCCGGCCCGCTCGCCGAATTGCGCCAGCCCTTCGTCGCCGAGCAGCTCGCGTAGCTCGGCCGGGCCACGAATCGCTTCACCAGCGGTGACGAACGGCCCGGCGTGGGACGGGATCAAGGGTTCGGAGGTGAATCGCTTGGCGACGATCGTGCGGATCGGCGCAAAGACCGCGGGCAGCTCGTCGCCGGCGTTGGGCAGGAGCTCCATGACCCCGCGCTTGAGCATTCCGCGGTCGCGCAGATCGGGAAGCGTATCAGCGACGAGGCTGCCCAGTGTCTCGATCAGTTCGGCATTCCAGGCGTCGTCGAGCTTGATGTTGGCGCGGTTGTCGGTGAGCTGGAAAGGGCCATGGATCAGGAAGTGCAGCCCGGTGATCTCCTGCGTCTCGAAGAAGACCATGAGCCTGGTCGGTGCCTCTTCCGGGACGAGATCGCCGCCATCGTTCAAGCGCAACGCGGCCTTCACCTCATATTGCTTGCGCTGTTCGCGTTGCTCGACGGATCGCGACAGAATGAGAAAGCGCTCTCGGCGTGATGAGCCGTCGGGAAGCACCGATCGGATCGAGCGGATGCCATCGCTGTTGTCGGTCACCTCGGCGCGACCTCCGCGCTCGCCATCGACCCATTCTAGCCGCTTGATATTTTGGAGGAACAGCAGCGAGCGCGGTCCCGAAGTGGCCAGTCCGTCGCGCGCGCGGTGGAGTGTAATTTCGGCCTTGTCTGGCCTGAGCGGCAGAACGATCCGGGTAGTGGGATCGCGATGCTCGGATGCAACAAGGTGTGGCACCACCAGGTTCTCGATTGCGAATGCAAGCGGCACGTCCTCGGTGTGCGAGTGGACCTCGGGCCTTTCGGTGATCACGTAGACGGATTTGAAGCCGATACCGAAGCATCCGATCTTGTGCCCGTCATCGAGCTTCGTCGTGTTGCCGATGCCGGTGATGCCCTCGATGTCATCGCGATCGAACGGCCGGCCGTCATGCTCGAACTGGATGCGATCGGGATCGAGCGAAAAGCGCACCCAGGTCGCGCCCGCGTCTTCGGCGTTTTGCAGCAGCTCGAAGATGAAATGGCTCGGATCGGCATATTTCTCGACCGTCGCGTTCCAGATGCCGCGGTCGAAATTATTCTCGTGGCTGGCGTCGACCCAGCGCTGTCGCTTGGCGCGAAGAGCATCGAGCCAAATGTCGAAGGGTGCCTCCATGATCAATGCTCCACGCGAAGGATGCCTGCGGCGACGCGGCGGGGAAGAATGTCCGCGCGACGTTCGGCCGCCGCGAGATTGTCGAGCGCCTCGCGGTGATCGGCACTGGCGCGCGCGAGCTGGCCGAGGCGCATGCGGCGGATGCGATCCTCTGTGACCGAGCGCAATTGCTCTTCCAGAATGGCGATCCGGGCGTTGTGGCTGGCTTCGAGGCTGTCGCGGCGAAAGCGCGCGATCTCGCCAGCCTCAGCGATATGGGCGGCGCGACGACGGGTCCAAAGTTCATGGTGCCAGCCTTCCAGCCCTTCGATCACGGCAGCACCGGGAAGGCCGACATAGCTCGCGTCCTGCGCCGTGGCGAAGATGTCCGTGAACGCCGCGCTGACGATCGGGTCTTCGACGACCGACACCAGCATGGCATCCTCGCGCAAGCCCCGCATCTGCCACTGGTAGATGGCGAAGGCATGATCGCCGACCGGAAGCGTCGGGTCTGTGACCTTCAAAGTGACCTGGATCTCTTCGTCGCGAGCAAAGGACCGGGCGGCCGCCTGGGTCAGCGGATGAACCGGCGTGATGAAGGCCAAGCCGCGATCGGCGTTGGCGGTATCCCGATCGAACGTCAGCGCCAGGGTCTGCTGGTCCCCACGCAGCCAGTTCTCCCATTCCCGCTCGGCGAGATTGAGGCGGGTACCGCGCCCGCGTGCCGGAACCAGCCGTCGCCGTGCGTCCGCGGACAATCGCAGGCTCTTGACCGGCCCCTGGCCGCTGATCGGGTTGCGAGCGACTTCGAGTTCTCGCTCGAGATGCAGCCCGACCAGCCGCTCGAGCGCGCTCGGCTCCAGCCAGCGGCTCGACGCCTGCGCAATTTCATCGTCGATCCGGTTGCGCTCGATGCGCACGCCGAACAGCTCGGCCTCGCGTTCCTCGAGCGCATCGGCCTCGATGACCTGGCGGATTTCGTTGTCGGCCAGCTGCTGGAGCCGCGCGCCGCGCTCCTCGTCGGTGAGGGTGAAGTCATCCGCCACCGCTTGCAACGCGCCGGCGATCTCGCCCAGGATTGCCTCGCCCCCTCCAATTGCGCGTTCGAACACCCCGATCCGCAGGAGGCAGCGGTCGAAGATGTCGAAGTCCACCGTGCCAGGGGTCACGAAATTGTAGATCGCGATGGTCTGGCTGGCCTGACCATACCGGTCGATACGGCCGATCCGCTGCTCGATGCGCATCGGGTTCCAGGGAATGTCGTAATTGACTAGTGCATCGCAGAACTGGAAATCGAGACCTTCCGAACCGACTTCCGACGACAGCAGCACGTCGATCGCGTGAGGATTCTCAGGCGGCAGCGCGAACGCCTTGCGCAGGGAGCGGCGATCCTCATCCGCAACGCCACCATGGATGAGCCCGACACGAACGCCGTTCGCGCGGAGCGCGGCCTCGACATAGGCTAGCGTGTGCCGGAACGAACTGAACAGCAGCAGACGGCGATTGGGCATGTCGGCCTTCTGGCTGATGATCTCGAGCAGGCGGGCGAGCTTGGGATCGTCCGCCGGCAGCGCCCGCGCGCGCTCGACGATCGCCGCGATTTCCGCTCGGATCGAGTCGACCGCCGTCTCAGTCTCAAGTGGATCGCCGCCGATCTCGACCAGTTCGAGGTCTGTCAGCCGCCGCGACAGGATTGATTCCAGGAACGGCAGGAGGCCGTGGAGCGAACTCGCGGCCTGTCGGCGGATGGTGGTCATCAGGAAACCCAGTGGCGCCGCGCCATGCGTCCGCAGGTAGATCGCGCGTTGCAGGGATAAAAGGTCATCATGGATAGCGCGTTGCTCGGGCGTGAAAGGCACCTCGATCGTTCGTGCCTTGCGGCTCGTGAAATTGCCGATGTCGCGGCGGCGGGTGCGGCTGATCATCGACGCAAAGCTGTGCAAGCCCTCCGCCGGGCGGATCAGCCGGACGCGATCGTCATCCGTCTCGGCCGCCGCGGTCGCGGTCAGCAGGTTACGGAACTCCGGCGAAGGCGCGAGCATGGCACGGCCCCAATCAGTCGCGGCGGCCTCCAGGAAATAACCGCGTGCCGCATCCTGCCAGCCTTCCACTGCGCCGCGGATCGCCGCGATCGCCGCGTTGATCGCCTCGTTCGGTTCGGCCATGCGCTCGAATGTCGGGCGGTCGATGACGAGATCGGGGCGGAGAAGATTGAGCAAGGAGAAAAGATCCCCCGTGCCCAGCTGCACCGGCGTGGCGGTGATCAGCACCACCGCTTCGGCATTGTCGGCGAGCAGCCGCAATCCCTGATGCAGGCTGGTGTCGCTGTTGCGGGCATTATGCGCTTCGTCGACGATCAGCAGGTCGAAACGCGGCGGCGTTTCGAGCGTGCTGAGACCCGGACCGCGACCGCCGCCGCGCTGGCCAAAGCCTTGCAGCAGGTTATCGTTGACCAGCGAAAATGGCAGAATGGCGCGCGAGAAGCGGTCGGGCCATTCGCCCTCGATATCGGTTTGATCGAGACAGTAGCGCAGGTCGTCGCTCGCCAAAGTTACGAACTCCTCGTCGAAGCGCCGCATCTCGCGATGCCACTTCTCCTCTACGACGAGCGCCTTCGAGCAGACGATCAGGACGGAGCGCAGCGGGCGACGCGCCTGCAATTCGCGCAACAGCAGGCCGGCTTCGATCGTCTTGCCGACGCCAACTTCGTCGGCAACGAGCATGCGCGGCCGATCGGCGCGCACGAACTTGAGCACCGGCCGAAACTGGTAAGGGATGAAGTCGATACGCCCGGCCTGCAGCGAATAGAGGTTGGCGATGCTGGGCTCAGACAGCTGCAGCGCGGTCAGCCGAGCACTAAACTCGTCGAGCGTCGCATGCACCGCTCCAGGCGTCAGGTCCGCGGCGGCGACTTGGCTTAAATACCAGGTTTCGAGCCGACCATCGATGAAGACGCTGAGCCGGGTTTCGCGGTTGCTGGGCACAACGCCGGTGATCACGCCGATCCGCGCGGGATCGGAGCGAAGCGCGACGGTGGCGCCGATCGCGAAATTGGGCTGCGGGGACGCCTGCACCGCGGTGACGCGGGTGGCAATGATCTCGCGGACCTTGCGCTCAAGCGCCGTCACATCGACGCCGTGTGCTTGGGCGGTGGCGATGATCTCATCGTCGCTCGCCTCGAGAATGCCTTCAGCGATGAGCGCGAGAAGCTGGTCGGGGTCACGGGGCGTCGTCATAGGGTCCATCCAGGGCTGAATTGGTCTCGTAGGGTGCGGATCATCCGGCGTCGGGCCGTGTCGTATTGGGTTTCGTCGATGCCGAGTTCTGCGCGCGCGTCCTTCCGGCTCCTCTGCCCGAGGATCTGTTCGAAGATGCCTAGCCCGTCCGGATCGTCGTCGAGCGCCTTGCGCATTCGCTCGTTCAGGTCCGCAAGATCGTGGTTCAAGGTGGTCACGCTATCGTCGCGAACGACATCGGCATCATCGAGCAGCGGTTCGCGTTGATCTTCATGCCGCCACTGACTGGCGATGCTGCGCATCACCTGTGACAGAAAAGCCGGCAACGAGACATCGGCGGGCCATGGCCGGGCGCCCGACAGCACACGCGCGAGCGCCTCGTTGAGAAGCTCGGCCGCTTCGCGCCGTGGGCAACCGCTGATCCAGGCTTGCGCGAGCGCGGCAAGACGCAGATGATCGGCTTGGCGCAACCGGCTCAACAGCCGGGCCACCTCCTCGATCGATAGCGTTTCAATCCCGTCCGACATGTCGCGGATCGTCTCCTCTCCCCACATTGCGGAGATGGAGAGAAAAACGGGAAGCGGGGAAGAAAATTTGCTGAGTTGGGGCCGCCGCCAGCTCCGCGCTCCACCAGCTTCTACGCCAGTAACCACGACACAGCCGGCTGGCGTTGCGGAAGGTGAATGCAGGAAATCGACGCCGATGTCCGTTTCTAGCCCCGTCGCGCCGTGATCTGGACCGTGCGGGCTGGACCGCTCGCGGCTAGCCCATAGATCGAGTGTGACACTCAAGATCGCGCTGATGCAGTTCGAACTCGATCAGCTGACGCTCAGGGGCAAGATCGACGCATTCGGCGAGACGCAGGTCGCTACCCTGCAGGCCGAGATAAACCGCATCACGAAGGAGAAGGAGCTCGAGAAGCTCACACACCCAGTCGAAATCAGCACGCTTGACACGATCAAGGCCGAGACTGCCCTGTCCAACGCACGCGCGTCGTTGTAAGCTGCGGGGCGCGCCGAGCGGCTTGCCAAAGCAGAACTTGAGGAATGATGCTGCGATCCACACGAGCTCTTGAAATGTGGCAGCGACGAACGACCATGGCAGAATGCGGGTTAAACAGCTGATTCGGTCTTAGCGTGACCAAACCGCCGCCAGGTTCTGCGGCCACGGAGATCGTGTGGCCCTCCATCGACGATGCCGGTCCTGCCGAAGAGGGCGGGCCGATCGCGCGCAGCGGCTTCAGCTATCAGGATGAAGTCGCCGTCGGTTTCTTGGTGGATATGATCGGTGATCCGGCTCTGCTGAAGATCCATTTCGAGACGCATGACGATGTCGTTCTCGTACGTTCAACCGATAAAGATACCGTCCGGATCGCTGAATATGTGCAGGTCAAGGCCGAGGAGCCGGATCAACTCTGGAGCGTGGCGACGCTGTGCGAGAAGAAGAAGACACCCGCCAGTTCGCTCTTCGAACGATCGCTCGCACGCGACTGTCACGCTGAAACCGCACGCTTTCGCATCGTCACACTGCGGTCGCCGGCGAGCCCGCTCGAGCCTTTAACCTACGCGGCCGATTCAGAGTTCCGATTGTTCACTCGTGAAGCGATGGCCGCGCTCCTCGCTGAGCTCAACCAACGCTTTCCGGACGCCAAATCCCCGAAAGGTGCCGATAGCGCCTACTGGCTGACCCATTGTCGCTGGGAGGCACGGCATGACTATCAGACCGTCGTCCAGGGCAACCAGCGTCGCCTGTTCGTGCTCGCCAGTGCGGCCGGCTGCATGTTGCTGATCGAGCAGGTCATGACCCTGCTCGAGGAACTGCGGGTCATGGCGAAGACTGCGGGCGATCTGCTCTGGACCCCGCACCGGCTGCGCAAGATTATCTCCCGCGAGACGATCGTGGCATGGTGGCAAGGCAAATTGCGCGAGATCGGTGATGGCGCCGCGCAAAAGTCAGGCGGGAAACTCGCTGAAAAGCTTGCCGCCGCCGGGGTCTCCAAAGATATCATCGAGCTGGCAGTCGAGCTGCGCCGCGATTACGGCACGCTGGTCCGGTCACCTCGCTATATGGAAACCGACGAAACACGCGCGGTCCAGGGCCGGGTCAAATCGGACGCGATGTCGCTCCGCACCCGCCTGATGTCGGGGGTTCTGAGGGCGGATGGCGCGGGCTTTCATGCCCGTTGCGTCGAGCAGATGAATATCATCAACGCGGACCGGCCGCCCGGACTTCCCGACCAATCCGCCTATCTGAAGGGCTGTCTCTACGACATCGCCGATCGCTGCCTGCTCCGGTTCGAGCCGCCGGGCGCATGAAATCGCTCTCCCGCCTCGGCACCCAGCCTGCAAGCCTCCCGCTCGCCGCAGACGATATCCTCGAATTCCACGCCGCAAGGCTTTTGCTGCTCGTTAAAATATGCGGGACGGCCGGCCGCATCGACGGGCTGACCAAGATGGCAAAACTCGACTTCTTCACGCGTTATCCAGATTTCTTCGATGTTGCGCGCGCGGCTGTTTCGAAATCGGAGGCTCCAGACGCCCCTGCCGTTGGCGCGGATCGGGCCGTCGAGGCGTCGATGGTGCGCCACCATTATGGTCCTTGGGATAAGCGCTATTATCATGTGCTTGCCCATCTCGAGGCGAAGCAGCTGATCACCATCACCAAAGAAAAAAAGTCCTATCAGATCAGCCTGACAGAGCTCGGCAAGGAATCGACGGAGCGATTGGCTGAACGCCCTTCCTTCGCACCGCTCATTGCCCGGCTGAAAACGGTCAAGTCCGCGTTCGGGGCGAAGTCGGGCACCTATCTCAAGGACCTTATATACCGGTTGTTCGACGCGGAAGTCGGCAAGCGCGAAATGGGGCGTGTGATCCAGAAATGACGACGGCGTTTCTATCCATCATGTCGCTGAACCGTCGCCTGGCGACGGGCGGTCCCGAGCGACTGCTCTTCGAAGATGGTGTCAATCTTCTTGTCGGGAGCCCGAACACGGGCAAAACCAAATGGCTGGAAACGCTGGATTATCTGCTTGGCGAACCTGGCGCGGATCCCTTCGGAGACGACGAAGATGAAGGCCTCGCTGCAAAGTACAATGCGGCGTCCGCTCAAATCCGGCTTGGTGAGGAGACGTTTTGGATTTCGCGCCGTTGGAAGGAAGCGGGCGGCAAGGGCAAGATCTACGTCGATCAGGAGCCGATGCTAGCAAAGGAGTTCCAGCATTGGCTCTTTGCAAAGCTCGGCATCCCGCTGCTGCATTTTCCAAAGGGAAATCCGATGTCAGGCCAGACCTGGCCGGAACTCAGCTTCCGCATGCTCCTGCGGCATATATACCGGCGCCAGGGGTTCTGGACCGACCTTGCTGACCGTCAGCCTGAAGCCGAGCAACTCGCCTGCATCCTGCAATTCGCCGGCCTCGCCGAACATGTCTTCAGCGCGGACTATGGAACGCTGGTCGAATACAAGCTTCAGGTCGAGCAGCTGAAATTCCGACGCGAGAATTATGCGCTCACGCTGAACGAACTCGCTCGCGAGCTGCTCGCCCACGGGGACATCCAGGTTGATGTCAGCGCGGTTACGATCGCCGCCGCGAAGCAGAGGTTGGAGGATCAGCGCGGGAGCCTCCTCGCCGAGCGCGACAGATTGCTCTCACAGACGGCCGACTCCGTACTGACGATCGGGCAGCGAAGCCGGGTTGCCGAGCTCGGCGTCCAGCGCGCCGTGACGTCCGTGCTGATCGAAACCTTGAACCGGCGCCGAAACGAGGTCGGCGACCGGCTCGGAGAGCTTCAGCGCTATCGCAGCGATCTAGCGGAAGAGATCGAGCGGATGACCCGCGCCGCCGATGCGGGTGCTATCTTGTCGGATCTGCGGATCACCCATTGCCCGGCCTGCGACCAGATGGTGAAGGCTCTGGCGGAACACAGCGCTGACTGCTTCTTGTGTCATCAGCATCTGCCGGCCGAACCGATCATCGATGGTATGGGCGCGGCACGGTTGCGCTTCGAGAGCGACCGTCTTGTCGGAGAGATCGCTGAGGCCGATGAGCTCTTGGCGGTGATCACGCAAGAGGCTGACAAACTGGACGCAGACGCAGACGCGGCCGAAAAGGAGCTGATCGAAATCGATCAAGAGCTCAGGCCGGCGCGGTCGGCGATAGCCGCGCTCGCGGATGACCGCATCGGGGCAATCGACACGAGCCGCGGTCAGCTCGACGAACGCGAACGGCAGCTTGTCCGCGTGAGCGAAGCGCTGGATGTCGGCGTGGCGCTAACGAGCGAGATTGCCCGGTTGGAAAAACTGATCAAGCCGCTCGAGACAAGTGTGGCGGCTTCAGCCCGCGCGATCGATTTCGATGCCGCAGCAGCGCACCTCGAGGACGGAATGAACGCCTATCTTGAGGCGCTGAATCATCTTCAGCCAAACACGTGGCGCCATAATCGCGTTCGCGTCGAGCTGTCGGCTCGGACATTTCGGATCCTTGTAGGGCGGCGCCTTTGGTCAAAGGCGCTGGGCGGAACCGATTCCCTCTATTTTCTCATGGCGTATCACTATGGTCTGCTCACGTTGTCGACGGTTGAAGGGGCCCATTATCCCGGTCTCGTCGTGATCGACGTGCCCGGCGACTTCCTTGGCGAGAAGATCGGCGACAAAGAGAATTTCATCGTGCAGCCGTTTATTAATTTGCTGACGCAGGAAGCTTATGCCGGCGCACAACTGATCATCACGGGCGCATCATTCGAGGGTTTGACCGGCGCGCATTTCCAACATCTGAAGAGCGTGCATATCGCGTAGGGATACTGTTGCGCTCGGGCCATCGCATCCCGTCCAACCTCAGCGTCGGCGTCAAGGGGCTTAAACCTCATGCATCTCGGCGTCGCCAGGGTGGGATGTGTCGCGCGATCAGCCGTCCCTTGGAACGTCAGCAATCGCAGATGCTGCTCCGGAGTCCGGACAGACGGCTATCCGCCCCGTTTCGGCCATCGGCGCGCAGCTGGCGGCTTTCGGGGAGCTCCGAGGGGGCCTCGAATGACTGACTATGGGTCGAAGACTTTCCGTTGGACGAACGGCGGTACTCGTTCAGCAAGACAGCTCCGCAATCCACCTAAACAGCGCCTGCCATGCACTAACTTCCCAAGCAGCCGTGGTGAGCAGGCCCGCGGCAACAATGCCCGCTACCCAGCTCGCCACCGCCTCAACTCGATCATATATGCCCCTAGTATCGGTGAGCGGCTTACCGGCGAGCGCGTCGAACTCCTCGTCGGAAAGGTAGGCGTAGCCCTTTTGACGCCAGAGCGCGCGGGCATCTGCCGCGACCTTCAGGAACGCGCGGCTGCTTCGCACTGTCACGACCTGGCTGATGACAATGTAGGCCGCGACTAGCGCAAAGATGACGGCGTAGGCGGGCTTCGCCGCCGCGATTTTCGCCGCGTCCATCGAATAGCGAAACGCGATCGTCACAATCGCGACGGCCACGTCCCTCCATAGCCCCGTAGTTAGGTCGCGGGTCTGCTGTGTGACCTTGCCAATCTCCTCTGCCAGCGTCTTGCGCAGGTCCGAAAGGCTCTTGATGGTGTCCTTGCTGCCCTGCTGGATGTGAGCGCGGTAGGCGAGTCCCGCACTCTCTATCGCCGCCGGGAGCCTCGCCGGTAGTCCGGGGGCGAAGGGCTCGTCGTCGCGCCATTCTCTGGCGAGTTCGTTGGTGAGTAAGGCATGCCTGAGCTCCGCGTCCGGACCCTCAACGTAGATCCAGCGCGCTGCCTGCTGGAGCATGGCAAACGAGACGGCGTCGACCTCCGCGACCCCCAGCTCTAAACGACGCGTGGGCGTTCCCGCCAGCACGACGCGCACCGCACCATCCGCGTCGTAAATCTCATTGACCAGCGACCGGCGGACCGAGTCCGCTGCAAATCCCCGCCAAAGCACAAACGCCTCGTCCACTCGGTCCGTCGGGCCCTCACTCTCAAGAAGCCACGAGCCGATCTCGACAGGTGACCGGGCATCGCCAGCGATCGTGCGCGCGAAGCGCCGCGGGCTTGAATACTGGCGCGCAGCGCGCGGGGCCGCGTCGCCATCGCCGTCCTCCCATGGCTCGATCCGCAAGCCGAGCGTCTGGATCGGCTCGGCCAGCCTCAGCAGGCGGACCACCGACACGTCCGAAAGGTTGCCGAGCGAGACAAGCACTCGGCGAAGACCCTCGAGCGTCGCGACGTGGACCGCGTGCGCCGGACGGCCGATCTCGAGCGTCAACCGCAGCAGCGATCCCTCGAGCTCGGCCAAGTCGATTTCGCGCAGGTCGTGCGCATCGCCCAGGTCGTCGCGGCACGTCAGCCGGCAGTCATCGAAAGCGCACGCCTCCGCGACCGCCCGCCACGCCTTCAGGGTCGCGAGGCCGGGGGCCCCGGCCGCAGTCAGCGTGCCGTTGATTTCGCTGACCGCCAGCCCGGCGGAGGCGTCAAGTGCCGCCGCTACGGTCGAGGGCATCGTCGTCGTCCACGGTCACCTGTGCTGTGGTGATCAGAATCTCGGTGTCACCGGTCGGGAGCTCGCGCTTCTCAATGCGGCCGCGGTCCTCCTCGTCGAACAGGATTTGGATGCCCTCGACCGTCTCGATCCGCCGGCGCGGCGTACGCGGAATGGCAGTCGGATCGACTTGGAAGGTCTCCTCGTCGAGTTTCGCGGTCGCGAGCTTGCGTAGATAGGTCCTGCGCACCGGAGAGTTGTCGGGCAGCACGCCGAACACCGCATCAAAGAGCTGCAGCTGAGTTTCTGGACCGAACTCGCGGGTCGTGCGAAGCTGCTCATTGATCCGCCGCGCGCCGCCCTTCCTGATCTCGGGATCGAGGTCGTCGCGGTGCTGCTTCATCACCTCCTTCAAGAGCCGCTCGGTCTTCTTGGTGAACTCCGCCGGAGTGGCCGCGCGCTTCACGCGTAAGAATTTTCCGAAGTACTCGGAGATGCCCTCCGGCCTTGACCGGTCTCGAACCATCATCTCGCCATCCTCGGCGCCGAGGCGCACAAGCGCAATCTTCTGGAGGGACTCGCGCTTGGTCGAGAATGTTTGCCGGAACTCCTCCAGGATGGCCCTGCGACGGCCTTCCGCGTCCGCGATCTCATATTTGAGCACTTGGTCGGTATCATACTTGACCAGGGCGAACATGCGCCGGTCCTCGACCGTACTCAGGAGAAAGAGGAAGAAGACGCCGTCGATCGAGTTCTGCCGGTGCTCGTGCTGGAAGGACGCCGCCAAGGTCTCTGACCCCCGGACGAACTGCGTCTGGTCCGCGCCAATCTCGCGCAGCGTCGCCATCGTTGGCGATTCCGGCCTGAACTTGTAGGCGTTACCACCCATCGCCGACTTGATGCGGCCCAGAAAGAACTCGGTGAAGATCGGCGGGTCGAACTCGGCAAGGAGGACCGGATCGGTGAGGTCAGGACCGACGACGTGGAAAACCATGCGATCGATCCGCAGGTCGTCGCGCTCGGCGTCACTCAGGAATGGCACAATCCTTGCCTCCTTTCCGGCGACGTCCGGAGTGCGATCGTATACGCCGACCGCGAAAGACATACCTCAGCATCAGGAAAACGGAAGCTGAGGCAGCTTAACGTCGCTCACGTCAGTGTTCGGTGCATAGAACATGTCAGGAACATTCGCAAGTTTGCGGCAGTGCTCGATATCTACGTCCGCCAGCCTGAGCGAGCGATGCACTCCCATGAACAAGCGTCCGCTTTCGGGATAGCGTTTTAGCAGTGCTGAATGGCCACTTGTGGGTTCCGCTCGCCAATCAGATCGGCCAGTCGATGCAGGCGAACTTACTCTTACACCGGGCCGCGTAGAACGGCTCAATCTGCTTTGCGAAGCTCAGTAGTGTAAATAGGCGTCGAACCGGGACCCCTGATCGGCGTCCAAAAGGGACCCCCTTATGGCGTTGGAGAACGTCGATGAGGATGTCACCGTTCGCGCTGCTTGCGGCGTCGGGCGGGCGTAGCCGGACCGGTGGCGCGAGCAGCGCGAACCGCCCCTCCTCGACAGGGTCAGCTTCGGTTCTTGAAGCGCCAGCTGTCGTTGCCGGTCTCGACGATATCGCAGTGATGGGTGATGCGATCGAGGAGCGCGGTCGTCATCTTGGGGTCGCCGAACACGCTGGGCCATTCGCCGAACGTCAGGTTGGTGGTGATGATCACCGAGGTATGTTCGTAGAGCTTGCTGATCAGGTGGAACAGCAGCTGCCCGCCCGAGCGGGCGAACGGCAGGTAGCCAAGCTCGTCGAGGACCACGAGCTCGTGGCGGCGCAGATGGGCCGCGAGCGCGCCGGCCTTGCCGATCCGCGTCTCTTCCTCGAGCTGTGTCACCAGATCGACGGTGTTGAAGTAGCGGCCACGCGCCCCGGCGCGGATGACACTGGCGGCGATCGCGCTGGCGAGATGGGTCTTGCCGGTGCCCGTGCCTCCGACCAGCACGACGTTGCGCCTGCCCGGCAGGAACGAGCCTGAGTGAAGCGAGCGCACCAGCCCCTCGTTGATCGGGGTGCCGTCGAACACGAACGCGTCCAGGTCCTTCACCGCCGGCAACCTGGCGGCGCTCATCCGGTAGCGGATCGAGGCGGCGTGGCGGTGCGCGCCCTCGGCGCGCAGCAGATCGGTCAGGATCTCCATTGCGGTACGCTTGCGCTGGACGCCGGTGGTGACCGCGTCGTCGAACGCGCCCGCCATGCCCTTGAGGCCG
>NZ_CAXVWL010000089.1:0-4335 GCF_964263785.1 Sphingomonas sp.
AGCCGGTCGCCATCAAGCCGCCAGCGTCCTCCGCCCTCAAAGAAGGATGTCGTGCCGTCGGTTTCATACGTGATGGTTGTGCCGGAATTGCAGGCCACCCGTGATAAATCGTCGGGTGAGGCGGTCTGCAGCCAAGTTCCGCGCAACCACTCTTTGGTTGCCCGCTGCGGTGACCGGTCGGGTGCCTCAAGCGAAGCTTTTTGCGAGGGTGCAATATCCCGCGGCGCAGTCGGCAACAGAATGACGCTACCCTTGCCTCCCAGTCGCACGGGCGGGGAGTAGATTGCTGCGGTCGACGTATGGGCGCGATCCGCGCTGGTCTCGGCAGCGCAAGATACGAGCATGTACGCCGCGAGTATTATCACGGGAACGCGGATGGGCATCACAGGACTTCTCCGAGAAACACATTGTTGATCACGATCATTCGCAGCGTTCGCAATCATGCTGGCCTCGCGATACCGAGCCGCTTCATCTCGCGGTAGACGGTCGACCGCCCGATCCCGAGCTGCCGCGCCGCCTGAGCGGGAGAGACGCTCGCGGCGACCAGTTTGAGCGCGGCGCTGACCTTGTCACCGTCGAGCGGCTGCCGGCCGGGCAGCTTCCCCTTCGCGCGCGCCGCGGCGATGCCGTCGCGGGTGCGTTCGGAGATCAGTCGTCGCTCAAAGTGTGCGATGGCGCCGAACACGTGGAAGATCAGCTCGCCGGCCGCGGACGAGGTGTCGATCTTCTCCTCCAAGCTGAGAAGGGCGATGTGGCGCTCCCGCAGCATCTGGACGGTGGTGAGCAGCTCACCGAGGGATCGGCCGAGCCGATCGAGCCGCACGATCGCCAGCGTGTCGCCTTTGCGGGCGAAGCCGAGCAGTTCGGTCAGCCCGGGCCGGTCCATGCTCTTGCCCGACATGACATCGGTGAACACCCGGATGGCACCGGCTTCCTCAAGCCGCATGCGTTGCCCGGCGACGTCCTGATCGCCGGTGCTGACGCGCGCATAGCCAAGAATGTCCGGCAACTCTCGTCCTTCAAACGACCGTTCTGTGGACGGAGACGGCGCACGATCGTGATCACCTCCAAATCCGTCCACAAACTACGTCTCTTTAATCCTACCTGTCTACAGGCGTCGCAAGCCTTTTGTGGACGGTCGACATGTCAGCACGCGATCACGTCCTGCTCAACGATGCCGAGCGAGTTGTGCTGTTCGGCGTTCCTGCTGATCCCGACGAGCTGGCCCGGCGCTACACGCTCGAAGCGGCCGACCTCGACCTCATCAACCAGCGACGTCTCGATCGGAACCGGCTCGGCATGGCGTTGCAGGTCGCCCTGCTGCGTCACCCCGGCATGCCGCTCGCGCAGGTGCTGCAGATCGACAGCGGTGCACCTGCTCCGCTTGTCGCGTTCCTCGCCCGGCAACTCGGGCTGAACCCGTCCGTCCTGGCCGACTATGCCAGCCGGACTCAGACCATGACCGATCACGCCCGGCTCGTCGCCGAGGCATCGGGTGTAAGGGCACCCACCCGGGGCGACATTACGATGATGATTGCCGCGGCCGAACAAGCGGCCGCGGGAACCGATGCAGGGCTGCCGATCGCGACCGGGATCATCGACGCGCTGCAATCGGCCAATATCCTATTGCCGATGCCGTCCACCATCGAACGGGCGGGCATCGCCGGTCGATCGCGGGCGCGCAAGAGCGCCGCGCACATAATGGTGGCGGGCCTCGGCGCCGAGCAGATTGCCCGGATCGACGCCCTATTCGGCGCGGAAGATGGGACGAGGCTCGGCTGGCTGAAGGCGGTCCCGACCGCGACCAAGACGGAGAGCGTGCGCAATATCGTCGAGCGCCTGCGTGTCGTGCGCGAACTCGGCATCCCGCACGACACCGGCGCGCACGTTCATCCCACCCGTCGTCACCAGTTCGTCCGGGAGGGGCGGCTCTCTCCCGCTTACCTCATCGCGCGCTACACCATGCCCCGGCGACGCGCGATTCTCGTCGCGTTGCTGACCGACCTGGAGGCGCGGCTGATCGATGCCGCGCTCGACATGACCGATAAGCTGATCGGGGGCATGTTCCGGCGTGCGAAGAACACGCAAGGAAGCCGGTATGCGGCATCCTCGCGCGACGTCGCCCGGCTCATGCGGCTGTTCCGCACCACCATCGACACACTGAGCGAAGCGGACGAGCAAGGGGCCGATCCCATCCAGGCGTTGGAGGATGCGGTCGGCTGGCACGTTTTGTTCAAGGCGCGCACCACGGTCGCGGCGATCGCCGACATGGTCGACGAAGACCCGCTGGTCGTGGCCAGCGACCGGTACGCGATGCTGCGCAAGTTCGCGCCGCTGCTGATCGAGGTGCTGGAGTTCAAGTCGGGTCGGGGCAGCGCCAGCAGCATAAAGGCGATCGAGCTGCTGCGCGAGTTGAACCGATCGGGCAAGCGCGACGTTCCCCCGGGCGCGCCGATGCCGTTCCGCAAGGAATGGCGCAAGCTGCTGCTCGACAACGACGGCAAGATCAACCGTCGCCTGTACGAGACTGCGACCTTGGCGCACGTCCGCAACAAGCTGCGGTCGGGCGATATTTGGGTCGAGCGGTCGTCCGCCTACCGCCAGTTCGACAGCTATCTGCTGCCCACCGCGGCGAGCGCGCCCGTGATCGCCGACCTCGGGCTGCCTGGGTCAGCCGATACCTGGATCGAGGAACGCGCATCTGCGCTCGATGACCGGCTGAAGCGGTTCGCGCACGCCGTCACGCGCGGCAGGCTGGAAGGCGTCAAGCTGGTCGATGGCCGGTTGCATATCACCCCGGTCCGCACCCAGCCCAGTCCGCCAGCCGAGGAACTGGCGGATACGATCGGCGCGCTGATGCCGAGGATCAGGATCACCGAGCTCCTGCACGACGTCGCCAATGAGACCGGGTTCCTCTCCGGGTTCACCAACCTTCGCACCGGTCGGCAGTCCGACAACAGCAACGCGCTGCTCGCCGCAATTCTGGCCGACGCCACCAACCTCGGGCTCGCCCGCATGGCGGCCGCGAGCCAGGGCGTGACCCGCGACCAGCTCGTCTGGACCAAGGACGCCTATGTCCGCGACGACAGCTACAAACGGGCGCTCGCCATCCTGATCGACGCCCAGCATCGCCTGCCGATCGCATCGGTGTGGGGCGACGGCACCACCTCCAGCTCTGACGGGCAGTTTTTCCGGGGCGGCAAGCGCTTGGGCGTAGGCGACATCAACGCCCGGTACGGTGTCGACCCCGGGTTCAGCCTCTATACCCACGTCTCGGACCAGCACGGGCCATACAACGTGACCGTGCTCTCCGCGTCGATGCACGAAGCGCCCTATGTCCTCGACGGCCTGCTGCACCACGGGACCTCGCTGAATATCGCCGAGCATTACACCGACACGGGCGGCGCGACCGACCATGTGTTCGCGCTGTGCGCCCTGCTCGGGTTCCAGTTCTGCCCGCGGCTGCGGGATTTTCCCGACCGCCGCCTCGCTTCCACCGCGGCGCTGGCCAACTACCCTTCGATCACATCTCTGCTCGGCAAGCGGATCAGGGTCGACATCATCCGCGAACACTGGGACGAGGTGCTTCGTCTGGTTGCCTCGCTCAAGGCCGGGCACGTCGCGCCGTCGACCATGCTGAAGAAGCTTGCCGCCTACGAGCGCCAGAACCAGATCGACATCGCGCTCCAGGAGATCGGCAAAGTCGAGCGGACGTTGTTCATGCTCGACTGGCTCGAAAGCCCCGAGCTGCGACGCCGCTGCCAGGCCGGGCTGAACAAGAGCGAGCAGCGCCATGTGCTGACGCAGGCGATCTGCACGTTCCGCCAGGGCCGAATGATCGATCGCACCCACGAGGCACTGCAATACCGCGCGTCGGGATTGAATCTGGTTATCGCCGCGATCGTCTACTGGAACTCGACCTATATCGCCGACGCGGTCCGGCATCTCCGCGCCTCGGGCCAGGCCGTCGATCCCGCCCTGCTACCCCATAGCTCACCGGTCGGTTGGGAGCATATTGCGTTCTCCGGCGACTTCTTGTGGGATCGCGCTGCTGAGCGGACGCGCCGAAAGCCGCTCAACATCGTACCGGACGGCCGACCCGCCTGATCGTTCGCGGCCCGTTCTCCCTTAGCGTTGTTTAGCGTGGGATCAGCGCCTCGCCCTCACATTAGCGAGTGCATCGTTGCGGCTGAACAGCCAGATCGCACGGACGTTGGCGTCTCCTTTCCGGAAGCGTGAAAGCACCAGTGCCGAGGCGATATTGATGGCCAGAGCGACGACGCCGATCGCGCCCATCAGCTCGGCATCGGGTGCGGTAGCGTTGAGGGCTCGCCA
>NZ_CAXVWL010000090.1:0-4575 GCF_964263785.1 Sphingomonas sp.
CGCTACAGGGGCATTGGGATCCGTGCCTGCGTCCGCCAGTTGCGGTGCCACGACACCGTCGTCCTTCACCCGGTAGGCGGTCTCGGTCGCAGGAACGGCCACTTCCTCCTTGCCGGCGTTCGACGACAGCATGCCTGTCGCCGCGGCAATGCCGAACACTGCGGCGGCTGCAATCAGGCTGCCGCCCACGAACAGCCGGTTCTTGTTGGCGGTGATGCCAGGAATACCGGTCGTGGCAGCGCCACCACGCTCGACGACGACCTCTTCGTCATTGGGAACGGCATCGCTCGCGATCGATGAGCCTTGGCTGATCCGGTTCATCGCTCGTCCTCCCCCTTGGTGGTTCGCTGAACGATCGGCGACGCTGTGTCGGTCTTGTAATCCTGCCCGTAGAACGACGGGTTTTCGTTGTAGACGGCGAGCACCAGACGCCCGCGGCGAAGGCGAAACTCCTTTGCCAGCGCGTGAACGACGATGAAATCATCGCGCACGTCGAACGGGGCGATCGCCTCGCTGCCATCGGGCAACACCCGGTACACTGTCGGCAGTTCGCGCTGGTTGGGAAACCGCATGACGGTCGAGACGCCGTTGTCGCTGACTTCGCTCGGTTGCAGTTCGGTCGCGCCTTGAAGCGTATAGGCCAGGTTTCGCCTGCCCTCGAGTACACCGACATCGAGCGCACTTTTCACCGCCGCCTGTTCGGCTGCCTGCAGCTGTTGCGCCGCGCCCCGGCGTTGAGCTTCCCGAGCGGCTGCCGCCTCGTCGGCTGGATAGCGGAACCTGACTTGGAAGTAAGTATTGGCCGCGCGCGGGCCGATCGTGCCCCGGCGCGCGACGAGCTCGAACGTGTAGCTGCGCAGACCTCCCGCCGTCCTAGTCGTCACGATCAGGTTGGTCGGACCGGCAAACTCGCGCGGCTTGAGGAACAGCATGTTTTCGGCCGGAGCGACCTCCCATGAGATCGTGTCGCCGAGCGCCACATGCGCAATCCGCTCGTCCGGGGCGAACACGATCTGCGTCGCCGATCGGTAGACGCCCGTGATGTGGAACACCTCGTCGGGGTGATAATCGGCGAAGCGGACACGAGCATCGTGCCGGCCGCTGGTCGGGACATCGTTGGCGGCCGCAACCGTCGAAACGATCATCGACGCGAGAAGCGCCGATCGCGACAGGAGGTTCATCGTCCGACCTCGCGCGTTGCCGGTTGCGCGCTGGGCGGCGCACCGTTCGGCGTCAGCGGAGCGGGGATGACGACAGGGCTGGCCTGCACCGGCACGGTGACCGGTGCCTGCGTGACCTCGGGATCCGCACGGTAGGTGCTGACCTGGAACCCCAGCGGGTTCATCAGCCGGTCGCTTTCGGACAGCGGCGCGCGCGAATAGTCGAAGGTCATCGTCGCAATCCAGCTCGTCCTGGTCACGCTTGTGCCCGAGACGATTTCCTTCACGAACCGGACCTGCGCGACATTGGCGTTGACGAAGGTGATGGCGTTCATCTCGACGCCGACCGAGCCGGCCTCCGCATAAACGACCTGCGGGCTCAGCGGATTGTCGTTGCGGTAGAAGGTGGCCCAGCGGCGTTGCTCGTCCGGGGTCGACATGATCGCGACCGAGTTGAAATAGTCACGTCGTGCGCGAGGCACCCAGCCTTCGCGATAGCGGACATATTGCGCGACGAAATACTTCGTCACGGCCTCCTCGTAGGGCACGCTTTCCCGGCCGGTCAGCGCGGTCGTCACCTCGGCAGACCCGGTATTGCGATCGACGGTCACGACATACGGCGCGACGGTCTTGAGCGGCGCCAGCGCCGCGACCGCGCCGACCGATACGACCGCGATGGCGGACGCGGCCCCCGCAACGATATAGGCGATACGCCGCGAGCGGATGGCACCCCGGATCCGCTCCTGATCCCACGATCTGGCCTCGTCGAAGTAGGTCGCGAGATCCTTGCCGAACACCCCTTCAGCCATTGCTCATTTCTCCATCGGATCGGTCGGGGCCTTGGTGTCGGGCGCGGTGTCGAGCGCGGGCACTTGCGCTTCCGGCGGTGGCGCCGGCGTGGTTGGTCCAGGCGTCGGGAACATCATCGTCGGTTCGCCAGCATCGAGCGAGTTGGGGGCAGCCGGACGGGCGGGCGCAACAACCGTGCCCGCCACGGCGTCGACGCTGGGCAGGACGGTTCCATAAGGGTTCGCCGGTCGCCGGTGCCGTCCGTCCGGAATATCGAGCTTGGCGAGCTTTGGCGTCGAGCAGCCGGAGACCGCGACCAGGATCGGGAGCGCCCAGCGTAAAGGCCCACGGGATAGCGTTCGCCTCATGTCATTTACCCCTCGAGATGGCGCCGCCAGGGTTACCGGCGCCGCGGCGGAAGCTCCGTCCCGCCCGGTAGTTCGCAAGGTGGCCGCTGCCGCGCGCGAGATTGCCCGCCGCGCCGAACACCGCGCTGGCAAACTGCGATGCCCCGGACGCGGCACCGCCGGCGAGACCTGAGGCGATCGCGGGAAGCTGGAAGAAGATGAAGGCGCCGACGAGGAAGAAGCCGCTCGCGACCAGTCCCATCGCCAGCGGCGTTTCCCGGTTACCCGCCATCTCCACGGCGCGCTCGCTGATCGTGAGGATCATCGTCACGACCAGGATCAGGATAACGAACAGCAGCACGTAATTGATGACCTGCGACAGCCACGACATGAACCAGCCACGGGTGGAGTCGAACAGCAGCGCGGCGACGAACAGCGGTCCAACGGTAAGGACGATCACCAGTGCGAACAGCACGAAGATCACCATCGTGAAGCCGACGCATGCGCACAGGAGGATGCAGACCACCGTAACGATGATCGCGAGTGCCAGGATGATGGAATCGCGCAGGTCCTCGATGCTGAAATCAAGGCCGACCGCGCCAAGCGCCGCTTCGCCCCAGCTTGGGTCACCCGCGGCCGCGCGCTCCTCGGCGCGCTTCGCGACGGCCTCGTCCTGCTTGTCGGCCATCTCGTTGACGACATCGAAGCCGCGCCCGACGAGCTGGTCGAAGAACTGCCCGCTATTGTCGACCGACGTGCCTCCCAGCGCAGTCGAGATCTCGCTGGGGATCGTCCGATAAAAATTCTCGGCTATGAGCGTGCCGTACTGGCTGGTGACGAGGAACCAGAGCATCGACAGTGCGAACATCCGGTACAGGAGTTCGCGGGCGGGATATTGAACCGCGCCCCGGATGACCGCGTAACCGATCAGGCCGATATAAATGGTCAGGCCAAGCGCCAGCGGCCCGCGAACATAGCCGATCATCGCTCCGTAACCCGAGCCGAAGATCGCATCGATCGGCTCCTTGAACCCGGCGAACATCGTCGAGAACAATTGCCCATCATATTGGAAGCCCGGTGCCGCCATGCCTATCTGGCTTTCGCCGAGAGAGCGTCGGCGTCGCGGCCGCTCGCGGTCCGCCGATCAGCCGTCCGTCGTTCGCGCGTGATGCGGGCGTCGGCGAGCGCGCCGTTGTAGCAGTTCTGCTGCAGGCTCGTGGCGGGATTGACCAGTTCCGCCGGGGTCGTCTCCTTCAGACACCGCTGCCCGAGCGCCGCGAGTTCAGCGCGGTGATCGTAGTAATACTCGGTGCTCTTCACCTGCTCGCTACACGCAGCCGAGACCAGCGCGGCGACCCCGGCAACCGCAACTCTCATCGTGCCGCGGTGCGAGCATTTCATCGCCTGCCACCAAGGAAATCGGCATCGCGCTGGCGCGCGGCGCGACCAGCATCGGTCCGCGCCTGCGCGCGGGTCGCGGCCGCCACACGCTGTGTCATCTCAAGCGCCCGAAGTCGTGTATCGTCGTTGCTCGCCTGCGCCTGTTCAAGTGCGATCCGTGCCTGCAGATCCTGGACTTCTTTGGCGGTCGTCGCCGTGGCCAGACGGGCCTGCAGTTCGCCGAGGCCGGCAGCCCGGGATTGCACGGCCTCACCGGTCATGTCGGCCACCGCAGCCGACGTCGCGATCCGGTTGCCGGTCGCTTCCATCGCATCGCGGTAGGCCAGTTCGGCGGGCGTCCTCGCGGTGCCGCTGTCGGAGGGCCGCAGGAACCGCTGGTAATAGGCCTGTGCCTTCTGGCCGATGGCGCTGTTGCCGCTCGACGCTCGACCGGAACTCAGGTCGGTCAGGCTGTCGGTGACCCCGATTGCACGCAGCCCGTCCTTGCCCAGCTGGCTAGCGACGTTTGGAATGTCCGTCAGCTTGTTGAGGTCGTTATACAGCCGCTGCGCCTCGGCGATCTGCTCCTTGCCCTGTTCGATCATCTTCACCGTCTGCCGGATCTGCTCGACCTGCTTGGCGATCGCGGCCGGGTCGATGACGGTCAGCTGCGCGCTTGCAGGCGCAGCCCACAGCGCCAGTGTAACGGTCGTCAGGAGGATGGATCGCATGATGATGTCCTTTCAGCTCGGGCGACGCGCGCGGTGGAATGCGGGCAACCAGTCGTCGGGATCAGGGCCGGTTTCGGCGATCGCACGCGTCATGACTGCGATCGTCTCGGTCCGGCCCGACAGCACCGCCAGCGCATCGTCGAGGCCAGCGAGATCGAGCTCCACCAC
>NZ_CAXVWL010000091.1:0-50008 GCF_964263785.1 Sphingomonas sp.
ATCGACGCTGTCGGCAACCAGGCCGACGATCGGTGTCAACAGGAACAAGGGCACGAACTGCGCCGCACCGATCATGCCCAGGAGGAACGCCGCCTCGCGAATGTCCATCGTCTCGCGGGCAAGACCATAGACTTGCCAGCCGATGACGATCCCCTGCGCACTGACCGCGATCGTTCCGGCCAGCCGCGACAGCCAATAGGCGCGAAAGTTCGGAATGCGGAACGGGTGGGTCGCCATAGGGCGCCCGCCTTAGGCTGCGGCGTGCGGGCAGGGCAACCGCGCCGTTGCTGACTCGCGGGGCGATTGAAGTTTGCGCGCGACCGGGACTATACACACGGGCAGCCCCCTCCCCGGATACGAGGTTCCCACACGTGGCAAAAGCCCCCGCGCCCGCGTCAAGCGAGCCCCCCCCCTATCTTCCCAACCTGCCCAATCGCGAACGCCCTGCCGAACCGCAGCCGTTCGCGGCCACCAAGGATCAGCTGCTCGACTTCTACAAGCAAATGCTGCTGATTCGCCGGTTCGAGGAGAAGGCCGGGCAGCTGTACGGGCTGGGGTTCATCGGCGGCTTCTGCCACCTGTATATCGGGCAGGAAGCGGTCGCGGTCGGGCTCCAGTCGGCGCTGGACAACGACAAGGATTCGGTGATCACCGGGTACCGCGACCACGGCCATATGCTCGCCTATGGCATCGACCCCAAGCTGATCATGGCGGAGCTGACCGGGCGCGCCGCGGGCATCTCGAAGGGCAAGGGCGGGTCGATGCACATGTTCTCGACCGAGCACAAATTCTACGGCGGGCACGGCATCGTCGGGGCGCAGGTGTCGCTCGGCACCGGGCTCGCGTTCGGCCACAAGTACACGGGCGACGGCGGCGTGTGCCTGGCCTATTTCGGCGACGGCGCCGCGAACCAGGGTCAGGTTTACGAGAGCTTCAACATGGCCGAGCTGTGGAAGCTCCCCATCATCTTCGTCATCGAGAACAACCAATATGCGATGGGCACGAGCGTCAATCGCGCCAGCGCCGAGGACCAGCTGTACCGCCGCGGCGAAAGCTTTCGCATTCCGGGCATCCAAGTCGACGGCATGGACGTGCTCGCCTGTCGCGGCGCTGCCGAGACCGCGCTCGACTGGGTGCGCGCGGGCAAGGGGCCGGTGATCCTTGAGATGAAGACCTATCGCTACCGGGGTCACTCGATGAGCGATCCGGCCAAATACCGCAGCCGCGACGAGGTGCAGGCGGTGCGCGACAAGTCCGACCCGATCGAGCACGTCAAGAAATTGCTGGAGGAGCAAGGCGTGTCCGCGGACGAGTTCAAGTCGGTCGAGCAGGCGATCCGCAAGCAGGTGAACGAGGCGGCCGACTTTGCCGAGCAGACGCCCGAGCCGGAAGCGGCCGAACTGTATACCGACGTGCTGGTGGAGCGTTACTGATGGCGATCGAGATCAAGATGCCCGCGCTGTCGCCGACGATGGAAGAAGGCACGCTCGCCAAGTGGCTGGTCAAGGAGGGCGATGCGGTCAAGTCGGGCGACATCATGGCCGAGATCGAAACCGACAAGGCGACCATGGAGTTCGAGGCCGTCGACGAGGGAACGATCGGCAAGATCCTGATCGCCGAGGGCACGGATAATGTAAAGGTCGGCGCGGTGATCGCGACGCTGGTCGAAGAGGGCGAGAGCGCCGACTCGCTGCCCGCGGAGCCGCGGTCGGGCGAGGACGCCAACGCTCAGCCGAAAGAGGAGCAGCCCGCAGACAAGGCGCCGCCGCAGCCCGAGAGCAACGTACCCCATCAGGTCGAGACGGGCGCGCGTCAGCTGTTCGATGCCGCCGAACACGAGGGCGCCGCCGACCCGGAGGTCCCCGCGGGCACGGAGATGGTCAAGACCACCGTTCGCGAAGCCTTGCGCGACGCAATGGCGGAGGAGATGCGTGCCGACGACCGCGTGTTCGTAATGGGCGAGGAGGTCGCGCAATATCAGGGCGCGTACAAGGTGACGCAGGGGCTGCTCGACGAGTTCGGCGAGCGCAGGGTGATCGACACGCCGATTACCGAATACGGCTTTGCGGGAGTCGGCACGGGCGCGGCGATGGGGGGCCTCAAACCGATCGTCGAATTCATGACCTTCAACTTCGCGATGCAGGCGATCGACCACATCGTCAATTCGGCCGCCAAGACGAACTACATGTCGGGCGGCCAGATGCGCTGCCCGATGGTATTCCGCGGCCCCAATGGCGCGGCGTCGCGGGTCGGCGCGCAGCATTCGCAGAATTACGGACCGTGGTATGCGTCAGTTCCCGGGCTGATCGTGATCGCGCCATATGACGCGGCGGACGCCAAGGGGCTGCTCAAGGCCGCGATCCGCAGCGACGACCCGGTCGTGTTCCTCGAGAACGAGCTGATGTACGGACGCAGCTTCGATGTGCCGAAGATCGACGATTGGGTGCTGCCGATCGGCAAGGCGCGGGTCGTCAGGCCCGGCAAGGACGTGACGATCGTCACCTATTCGATCGGCGTCGGCGTATCGCTGGAAGCCGCCGAGCAATTGGCAAGCGAGGGAATCGACGTCGAGGTGATCGATCTGCGTACGCTGCGTCCGCTCGACACTAGGACGGTGCTCGCGTCACTCAAGAAGACCAACCGCATGGTCGTGGTCGAGGAGGGCTGGGCAACCTGCGGCATCGCGTCGGAGATCGTCGCGATTGTGATGGAGCACGGCTTCGACGACCTCGACGCGCCGGTCCTGCGCGTCGCCAACGAGGATGTGCCGCTACCTTATGCAGCCAATCTCGAGAAGTTGGCGCTGATCGACGCCGCCAAGGTGGTCGGGGCGGTGAAGAAGGTCTGCTATCGCTGAGATTGCATCGCCTCGCTGGTGAGCGAGGCGATGCACATCATTGTATGATATGCGCGTTGGAGACCGACGCCAGAAAGAGCTTGTTGAGCGCTGCCGAGATGTCACCATCGGTGGTGACCTTGTACATCAGCCCCGGCGACGCGCATGACGTCAGTGCAGGCTCGATTAACGGTATACGGTTGAGAATGTTTCCTCTTGAGGCTTGGATCGACCAGTCATCGCCGGTCACCGCGTCGGTGAGGTACTCGGTATAGAGAATGGCGATGCGAATCCCGCGCGATTTCACCGTCTGGCACAAGGCGGTGTCGATCGCCACTTCGGGTTTGCTGCCGGGACGGCTTTCGTCTCGCATGCCGTCGGTTATCACGAACAAGATCTTTTGTGGCGGGTCGCCGGCGGCCTTGGTGCCGTTACCAGGATTGGGCATGATGGCGTTGATACGCGTGAACGCATCACTCGTCGCTGTGTCCGTATCGTCGTTGGTGTAATCCTTGGTCGGCTTGCCGTTGCTGTAATAAAGCGACGTTGAAGCGCTGTTGGCAGCCGTTCCGACAAGCGACAGTGTGGGCGTCAAGTCTTGCAGTTTCCTGAATACGTTGTTGGCACGCGCGTCCGCTGCCGCAAACGAGTATAGGGCTGCTTGGTACGTCGCGTTGTTGTTGTTCGCCGTCGTTCTCGCGAGAGTCATCATGTTGGATACCGCTGTCTTCGCCTCGTCTACGCGCAACGGGATGCCGAAGGAGGTCGCCACGCCGTAGTAATCGCGCAGATTGTTGCTGGCGTCACGAGCGGTGGCATCGTTGGTCGAGTGGCACGCGAAGGCGCAACCACCGGTCTTGCTGCGCAACAGCGTGATGCCGGCGGACGTCGACGGGAACGCCATGGACCCTGACGTGTCCAGCATGACGAAGAAGTCGATGTTCGGCGCCGTCTTGGCGTTGGTTGTCGACGTACCGCCGATCGCAATGGACGATTGTGCAAGCAGGTTGCCGAAGATGTTCTCCGACCGCGCATCATAGCTGATGTTGACGACGCGGCTCAGTCCGACTGCGTTGTTGTCGGTGACCGTCACCCTGATCGTTCCATCATATCCCGTAAAAGTCGTACCGTTATCCGACAATCCGAAGCCTGAAGCGGCGCATGGATTGAAGATGACTCGGTTCACCGTAGCGCCGGAACATTGGGTGACACCGGCTTGGGCGTACCACATGTTAGCAACAGCCTGGGCCGACTCAAGCCGGGTTTTGGACAGCATCTGCGGCGTCACACCTGCCAGTGCCGCTGCGTCCGTCACCGCGTTCAGCCGTGTCTGCGTACGCGCCGCGCGCGCGTAGTCGATGGTCATGCCCGTCGCGAACGTGATCGGCAGCAACGCGAAGCCAAAGATCATCAGCACGTTGCCGCGCCGATCGCTTCGAAGGCGCTGCCCTAGAGGGGCAAAACGATGAAGGGGCGACACCATGACCGAAAACCTCGTGGAAGATTGCATCAATTATAAGCAACGAATGCCGAGCTGCGCGGCGACATGTAGAGGGTTTGCGTCAGCGGGATCGTGCCGATGAAAGTCGGTGCGATGCGGGGGACATAGGTGTAGGTGATCTCGCTGAAGATATAGTATTTGCCGGGCTGCCGCAGTCCCGCCGGAAGGGTGACCGCGGTGCCATCGGCGTACTCGGCGCCGTTAAGTGCCCGACTCCAGCTGACGGTCGCTCGATTGAACGCGTCGACCTGGATTTGGCTTATCCTCAGCACTGCGCTCGATGGCGAATAGGGTGCCATCACCTGTCGCGAAGCGTTGAGAATTTCATCGGCCTGCGCGTCGGTGATGACGGTGTTCTGCGTCGTCAGGTCGGCGAGCGTACGCACGGTGCTACCGACTTTGCGATACGCGGAAATGGCATCCATCAATTGAAACCCTCCGACGAACAGCAGGACCAGAAAGGGCAACACGCAGGCGAATTCGATCAAGGCCGTTCCGCGGCGGTCCGTCGCAATCTGGGCAGTCGGTCCTGTCATGACCCGTAGGGCTCCGTCTTGAACACCGACGTGGAGATGAGCAGCCGCTTTCCCGTGGACATTGTCGTCAGGTCGAAGCCGAGCGGCCCCTTGCTCACGTTCCATACGTACATGATCCGCGCGACCGTGATCTGGCCGGGCACGCCGGGCTGGTATGTCCAGTTGTTCGTGATATTGCCGCTGGCGTCATAGGTAAGCGTCGGCACGCCGGTATTCGCAGACGAGAAGTTGGAGGCAACCTGAACGTCGACGATGAGATTGGCGCAATCCATGAAGGCGGGCAGCTTGGAACACGCAAGCGATTTGAACTGCGCCTTGGTCATGCTGCTCGATTGGGCGGCACCGGTGAGCAACTGGCGAACCGACTTTTCGGCGGTCGTCTCCAAATTCTGCTGTGCGAAGAAGACGAGACTGGTTTGCAGAGCGGCCATGATCAAGGCAATCAGCGGTCCGGCGACGAAGGCGAATTCGATCAGAGCCGCCCCGCGCCGGTCACGACCTAGCCTTGCCACGAGGCGGGTGAGGCGAGCCTCGAGGAAGGTCTTGATGGACATGGCGTAATCCCCGATGTGCGAGCTCGTCGCACAGCCAAGGTTAAGATTTCGACAATGTCCCGAGGGAAACAAGCGGCGGTGGTGAGTAGGGCCGATCCGGAACGGGCGTTGGCGCTCAGCTATGCCCCCGCCGATGCGCGCGCCGGCATGGCCGCGCTGCTGGCGCTCGACGACGCACTTGCCGCGATCCTGAGGACGACGCGTGAGCCGATGGTCGGGCAGATGCGGTTGACATGGTGGTATGAGGCGCTGGGCGCGCTCGACGAGCGGCCGTCGCCTGCCAATCCGGTCTTGCAGGCGCTCGCCGTGCATGTGCTGCCGCATGTCTCGGGCAAGACGCTGGCGGCGATGGTGGATGGGTGGGAGGCGTTGCTCGACGAGCCGCTCGATACCGCGGCGATGGAGCGTTTCGCGGAGGCGCGCGGCGGCGGACTGTTCGGCGCGGCGGGCGCGGTGCTGGGGGTCGTGCGAGCGGGGCTGGAGGAGGCCGGGGCAGGGTGGGCGCTGGCGGACCTGGCGGCGAACCTTGGCGATCCTGGCGGTGCCGCGACGGCGCGTGCGCTGGCCGCGCCGCGACTGGCGCGGGCGATGCGGGGGCGGTGGCCGGTGCGGGCTCGGGCGCTGGGTGCGCTCGTGCTGCTGGCGCGGCCGGGGACGCCGGGGTCGCCCGCACGGGTCGCGCGGCTCTTGTGGCACCGGGCGACGGGGCTCTAGCGGTGCCGCCATCGACGCGTTAGCCTTGGCTCGGGCAAATGGGGAGACGGCGATGTGGCGGTATCTGGTGGGGGCGGTGGCGGCGCTGATGCTGGCTGGGGCGGGGATGCTGCTGTTCGGCGCGCGGGCACGGACCGACACCGTGCTGCCGGCCGCCTCCACGGCACTGGCGCAGGTCGGGCAGGACGGCGAGGCGCTGCCGGCGACGATGCCGGAGGCGTCGGCGAAGACGCGTGAGGAGAAGCGCTTCGGGCGGTACGACAAGGACCGCGACGGCAAGATCACGCGCGACGAATACCTGGTGTCGCGGCGCAAGGCTTACGCCAAGCTCGACGTGGATCACGATGGCAAGCTGTCGTTCGACGAATGGTCGGCCAAGACGCTGGGCAAGTTCGCCACCGCGGACCGCGACAAATCGGGGGCGATGTCGGCGGGCGAGTTCGCGACCACCGCGGTCGTGCGCAAGACCAAGGCGGTGGTGAAGTGCCCGCCGGTCGAGGCGGAGAGTTAGAGCGAAGCGGTCGAGTAGATCGCTGATTTCCCGTCCGCCCTGAGTGAAGTCGAAGGGCATCGCCCGGCGCTATGTGCTTCGACTTCGCTCAGCACGAACGGGGTCTGGATCTAGCCATCCCGCCAGAGCGGCGCGGGCGCGGTCGGTGTACATCTTCTTGCGGTCGGCCTTCTTGGTGCGGCCCGCGATGGGTGGGAAGAGGCCGAAGTTGACGTTCATCGGCTGGTAGGTGTCAGCTATCGCGGCGCCGGTGATGTGAGTCAGCAAGGCGCCGAGCGCGGTTTCGACCGGGGGTGGGGCGAGGGTCTGACCGGACAGCTCGGCGGCGGCGAACCTACCTGCGAGCAGGCCGATGGCGGCGCTCTCGACATAGCCTTCGCACCCCGTAATCTGGCCGGCGAAGCGGATGGTGGGCTTCGATTTGAGCCGCAGCGTCGGGTCGAGCAGCTCGGGCGAGCGGATGAAGGTGTTGCGGTGGAGCCCGCCCAGACGCGCGAATTCGGCGTTCCGGAGGCCCGGAATGGTGCGGAAGATGCGGACCTGTTCGGCGTGCTTCAGCTTGGTCTGGAAGCCGACGATGTTCCACAGCGTGGCGGTCGCATTGTCCTGGCGGAGCTGGACGACGGCGTGGGGCCAGCGGCCTGTCTTCGGGTTGTCGAGGCCGACGGGCTTCATCGGGCCGTAGCGCAGGGTGTCGAAGCCGCGTTCGGCCATCACCTCGACGGGCATGCAGCCGTCGAAATAGGGGACGTTCTCCCACTCGCGATATTCGGTCTTCTCGCCGTCGATCAGCGCCTGGTGAAAGACGGCATACTCGTCCTTGGTCATCGGGCAGTTGATGTAGTCCGCTTCCCCTTTGTCCCAGCGTGAGGCGCGCCAGCAGATGTCCATGTCGATGCTGTCGTGGTGGACGATTGGGGCGATGGCGTCGAAGAAGGCGAGCGCGTCGGCGCCGGTGGCTTCGCCGATCCCGGCCGCGAGTGCGGGGGCGGTGAGGGGGCCGGTGGCGATGATCGCGTGGCCGTCGGGGAGCGTGTCGACGCGCTCGCGGACGAGGGCGATGTTCGGGTGTGCTTCTATCCTTGCCGTCACGGCGGCCGAGAAGCCGTCGCGGTCAACCGCGAGCGCGGAGCCTGCGGGGACGCGGTGAATGTCGCCCTGCGCCAGGATCAGCGAACTTAGCGCGCGCATTTCCTGGTGGAGCAGGCCGACCGCGTTGCTGTCGCCGTCGTCGGAGCGGAAGCTGTTCGAGCAGACGAGTTCGGCGCAGTCGGTGGTGTGGTGGGCGGGGGTTGCTTCACCGCTGCCGCGCATTTCGGAGAGGCGGACCTTGTAACCGGCTTCGGCGAGTTGCCAGGCGGCTTCGGAGCCGGCGAGGCCTGCGCCGATGATGTGGATGTCGTGAGCCCGTGATTCGCTCGGAAGGTCACGAAGGTAACGGCCATTCGGCAATTTCGTTACTCACACTTGGTACACAGTTGCGCGGTGTGTCGGCTGCGACGGGCGATTGATTGCCGCCTATGTCATATGGGTCGGTTGTAGGACAGTCCTTCGGTCGCGAACCCTTCAAGTTGAATCGGATAGGTTCTCAAATCCTCCCCCGGAGGGGGAGGGGGACCAGCCGCAGGCTGGTGGAGGGGGGCTGGTCGCAAGCGCCTCGCCCGCGGAAGGCCCCCTCCACCACCGCCTTCGGCGGCGGTCCCCCTCCCCCGATGGGGGAGGATTTGAAGACACCATTCAAATCAGCCCGATCTGGCGGTCGTCGGCCGCGTGGGCCGCCGCGGATTTCACCGCGTCGGCGCGGGCCATCGGCAGGTCGAGGCGGTCGCCGCGGAGGATTTCGGCGATGGTGATCACCTGCAGCCGGTCGTCCTCGCGGTTGAGCATTGGGTGCTTGTACTTGCCCGCGGCGGCGATCTCGTCGCGCATCGCCTTGGTCGGCAGGTCCATCGTTATCAGGAAGCCGAAGTCGGCCTTCTCGCGCAGCCGGTCGCTGTTGAGCGTGGCCAGTGTCGCGCGGTTCGACCCACCCGATTTGACCTGGAAGATCGCCTTTCCATTCGTGTCCTTGTCGATCAGGAAATAGGCGATGCCGTCGATCCCGGCGTCGGCGCCCTTCTTTTCGTTGATCCGCGCCTGGTTGCGCGAATAGGTGAGGACCGCCCATTTCTCGAACTCTTTCCGGGTCTTGTCGTCCTTGCGGTTCGCCAGCGCGACCGCGGAGGCAAGGTCGCGGGGGACGCCGTCGAGGAGGATGCCCGCCTCGATCGCGGGCCAGTCGGCGGGATATTTGTCCTCCAGCCGTTTGAGGATCAGCGAGATCGACTGATAGGTGATGTCGATGCCGATCCAGTTGCGGTTCAGCCGCTGTGCGACCGCGACGGTGGTGCCGCAGCCGCAATAGGCGTCGAGGATGGTATCGCCTTCGTTCGAGGAGGCCTTGATGATGCGTTCGAGGAGGGCTTCGGGTTTTTGGGTGGGGTAGCCGAGGCGTTCGGCGCTCGCTGCTTGCAAGGGTGGCAAATCGACCCAAACATCCGCCAGTTTCCTGCCGTCCTGCTCCGCCAGATAATGCTTTCGAGCAATCCGACCGGACATTGTTCTTGGGAACGCCAGACGACCTTCTGAGTCCAGCTGCTCCATTAATTCACGATTGACCCTCCAACCTTTATCAGGTGGTGGATAGCCCTTATACTCGTAAGTCAGATTGGGGCGTGGATTAGGACTGTCGAGTGGCGCAAGTCTGTATTTACCCTTGCCATCTCCGTCATCCAACGTGAAACGACCTAGGTAAGCTGCATCCTTACCTGCATAAATCGACTTCATCTGAGCAAGTTGAGACTTCGTATAGTAGAAAATTACGTCATGTACGGCACCAAACTTGTTCTTGGCGTCGCCTTTAGCTGCGGTTCGCTGCCAGATAAGTTGATTGCGAAAATCGCCGCCCTGTCCGCAAAATACCGCGTCAAGTACGAGTTTCAGGTAATGCGAGGCGGTCTGATCGCAGTGGAGGTAGAAGCTGCCGGTCGGTTTGAGGACGCGGTGAATTTCGACGATTCTGAGCGTCATGTGGACGAGATAGGCGAGCAGGCTGCCGTGTTTCAGCACCTTCGACAGCCCGCGGATCAGCTCCACGGTCTGTTCGGTCCAGCGCACCCCCGATACGTCGCCGCTCAGCCGTTCGATATCGAGGATGTAGGCGAGGCCGCTCTCCGCCTCGTCGCCCCATTCCCAGGTGTCGACGAACGCCTGCGCCTGCGCCCGGTCCTCGCCGCCCTGGTTGTTGTAGATCTGGAAATAGTTGCGCTTCGAATTGAACGGCGGGTCGATGTAGCAGAGGTCGACGCTGGCGCTGGCGATCTTGCGGCGCAGGACGTCGAGGTTGTCTCCGTAGAACAGCTTGCCGGTCATTTTCGCGCGATCTCCCTTGCGGGCAGGCATGGCGGGAAGCGAGGCGGGTGGCAACGCCTGCCTTGTTCCTCCCGGTACGGGGAGGGGGACCGTTCGCGTTCTTCACGCGAATGGTGGAGGGGCAGCCCCAAGCAGTGCAGCCTGTGGAAGTGAGCAGGTTGAACGTGCCCCGCACGTTCAAGAATCGCCTGGGAGGCGATCCGACCTGCTCACTCCCCTCCACCTTGCCTGCGGCATGGTCCCCCTCCCCGTGCCGGGGAGGAAAACAGGCGTTCCGGCTTGCCGCGACGGACCTCCGCGCTCTACGCTGCGGGATGACCGTTCGAACAGCGACCTGCCGGTGCGGCCAATTGCGGGTCACGTGCACGGGCGAGCCCGTCCGCGTATCGGTGTGCCATTGCCTGGAGTGCCAGAAGCGCAGCGGGAGCGCGTTCGCGGTGCAGGCGCGCTGGCCGGACGAGCGGGTTCGGGTGACCGGGGCGTTCAGGGAATGGGCGTCGCGGGCGGGGGACAGCGGGATGCTCGCCACCTTCCGCTTCTGCCCCGAGTGTGGCGCGACGGTCGCCTATGCCAGCGAGGGGATGCCGGGCTTTACCGCTGTTGCGGTCGGCGCGTTCGCGGACCCGGGTTTTCCGCCGCCTGTTTTTTCGGTGTATGAGGGGCGGAAGCATGATTGGGTGGCGGTGACGGGTGATGCGATCGAGCGTTGGGATTGAGGCGTTGTCCAGCCGGTCTCGACACCTCGTCGCCCCGGCCCCTTCGGCGCCGCTCGCGGCGTCGCTCGGGACAGGCTTGAGCCGGGGCCCCGCTTCTCGTCATTCAGCGCCTGGAAGAAGAAGCGGGACCCCGGGTCAAGCCCGGGGTGACGAAGGATGAAAGTCTACACGATCGGCTATGAAGGCGCGACCAGCGCCGATTTCGTCGCGGCGCTGACAACGGCGGGCGTTGAGCGTGTCATCGACGTACGGGCGTTGCCGCTGTCGCGGCGGCCGGGGTTTTCGAAGACGCCGCTCGCGGGCGCGTTGAAAGAAGCCGGGATCGACTATGTGCATTTGAAGGCGCTGGGGACGCCCAAGCCGGGGCGTGATGCGGCGAAGAAGGGGGATTTGGCGACCTTGCGCGCGGTGTATGACGCGCAACTGGAGCTGCCCGAGGCACAGGTGGCGGCGGCGAAGATGCTGGCGCTGGCGGCGGAGATGCCGAGCGCGCTGGTGTGTTACGAGCGGGACCCTTGCCATTGCCACCGGACGTTGTTGCTGGCGGCGGTGGGGGAGGGGATCGAGGTGGTGGATTTGTTTGTTTGACTCTCGATACCTCCTTGGAACGGGGAGGGGGACCATGCGCAGCATGGTGGAGGGGCAGTTCCGCAGGCTGCACTGCTTGGGGCTGCCCCACCACCACGCGCTTCGCGCGCGGTCCCCCTCCCCGTTCCGGGGAGGTATAGCACAGTCAGGCCTCCTGTTTCGCCGCTTTGCGCTTCTTGCGCGGTTTGGGCTTGGCGCTGGTGCCGAACGCGTAGAACAGGCCGCCCGCGATCGCGGCCAGGCCGATGCCGGCGGCGATGCCGATCACCGTCGGGACCGATACCGTCGCCGGTTCGGGCTTGCGCGCGACGTGGGGGTCGCCGGGGGGCGGGGCGTCGTGCTTCGCGTGCGGCGGTTCGTGGAGGGGGTAGGGCGACTGGTTGCCGGCGGGGATGGGGGGCGTGTGGGTCATGGCCTGAGTAACGGGTGATGCGCGGTTAGGTTTCAGCCCGCGACCGGCAGCTTCACCTTGCCGTCCGCATCGCGCTCCAGCGGGCCGTAGGCGATCGCCGTTTCCAGCAGCAGCGGACCGTAGAGGTGCGGGAACAGCTGGCCGCCGCGCGACTCTTCCCATTTGAGCGAGTCGCCGAACGCGCCGAGGTCGACCGCGACGAGGTGGAGGTCGCTTTGCCCGGCGAAGTGCTTGTCGACGGTCTCGGTCAGCTGCGCGGCGGTGGACAGATGGATGTAGCCGTCCGCCAGGTCGACCGGCGCACCCGCGAAGGTGCCGTCGCGTTCGAGCGCCGCCATCTGATCGGCGGTCAGCACCTTGTAGGCGGTATTTGGGTAGGCGGTCGTCTCGCTCATTCTTCGTCGTCCTCGGGCGTCTCGTCGACGCGCTCGTCCATCGTCCGCGGGCCGGTGCCGTCGTCGAGCGTCAGCTGGTCCTCCGCTGCGGCGGGGGCGCCGAGGTCGTCGGCGATCATCGCCTCGGCATCGTTCTCCGGCGTCTCGTCCTCGTCGACGCGGGCGGCGGAGACGACGTGCTCGTTATCGGCGACGTCGAACAGCTTGACGCCTTGCGTGTTGCGCCCGGTGACGCGGGTGTCGCCGACCGACATGCGGATCAGCTTGGCCTGATCGGTGACCAGCATCACCTGCTGCCCCGAATGCGCGGCGAAGCTGGCCAGCACCGCGCCGTTGCGATCGGAGGAGACGATGTTGGTGATCCCCTGCCCGCCGCGGTTGGTGCGGCGGTATTCGAACGCGGAGGTGCGCTTGCCATAGCCGTTGGCGGTGACGGTGAGGATGAATTCCTCCGCCGTCTCGAATTCGGCCATGCGTGTCGGCGAGAGCGTGACGTCGCGTTCGCCTTCCTTCCAAGGGGCGGCGCGCAGGTAGGCTTCGCGCTCCTCGGTGGTGGTCGCGAAGCCGCCGAGGATCGACAGCGAGATGACCGCGTCGTCCTTGGCCAGGTTGATGCCGCGGACGCCGGTGGAGGTGCGGCTCTGGAATTCGCGGACGTCGGTGGCGGCGAAGCGGATCGCCTTGCCGGCGCGGGTGGCGAGCAGGACGTCGTCGGATTCGGTCAGCAACGCGACGCCGATGAGGCGGTCGTTGGCGTCGTCGTCGCCTTCCTCGGTGGCGAAGCGCATCGCGATCTTGCCGGCGCGCGGGATATTGGCGAAGGCATCCATGCTGTTGCGCCGCACGGTGCCGTTGGCAGTGGCGAACATGACGTGGAGGTCCCCCCAGCGCGCCTCGTCCTCGGGCAACGGCAGGACGGTGGAGATCGTCTCGCCGGGCCCCAGCGGCAGGAGGTTGACCATCGGCCGGCCGCGGGTGGCGGGGCCGCCCTCGGGCAGGCGCCAGACCTTCATCCGGTACACCTTGCCGGTGGTCGAGAAGAACAGCACCGGTGTGTGCGTCGAGGTGACGAACAGGCTGGTGACCGCGTCCTCGTCCTTGGTTGCCATGCCGGAGCGGCCCTTGCCGCCGCGGCGCTGCGCGCGGAAGGCGTCGAGGGGCGTCCGCTTGATATAGCCCTGGACCGTGACAGTGACGACCATGTCCTCGCGCTCGATCAGATCCTCGTCGTCGATACCCTCGGCGGCAGCCTGGATTTCGGAGCGGCGCGGGGTGGCGAAGGCGTCGCGGACCGCGATGAGTTCGCCGCGCATGATCTCGTACAGCTTGGCGCGGTTGGCGAGGATTTCGAGCAGCTCGGCGATCGAATCGGCCAGTGCCTTCAGCTCGTCGCCGATCTCGTCGCGGCCGAGCGCGGTGAGGCGGTGGAGGCGCAGGTCGAGGATCGCGCGGACCTGGATCTCGGACAGGCGATAGGTGTCGCCGGTGACCTCGGCCTCGACCGCCTCGACCAGGCGGATGTAGGATGCGATCTCGGCGATCGGCCATTCGCGCGCGCTGAGCTTGGCGCGCGCCTCGGCGGGGCTGGACGAGCCGCGGATGATGCGGACGACCTCGTCCAGGTTGGTGACCGCGATGACCAGCCCGAGCAGGATGTGGGCGCGCTCGCGTGCCTTGGCGAGTTCGAACTTCGACCGCCGGGTAATGACGATCTCGCGGAACTGGACGAATGCCTGGATGATGTCGCGCAGGTTGAGCAGCTCGGGCCGGCCGCCGCGGATCGCGAGCATGTTGGCCGGGAAGCTCGATTGCGCGGGGGTGTGGCGCCACAATTGGTTGAGGACGACCTCTACCGTGGCGTCGCGCTTCAGCTCGATGACGATGCGGACGCCCTGGCGGTTCGATTCGTCGCGGATGTCGGAGATGCCCTCGATCCGCTTGTCCTTGGCGGCTTCGGCGATGCGTTCGACCAGCGCGTTCTTGCCCTGCTGGTACGGGATTTCGGTGAGGATGATCGACTGCTTGTCGCCGCGTGCGGTTTCTACGACGTGGCGCGAGCGGACGATGATCGATCCGCGCCCGGTCTCGTAGGCGGAGCGCGCGCCGGCGCGGCCGAGGATGATGCCGCCGTTGGGAAAATCGGGGCCGGGAACGATCTCGAACAGCTCGGCGACCGTGATCGCGCCATTGTCCATATAGGCGAGGCACGCGTTGACGACCTCGCCGAGGTTGTGCGGCGGGATGTTGGTCGCCATGCCGACCGCGATGCCGCCGGCGCCGTTGACGAGCAGGTTGGGGAATTGCGCGGGCAGCACCGATGGCTCGCGCTCGGAGCCGTCGTAATTGGGGACGAAGTCGACGGTGTCCTTGTCGAGATCGTCGAGCAGGCTGTTGGCGACCTTGGCGAGGCGCGCCTCGGTGTAGCGCATCGCGGCGGGCGGATCGGGGTCCATTGATCCGAAATTGCCCTGGCCGTCGATCAGCGGCACGCGCATCGACCAGTCCTGCGCCATGCGGGCCAGCGCGTCGTAGATCGCGCTGTCGCCGTGCGGGTGGTACTTACCCATCACGTCGCCGACGATGCGCGCGGACTTGCGGTACGGGCGACCGGCGACGAAGCCGCTCTCCGACGCCGAATAGAGGATGCGGCGGTGGACGGGCTTCAGGCCGTCGCGCACGTCGGGCAGCGCGCGCGAGACGATGACCGACATGGCATAGTCGAGATAGCTCGACTTCATCTCGTCGACGATCGAGATGGTCGAGATCGGGGACGGGTCGGCGAGCAGGGTCTCGTCGGTCAAGTTTCAGGCGCTTTCGGGTTTGTGACGGTTCGCGGACGGTCTAGCCGAGGCCTTGGCAAAAGTCACGCGCGGGCGGGCGCGTCAGGGGGCGACTTCGGTGCCGTCCCAGGCGAAAATGCGGCCGCTGTCGGGGGGCCTCAGACCGTCGAGGACGTCGAGCAGCTGCACCGCGGCGCGGCCTGCGTCGAACAGGCGGCCGGGCTGGACACCCGCCTGGAACGGCTTCGACAGCGCGGTGTCGACGGTGCCGGGATGCAGCGCCACGACGATGCCGCGATCGTTGCGGCGCTTGTCCTCGATCGCGACCGTGCGGACGAACTGGTTGAGCGCGGCCTTGGACGCACGATAGCCGTACCAGCCGCCCTGGCGATTGTCGGCGATGCTGCCGACGCGGGCCGACAGCGCGGCAAAGACGGTGCGCTCGCCGCGCGGCATCAGCAGCAGCAGGTGTTTGGCGACCAGCGCGGGGCCGATCGCGTTGACCGCGAAATTGCGCGCGAGCCATGCCGGGTCGAGGTCGCGCAACGCCTTTTCGGGGCCGCGCTCGCCATCGTGGAGCAGCCCGGTCGCGACGATCACGAGTGTCGGCGGCGAGCCCCTGGCGATGTGCGCGGCAGCGGCTGCGATCGTGGCTTCATCTTCCAGGTCGATGTGTAGGTCGCCGGTGAAGGACCGTGCAAAGCCGAGGACAGCAATGCCCTCGGCGGCGATGGCCTCCGCCAGTGCCGCACCGATCCCACCGGAGGCTCCTATCACGACCGCGGTCATGGGCGAACGAAACGCCAGCGGTCCGCGTCGCTTTCGCTTGCATCATAGGCGTAGCCGTCGGTGTCGAAGCCGCGCAGGTCGTCGGCGCGGTCGATGCGGTGCTCGACCATCCAGCGCGCCATCATGCCGCGCGCCTTCTTGGCGTGGAAGCTGACGAAACGCTGCTGTGGGCCTTCGCGGAAATCGATGGCGATCACCCGCACGTCAGCGGGCAGGCGCCCGTCGACCGCGGCCCAGTATTCCTGGCTGGCAAGATTGACGATCGTGCCCGATCCTTCGGTCGCGACATCGCCCGCGAGCAGGGTGGCGATACGGTCGCCCCACCAGTCGGTCAGCTTGTGCCGCCGCGGTGCCCAGCGGGTGCCCATCTCCAGCCGGTAGGGGCGCATCGCGTCGAGGGGACGGAGCAGGCCATACAGCCCCGAGAGCATGCGCAGGTGATCCTGCGCGTAGTCGACGGCCTCGGGCTCCAGCGTGTACGCGTCCAGCCCGGTGTAGACGTCGCCTGCGAACGCGAAAAGGGCAGGCCGCGTGGGTGCGTGCGGGAAGGCACGAAAGCGATCGGCGTTGAGCTTGGCCAGCGCCGGGCTGATCGTCATCAACGCGGCCAGCTTCTTCTGCGTCAGGTGCGCCGCGGCCGCCGCCAGGATCGCAGCCTGCTCCTCGAACCGCGGTGCGGTGGGTGCGACGGCGGGCAAGCGGCTCTCGTAGTCGAGCGTCTTGGCGGGGGAGAGCACGGCAATCATCGCGCCTGGCGTTAGCCGCGCAACCTTGCGCGTTCAATCGACGTTCAGTGGCGGAGCGCCAGCGCTGCATTGCTTGAACGCGGGCCCAGCCGCCGGTAGATGGTCAACGACTGCGGGGCACGAGCCAGCCCCCACGAGGAGAGTTTTTCGCATGAAGACCCGGATGGAGACGATATCCCGACTCGCGCTGGCCGCAGTTCTGGCGACCGGCCTCGGCAGCACCGCGCTTGTCGCGCCTGCGGTCGCGCAGAAGAACAAGAAGGACGACAAGGCAGCGGGCGGCGGGCTGAAGCTGACGCCGGCAGTCCAGAAGCCCGCGGCCGAGGCGCAAAAGGCGATGCAGGCCAATGACATGGCCACCGCCGAGACGCAGCTGGCGGCGGTCGAAGCCGCTGCCGCGGCATCGACCAGCGACGACGACAAATACGTGGCCGCAGCGCTGCGTTACGATTTCGAGACGTCCAAGATGCGGGCCGCGCTGACCGCCAATCCCAACGCGCCGATCGACCAGAGCGTGCTCGGCAAGCCGCTCGACGTGCTGATCGCCAATCCCAAGACGCCTGCCGAGACGCGTCCGCAATACGTCTTCCGCCGCGGTACGCTGGCGTTCAACGCGCGCCAATACCCACAAGCGATCCAGTATTTCGAGCAGGCGCGCCAGCTCGGCTACAAGGACCCCGACCTCGACCTGCAGATCGCCAAGGCGAAGCTGGAGGGGACCGACGTGAAGGGTGGGCTTGCCGACCTGAATACCGTCATCGAGAAGCAGACCGCAGCCGGGCAGAAGCCGCCGGAATCCTTTTATCGTTATGGCATCCAGAAAGCCAACGCGGCCAAGATGGGGCCGGAAACGGTTGTCTGGATTCGCAAGTGGGTCGGCGCCTATCCCACGGCCAAGAACTGGCGCGACGCGATCTTCGTCTACGGGCTCCAGCCGACGTCGGTCGCCAAGCTCGACAACCAGCAGCAGATCGACCTGTTTCGCCTGCTGCGCGCGTCCAAGGCGCTGGCGGACCAGTATGATTACCGCGAATATGCGCAAAAGGTGTACGATCGCGGCCTGCCCGCCGAAGCGCAGAGCGTGCTGGCGGAGGGCTTCGCATCGGGCAAGCTGACCGGTAATGCGGATGCCAAGAGCCTGCAGACGCTCGCCGCCAATGCGCAGCGCAATGAATCGCCGTTGGCGACATTGGCGACCCAGGCCAAGGCGTCGGCCAACGGCAAGCTCGCCGCGCAGACGGGCGACGCCTATCTGGGCCAGGACAAATACGCCGATGCGGCCGGACTGTACCGGGTGGCGTTGCAGAAGGGCGGAGTGAATGCCGACGAGGTCAACACCCGCCTCGGCATAGCGCTCGCGCGATCGGGCGACAAGGCGGGCGCGCAGGCGGCGTTCGCGGCGGTGACGACGGCGCCGCGGGCCGACATTGCCGGCCTGTGGACGACGTGGCTGACGACGCCGAGCGCGTAAGCCTTGTGACGGGATCGTGGGGCAACGGCGCCGTTGCCCCATTGTTCCCCACCAACCTTTACCTAACGCGGTTCGTCGTGCGCGGAGTCGAAGCTCCGAACGACCTATGGGCTTCTATACCCTCCGTTCGTGCTGAGCGCAGTCGAAGCACATTGCTGCGAGCCATGCCCTTCGACTGCCTGCGAAGGCGGACGTTAAGGACAGGCTTCAACTGCGCTCAGGGCGAATGGGTGTTGAGGATGGTCCCATCCGCTTTTGGTCGGTGTGCTTCGACTTCGCTCAGCACGAACGGAAGCGGACGGGCTCCTTTCCACTGGTCACGGATCGCTGACCGGTATACCCGACACCGCCTTGGCCGTCCGGATCGTCAGCGACGTCTTGACGCTGGCCACGTTGGGGGCAGGCGTCAGGTGGGTCGTCAGGATGTCCTGAAAACCCTTCAGATCGGTCGCGACGATCTTCAGGATGAAGTCGATCTCGCCGTTCAGCATGTGGCATTCGCGTACCTCGGGGATCGCGGCGACATAGTGTTCGAACGCGGCGAGATCGTGCTCGGCCTGGCTCTTCAGGCTGACCATGGCAAAGACGGTAATCGGGAAGCCCAGGGTCGCGGCATCGAGTTCGGCATGATAGCCGTGGATCGCGCCCATCTCCTCCAGCGCACGGACGCGGCGCAGGCAGGGCGGCGCGGTCAGGCCGACGCGTTCGGCAAGATCGACGTTCGTCATTCGGCCGTCATCCTGCAGCAGCGACAGGATCTGGCGATCTATACGATCAAGAGCCATGACGCGGCACTCTCCACGGACTTTCCCATACGATTGTCGGACACGGGTGCGACAATAAGATAATTGCGGGTAAACGCAATTGTCCCACAATGCGACGTACCATTTTCGACAGTTCCGCGCGCGACTCCGCTGCGTTAAGAAATTCTTACCGTCTGGCGATCTGCGCCGGGTGCGAGTTCAAGGAATTCTGGCGCGTGCGCTTCGACGACAGCCTGAAGACGGTGCTATCGGCCGAAACCGCGTCGGGTTTCGGCGCGCAATCGGCGTGGCGCCAGCTGGTCGACCTGATCGGCCGCCGCCGCGTCGCGGCCGACGAGCCCGCGATGGCGCGGCTGCGATTGCTGCGCCAGGCGGTGCCGGAATCGGTGCGCGCGGCCAGCGGGCGGACGCTGGCGTTCGCCTCGCCGCCTGCCGCGCTCGTCGGGCTGTTCGGTGAAGATACGCTCGCCATCGGCGCGCCGGTGCTGCGAACCGCGGCGCTGACCGGCGACGAATGGACGACGATCCTGCCGCGGCTGTCGCCCGCTGGCCGATCGGTGCTGCGCCATCGGCGCGACCTGCCCGAGGACGCGAGGCGGGCGCTGGAGACCTTCGGCGCGACCGACTTCGTGCTCGATTACACCGCGCCGGTATCCGCGGCTTCCGCGACTCCCGAGCCGGCAGCGGAACCGGTGCTACCGGCTGCGACACCGCTCAGCGCGACGCCCTTTGTCGCGCTCGGCAAGGTGGCGCTCGGCCTGCCCGTGGTCGCGGAGGCGCTGCGCCGCGCCGAGCCGCCCGCGAACGACGTGCCGCGGTTCGAGATCGCCGATCTGGTCGCGCGCATCGACGCCTTCAATCGCGACCGGGAACGCCCGGCCGAGCAACCCGCCGCCGGATTGCCGGCAGAGGACGGCTTCCGTTTCGAAACCGACGCGAGCGGCACGGTGCGCTGGGTGGAGGGCGTTGCGCGCGCGCCGCTGGTCGGCCTGTGCCTGGCACATGCCGCGCAGCAGGGCGCCGCACAGGTCGACGGCGTCGTCGCAGGCGCCTATCGTCGCCGCTCCGTGTTTCGCGATGCGCGGCTCGCGGTCGGCGGGACGTCGGACGCGGCGGGCGCTTGGCGGCTGTCGGGCGTGCCTGCGTTCGAGCCGGCGACGGGCAAGTTCCTGGGCTATCGAGGCAACGCGCGCCGGCCGCGCGCCGACGAGATCGCGGCGCCGCGCCGGTCGCACGAAGCCGCGGATTCGCTGCGCCAGCTCGTTCACGAATTGCGCACCCCGACCAACGCCATCGCCGGGTTCGCCGAGCTGATCGAGACCGAATTGCTCGGACCGGTGGCGCCGCCGTATCGCGGTCACGCCGCTGCGATCCGCAGCCAGGCGACCGCGCTGATCCAGGCGATCGACGACCTCGACACCGCGGCGCGGATCGAAGGCGATGCGCTGGAGCTGCGCCCGACCGTCGCCGCGCTACGCCCGCTCGTCGAACGCGTGCTCGCCGATCTGCAGCCGCTCGCCGCATTGCGCGGTGCTGTCGTGACTTTCGAACCGGTCGGCGGGTCGCCTGAAATCGCTGCGGACGACCGTGCGACCGAACGCCTCATCGGTCGCCTGCTGGCGGCGCTCGTCTCGGTGGCGGCGCCCGGCGAGCAACTTGTGGTCACGATCGCTGACATGGATGGCGTCGCGCTGCAGATCGATCGCCCGGCCGCGCTGGCAGGAGGGAGCGACGAGGCGTTGCTGTCGATCGACCCGGGCAGCGATGCAGGCGACGGCGCGCCGCTACTCGGCACCGGCTTCGCGCTGCGGCTGGCGACCAATCTGGCGGTTGAACTGGGCGGCAGCCTGGCCATCGGCGCTACCCGCTTGACTTTGCGGCTGCCCGTGGCGGTAGAACGGGAAATGGGGCAGGCCTCGACCAACTGACGTGACGGCGCGCACGCACCCGTACCGCGTACCCGCGGCGCGCGACGACGAGCGCGTCGTATGGCCGGCGCCGTTCGGCACCCGCTTCATCGTATTCGTCGATGTCGAGGAGGAGTTCGACTGGCGCCGCCCGCTGTCACGCGAGAACCGGGGAACGACCGCGATGGCAGCCTTTCCGGACGCGCATCGCCGGTTTGCCGACGAGGGAGTCGCGCTGGCGTGCATGGTCGACCACCCCGTCGCCGCCGATGCGCGCGCGGTCGATATGCTGCGCCGTGCGGTCGAGGACGGGCGCTCGAGCATCGGCGCGCAGCTTCACGCCTGGGTTACGCCGCCGTTCGACGAGGCGCTCACCCCCGCCAACACCTATCCGGGTAACCTGCCGCCGGCGCTGGAAGCGGCCAAGCTCGACACGATGACTGCCGCGCTCATCGCCGCATTCGGCCGGGCGCCGCTGGCGTACCGGGCGGGGCGCTACGGCATCGGGCCGCATACGCTGCCGCTGCTTGCCGCGCGCGGGTACCGAATTGATACGTCGATGCGCGCGCGCTACGATTATCGCGCCGACGGCGGCCCCGATTTCGGCGCGATCGGCAATGTGGCCTTCGTCCGGGAAGGCATGATCGAGCTGCCGTTGACGACGGTCTACACCGGCGCGGCGCGGCGTTTCGGCCCGCGGTTGCATGCGGCGGCCGGGACCATCCGCCATGCCCGCGGCGTGTTGGCGCGCACCGGCCTGCTCTCGCGAGTCGCGTTGACACCCGAGGATATGCCGATCGCCGATGCGCGCGAGGCGGTGTCGGTGGCGGCGGGCGAGGGCACGCGATTGCTGGTCCTGTCCTTCCACTCGCCTTCGCTCGCGCCGGGGCATACGCCGTACGTTCGCGATGCGGCCGATCTGGCGCAGTTTCATGGCTGGTGGACGGCGATGTTCGCGCATCTGCGCCACCACGGGATCGCACCGGCGACGCTCGACGAAGTCCTGGCGGCAGCCGCCGGCTGAGCGCGGGATGATCTTAACTTATCGACGGAGGGACGTTGGAGTCGCCTTCAGCCAGCACTTCGACCTGATCGCCCACGCGCAGCGAGCCGTGGCCGTCGGGTATGGCATTCTGGCCGAACATGATGCCGCCTGCGGCCATCCGGCCCATTGCGCGCAACGTGGTCAGCGGCTCGTTGCCGTCGGTCCGCTCGCCGGTGCGGGGCTCCTGCGTGACGACCAGGCATCGCGGGCAGGGTGCCGCGATGCGCAGAACCGCGTCGCCGACCCGGATCGTCCGCCAGCGGTCCTCCGCCCACGCCGCGGTGCCCGCGATCACCAAATTGGGGCGGAAGCGCGCCATGGACACCGGGGTTGCCAGCCGCGCGTTCAGCGCCGCCAGCGAAGCCTGGGTCGTGACGAGCAGGGGATAGCCGTCGGCCAGGCTGACGTGGTCGCCCGCCTGCGCGTGGCGAGGATGAACCGGGCGCACGCTGGCGTCGAACTGGTGGGCGAGCCGGACCGGACGGCCGAGCGCTTCGCTAAGGAACGCGTCGGCGGCATCGTTGCCCAGGCGCAGCGCAACGGTATCGCGCCAGAGCACCGCATCGACGACCGGTGCCGCGGCGCCCGGTGCCGCAGCGACGCAGCTGCCCAGGACTGGGTGCGACAGGGTTAGCGTCGCTCCGGCCGGCACGGCATCGACAAGCGCCATGGCCGGCACGTCGCGTCGGGTGATGAAGCGATTGCGTGCGTCGATCACCATCCAGCGCCGGTCGCCGGTCAGCCCGCGCGGTTCCAACGGAGACGACGGCAGCGCTTGGCCGCCGAGGCTCTTAACCGGAAAGCGGAACAGGTGCGATAGCCACATCGTTGGTCCGCTAAGGGGCTAGATGGCATAACGGAAGGGCTTGTCGCTTTTGGCGGGCGTCTGCTTGCCGGGCGTGGCATGGGTTTGCGAATGAGCAAACGAGCACAAGCGGATACGAGCATGCCGGACACCCGCACCGGGGCAGGATGGCGCTTGCGCCTACTCGCCGTCGCATTGACGCTATCGTCGGCATCGGCGGCTGTAGCCCAGAGCGGCACGGCCCCCGCTGTGAAGGCTCCCGCGGCTTTGCAAGACGACGCTGCGCCATCCGCGGCGCCGATCGTCTCTCCGCAAGTGGCGCTGCCCGAGCTTTCGGGCGCGCAGGCGCGACTGCTCGCCGATCTGATCCGTGACGATGAGGTGGCGCAGGGTTTGCGGCTGGAGCGCGGGCCGGATCTGTCGCGGCTCGATCCGGCGGAGCTGGCGCACGCGGCGATCGATCACGCGCGAGCGGTGCGCGCGGGTCGGCTGGCGCCCGCGGATTTCCAGCGCGACTGGGCGATCATGCCCGCCGCCTACGACCCGCTGCCGGGCTTTGCCGCCGCAGTCAGGAACGATCGGCTGGCGGCTTGGATCAAGTCGCTGCCGCCGCCGTACCAGGGGTACGACGCGCTCGCCGGTGGCCTGGCCCGCTATCGCACGATCGCCGCCGCAGGCGGGTGGCCGGTCCTTTCCGCGGCCGCGAAATTCGGCGATCGGGGGCCGGCGGCGGCACGGTTGCGCGAGCGGCTCGCGATCGAGGACCCGGAACTCGCCGGTGGCGGCGACCGGTTCGATGCGGCGCTGCTGGACGCAGTCCGGCGGGCGCAACGGCGCTACGGCCTCAATCCCGCGGGGCAGGTCGGGGCACAGACGCTGGCCGCGTTCAATGTGCCGGTGGAGACGCGTATCCGCCAGATCATGGCCAACATGGAGCGCTGGCGCTGGTTGCCGCCGGTGCTCGACCGCCGGCGAGTGCAGGTCAACGTCGCCGCCGCGGTGCTGACCGTGTTCGACGGAGACGCGCCGGTGATGTCGATGAAGGCGGTGACCGGCCGACCGGGCAACGAGACACCGATGCTGGTGTCGCGCATCAACAGCATCGTCATCAACCCGCCGTGGAACGTGCCGTCCTCGATCGCCGACGCCGAGCTCTGGCCCAAGGAGCGCGCGAGTCCCGGCTACCTCAAGCGCAACGGCTTTCGCGTGATCGACACGGGTGGGGGCGGCAAGCGGTTGCAGCAATCGTCGGAGCGCAGTGCGCTCGGCCGGTTCAAGTTCGACTTCCCCAACGCATTCGCGGTGTATCTCCACGACACGCCGGCCCAGTCCGGCTTTTCCCAATACGGCCGGCTGGCGAGCCACGGTTGCGTTCGGCTCGAAAAGCCCGCCGAGCTCGCCAAGCTGCTGATGAAGACGACGAGCGACTGGCAGCCACCGGCGATCGATGCGGCAGTGACAGCGGGCAAGACCGTGCGCGCGCCGTTGGCGGAGCCAGTCAGCGTCTACCTGCTCTACTGGACCGCCTTTGCGGCGCCGAACGCGCAGGTGAGTTTCCGCGACGATCCTTATGGCTGGGACAGCCGACTCGCCGCTAGGATAGAGCGGCGCTCGGCGGTTCAGGCCCTGGCTGCGCGATAGGAAGTATCCTTGGTCACCAAACTACTCCCCGCCGCCTTGCTGACGATCGCGCTGGCCGGCTGTTCGCGATCGGAGCCCGAGGCATCCACGCCAACGAACACCCCCACCGTATCGGTCACGCCGAAGCCGCCACGCCAAGCACCACGGCCTGCGCCCGCACCCGAGCCCAGCAGGACGGCGGACGTGCTCACCACGCCGCCGCCGCCGGTCGCGGAGATCGCGGCGAACGAGCAGATGCTGGACGACGCGTCCGCCACCGGCATGACCGCGCGGGTCGACCGGGAACAAGACGAATCGATCGAACCGCCGCCTGCCAACTCGGACGCGCCATAGACTCGTGGTCCCGTGCGCCGGTCGCTCCGGCTACGCGAGAAGATCGCCGCGTGAATTTCGGGGCATTCTATGTCGTGCAACGTGGCCACTCGCGCATCTGCCTGCCTACGCGGCAATGGCGATGTTTTTCCGCCCAATTAGATCCCGACGCCTTGCTCGCGGCCATCGTCCAAATACGCGAACGAACTCCGAGCGTGGAGCCAGACCGACGCCAATTCGATCGTCATCCGCGGCGGCGACGTCGACGGCGACACCATCGCCGATCGCACGATCCGCGTCGACAGTTCGGCCGCGACCTTCTCGCTCAGCGCGGGCGGCCTGCTACTGTAAGGTCGCGGCGCATCGCCTGCGGGTCTGCCCGCCCGGCGGCGTCCCTGTCATCGAACAGGTGCGGGAGAACAATCGATGACGGTCGCATGCTGCGGCGTGGCTCTATCTTACCATGTCGCCGAACATCCGACGCGGTCGACCGCGGGCGGCGGAGCGGCTAGGGGAGCGACGGCGGTCCGGCAGTTCGGCGGGGCGGCGGCGGCGGAGGTTCGGTTGATCGAGGGGCATCCGCTCGCCTTGGCGTTCCTGGCGGATCGCGCGATGCTGATGCGGTATCTGCGTGCGCGCGGGGCGGGCGAGGAGGCGGAGGATCTGCTGCAGGAGCTGTGGTTGAAGCTGGGCCACGGCCTGGTGAACACGATCGACGATCACCGCGCCTATCTGTTCAGGATGGCGCACAACCTGATGCTCGACCGCCACCGCGCCGAGCAGCGGCGGCGGGGGCGCGAAGACGCGTTCGGCACCGCTGCCGGCGGCATCGACGAGCGTCCCGCGGCACTGCAGTCGCTGCTGGCACGCGAACGGCTGGCGCAAGTCGACGGCGTGCTGGCAGCGCTGGGCGCACGCACGGATCGCATCTTTCGCCTCCACCGGGTCGATGGCGTGCCACAGCGCACGATCGCGCGGGAGCTCGGGATTTCGCTCAGCGCGGTGGAGAAGCACGTCCAGAAAGCCTATCGTGCGCTGGCCACGATGCACAGCGATGGTGCTGGCCGCCCGGATCGCCTCGCATCCAGGGAGGTCGGCGATGGCGGACGGTGAGCGGCAGCGCGAGAACGAAGCGCTGGTGTGGGTCGCGCGCCTGCACGATCCGGCGTTTGCCGAATGGGATGCGCACATCGCCTGGCTCGAAGCCGACCCGCTTCACGCAGCAGCGCTCGATCGGGCGGAGGTTCGCATGGAGGACGCGACGGCGGGGCTCGGTTCCGCGCGCGTCATGCCGATCGAGGCCGCGAACGACAATCCGGCGGTGCCTGCCACGCGCGGGCGCGGGGTACTAGGCGCGGCGGCTGCATTGGCTGCGGCCGTCGTAGGCGCAGTCCTCGTCACCCCGGGAGAGCAAAGCGAGCCGCCGCAGCGGATCGTCGCGCAGACCCAGGCCGGCGAGCACCGCACGATCACGCTGGCCGACGGCACGACGGTCGCGCTGAACGGCGATACCGCGATTTCGCTGACCCGCGGCGACGCGCGCCAAGTCACGGTGGATCGCGGGGAAGCATTCTTCACGGTCGTTCACGACGCAGCGCGTCCGTTCCGCGTGGCAGTTGGGGATGCGGTGATCCAGGACGTCGGCACCGCCTTCAACGTGGTCAGCGCGCAAGGCGATGTCGAGATCGCGGTGCGCGATGGCGCGGTCGACTACGACGCGGATCGCACGCCCGTGCGCGTCGCCGCGGGGAAGCGGCTAAGGGTCGGCGATGGGCTGGCGGTGACGATGCCCGTCGACAGGAGCGCGGTCGGCGGCTGGCGCAGCGGCAGGCTCACCTATCGCGACACCGCGATGACCCAGGTGGCGCGCGACGTGGCGCGCAGCATCGGCGAGCCGGTCGCGGTGTCGCCAGAGGTACGGATGCGCCGCTTCACCGGGGTGATCGCGGTGAATACGAACCACCGCGCCATGTTCGAACGGATCGGAGCGGTCGCCGGCGTCCGGGCGACGCATTCCTCAGCGGGGTGGCGGATCGCGGCGGGATCGCAGTGAGGCCGGAACACGGCGGCTTGGCGCTTGCGGTACTCGTCAGCGTCCCGGGGATGGCGCGTGCGCCGCAGACCAGATCATTCGACATCCCAGCCGGCACACTCGCGGACGCCGTGATCGCGGTCGGCACCCAGGCCAACGTCACCGTCGGGCTGACCGTTCCCGATCTGGCCGTACTGCGGGTGCCGCGACTGGTGGGGCGGATGCCGGTCGCCGAGGCGCTGCGGCGGCTGCTCGCCGGCACCCCGGCCTCTTTCGTCCAAGTCGATGGCGCGACCTTCAGGATCGTCCGTCGCCGCGAGCCCCGGATTGCGCCATCGCTGCCGTCCGCGCCGCCCGTGGTGCCGGCCGATATCGTCGTGACGGCAACGAAGCGGGCGGTATTCCTGACCGATTACCCGGGTGGCGTCGTACTGGCGGACGTTTCGCGGCTGCGGCCCAACCGGCCGGCGAGCGGGTCGCAAGCCCTTGTCGACCAGCTGCCGATGCTGTCCTCGACGCACCTCGGCCCCGGGCGCAACAAGCTGTTCATCCGCGGCATCGCCGATTCGAGCTTCAGCGGCCCGACGCAGGCGACGGTCGGCCAGTATCTCGGCGACGTCAGGCTGAACTACAGCGCCCCCGATCCCGACCTGTCGCTCCACGACATCGCGGCGGTGGAGGTGCTGGAGGGGCCGCAGGGAACATTGTACGGGGCCGGCTCGCTCGGCGGTATCCTGCGCCTGGTGCCGGTGCAGCCGTCGCTCACCGACACCAGCCTGCTGATCGAAAGTGGCGTGGCGACCACCGCCAAGGGGACCTCTGGCGGCGACCTGGCGGCGATCGTCAATCTGCCGATCCGTGACGGCGTGCTGGCGGCGCGTGCGGTCGGTTATGGAAGCGTGGAGGGTGGCTACATCGACGATCGCGGGCGTGGACGCGCGGACATCAATCGCACGACGACCCGCGGCGGCCGCATTATCCTGCGCATCCAGCCTTCCACGAACTGGACCATCGACGTCGGCGCGGTCCGGCAGGACATCAATAGCCGCGACGGGCAATATGCCGAGCGCGGCCTTCCGCCGCTCGAGCGTTCCAGCGCGATCTCGCAGCCCTTCGACAATGATTACACGCTGGGCAGCATCGTTGTCCGTCATACGAGCAGCGCGACCACGCTCACGTCGGTAAGCTCGGCGGTGTCGCATGAACTCACCTCGAGCTTCGATGCGACCGATCCGGTGCAATCCTCATCGGCCGTCCCGCGCCTGTTTCGAGAGCAGGAGCGCGTCATGCTGCTCAGCAACGAGACCCGGCTGGCGCGCACGACCGCGGGCGGAAACTGGGTGATCGGCGCCGAGTTCCTGCACAGCAGCGATCGGCTGTCGCGAGTGCTCGGGCCGGTCGCGTCGCCCGCGGCACTGCCGGGGACGCGCAACGTCGTGACCGAAGGGTCTCTCTTCGGCGAGATCACGCGGTCGGTGTTCGGCGCTGTATCCGCGACGGTCGGGGCGCGCGCCGTCCTGACCCGCTTGATTGCGGAAACCCGCGAAGCGGCCGCGCCCGCCGAGGAGCCGCACCGGCACGCTAGCTCCTTCCTGCCGTCGATCGGCGTGCTGTGGCGTGCCCAGCCAAGACTTTCGATCTTCGCGCGCTATCAGGAGGGATTCCGACCGGGTGGCCTGTCCACGGGCCAAGCGGTGACGCAGCGGTTCGAATCGGACACCGTATCGTCGGTGGAGACCGGCCTGCGCTACGGCGCGACCGGCGATCGTTTCAGCGCCAGTGCGACAGTTTCGCATGTGAACTGGGAAAATATTCAGGCGGACCTCGTGTCGGACAACGGCCTGCCGTATGTCGCGAACATCGGCTCGGGAAGCATCACGGGGTTCGAGGCCCAGGTAAGCTGGCGCCCGATGCCGGAGGTGACGGCGGAAGGGGCGGTGTTTGCCGCCAACAGCGGGCTCGAACACCCCGCGCCGGGATTTGCAAGTCGGCAGGGCGATTCGCTTCCCAATGTCGCCGCAGTGGTCGCACGCGGTGCGATCCGGGCAAGTCTCCCTGTTGCCGGCAAGGCCGTCGAGATCGAAGGATCGGTCCGCTACGCTGGCCCCTCACGGCTCGGCGTCGGCACCGTGCTCGATCTCGATCAAGGGCGCTATGTCGAGACCGCGCTCGGCGCGAGCGTGCCCGTCGGCCCGGTGACGCTGTCGCTCGACGCGACCAACCTGTTCGACGCTCGCGGCAACGTCTTTGCGCTCGGCAATCCGTTCTCGGTCGCCGCCGGGCGGCAGGTGACGCCGCTGCGCCCGCGAACGCTGCGGCTGGGCACGCGGGTCGCATTCTGATGGGTCACCGGCGAAGCGGGCCGAAGGAAAACAGGCCCGAACGGTAGTTCATGATCACCGTCGTCGGCGTCGGCACCGCGCGCACGACCACCGCAGCACTCGCCGCCTTCGGTTTGGCATAGCCGAGCCGAGGGTTCGCGCCAAAGCCGATCCCGTCCTTCAACAGGCTGAAGCCGCGCTTGCCGGTGCGTGCATGGACGACCGCGAGCGCATAGGTGCCCGCAGCCGGAACCCGGATACACAGTTGGACGGGGCCGGAAGACGGCAGCGCGGCGACCACGCGGCGAAACACCTTGCCCTGCGATACCAGCGTGTTGTCGTCGGCCAGAAAGTCGCCGTCGCGCTCGGGGTATATCTCGGCACGCAGAACCCCGGCGCGATCCTTCAGCCCGGTCACGTCGACCAGCAGAGCGGGGCCGCTTTGGCCCGGACGGCACCGGCCTTCGACCGTGCCGAGCGCGGGTGTGGACGCGATTGCCGCCTGCGCCAACATCATTGCGGGCACGATCATCGCGACCAGTCCGTCAGCAGCTCGGTCGCGGTCAGCACGCCGCCGAGCAGCAGGTGGATGGCGAGCCAGAGCCCCGCGATCATGGTCAGCAGGTCGGTCATCGCCGACGCCTGACCGACGGTGAACGCGACCAGCCCGGCGAACACGATGTCCTTGTTGGGGACCAACGGCAGTCGCGATTTCCGGCCATCCACAAAATCGCATCTACGAACAACCGGTTGTCCACCCCGCTACGTCCGCGCGTTCCCGACCGCCCAGGCAGACAACCCTCGATCCGAACCCATTGTTCGTCCGTCAGCATGCGTCTGCTCAAGGCCCGGCTCCTTCGCCAGCCTTCAATCAGAACCGCCGACCAAATGGAATCCCTCAAATGCAGACGCGACCTAAGGTAGTTGCCGTTGGACCGCGATCTCTGAGCGGCTATGGTCCAGGAAGGTCTGCAGATCCAGCGCCGCAAGTTGCCGTTGGACCGCGATCTCTGAGCGGCTATGGTCCACCCGCGGCTGCACCGCCATGACCCCCAGTTGCCGTTGGACCGCGATCTCTGAGCGGCTATGGTCTCCTTCGGCCGGGGGACGGCCGGATTGCGTTGCCGTTGGACCGCGATCTCTGAGCGGCTATGGTGCATCGCCGAGACCGGTGAGGTCTGGCTTTGTTGCCGTTGGACCGCGATCTCTGAGCGGCTATGGTGAAAGCGCCTATCCCGCCGCGCCTGGCGTGGTTGCCGTTGGACCGCGATCTCTGAGCGGCTATGGTGCGAGCAGCGCCCGCGCGTCGACGATGTTCGTTGCCGTTGGACCGCGATCTCTGAGCGGCTATGGTGCTGATCCTGGAGTGCCGCGAGAAGCTGGCGTTGCCGTTGGACCGCGATCTCTGAGCGGCTATGGTCCCCGCGATCTCGCTCACGATCGTCGTGATGTTGCCGTTGGACCGCGATCTCTGAGCGGCTATGGTACTGGCGAAGATTGACCAGATGATCGCGGCGTTGCCGTTGGACCGCGATCTCTGAGCGGCTATGGTCCGCCGAAACGGGTCACGTAGATGAACATCGTTGCCGTTGGACCGCGATCTCTGAGCGGCTATGGTCCGGAACGCGACGTAGACGATGCCGTTAACGTTGCCGTTGGACCGCGATCTCTGAGCGGCTATGGTCGCCTGGGTGAAGGCCGATGCGGCCGGCTTGTTGCCGTTGGACCGCGATCTCTGAGCGGCTATGGTATTTTGCACTCGCGTATGAATGTTAAAACCGTTGCCGTTGGACCGCGATCTCTGAGCGGCTATGGTGCGAAGCGCGAGCGAGACAGAGGCGAAGCGGTTGCCGTTGGACCGCGATCTCTGAGCGGCTATGGTGCGGCGACAGGGCACGCAAGCAGGAGCAAGGTTGCCGTTGGACCGCGATCTCTGAGCGGCTATGGTGACTGAGGGACGGGGTGAAGACTTCGAGGAGTTGCCGTTGGACCGCGATCTCTGAGCGGCTATGGTGAGGCGGCAGCTAAGGCGAAGGGGGCGAGAGTTGCCGTTGGACCGCGATCTCTGAGCGGCTATGGTCACGGGCTACGCGGCCTGGAGCGCGGGAACGTTGCCGTTGGACCGCGATCTCTGAGCGGCTATGGTGCACAACGTTGGCATGGCCCTGTCGACGCTGTTGCCGTTGGACCGCGATCTCTGAGCGGCTATGGTGGATGTGTCGATATGTCGTTGTCCAACAACGGTAATATCGGCGCATCCACCATGCCAAACCGCCCGCGAATCATCAGAATAGCGCCAGCTGATCGGGGTTTTTCCGTGTTCGTCTTCGTCTCTGACCGGAGAACCGCACGATATTCTCATATTGTCGGTCGGTGAAGCACAGGATGTGGACGTCGCCCTTGTCAGGCAGGTGCGCCTCGATTCGGCGCTGATACGCCTCCACGTTTTCCTTGCCGTTGCAAAAGCGGGCATAGACCGAAAACTGGCTCTTCTCGAAGCCTTCATCCAGCAGATATTCGCGGAATTTGGTGGCGGCGCGCGCCTGCGCCTTGGTGGTGACCGGCAGGTCGAACATGACGAAGATCCACATCAGGCGATAGGCACTGAGCTGGGTCGCGCTCACGGATCGACCAGGAGCGCGGCCAGCCCGGCGAGCTCAAGCGCCGACGGCGGCTCAGGCAGCCACAGGTCGGTCGCCCGCCCGCTCTGGAACGCGCCCGCCAGCGTCTGCGCGACTCGCGCGACCGCGTTGGCGAGGGTCGTAATGCCAGCTTCGCCCATCAGGTCGAGCGCGATCAGGCGGGCGAAGGCGCGCTTGGCCTCGGGTGTTACGCGCATGGTGCCTGCGGCGAGCAGGCGCAGCGTCAGCAGGTCGACGAGCGGGCGGAAGGGCTCGATCACGTCGTCGGCCAGCGCGAACGGGTTGCCGCGGTTGGCGTGATGGACGCCGATCGACGGGTGCAGCCCGGCAGCCACCACCGCCCGCGCGCACAAGGAGCGCAGGATCGCATAGCCGTAGTTGAGCAGGGCGTTGGCGCCATCGGCATCACGGTTGCGGCGGAAGTCCTCGCCCATCAGCAGCGGCCAGTATCGGCGCGCGGCCTGCGCCTCGACATTCTCGGGATCGCCCGAACCGACCCGGCGCGCGAGCAGATCGAAGGGCGTGTGCGGCTTGCCCGTTGCCGCGAGCGCTGCGCCCTGCCAGCGGATCTTGGCGACGATGACGCGGCGCCACAGCTGCTTGGCGAGCGGCCTCCCGGCTTCCCATTGCGCGCGCATGCGGCCGTTCTGGGCGTGATGGCCGTCGAGCGGCAGGCAGACCGCCACGGGGCTATGGTTCGATCCGCACAGCAGCAGGATCGCGCCGCGCTCGGCGAGCGCCACGACCAGGTTGGTCGACCACGTCACGCCATGCGCATGGACGATAACCGCGGCGACGTCGTCGAGCGGCACCCGGCCGACCTCGACGCGGTCCTCGGCGACGATCATGAAGCCGCGGTGCGCCGAGAGGTGGCGGCCGTCGATGGCGATGTCGACGATGCGTTCCACCCGCTACTCGGCCGCCCTGGGACGCGTCAGACGGCGGCGGGTTCGGGCGCCGAAACCGGGATCGCGAACTTGGCCGATTTCGTCGATGCCGACCTTGCGTGCGCGCGCTTTCTTCAGGCCTCCCGCAGTCGGGGCGATGTATTTGAACGGATCGTCGTCGTTCGAGGCGGCATCGCGACGTTTCAGGTCGCCCGCCTCATTGGGAGCAGCGAGGGTCACCTGGCCATTCTGTCCGAACTTCACGACGCGCATCAGCCGCCGTTCACCGCCCTCCGGTTCCAATGCGAGAACGTCGTTCTGGTGCAATTGCAGAACGCGACGGGCCGCAGGATGCGGGCGAGGCCGCTCGCCCGGCTGGTGGGCGTCGAACATCGAGACGACATCGGCGCGCCATTTGCCGTCCGGCATCTCCCATATGTCGTAACGGTAGTTGGAATCGCCCTTGTAGCCCTTGTAGATGCGGCCCTCGCGATCGCGGATCGGGATGACCGACAGCGGCTCGGTGACGCGTACCCGGCGGACGCCGCGGAACTGTAACGGTCCCTTTGTCGAGAAATCGACGAGCGCCTGGTCGAGCGTCTTGCCGTCGAGTCCGTCGATCCATTTGTGGAGCTCGGCACGCAGATCGGGGTCGCGGACGGTGGGCAGATCAGCGGGCCTTATGCTGCCCAGCGGCTTGCGGCGGACGACGACCGTGTTGCCCTTGGCGTCGGTCGCGCCGGTCAGGCCGTAAGCGGTGTCGTTGTGGAGCCTGCCCGCGGTCGAACCCTTGCCGTAGCCTGCGGTGCCGTGATCGGCGCGATGGCTTACGGTGATCGCGCGAACCGTCTCGAAGACGTCGTTGCGAAAGCCGTCCCAAGGGGCCGGGATCTTGATCCGTTCGCGACCGTCCTGTCCCTCCAGTCCCGATACGCGCGCGATCTCGTTCAACATGCCGCGATCGACGATGGCGATGACGATCGCGTCGATCGCATGGTGACGATGGTCGAGGCGGTTCTTCGGCTGGTCGGCGCCGCCGGCGAAGTTGTGATCGGGCAGCAGGTCGTTCAGCCCCAGCTTGCGGCGGACCATCTCGGTCAGGCGGCCGGGTGAGACCCACACCTTGCTGCTCCCCTCGCCGCTGCCGGGATAGAGCGACGATAGATATTCCCGCGCGAGTCGGGAGAGATACTGGGTATCGATCAACTGCCTGGCCAGGAAGCCGCCGTCTTCCTTGTGGCGATCCATAGCGTCGGGTTCGAAACGGCTGCGCTTGCCGCGGGGCAGCCGGGCGGCGCGGGCGGCGATCTCCTCCCACTGGTCGGTATGGCCCCAGGTTGCCCAAGGCGACCGCTTGCGCTTGATCCGGTTCGCCTCACGCAGGCAGACCAATTTGTTGCCGTTGCTGTCGTCCAGCGTGTCCTGGAACGGCAGGATGTGATCGACCTCGACCTCCGCCGAGAACAGCATCGTCGGCGAAATGACCTTGCCGGTGTAGACGCACTGCCGCCCGAGCGCATTGCCGTCGAGCTCCTCCCAAAGTTTCAGCAGCGCGCGATTGGCACCGGTGTCGGGTTGGCCGATCTCCTGCAATTTGCGTGACCGCATCTCGGCGGCGAGGCGATTTTCGTTGTTCTCGCGATTGCGCTTCTTCTTCTCCTCGTCGGTCAGCTTCAACTCGCGCGCGAGCTCGACCGCGATCTCGGCCGGCGGGCCGTAGCGCTCGATGAGACGGTTGACGGTGCGCCGAAGCTGATTGAGGCCGATATGCACGGTCGGGTTCGTCAGCCGTCCGACACGTTTCTCCTCCGGATCGGAGGCATCTCCGGTGCCAGGCATGAGATGGCGATCGAGGACCGCCCCGTAATAAGGCAAGGCATCGTGGATTTCGCCCGTCCGAAAATCGCTGTGGTGCTTTCCCAGGGCTTCAACGGCTTCGCTATAGACGATGACCCGGCCTTCCGGATCGCGCTCGAAGGTGAGGGCGTCGATCAGCTCGCGGGTCGCGGTCTCGCCGAAGCGGCCGTGCCCTTGAGGCAGACGAGCGCCGGACACGGCCGCCGCCTGCTCGGGGGTGAACAGGTACGTATCGGCGATCCAGGTACGGAAGGCCGCGACATCGGTGTCGCTCTCCGCTGCCTCCAGTCGGGACACGACGGACCATTGCTCATCGGGAGACAGATGCTGCCAGCGCGTGCCGAACCGCGTCTTGGCTCCCATCACCGCGGCGACCTCGTCGCCCTTGAGCTTGGTACGGTTCTCGCTTTCCTTGTTGAACCGTGCGTCGGCGTCCAGACGGAGCGTCTTGCGCAGGGTTTCGAAGCTGACCTCGTTCTTGTCCTTGAGCTTGAGGACCAGCAGGTCGCGCTGCTCAGGAGTCAGCCGCTGCGCGATCTCGCCCGCGCGAACGATCTTGAGCGCGTTGACCTCCTCCAGCAGTCGGCGGCGCTGGAACAGGGGGTGCGCCTTGGGGAGGCGCGGTTCGCCCGACCCGAAGGTGCAGGTGCCGACCACCGGTGTCCGCAACGGGCGCTGGTGAAAGACGATCTCGTACAGCCGGTCGTGCACGTCGGGCGTGAGGACGTCGGGGTGGTGGGGCGCCTGCGCCGCCCAGATGACGTCGAACTCCTCCTCGAGCAGTGCTCGATCGGGGTAGAAGTCGTAACCCGTGCCCTTGGCATCGGCGCCGTCCTCCGGGCGCAGCCGGGTTCGCACCGACAGGCCTTCGGGATGGTCCTCGGTCGGCTGACGGCGGGCGTGCAGCCATTCGCCGAAGGTGCGAGCGCCCTCGTCCGCAATGGCCTCCCGCAATCGTCCGACACCGACCGCGATCTTGCCGGCATCGTCGTCGGGCTTGTCGGTCTTGCGGTTGGACTTGAACCCGCGGCGTTGGTTCAGGTGCCAGATCGCCCGTCCGAGAAGGGGCAGCCGCAGCGATTCGTCGAGCGCGCGGGCGCGTAGCGCGAACGGGTCTTCGCGCTCCAGCGCCTTGCGCTCGGCCGGGTCCGCAGGAAACAGGCCATCAGCCACCAGATACTTCATCAACGCACGCTGGCGTTGCTGCAAACGGTCCCGCCGCCGCCGCATCGCGCGCGCGTCACGCCGGTCTACCGCCAGCGAGGCTCCCGACTTGGGATCGCGGCCATCATTGAAGATGCGTGAGCCGGCGGCCAGGATGCCTTCCGGTTTGCGCGGCTCGGCCAATTCGCTGGCGGTTGCAGTCGCCGGGATTGGTTTCAGCCTTATCGCCGCCCATCCGAGCGAGTTCGTACCCAGATCGATACCCAGTCGCCAATCCATCGCGTGCCCTCCCGCCGGCAACTTTGCCGGATGACGGATCATCGCAAGGAAGAACGAATCCGCAATGGTGCAAATTGCGCTTTGGCCATCCACGGCCGGCTTGACGCGATCGATGTGGCAGGTATGGTGGCTGCTCAGAGATCGTGGTCTGGCGGTTAACAAGCGTCAGGTACGCACCAGATAGGGCCAGCGCCACGGCGCTGGCCTTTTTGCCGTCTCACTATCGCGATCAGAAGCCTGAACTGGATCGGTTTACGGGAGCTACGGCTTCGTCGGCACCACTCTGGTGAACGATCTTCCGCCGTAGCCACCGGGTCGCCAGTGCCACCCCGAGGATCACGACGGGCACGGCCACCGCGGTCGCGGTGTCGTGGTGCAGGCCCGGGATGCCGCCAGCGAGATAGCCGACCAGCCCGACCAGATAGTAACTGATGGCGACCACCGACAGGCCCTCGACGGTCTGCTGGAGACGCAGTTGCAGGTCGGTGCGGCGGTCCATCGATCCCAGCAGGTCGCGGTTCTGCTTGGCCAGCGCGATGTCGATGCGGGTGCGCAGCACCTCGCTGGTCCAGGCGACCCGCTGCGACAGATCCTCCAGCCGCGCGGAAAAGGATTCGCACGTCCGTACCGCCGGGGTCGGCCGGCGCTCGGTGAAATCGGCAAGCGTCTGATAGCCCTTGACCGCGCCGATCCCCAGACCGTGCAACCGGTCGCTGCTGAGCTGCGCATAGGCGCGGGTCGCGCTCATCCAGTAGCGTGTCTCCGCGGCGAGCCGCGCCAGATCTGCACCAGCCGGCACGGCGCCGTCAGCCGCGGCGGGCGGCGGACGTGCATTTCTTCGGACAGAGCGGCGCGCAGCGGATGGTTGCGCATGGTCACGCCCTTCGCGCCGGGGCCGGCCGGCACCGTCCAGGACCGTGCCCGCCCCTATTTGTTGTCGGTCATCGCCGCCGGCCGCCGGAACGCCGCGGGCACCGCCTTCGAGGCACCGGGGCCGCCCTCCTGTTGCGCCGGGGCGACCGGCGGTCCTTCGCGCAGTGCGGGCGCCTGATCGAGCATGCTGACGCCGCCGAGCGGCTTGGACAGCCCCTGGTGGCACGTCGTGCAATTGACCTTGTACGGGTCGCCGTGCGGGCCCTTGCGATTGGCCGGGAACACCGATCGCAGCGAATTGATGTAGTCGCCGTTGATGTCGCGGACCATGCGGATGCCGTAATAGGCCGTGCCACGCTGTGCGCGGCTGAGGTTCCAGGCGCGGAACGACTGGGTGTTGTGGCAATAGGTGCAATTGACCCCGAGTGCGGTGCTGACGTGCATCATCAGGCCGTACGACTTCTCCGCATCCTTGATCGACACGATGTGGTCGGAGGAAGGGAAGGGGCTGCTGCTCGCCACGCGGATGTTCTTCGCGCCCGCGCCCTGCAGATATTCCGCGAACGGGTCGGAGGGCAGCGAGGCGTAGCCCACGTTCTTGTCGGGGGTATTCTGCCCGTGCTTGTTGCCGCGGATCGCCATGGGATCGAGCGTGCCCTCGGCCAGCGCCCATTTGTATTCGGGCACCGCATTGCCGCGGTGGCAGGTGTAGCAGGTGACTCCGGTCTGCTTGACGTGGGTCGACCAGCGGGTGTTGATGTTGCGCGTCATCTGCAGCATCCGCCGCGCGACGACCTTGGTGTATTTCTCGTCCGAGGCCATGTTCTCGGGGTTGTGGCAATAGTTGCAGCCCTGTTCGGGCGGCGCGACCCACTGGTTCATCTCCGCCATCAGGTGGTTGAACCGCTCGGTGCTGACATTGCCGAGAACGCGCACGTTCTGGTACGTCTCCGACGCGCGCGGGCCGCTATCGTCGGGCAGCGCATAGGGTGCCGCCGGGATGGCCGCGGCCTTCTGGATGTGGCTGACATCGACGATCTGGTCGAGCCCGGCACCGCGATATCCGGTCTGCTGGGTCTGCTTGGGACCGAGCTCGCACCCGCCGAGCAGCAGGACGGTCGCGCCGAGCCCGGTGGCGATCGTCAGCCTCGTCACCAACCCGTTCATCGCGGTGCTCCCGGCAGGGTGGCGGGATCGATCGTGCCGGTGACCGGATAGCCCGGGGCATAGCCGTGCAGGACCGCCCATAGATACCAATTGTCGACCACGGTGCCGGTCAGCAGGATGCCGATCGCGCCCGACAGCGGGGTCAGCACCGCGAACCACCACGCCCAGCGGTGGATCGATTCGGCGGTCGCGTTGAACCCCATCGTCCAGCGCCAGAACAATGCGCCGCGCTCGAAGGCGGTGCCGCGATCGGTAATCTGCTCGATCTCGCGCTCGCCGCCGTAGCGACCGATCGCCAGCACGGTCGCGCCGTGCATCGCGAACAAGAGCGTGGAGCCGTAGAGGAAGGCGATCGAAAGGCAGTGGAAGGGATTGTAGAACAGGTTGCCGTAGCGGATCGAGAAGGCCGCGGTCCAATCCAGGTGCGGGAAGATGCCGAACGGCACCGCCTCCGCCCAGCTCTGCATCAGCAGCGGGCGGATGATGCCCAGCGTCAGGATCAGCAGGATGCCCGCGCCGAACGCCCAGGCGACGTGGTTGCCGAGGCCCAGCGCACGTGCGCGCCGGAACGTGCGCAGCCACCACAGGATCAGCGCACTCGACATGAAGAAGCCCGCCATCTGCCACCACCCGCCCTCCGCCAGCGGCACCGCGAGGGTGAAGCCCCATTCGGGCCCCGGCGGCTCGAGCGCCAACCAAGGGAGTTGGCGCGCGAACTGGATCGGGTCCCAGTTGACGCTGGCCCACATGTTCAGCCCGATGATCTCGAACGCCAGGAAAGCGCAGACCAGCGAGGCGATGCCCAGTTTGCCGAGATAGATCGGACCGATCTGCGCCGCGCCGACCTTGCCGGCCCAGTAGTTGTAGGTACTCAGCTGCCCGCGCGCGAAGCTGCCGGCGGGGAGCCGCGGTCCGGCCTCGAGCGGCCCGCGTAGCTGCACCTGGGTGAAGATGTTCTGATAGCGTGGCATCCCTGTGTCCTCCCTTCTACGACCAGATCGGCAGGTTGAGCCACCACGTCCACCATTCGGGCCAGCCGCGTGTCCATAGCGGGCCCGAAATGATGATGCAGATCGCGCTCCAGAACCCGGCATTCAGCGCCAGGAACAGCCCCAGCCGGTGGATGCCGAGGGTGCCCACCGAATAGCCGATCGTGTCGCGGAAGAACGCGTCCTCGTATTCCGGCGACTTCACTTCCTGGCCCTTGGGCGGGTTGACCGACGACAGCACCAATGCGCCGTGGAAGGCGAGCGCGCCGCCGGTGGTGAAGAAGAAACTGACCGCGAGCATGTGTGCGGGATTGTAGTGGAAATGGAGATATTGGTAGCCCGTGTTCGACACCCAATCGAGGTGGCTGAAGATCCCGTAAGGGAAACCGAAGCCCCAGGCGCCCAGCAGCCACGGGCGGATCACGACGAGCGAAACGTAGGCGAAGATCGCGACGCTGAACGCGACGGGCACGTGATAGCCCATGCCGAGCTTGCGGCTGATCTCCACCTGCCTGAGCGCCCAGGAGACGAAGGCTCCGGTCGCGCACACCGTGATGATCTGCCAGAAGCCGCCTTCGCGCAAAGGTGCGAGCGCCAGACCGTAGCTGAGGTCGGGCGGTGCGATGCTGATGAGCCAAGGATTCCACGTCGGCCCGAGCGAGGCGGCGTAGAAGATGAGCGCGGTGCCCAGGATTGCGAAGATCGCGGTCGTAACCCCGAAAAAGCCGACGTAGAACGGGCCAACCCAGAAATCGAAGAGATCGCCGCCGATCAGCGTGCCCCCGCGTACCCGGTATTTTCGCTCAAAGCTCAGCAGCGCCATGGCTCGATTCCCCGCGCCCGCCGTCTCCGGCGGGAAGATGTACGATGTTTGCGGTGCAGCGTGTGGGCGGGGTGAAGCGCAAAGCCCGCCCCACCCACGCGCGCGTGGGTCAGGTGCCCGACGGTGCGGCCGTCGTCGTCTGAACCGCCTGGGCGTGCCGCGGGCCATCCAGCCAGTTGAACTTGTCGGTGCTGAGCAGGATGAAGTGGATCAGCAGCGCAAGCACGAACAGGAAGATGAACAACGCGACCAGCGCGCGTCGCGGATCGAAGATGAGCCATATTCTCCACATGTCGTGGGTCCTTCTCGTTTTCGTTGAGGGTCAGGGTCTGATCACTCGGACGTCAGAGCCAAGGCCGCCACATCCACACCAAGATATGGGCGACGACCGCAATCGCGGTGAACACCAGGAAGCTCATCACGAAGAGCTTGTGAAACTCCTTGGCTTCTTCGGGGGTCAGGTACGTGCCCATCCCCATCCTTTCGTCTCTCTCGCGTAGGTCGTTCATGTCGACGTCTCCTTGGTTCCCGACGAGGGCAGGAGCGTGAAGCGCGCTCCCCGGCGGCGGCATCCGCGCGGCACGGCGTGCCACGGGGATCGGTGGGCCCGCGCGGCGGAAATGCCGCCAGCGGGAGAAAAGGCTGTCAAAGGCAGTGCCGGCGCGCTCACGACGCGCGGCTTTCGACGATCGCCAGCGCGAGGCGGGCGGGGGTGACCGACTCTTCGCCCGCACGCCGGGCGGCGCGTTCGGCGGCGTCGCGGATGCGCTTGGCGACCGAGATGCGCACCAGCACCGGCTCGCGCTCGACGACAGCGTCGAGATCGGACTTGGCGTCGTCGTCCCAGAGCAACTGGCGTTCGATCCGCGCCGGGGTCGCCTCGACCTTGTCGAGCTGTCCGGCCAGCGGCAGGATGTGGAAGAGCGCATCGAACAGTGCGTTGCACACTTCCTGGACGAGGTAGGTCGCGCCCGCATAGCCCATGAAGGGCGTGCCGATATGACGGCGGATTACCGCGCCGGGGAAGCTGGCGGGGATATAGACCCCGCGTCCGCCCGCCTCCGCCATGTACATCCGCTCGTTGAAGCTGCCGAACAGCACGAGCGGAGGTTGCTCGCGGATCATGTCCTTGACCGCCTGATTGTCGGACTTGAACCCGGCGCAGCGCGATACCGCGAAGGTGCAGGGCAGGCCCATGTCGTCCTCGAGGAACTTGCGGATGCCGCGCGCATAGGTATCGGTGGCGACGATGCCGAAGCTGGCGGTGCCGAAGAAATCCTGAGTAACCGAGCGCCACAGGTCCCACAGCGGCTTGATCGTTGTGTGTTTCTCAGCGGCGATGAACGGCTCGGGGTCGAGGCCGGTCAGTGCGCCGAGCTTGCGCAGGAACAGCGTGGTGCTCTCCAGCCCGATCGGCGCCTGGAGGTATGGCCGCTCCAGCACCTCGCACAGCCCGCGGCCGAACTCGCGGTACATGCAGACGTTGACCTGCGCCGCCGCGAGCTTCTTGACGTCCGCGAGATGGCTGCCGAGCGGGAAGGCCATGCCGACCTCCGCACCGATTCCCTCGATCAGGCGCCGGATCTCGGCGAGGTCGGACGGCATGTTGAAGGTGCCGTACATCGGCCCGATGATATTGACCTTGGGCTTCTCGCCGTCGCGCAACGGGCGGAGGGCAGGAACCTTCTTCGGCCCGAACTGGGTCCATAGCCAGGTGAGCGCACGGTCGCCCGCCTGCCACTGATCCTCGTCGATCGTGCGCGGCAGGAAGCGCTGGATGTTGGTGCCTTCGGGCGTCACCCCGCCGCCGATCATCTCGGCGATCGAGCCGGTGACGACGACCGCGGACAGATCGGGGTCGAGCGTCGCCCAAGCGCGCTTCATCGCCCCCTCGGTCCCGTCGCGGCCAAGCTCCTGTTCGCCGAGTCCGGTGACGACGATCGGCAATTCGTGCGGCGGCAGCCCGTCGGTGTAATGGAGAACCGACGTGACCGGCAAGTTCTCGCACCCGACGGGGCCGTCGATGATCACCTGCAATCCCTTGATCGCAGTGAACGCGTAGACCGCGCCCCAATAGCCGCCCGCGCGGTCATGATCGAGGATCAGGGTCATGTGCCGATATGCTCTTCGGCCTTGGCGGCGGCGATGCGTTTGGCGGCGAATTTCGCTTTGAACTCGGGGCGGTCGATTGGGGTCTGTTGCCAAACACCCGCGGTCACGCCGGTGCCGACGCCTTCGAAGAAGTCGCGCATCTTGTCGAAGCGGTGCTGGTTGGCGAGCGCGGCGTTGACCACCATTGCCAGACTCCCCGCGCCCGCGGGGCCCATCAACGGGCGCGCCGAGATGAGGTTGGTGAAATAGAGCGCAGGAATGGCCCTCTGCTTGGCGTGCTGGACGACGGGCGTGGTGCCGATCGCCAGGTTGGGGCCGAACTCCGATACCGCGGCGATGTCCTGTTCCAGGCTGGCGCGATACTGGACGCGGCAGCCGTGCGCTTCGAGCCATTCGCGGTCCGGGTCGGACCAGCGGGTGCGGGGGCAGGCGGTGCCGACATAAGGCACGTCTGCGCCGCTCTCGATCAGCAGCCGCGCGACGAGGAGTTCGGAGCCTTCGTAGCCCGAGACGGTGATCCGGCCCTTGATCGGCTTGGCGGCGAGTGCGGCGGCGATGGCGGGGAGGAACTTGTTCTTGGACGCATCGACCTTGTCCTGCGCGATGCCGCACGCCTTGCCGACCGCGTCGAGCCAGGCGGCGGTGCCGTCGCGACCGACCGGGGCCGAGCCGATCACCGACCGCCCCGCCGCCTCGAACTCGCGGACCGACGCGGTGTAGAAGGGGTGGATCGCCGCGACCGCAGCGCAGTCGAGCGCCTGGTAGAGCTCGCGCCACTCGCGCGTCGGCACGACCGGGCCTGCGGCCAGGCCCAGCGGTTCGAGCATAAGGCCAATGCCCGGCGGGTCGGCGGGGAACATCTCCCCCAGCAGCGTGATCGTCGGGCGATCGGTGCGCTCCTTGGGCGCGGCGACCGGGCCCTGCTCGGCCTCCTTGCGCGCATAGGCGAGCATCGCTCCGCTGAGCACGTCCTTCGCCTCGGCATGCGTCGGCACGCCGAAGCCGGGGACGTCGATGCCGATCACGCGCACGCCGTTGATCTGGTCGGGCAGCAATTGCAGCGGCACGCCGCTGGCGGTCGGCACGCATAAATTGGTGACGATGATCGTGTCGTACAGTGCGGGGTCGGCGAGTTCGTGAACCGCATCGCGGATATCCTCGAACAATTTGCCGGTGACCAGCGTCTCGGAGGAGAACGGCACGTAGCCGACGCTGCGTTTGGCGCCGTAGAAATGGGCGGTGAAGGTCAGGCCGTATACGCAGCAGGCGGAGCCCGACAGGACGGCGGCGGTGCGGCGCATCCTGAGGCCCACCCGCAACGAGCCGAACGCCGGGCACATCGACTGCGGCTGGTCGTGCGGGCCTTTCGGGTAATCCTTGGCGTAGCGGTCGAGGATGTCGGACTTGCCAGCGATCACTGCGGCGTCGCGCATCGTGTCCTTCGATCCGCAGCCGCCCTCGACCGGAGCTGCGGCGGCGAGGTCGATGCGGTCGCGATCGCGGGGAAGGATTGTTGCCTCCACGATCAAACCGTGTCGTACACGACTTCGAGGCTCGGCTTCGCCACATACGCCGCGCCACGCATATCCGCCTGGGTCGCGGGCTTCAGCGAGTAATCCGCGCCGGTGATGTCGGCGCTGAACAGCCCCAGCAGCCCGTCCTGGTCGAGCGGGGTGGGGCGCAGCGGCGGCGCGCTCGCGACATTTTCGGCCAGGTTCTCGAACAGCGACGCCCATTGGCCGCCGGGCTTGCCGATGATCTGGTAATTGGCCGATTTCTTGCGGATATCCTCGTTCGCGGGAATGGCGGTCAGGACGGGGATGCCGACCGCCGCGGCGAAGGCGTTCGCCTCGCCGGTGCCGTCGTCCTTGTTCAGGATCATCCCCGCGACGCCGACGTTGCCGCCCATCTTGCGGAAATATTCGACCGCCTTGCAGACGTTGTTAGCGACATACAGCGACTGCAGGTCGTTCGACGCGACGACGATCACCTTCTGGCACATGTCGCGTGCGATCGGCAGGCCGAAGCCGCCGCAGACCACGTCGCCCAGGAAATCGAGCAGAACGTAGTCGAAGCCCCATTCGTGGAAGCCGAGTTTCTCCAGCGTCTCGAACCCGTGGATGATCCCGCGCCCGCCGCAGCCGCGACCGACCTCGGGGCCCCCCAGCTCCATCGCGAACACGCCGTCGCGCTGGAAGCAGACGTCCTCGATGCCGATCTCCTCGCCCGCCAGCTTCTTCTTGGACGAGGTCTCGATGATCGTCGGGGTCGACTTGCCGCCGAACAGCAGGCTCGTGGTGTCGCTCTTGGGGTCGCAGCCGATCAGCAGCACGCGCTTGCCCTGCTGCGCCATCATATAGCTGAGGTTGGCGAGCGCGAACGACTTGCCGCTGCCGCCCTTGCCGTAGATCGCGATGATCTGCGTTTCCTTGGTCACCGGGCCGGTCGGCACCGGATCGGGCTCGAACGAGGCTTCCTCGCGCAACACGCCTGGATCGAACATGCTCACAGGCTTCTCCAGTCGAGGACCATTTTCAGGCAATCGGGGTCACCGAACGCTGCCGGGTACGCGTCGAGCGCATCGGCGGCGTCGCGGACGTGGCTGACGAGCCCGTCGAGCCGCAGGCTGCCGCCGGCGATCAGCGCGTTGGTCGCGGCGATGTCGGCGGGGGTGAATTCGGCGGCGATGCGAAGCCGTGCCTCGCGCATGAACGCGGGCGGGAAGGCGAAGGAGAGGCGGTCGTAGAAGCCCGCGAGCACCAGCTCGCCGCCCTGGGCCAGCCGCGGGATAAGCGTGTCGAGGACATCGCCCGCGCCGCTGGCGTCGCAGATCACGCGGTAGTCGCGGCGCTCGTCCTGCGCCGGGTCGACGACCTTGTAGCCCACACCATCGCGGCGCGCGGGGTTGGTCTCCCAGACGGTCGGGGCGGGCGCCCCCATTGCTACGGTCAGCCGTGCGATCAGCCGCCCGACGATGCCGTGGCCGACGATCAGCTCGGGCGGCTTGCCTCCCGCGATCGCATGGTGCGCGGTGGCGGCGAGCGCGGTCAGGATGCCGTCGCGGCCCAGCGACTCGTCGACCGGAATGGCGCGGGCGGAGGGCAGGACGACGCGCTCCGCGGTCCCGCCGAACAGCCCGCGGGCTTGCGCATAACAATTCGCACCGGGGGCAAAGACCCACTCGCCAATCCGCGCGCGGACGTCCGCACCCGCATCGACGATGCGCCCGATCGATTCGTAGCCTGGCACCAGCGGATAGCCCATGCCGGGGAAGCTCGGCATCCGGCCCGACCACAGCAGTTTCTCGGTTCCCGAGCTGATGCCGCTCCAGGCGATCTCGACCAGCACGTCGGCGGCGGTCAGCGCATTGAGCGTCAGTGCGCGGAGCGCCAGCCGCTCGGGTGCCTCCAAGATGACTGCGACCGCTTCCATTGCGACCGTCCCCTGCGCCGAGGCCCTGAACGGGGTCTCTCCAGCCGGTGTAACAATATCTGGACGCTTCTTATTGTCAATGCATCTGGACAGCAAATGTCAGCGGTTTGCGACGATGACCCTCGCGGTGAGCGGAATCGCGGTCCGGATCAGCCGCGACGACGCGAACCCCGCAGCGCGCAGCATCGCCGCGATCTCCCGAGGGCTGCGGGGCCGGCCCGATCCCATCGCCAGCAGGTACAGCCCGAAATAAGCGTCGCCCGCGGGTTTTGCGCCGGGGGTCCGCGCCATCGGCTCGGCGATCAGCAATCGGCCACCCGGGGGCAAGGCGTCGTGAACCGCGCGTAGCAGTGCCAGCGCCGGGGCATCGTCGTGATCGTGAAGCACCCGGACCAGCGAGATCAGGTCGTACCCCTTGGGCAGCGGATCGGCGAGGAAGTCGCCGCCGTACAGCGTCGTTCTGCCGTCGAGCCCTGCCGCGGCGAGACGTGCCTGCGCCCGCTCCCCCACAGCGGGCAGGTCGAACAGCGCCAGGTCGAGCGCGGGTGCGCGGGCGCCCGCTGCGGCCAGGAATGCGCCTTCGCCGCCGCCGACGTCGAGCAGCCTGCGGTGCCGCGCGAACCGGTAGGCGTCGAGCACCTGTTCGGCGATCAACGGCTGCGATGCCGTCATCAGTGCGGAATAGCCGCCTACCTGCGCGGCATCGCCGCTGCCCGTCGACTCGGCATAGGTCCAGTGGCGCGACAGCGCGCCGCCACCGCCGCCGCGCCGCAGCAGCGCAACCGGATCGGCAAGATCGGCATAGAGCAAATGGTGGTGCGCGACCATTTCGGCGATGCCGCGGTTTCCCCGCAGCGCCGCCCCGTCGGCGCCCAGCAGCCACTGCCCGCCGATCGCCTCGACCAGCCGGATCGCGGCGGCGGCGCGCAACAGCCGCTCGGCACCGGCTTCGGGCAGGTCGATCCGCGCGGCGACGCGCGCGGTGGTCGTCGGTGCATCGGCGAGCAGGTCAAGCAGCCCGGTCTGGATGCAGGCCGCCAGCGTCTGCGAATAGGTGAAGCCTGCGACCAGATCGAACAGCGCCCGCGCCCGCGCCCGCGCGACCGGTCGCGTCACCGGAAAGCGCGAGGCGAAGCGCTGGAACCGGGGACTGCCCAATATTCCGTTGCGCCATAGCGCGAACCGTAGTCGCCAATCGTCGAGTCTAGACAATTCCATATGTCCACCAAACTGGACACATGCTACGATCGCGTCAATCGGCGTGAGGTGCAAGCGATGCCCGGCGAACGCGTGGTGGTGATCGGAGCGGGAATCGGAGGGCTGGTCGCCGCCGCGCTCCTCGCCGCGCGCGGGCTCGATGTGACGGTTGTCGAGGCGGCTGCCGGCCCCGGTGGCAAGCTGCGCGCGGTGCCGGTCGATGGCATGGGTATCGACGGCGGCCCGACGGTGTTCACGATGCGCGACGTGTTTGCGGATGTGTTCGCCGAGTGCGGCGAGTCGCTCGAAGACCACCTGACGACTCGCGCCGCGCACGTCCTCGCACGCCACGCCTGGGGGGATGCACGGCTCGACCTGCTCGCCGATCCGCAGGCGGGCGAAGACGCGATCGGCGCATTCGCGGGGGCGGCCGAGGCGCGCGGCTACCGGGCGTATCGCGCCGAGGCAAAACGGTTGCACGATGCGCTGGATGCGCCGTTCATGCGCCGGAGCAAGATCGATCCGATCCGGCTCGGCTGGCGGATGGGCGCGGCGGGCTTCCGCGATTATTGCAGCCTGCGCCCCTACACCTCGATGTGGCGCGCGCTCGGCGGCTATTTCGCCGATCCGCGGCTGCGTCAGCTGTTCGGGCGCTACGCGACCTATTGCGGATCGTCGCCGTTCGCCGCCCCCGCCACGCTGATGCTGATCGCGCATGTCGAGGCGAGCGGGGTGTGGCTTATCGAGGGCGGGATGCACCGGCTGGCAACCGCGCTAGAGGCGCTGGCGGTGCGCCGCGGCGCGCGGTTCCGCTACGCGTCGCCCGTCCGCGAGATTGTGATCGAGCATGGGCGCGCCGCGGGGGTGGTATTGGCGAGCGGCGAGCGGATCGCCGCGGACCGAATCGTCTGCAACGCCGATCCGGCGGCGATCGGCGATGGCGCGTTCGGAATAGCGGCCTCGCGCGCGGTCGCGAAGGTCGCGCCGCGTCGCCGGTCGCTGTCGGCGATGGTGTGGACCGCCAACGCACGCGCCACCGGCTTCCCGCTCGTGCGGCACAATGTGTTCTTCTCGGACGATTACCCGTCCGAATTCGCCGCGCTCGCCGCCGGGCGGCTGGCCGATCGTCCCAGCGTCTATGTGTGCGCGCAGGACCGCGATGACGCCGGTGCCGCGCCCGGCGGCCGTGAGCGCGTCCAGATCCCCCCCGCGCGTGAGCGCGTTCAGATCATCGTCAACGCGCCGCCGCTTGGCGACGAACAGGGCTTCACTCCAGCGGAGATCGACACATGCAGGTTGCGGATGCTCAGCGGGCTTTCGCGGGCGGGGCTTTCGCTCGATCCGGGGGACTCGGCGGTGCTGACGACGCCCTCGGGGTTCGACGCGCTGTGTCCACGGACGGGTGGAGCCCTTTATGGACCGGCCTCGCACGGGTGGGCGGCCTCCTTCCGCCGGCAGGGCAGCCGGACGCGGATCCCTGGGCTCTATTGCGCGGGCGGGAGCACCCACCCCGGCGCGGGCGTCCCGATGGCGGCGCTCAGCGCACGATTAGCCGTCGACTGCCTGCTGGCAGATTGCCAGCATTGGGACCGCGCTTCGACGTCGCGGTCGGCGCGAACGGCTACGCCTGGTGGTATATCGACGCCACCAGTGCGGACGGTCGCTACGGGCTGACGATCATCGCCTTCGTCGGCAGTGTGTTCTCGCCCTATTATAAATGGAGCGGGCGCGGCGATCCCGACAATCATTGCGCGATCAACGTCTCGCTGACTGGCCCGCGCGCGACCGCCTGGGCGATGACCGAGCGCGGGCGGCGGCGGATGACGCGCGATGCGGACACCTTCGCGGTGGGCCCGAGCGCGATGCGCTGGGACGGCGATTCGCTGGTGATCGACATCGCCGAGATTTCCGCGCCGCTGCCCCATCGCGTACGCGGCACGGTGCGTGTCACCCCGGAGATGATCGGCACCACCGCCTTCCAACTCGATCCCGCCGGACGCCACCGCTGGCACCCGGTCGCGCCGCGCGCGCGGGTCGAGGTGGCGATGACCTATCCCGGGGTGCGCTGGTCCGGCGACGGCTATTTCGATTCGAACTTCGGCGACGAGCCGCTTGAGGCGGGGTTCGACGACTGGAACTGGTCTCGTGCGCATCTGAAGAACGATGTCGCGGTGCTGTACGAGGGGCGCCGCGGTGACGGCATGCCGTTCGATCTGGCATTGCGCTTCGACCGGCAGGGGCGCTGGCATGACGTCGCCCCACCGCCGCCTGCGCCGCTGCCGCGCACCGGCTGGCTGGTGAAGCGCGCGACCCGCGCCGACGCCGGATCGACGCCGCGGGTGCGCAAGACGTGGATCGACGCGCCCTTCTACGCGCGCTCGGCGCTCGACACGCGGCTGTTCGGCGAGGACGTGTGCGCGGTGCACGAAAGCCTGTCGCTCGCGCGCTTCCGCTCACCGGTCGTCCAGTCGATGCTCCCCTACCGGATGCCCCGAGCCTTTTGGTGAGTCGTCCTCTCGGCTCGCCTCGTCCTTGGCGATCTCGCGGTTGATCGAAACGAGCTGCCAGATGCCGATGACGAACACGGGCACCCCGACGATCGCCATGTCGAGCAGGCTGAAATAGGATTGGTGCATCACCGCGCTCCCACGAAGGTTTCGATGATCGTCGCGACCTCGGCGGGCCTCTCTTCGTGCGCCAGATGGCCGAGACCGGGGAGGATCGTCACCGCGGCGTCCGCGACCAGCGCCGCCGCCTCACGCGCATTGGCAGGCGGGATCGCGCTGTCCGCACCGCCGTGGATGAGCAGCAGCGGCACCGCCAGCCGCGGCAGGTCGCGCTTGAGCGCTTCCAGGTCCCAGTCCGCCATCATCGTGATCGCGCCCGAACATTGCGCCGGGGTGGCGAACAGCCGCTCGTAATAGCCGACCCCTGCCGCATCGATCCGCGATCCGGTGCTGCGTTCCAGAAACTTCGCGGTCTCCCCCGAAGTGCGCGCGATCGCCGAAAACACGTGCGGCGCGAACGGATTGACGAACAGCATCCGCGCGAGCGTCGGGAACAGCTTGGCGGCAAGGCCCGGAAATGGCAGCAGCGCAGCGTCCAGTCCGACGAGCGCTTTGGGTTTCGCCAAGCCGTCCAGTGTCATCCGAATGCCGATCGCCGCACCCGCGGAATGACCGACGATCGCCTGCGGATCGAGCGCCAGCGTGGCGAGCAGATCGCCGACCGCGCGCGCCATTGCCGACATCGTCAGCCCGCCAACCGGACGCCCGGTCGTGAAGCCGTGCCCGGGCAGGTCGGGCGCGACGACGGTGAAACGCTCGGCCAGCAGCGGCGCAAGGTCGCACCAACTGTGCGTCGCCGCGCCCGTTCCGTGGATCAGCAGCAGCACCGGGCCTTCACCCATCACCTGGACATGCCAGCGGATACGCGGCGTCTCGACGAAGCGGCTGGCGGCGCGATTGGGCCAGTCGCGGCCCTCGACCGTCCAGCTCGGCGCGCGAGTCATGCGCGCTGCGCCTCGACGACCGCGGCATGCATCGCGGTCGCGTCGGCGCGCGGCAGCGGCAGGTAGCGCGCGCCCATCGCCGCGGCTAGCCTGGCGCCCTCCGGGCGAGGTCTGGCGGAGATGTCGACGAAGGCCGCGGCGATCCGCGCCGCGCCGATCGCGCGCGCCGCGGCTTCGGCGTCGGCCTCCGCCGCGCGCCGGTCGGTGCCGCCGTCCGCCGCGACGTTGCCGCGCCCGTCGGTCAGCACCACTACGAACGGGGTCCGCCCGCGCGCGCGCGCCGCCTCC
>NZ_CAXVWL010000092.1:0-3430 GCF_964263785.1 Sphingomonas sp.
GCGTTCATCGAGCTCGTCGGTCGACCACAGTCGCTTCATGCTCGCCTCGCCCCTGGCTTACGTCACCGCGAAACAGTAACCCGGATCACCAGACACGCGAAGCCAAATGGCCAATCCGCACAGCTTCGCGGTCACGGGGCCTGGTCGCGCTGGCGCTCCTGTTCCTCACGATCGTGATCGTGCCGCCGCTGCTGGCCTTGTTCCGCTGAGGGGCGGGTCGCGTTCGACGCGGCGCCCGTCGACCGCTGCAGTGTCGATGGCGAGACGGTCACACCACAGCCGGGCGGTTTCTTAGGCGGCTGGATCACGTCGTGCATGGCAAGGCCGTCGAAGGGCATGCCCGGAAGCTGCAGCTGGTGACGCGGTGATCCGGCCCACCTCGTCTTCATCGACGAGACGTGGGTGAAGACGAACATGGCCCCCTTGCGTGGCTGGGCACCGGTCGAGCAGCGGCTTCATGCCAAGGTGCTTTACGGCCGCTGGCGCACGATGACGTTCCCAGCGGCGCTGCGCTGCGACCGTATCGACGCGCCGTGCGTGCTCGACCAGCCGGTCAACGCGCAAAGCTTCACAGACTATGTCGAGCAATGCGTCGTGCCGACGCTCTCGCCCGGCGACGTGGTGATCATGGACATGTGTGGACGCCCCCGTTGGAGCAAGCAGAATTTTAAGAAGCGAACGGCGCGCGGATCGGGTGCTGACATGTGTCCGGCCTTGATGCGGCCATGACATGCCGCGGGCCCGTATGGGAGTTCGCGGATCGGGTCCAAAACAACCTGGCGCGCTTGGATAGCGCTTGTCCATGAACTGGCTTACCCGACCCTGTCTCACGACCGTTGCGCCATACTCTCCTTCGTCCTCAGCCTGCTATCCGCACCGTCGGCGCCAGGCTGCTCTTCTTGCCGCCGTACAGCCCGGACCTCTATCCGACCGAGCATGTCTTCGCCAAGATCAAGCACCTGATGGGAAAAGTAGCCGAGCGATCCCAAGAGGCAAAATGGCTACGCGTCGGAACGCTGCTCGATACCTTCTCTGCCCCGGAATACAGCAACTACCTCGTGAATTCTGGGATGCGCCGGCTTAACGTCATCGTACTCTAGGTGATAGGATGCAAATAGTTGGCGCTCACGTCGCAAATAGCTTTTCCAGTCGGTTCGCGCGGTAGTTACGCCCGATCCTCGATGGCGATGAACGGCTCGTCTAAGCCAAATGCCAAGGGACCGAGCACGTTCAAGCTCTCCGGCTGGCGCAGCTTTGCGTCCGCGGCATAGCCAATTACCTTCACACGCTGTCCGTAGGCCAGCATTTCCCCCGTTAGCGGCTCGCCAGTCTCGCGGTCGAGGATCGCGATAAGGTCTGGCACGATCGCCACCGTCTCGTCGTTGCGCCGCGCGGCGATGAACTCGTTCTGGATATCGACGGTGAAGACTTGTCCGGCATCGGTGAGTTCGTGCAACGTGACGCGCCCCCAATGCCAGCCATCGCGCGTTTCGCGCATCACATCGACAATCCGCCCATCGAACAGCACGCGGGCCGGCCTGCCGTCCCGGCGTTCGAGCACCTCGATCAGATCGGCGAAGACGTCCCGGCCGGCGGTGCGCGCCAAGCGTATGCTGCGCCCAATGTCGCGTGTCTGCGTAAGCGTGCGCAGTACTCCGCAGCGTTTCAGCTGCCCGCCCGACATCGGGTAGAAGGAGCCGAACGCAACCGCGCCCATTGCCCCGGTGACGACGCGGCACAATTCCTCCGCCATTTTGTCGCTCGCGGCCTCGATCACCACCGAGTTTCCCGAGTCGTCCATCAAAATCGCGGGAGTGGCGGCGATGCCGTCGATACTGAAGCATGTCATCTCGAGATGCGGCACGGCGCGACCGATGCCGTCGGCGTCGACCACAGGGATGCCACTGATCGCCGAAAGCGCGAGCGGAAACATCGAGTTCGCCCCGCCAATCTCAGCGGAAACTATCGCGTCGATCGGGCGGCCGTACAGCGCCTCCGCCCGGGCGAGCACGCGCAGCAGCGTCACCTCGCTGACCAGGTGCTCGATGATCACGGTCGGCGCGCCGATTCCGGCGATCGCCACGACGAACGCATCGTCGGGCAGTTCGTCGGGGTCGATGATCGTCGGCATCCGGCCCGCCTCGATTTTCGCGCGGACGAACAGCTCGCCAATATATGGATCGCCGCCGCCCCCGGTGCCGAGCAGCACCGCCCCGCGCGCCATGTCGGCAACGTCGACGATTTCGGTTAGCGTGAACATGATGGTTCTTTCGTGCGTAGGCGCGTCACAGTTCGGCAAGCTCGCCGACCGCGCGGACCCTGATCTGGGTGGTGCCGGCCTTCATGTGGGTCATCGGCAGTTCGACAACCTCGATGACCTCGACGGTCGCCTCCGCCGCTCCCGCCGCCACGGCCGCCGCACGCGCCTCGGCTTTCGCCATGTCGAGAGCGGCGTCGCGACCGAGTGCGGCCACGTCGTAGAGCTTGTCAACGCGGCCGGAGACCAGTGCGATTGCCGCGCCCACCGCGTTGGCGACGGTAGCATGGTCCGGGCGCAGCACCCGCGATGTGCCCGCGACCGGCCGGTTGATCAGGATCGCGCCCCCGCCGACAAGAATCAGCGGCAGTGGTTGCTCGCTCGTCTTCATCCGGTCGATCGCCTCCTCGACCAGCCGGTGAATGCGGTCGAGCGCCGCCCCGACCATCGCATGGGTGAGCCCCGCAACGCGCGATGGCTCGCCGATCGTGGCCTGGCCGGCGGCAATGGCGATGTCGGTCGCGGTCAGCGTCGAGCCGCCGAATGCCAGCGCCTCGGTCTGGAGCCGGTGACCGACCGAGTCGGGTCCGACCTCGCACTCGCTCTCGCCCGCGCGCACCACGCTGCCGCCGCCGAGCCCGATTGACAGGATGTCGGGCATGCGAAAGTTGGTGCGGACCCCGCCAATAAGCTTGGGCATCGCGGTCTCGCGCGGGAAGCCACGCGACAGGAACCCGACATCGGTCGTCGTGCCGCCGATGTCAGCCACCACGGCCTCGTCAAGCCCGGTCAGGAACGCCGCCCCGCGGATGCTGTTGGTGGGCCCTGCCGAGCAGGTGAAGATCGGGTAGGTGGCAGCTTGCGCGGTGGTGATCAGCGTGCCGTCGTTCTGGCTGATGAAGATCGGCGCGGCGATGCCGAGCGAGGCGAACGCCTGGACCAGCGAGCCGACGATCGATTCGGCCAGCGCCGCCATGCTGGCGTTAATGACGGCGGCGCTTTCGCGGTCGATCAGCCCTAGGCCGCCGACCTGATGCGACAGGGTGATCCGAGCGTCGGGCATCACTGCGCGGAAGATCGCCTCCGCGCGCACCTCGAGGTCGGGGCGGATCGGGGCGAAGTTGCTGGTGATCGCGACCGCCCTCAGCCCGCGCGCGCGGGCATCGAGCGCGG
>NZ_CAXVWL010000093.1:0-42267 GCF_964263785.1 Sphingomonas sp.
AGCGCGATGCACAGGATCGCGGTGAAGCCGAGCACCGGGTCGATCGGCACAGGCGCGGCGAGCATGCCGCATAGCGCGGTGAAGACGACGAGCGTCATGACCCGGGGCTTGGTCAGCGCCAGGAAATCGCGCCATTCGGCGGGGGGGAGCAGGGGCGTGGCGGTGGTCATGGGATGCGGGCCATATAGGGATGCGGCGGGTCGGATGAAAGCGGCGATGCAGCGGCGCATTCGGGGGAATACCGACCTGAACGCGCCGTCATCTGCAAAGCAGCCGCTACATCCGCGCGAGGGTGGTCTGCGGCGGCGGCGCGAAGCGGACGCCGCGGGTCTTCCACTGGCGCGCGCTCATGCACCGGCGCTGGTAGATGCCGGTGCTGGTGGCGGCGGCTTCCTCGAGCGTTGCCGGGCGGATGCAGTAGCGCTGGTCGGAGGTCTGGTAGGTTGCCGTGATCGGCACCTCGCCCGGGCGGGCCGCGGCGGAGGCGGCGGTGGCGAAGCCGGCGGCGGTCGACAGTGCGAGGGCGGCGGCGGCGATGGTCGTGGGGGTCATGGTCGGTTCTCCTGGCTGGGCGGGTTTGCCCATGCAGGAGGCTTTGCAGGAGGTGTGCCAGTCGAGTAAGTCACTGGAGTTGCGTGGGTGGCTGAGGTGGGTAGGTGTGTTGGCGTGGTGATACACGCCAAAGGGTGGCGGGTTGTACCAAACGAAAAACGCCCCGGACGTTGGCCGGGGCGTCTTTTCGGAAGAGAGACACGGAAGTAAATTCCGTATCCTTCGTCAGTCGCGGCTGTAGCCGCGCTGGCCGGTCGACTGAATGCAGGCTGCTTCGCTTGCCTGCACTCAGTCGACGTGCGGCAAGGTCTCGAACTGGTGGTACGGGGGGGGCGAGGACAGCGTCCATTCCAGCGTCGTCGCGCCGTCGCCCCAGGGGTTGTCGCCAGCCCGCCTGCCGGCCGCCAGCGACCAGATCAGGTTTACGAAGAACACCACCATGCTCAGCGCCATGATCATGTAGCCGATCGAGGCGACATGGTTCCACTGTTCGTACTGCGGCGTGTAGTCGGGAATGCGGCGCGGCATGCCCTGCAGCCCGAGGAAGTGCATCGGAAAGAACATCACGTTCACGCCGACGAAGAACACCCAGAAGTGCACCTGGCCGAGGAACTCGTTGTACATCCGACCCGACATTTTCGGGAACCAATAATAGAAACCGGCGAAGAGCGAGAACACCGCGCCCAGGCTCAGCACGTAGTGGAAGTGCGCCACCACGTAATAGGTGTCCTGCATGTAATCGTCGATGCCGCCGTTGGCGAGAACGACGCCGGTGACGCCGCCGACGGTGAACATGAAGATGAAACCGATCGCCCAGACCATCGGGGTCTTGAAGCTGAGCGAACCGCCCCACATCGTCGCGATCCACGAGAAGATCTTGATGCCGGTCGGCACCGCGATCACCATCGTCGCGGCGGTGAAATACATCTTGGTGTTTACGCTGAGACCCGTCGTGAACATGTGGTGCGCCCAAACGACGAACCCGACCACGCCGATCGCGACCATGGCATAGGCCATGCCGAGGTAGCCGAAGACGGGCTTGCGGCTGAAGGTCGCGATGATCTGGCTGACGATGCCGAAGCCCGGCAAGATCATGATGTACACTTCGGGATGGCCGAAGAACCAGAACAGATGCTGGTAGAGGACGGGATCGCCGCCGCCCGCCGGATCGAAGAAGGTGGTGCCGAAATTGCGGTCGGTCAGCAGCATGGTGATCGCCGCAGCGAGCACGGGAAGCGCCAGCAGCAGCAGGAAGGCGGTGACCAGCACCGACCACACGAACAGCGGCATCTTGTGCAGCGTCATGCCGGGTGCGCGCATGTTGAAGATCGTGGTGATGAAGTTGATCGCGCCGAGGATCGACGACGCGCCCGCGAGGTGGAGCGCGAGGATCGCCATGTCGGTCGACGGCCCCGGCTCGCCATAGGTCGAGAGCGGCGCATAGAGCGTCCAGCCGTTGCCCGCACCACCGAAGAAGGGCGAGGCGAGAAGCAGCGTGAAGGCGGGGACGAGCAGCCAGAAGCTGACGTTGTTCATCCGCGGGAACGCCATGTCGGGCGCGCCGATCATGATCGGCACGAACCAGTTGCCGAAGCCGCCGATCATGGCAGGCATCACCATGAAGAACACCATGATGAGGCCGTGCGCGGTGATGAGCACGTTCCACAGGTGGAGCGATTCGTCGAGGCTGGCCTCGCCGCCGTGCATGAATTGCGCCCAGCCCTGTAGGTACTGGATGCCCGGATGCGCGAGCTCGGCGCGCATCAGCCCCGAGATCGACCCGCCGATGATCCCCGCGATGATCGCGAAGATCAGATAAAGCGTGCCGATGTCCTTGTGGTTCGTCGACATGAACCAGCGTGCGAAGAAGCCCGGCTTGTGATCGGCGTCATGCGCATGTTCGTGCGTGTCGTGCGCCACGAAAGCCGACGGGTGGAGTGCGGTATCGGTCATCTTACTGTCCAGCCTTGCCGAGCGTGCCGCCGTTGCCGGTGGCGCCCTGGGAAATAGTGGGTGCGGTGATGGTCGCGTTCTCGACCGGGCCGGTGGCGGCGTTCGTCGTCGCGGCTTCGGCGTCCTTGGCCGCGGAGCCTTCGGCGCCGGGCTGCGGGATCACCTTGTCGGAGGCCTGCCCCGGGGTCGGCATCGTGCCGCCCTTGGCGCGGACCCAGGCCGCGAACTGCGCCGGCGGCACTGCCTCGACCGCGATCGGCATGTAACCGTGACGCGCGCCGCACAGCTCCGAACACTGGCCAAAGTAGAGGCCCGGCTTGTCGATCGTGAAGCTGGTTTCGTTCAGGCGGCCGGGGATCGCGTCGAGCTTGATCCAGAACGCGGGAACTGCCCAGCTGTGGATCACGTCGTTGGCGGTGGTGATCAGGCGGATGGGCACGCCGACAGGCAGCACGATCCGGTTGTCGGCGGCGAGCAGCGGCGGACCGTCTGCATCGGTGCGGAAGCGCACCCCCGGCTCGACGTCCTTGCGCTCCTTGAGCATGTTGGCGGTGATCTCGAACCCACCATTATCCGGATACTGATAGGACCAATACCATTGGTTGCCGATCGCCTTCAGCGTCACCGCGCCCGCGGGGGCGGGGCGGAACTGCGCCTGGAGCAGGCCGATCGAGGGCACCGCGATCAGCACCAGGATGACGACCGGGAGCAGCGTCCACAGCACCTCGATGAACGTGTTGTGCGAGGTCTTGGACGGCACCGGATTGGCGGCGCGGCGGTAGCGGAAAGCGACCCAGATCAGCAGGGCGAGCACGAGGATGCAGATCGCGGTGATCGTCGGCATCAGGATGCTGTCGTGCATCCAGTGCGCGAACACGCCGTTCTTCGTCACCTGTGGTTGGAGGCCGAAGAGGCCATCGGTCGGCTGGCCGATGTGCGGCTGCGCGGTCATCGCAGGCGCGCCGTCCATCGCCAGCGTCGGCGAGGCCGGCTGAGCGGTGGGCGTCGCGGCCGAGGTCGTCGGCGCGGTGTTGGAGACGCCTGCCGGAGCGGCCGCCGCCTGGGGAGCCGGCGCGGCGACCGCTTGCGGGGCAGGCGCCGCGGCGTTCGCGCCTGCGACGCCGGCGAGCGCCAGCCCCGCCGCGATCGCGATTCTCAACCCCAGATTGCGCATGCGTGTCACCTTCGTGTTCCTGTCGCGTGGGCTCGCCCGGCGAAATCGGGCGTGAACGAAACGGAGCCAGAGCGCCCCTTTCGGCCGTATCTTTCAGCGGCCTATACGCGCGGGCGCCCCCCGTCTCAATGGCAACACCCATGATTTTTCGCCGCACTGCGATACGTTGCACCGCAGCCGCGGGGGCCGTAGAGGAAGCGGATGACCGACGCCCCGATGACGCAAGCCGAGGTGCTCGCCGAATTCCGTGCCGCCGATGCGCTGCTGGAGGGGCATTTCATCCTATCGTCGGGGTTGCGGAGCTCACGCTACCTGCAATGCGCACGGGTGCTGATGGACCCGGCGCGGGGCGCCCGGCTGGCCCGGGCACTGGTCGCGATGCTGCCCGCGGACCTGCGGGTCGAGGTGGTGGTGTCGCCGGCGATGGGCGGGGTGATCGCGGGGCACGAGATGGCGCGTGCGCTCGGTGTCGAGGCGATGTTCCTGGAGCGGCCCGAAGGCACGTTCGAGCTGCGCCGCGGCTTTCGGCTGGCGCCGGGCGCGCGGGTGCTGATGATGGAGGACGTGGTGACCACCGGCCTGTCGTCGAAGGAAGCGATCGCCGCGATCGCGCGGGCGGGGGGCGAGACCGTGGCGGCGGCGGCGCTGGTCGATCGCACGGGTGGGTCGGCGGACCTGCCAAACGTCTTTGGAGGCGTGCCGTTCTTTCCGCTGATCCGGCTCGACGTGCCGACGTATGCCGCCGATGCGCTGCCGCCGGAGCTGGCGGCGGTGCCGGCGGTGAAGCCCGGAAGCCGGGCGGCGTTGGCATGCTGACGACGCTGTCTTATATCGGAGTGCGAGGTGACGCGATGACGTTTGAAGTGATCAAGCGCGAGGACGGGCGATACGGCTGGCAGCTTCGCGACGAGCAAGGCGACGTTGTCAAGTTGCCTAAGCCTGGGAGGATACACCTGCCCGACGACCCGGCGGCGGATGAGCGCGCCCGGCAGGCGTTGCAGACGGTTCTGCGATCCTGGGCCGAGCATGGCATACCACCGCTCGGTGCATAAGCCTTGACGCAGTTGCGGCGCGACCGGTCGGTCTTCGTCAATTGCCCGTTCGACCTGAGCTACAAGCCGTTGTTCGATGCCATCGTGTTTGCGCTGGTCCATTGCCGGTTCGAGGTGCGCAGTGCCCTCGAAGTCAACGATGCAGGCGATCTGCGCCTGGCCAAGATCGTTCGGCTGATCGAGGAATGCCGGTTGAGCGTGCACGACATCTCGCGGATCGAGCTCGACGCCGACAGTGGCCTGCCGCGCTTCAACATGCCGATCGAGCTCGGCATCGCGCTCGGCGCCAAGCATCTGGGCGATCGGGCGGTGCGTGATCATCTGCTGCTTGTCATGGACTCGGATCGCTATCGTTATCAGCGTTTCGCATCGGATCTTTTCGGCGTCGATATCCACGCGCATTCGTCAACCGTGCCCGGCGTCCTGCAAGGCGTGCGCGACTTTCTGGCGCCGCATGCCGACGAGAGCCTGCCCGGGGCGACGGCGATCGGATCGGCGCTCGACCGATTCGAACACGCCTTGCCCGAACTTGCGGCGGCGGCGCGGCAGCACCCCGCCGAGCTGACTTATGTCGACCGATTGCGCCACCTGACGGTCTTCGTGGAGGGATACCGATGACCCTGCGTCTGGGCGTCAACATCGACCATGTCGCCACCGTGCGCAATGCGCGTGGGGTCGGGTATCCCGATCCGGTGCGCGCGGCGTTGCTGGCGGCGGAGACTGGCGCGGACGGGATCACCGCGCATCTGCGCGAGGACCGGCGGCACATCACCGATGCCGATATCGCCGCGCTGTCCGAGCAACTGACGGTCCCGCTCAATCTGGAGATGGCGGCGACCGACGAGATGCTCGCGATCGCGCTGCGTCACCGCCCGCACGCCGCGTGCATCGTGCCCGAGAAACGCGAGGAACTGACGACCGAAGGCGGACTCGATGCGCATGCGTTGCACAACCGGCTGGCGCCGATGGTCGCCGAACTGGGCGCCGCGCGGGTGCGGGTGTCGCTGTTCATCGAGCCATCGGCGGTGCAGGTCGCGGCGGCGGTGCGACTCGGGGTGCCGGTGGTGGAGCTGCATACCGGGCGCTATGCCGAGCTGGACGGCGCGGCGCGCGCGGCCGAGCTGCGGCGGCTGGCGGACGCCGCGGCGCTGGCGACCAAGAACGGTATCGAAGTCCATGCCGGGCACGGGCTGACCTATGACAATGTCGCGCCCATTGCCGCCATCCCGCAGGTGCGCGAGCTCAACATAGGACATTTCCTGATCGGCGAGGCGCTGTTCGTCGGGCTGGGCGAAGCGGTGCGGCGGATGCGCGACGCGATGGATGCGGCGCGATGAGTACCTCACTCGGCCTGGGGGGGATGGAAGGGGCCCGCTCGGCGCAGCCGATTGGAAAGGGTGAGGGCGAAGTATTGCGCGGAGCTGCGATCACCCTCACCCTTCCGCCGCTTCGTGGCTCCCTCCCTCTCCCAAAGGGAGAGGGATTCTGATCCTCGGGCTCGGCTCCGATCTGTGCAACATCGAGCGGATCGCTGCGTCGGTTGCGCGATTTGGCGATCGGTTCGAGGCTCGCGTGTTTACCGATATGGAACGCGCCAAGGCGAACCGCCGTCCGTTCACCAAGGCGGGCACGCTCGCCAAGCGGTTCGCCGCCAAGGAGGCGTTTTCCAAGGCGGTCGGGACCGGGTTCAGGGCGGGCGTGTTCATGCGCGACATCGGCGTGGTCAATGCCACGCCCGGGGCGCCGACGCTGGAGCTCACCGGCGGGGCCAAGGCGAGGCTTGACGCGTTGACCCCGCCCGGCCACGTCGCGCGCGTACACCTGACCATGACCGACGATCATCCTTGGGCGCAAGCCTTCGTGGTGATCGAGGCGATAGCGGACCCGAACTTATGAAGGACGTGGCGTTGGACGGCAGCGAAGCCCCCGAGACCGCTGCCACCCCGGCGGAACCGGCGCGCGCACGGACCGACTGGTGGGGCGAGGTCAAAGGCATCTTCTGGCTGATCGTGATCGTGCTGGGCTTTCACAGCTTCATCGCCAAGCCCTTCTACATTCCGAGCGAATCGATGTTGCCGGGCCTCAGGATCGGCGATCGACTGGTGGTGTCGAAATGGGCATACGGCTGGTCGTTCGTGTCGCCGACGATCCCCGATCCGGTGGCGATCTTCGACAGCCTGGTGCTGCGGCGGCACGAGGACAGCTGGATCGTCGGGCTGCCGCATTGGAAGGGGCGCCTGCTCGGCTCGCTGCCCGAGCGCGGCGACGTCGTGATCGTCACCCCGCCGGGCACGCGCAACGACTATATCAAGCGCGTGATCGGCCTGCCCGGCGACCGGCTGGCGGTGCGCGGCGGCACGGTGTGGCTGAACGGCGTGCCGCTGAAACGCGGACCCATTCACGACACCGCGATACCCGTGGACACCAACAGCCCGTGCAGCGACATCGATTATCCGGGCGCGCGCCGGGCGATGCCCGACGGCACAACCGTGTGCCGCCTGCCGCTCGTCACCGAAACGCTGCCCAACGGTCGCCGCTACGACACCGTCGAGCTGGGGCAGAGCCAGGGCGACGATTATCCCGAAGTGACCATTCCCACCAACCACGTCTTCCTGATGGGCGACAACCGCGACCGTTCCGCCGACAGCCGCTTCAGCCTCGCCGAACAGGGTCTGGGCGGGCCGGTGCCGTACGAGAATCTCGGCGGGCGCGCGGAGTTCGTGACCTTCAGCCTCGACGGCGACGCGTCGTGGAATCCGCTGACCTGGCCGGGTTCGCTGCGCGGCGGGCGTGCGGGTACGTCGCTTCACCCCCAGCGCATTGCGGGACCAAGCGATGGCCGATGAGCCGAAGCACGTAGAACAGGACGCTGCACCTGCGGAAATGCGCGATCCGTTCGTTCGGCGCGAGCTGACCCGCGCCGCGGTGTGGCTGGGGCTGGCGGGGGCGATCGCGCTGGCGGTGCTGCTGGTCCAGCCGCTGCTGCTGATCTTTGCGGGGCTCGTCTTCGCGTCGCTGCTCGACGGTGGCGTGCGGCTGCTCGGACGGGTGCTGCCGATTGGGCGCGGGTGGCGGCTGCTGATCGTCGTCGTGCTGGTCGTGCTGTTCCTGCTCGGCACCTTCTATCTGACCGGGGTGCAGGTGACCCAGCAGGTGACGCAGCTGCGATCGACCCTGGAGGTTCAGTTCGCGCGGGTGGCGGCGTGGCTGGCGGCGCAAGGGGTTATGCCCGGCGCTTCGGATGTCGGCGGCATGGTGCGCCAGGCGATGGGATCGGTCGGGCGGCTGACATCCTGGGTCGGGACCGCGATCGGCGCGCTGACCAGCCTGTTCATGATCGCGGTCATCGGGCTGTTCGTCGCGATGGAGCCGCGCACCTACGGCCGCGGGGTCGAGTGGATGGTCCCGACCGACAAGCGCCGCGAGTTCGCCCTGGTCGTCGACCGGATGAGCAAGACGCTGCGCCGCCTGATGGCCGGGCGGCTGCTCGGCATGCTGGCCGAGGGCGTGCTGACCTGGCTCGCGCTGATGATCGGCGGCGTGCCGATGGCGATGATCCTGGGCGTGCTGACCGGGCTGCTGGCGTTCATCCCCAACATCGGCGCGTTCATCAGCGGCGCGTTGATGATCGCGGTGGGGTTCTCGGCGGGGACCGAGGTGGGGTTCTGGGCGATCGGCACGTATCTGGTCGTGCAGACCTTCGACGGCTATGTGCTGCTGCCGATCGTCGCGCGCAAGACCGTCGACCTGCCGCCTGCGCTGACGCTGGGCGCGCAGATCATGGCGAGCGCGCTGTTCGGCATCCTGGGGCTCGCGCTGGCCGATCCGATGACCGCGATGATGAAGGCTGCGCTGGAGCGGAGTTCGGAGCGGTCGGAAGAAGAGCTCGGGGACGATTCGCGTCACACCTGAGCGACAAGACGGTCGAACAGGTCCAGGTAGCGTTTGGCCGAGTCGGCGCCCGGCTGCGGCACTGGCATGGGGCGGGAGGCGAAGGGCGAAAGCCAATGGCGCAGCGCGGCGACGAGGGCCGCGGTGTCGTCGCGCGCGACGATGCTGCCGAGCGCGGGCGTGGCGACGATCTCATTGATGGCGGGGCTCGAGTCGGTGGCGACGACGGGGGTGCCGACCGACAGTGCCTCGCGCAGCACGCCGGGAACGCCTTCATAGTCTGAGGTAAGTGCGACCACACGTGCCTGCGCCATTGCCGGCAGGGGATCGGCGGTGTGACCGGGTAGGTGGAGCCGGACCCCGAGCGCTGCGGCTTGCGCCGCCAGCGCGGCACGGCACGGGCCTTCGCCGAGGATCACCAGCGATGTGGCGGGAGGCAGGTGAGGAAGCGCGGCGACGAGCCGGTCCCAGCGCTTTTGGGGCACGAGGCGCCCGACGCCCAGAACGAACGAACCGGGGGGCAGCGGCGTGGCCGGACCTTCGCGCGGCATGGCTGGCGGATTGGCAATGACGCTGACCCGGCCGCGCATCCGCATCGCCCCTTGCGCCGCCGCGGCGGTGGCGGGGGTCATCGCGACAAGATGATCGAGGAAGCGTGCGTGGAGCGCGAGCCAGACGCGGTGCCCCGCCGCCGTGATGGCGCCATGGTCGCCGCGCGCGGTCGCGTTGGACAGTTTGGCGACGATCGGCGGGCATTGCGTGCCCAGTCGCGCGCGCGTCCAGGCGGCGATGCTGGTGTAGTGATTGCCGGGGCAGAAGATCACGTCGGGTGCGTATCGGCGGACAACGCCGGGGAGCGCGAGCATCCGGCGATAGTCGGTCCCGCCGAGGGCGACGATGTCGACACCCTGCGGCAACTCCGCGGCGAGCGGTCCGCTCGCGTCGCCGATCGCCAGCGTCACCCGCCGCTCCGCCGCGATCCAGCCCGCCGCCAGCCGCAGCAGCGCGCGCTCGACGCCGCCGCCGTCCAGCGTCTGGGCATAGGACAGGATGTGACGCGCGGTCAGCCGATCGTTGCCCGGGCCTTGCGCAGATCGTCGACGAAGCGCGCGAATTCGCCCTCGACCTGCGTCTTGTCGGGGAGGCGCAGCAGATAGCTCGGATGGACGGTGATCCAGGCCGCGCCGCCCTCGGGCAGGGTCATCGCGCGCCCGCGCTCGCGGCCGATCGTGACGACGCGGCCGAACAGCGATCGCGCGGCAGTGGCGCCGAGCGCGACGGTGACCTGCGGGCGGACGAGCATCTGTTCCTGCTCGATCCACCAGCGGCACGCCTCGATCTCGCCCGCGCCGGGTTTGGCATGGATGCGCCGCTTGCCGCGCTGCTCGAACTTGAAGTGCTTGACCGCATTGGTGACGTAGGTGCGCGTGCGATCGACCTCGGCGACGCCAAGCGCACGGTCGAAGAGCTGCCCGGCGGGGCCGACGAAGGGGCGGCCGGCCAGATCCTCCTGGTCGCCGGGCTGCTCGCCGACGAACATCATCGCGGCGTCGACCGGGCCTTCGCCGAAGACGGTCTGGGTCGCGGGCTTGTAGAGCGGGCAGCGGGTGCAGCCCTTCGCCTCGTCGCGCAGCGCTTCCCAGGCGATCCGGCTGTTGCCGCCCACCGCGGCGCGTGCCGTTTCGATCATGCCCGATTCCCTTGCCTGCGCGCCTGCGATCAACTCGGGCACCAACGCGGTTTCCGGCATGTTTTTCCAGTATTTACGCGGCATTTCCTTCAGCATCGCGCCGATCTTCACGCGCGCGGGGTTGAAGATGCTGGCGTAGTAGGTCTTCCATACCTCCTCGACCGGGTCGCCGTCCGGCGCGTCGGTCTTCGCCGCGCCTGGGCCTTCCTCCAGCTTCTCGCCGTTCCAGTGTAGCGATACCTCGGGGGTGAGGATCGACCAGCGCATGCTGGCGAAGCGGTTGACGAAGAAGGCGGCGTTGGCGCGGACGATGTGGTGGTCGGGTTCGAACCAGGCGACGTAGCGGGTGGCGGCGCCTTCCCCATCCCCTTCAGGCGCTTCGCGGAAACGCAGGAAGGCGCGCATCTTGTGGATATCGCGGCGGACGTCCTTGGCGATACGGTCGAGGCGTCGGACGAGCGGATCGGCGCGGTCGTCGAGGAGCCGCGGCTCGAAGCGCAGGCGGGCGAGCAAGGTGTAGAGCAGCGCGAACCGTTCGGGCTCGCGCGAGAGGATGGCATTGCGCGCGAGGTCGAGGAAGGCGCGCGGGACCGAGAAGCCGGGCGGCGCGGGTGGGGGCGGTTCGGCTTGCGCTGCGAACAGGTCGGTGTCGGCGCCGGCGACCTGCCAGACGACGTCTTCGGGCGGGGTCGCGTCCGCGACGAGCCCGCGGGCGGCGTCGCGCCAGGCGTCGAAATCGTCGGGTTGGGGGAGGGTGACTATGCGCATGATCTTATTCCCCGGGACGGGGAGGAATAAGTAGGGCACCCCTCACGCCGCGAACAGCTCAAGTTGCTGCTTTTTCGGCGCGACCAGCGGCTTGAGCTCCGCCTTGTCGGACAGTGCCACCGGGCGCCAATCCTCCGCGATCAAGAAGGGGCGGACCTTGGCGATCGAGACCGTCAGCCGGGCGACATCCTCGAGCCGCAGCTTGCGCCAGCGGCGGCTGGTGAGGATCGCGTTCACCGCTTTCACCCCCAAGCCGGGCACGCGCAGCAGCAGCTCGCGCGGGGCGCGGTTGACGTCGACCGGGAAGCTGGCGCGGAACTTCAATGCCCAGGCGAGTTTGGGGTCGATGTCGAGCGGCAGCATGCCCGTCGCATCGTCCGCCGCCGCGACGACCTCATGCGGCTGATAGTCGTAGAAGCGCATCAGCCAGTCGGACTGGTACAGCCGGTGTTCGCGCATCAGCGGCGGGCGCTGGAGCGGCAGGACCGCGCTGGCATCGGGAATCGGGCTGAACGCCGAATAATAGACGCGGCGTAAGGAGAAGCGGTCGTAGAGCGTCGAGGCTTTCCGCACGATGTCGCCATCGGTGGCGGCGTCGGCGCCGACGATCATCTGGGTCGACTGGCCCGCGGGCGCGAACCTCGGCGCGGACTTGTAGCGCTTGGTTGCGTCCTTGCCGTCGAGGATCGCGGCCTTGGCATCGCCCATCGCGCTCTCGATCCGCCCGGCGTCCTTCTCGGGCGCGAGGCGCTTGAGGCCGCCGACGGTCGGCAGCTCGACGTTGATCGACACCCGGTCGGCGTAGAGCCCGGCCTGGTGAACGAGCTCGGGATCGGCGTCGGGGATGGTCTTGAGGTGGATGTAACCGCGGAAGTGGTGATCCTCGCGCAAGCTGCGTGCGACCTCGACCAGTTGCTCCATCGTGTAGTTCGACGAGGCGATGATGCCTGAGGAGAGGAACAGCCCCTCGATATAGTTGCGACGGTAGAAGCTGAGCGTCAGCTGGACGACCTCGTCCGGCGTGAAGCGGGCGCGGCGGACGTTGGAGCTCTTGCGGTTGATACAATAATGGCAGTCGAAGATGCAGCTGTTGGTCAGCAGGATCTTGAGCAGGCTGATGCAGCGCCCATCGGGGGCATAAGCGTGGCAGATGCCCATGCCTTCGGTCGAGCCCAATCCCTTTCCGTCGCGCGAGTTGCGCTTGGCGGTGCCCGACGAAGCGCAGGAGGCGTCGTATTTGGCGGCATCGGCGAGAATTTCCAGCTTCTTGCGGGTGTCGAGCTGGGCCATGCGTTCGATATACGTTCTTGGAAAGACGGGGACAAGAGGCTCGGAACCTTGCACTTGTGGCATGGTTGACACGGCATGACCCAGACCGCCAGCGCTGCCAGTCTGCTCCATGCCGCCGTCCAGGACCTCCACGCCGCCAAGCGGATGCAGGTCGAGCGGCTGCCCGAACTCGTCGATACGGCGGGTGAAAAGCTGGCCGCACTGATCGTGCAGGAGGGCGCGCGCGCTGCGGCGCAAGCGGCGCGGATCGAGAGCGCAGGAGTCGATGCGGCTGGACCCCGAAACCTGTGGATGGCTGGCATCCTCGACGACGCCGATCGCGATGCGCGAAGTCACGAAGCAGGACGCTTGCGCGACATCGCGTTAGTCGGCGCATTGCGCAAGGGCAAGGTGGCGGAGATCGTGTCGAGTGAAACCGCTATCGCGCTGGCTGCGGAGATGGACGATGCCGCGATTGGGGACGTCATTCAGGCGAATCGCGACGAGGAGATCGCGAGCGACCGCGCACTCCAGGCGCTGCTCTCCGAACTGACCGGCATCAGCCGGCCAGTATTTCGGCCGCCTGCAGATCGACCGACACGAGGCGGCTGACGCCACGTTCGATCATCGTCACCCCGAACAGGCGGTGCATGCGGCTCATCGTCACCGCATTGTGGGTGACCACGAGGTAGCGCGTGTCGGTGTCGCGCGCCATTGCCGCCAGCAGATCGCAGAAGCGTTCGATGTTGGCGTCGTCGAGCGGCGCATCGACCTCGTCGAGGACGCAGATCGGCGCGGGGTTGGTCAGGAACAATGCGAAGATCAGCGCGATCGCGGTCAGCGCCTGTTCGCCGCCCGACAGCAGGGTGAGCGATTGGAGCCGCTTGCCAGGCGGCTGCGCCATGATCTCCAGCCCGGCTTCGAGCGGATCGTCCGAATCGACGAGTTCGAGATGCGCCTCGCCGCCATCGAACAGGGTCGCGAACAGGCGGCGGAAGTGCGCGTCGACCGCCTCGAACGCGGCGAGCAGGCGCTGGCGGCCTTCGCGGTTCAAAGTGCCGATCGCGCCGCGCAGGCGGTGGACCGCCTGCGACAGTTCGTCGCGGTCGGCAGTGTTGCCGGTGCTGGCGGCCTCCATTTCGGCGAGTTCGCGTTCGGCGACGAGGTTGACCGGGCCGATCCGTTCGCGGTCGCGCGCCAGCCGTTCGTGGGTGGCGGATTCTGTCTGCGGGGTGGCGACGGTGTCCGCGGCGAAGCCGGTCCGCTCGGGCAGGACCGGGGCGGGACATTCGAAGCGTTCGCCCGAGAGGCGACCCATCTCGACGCGGCGCAGTTCCTGGTTCTCGACGCGGGCGAGCGCACCCGCGCGGACTTCGCGCGCGGCGGCCAGGGGTTCGCTGGCGGCACGGTAAGCGTCGTCCGCGGTGCGCAAGGCGACGTCGGCGGTGCGTTCGGCGGTTTGTGCGCTGTCGGCTTGGGCGCGCGCCCGGGTGTGGGCGGCGTCGAGTGATGCGACGGCCGTATCGAGCGCTGCAGGGCGGTCGGCGAGCGCGGCGGCGTCGCGTGCGACCGTGGCGGCGCGGGTGTCCATCGCGGCGATCCGCTTCGCCGCTTCGCCTGCGCGGGTGCGCCAGCTGCGGGCTTCGGCCTGAACCGAGGCGAGGCGGTGGGCTGCGGCAGTCGTCGTCCGGTCGAGCGCGGTGCGTGCGGCGCGGGCGTCGGCGACGGTGGCTCGGGTGTGGGCCGCGGTCGCGGTGCGCTCGGCGACGGCAATTGTTGCCGCTTCGCCATCGGGCAGCGCGGCGACGCTGCGCTCGGCGACGCGGACATCGGCCAGCGCGGCAACACGGTCCTCGGCCGTGCGGGCGGCGCGCACGTCGAGATCGGCCTGCTGCCCGGCGCGGCGTTCGAGGGCGGCAGTGGCGCGATCCTCGGCACGGCCGGCGTCGCGCAGCGCCGTCTCCGCGCGTGACAGCGCGGCGCGCGCGGCCTGGCCCGTGCTCCGTGCGCCGGTTAGTTGCGCGGCGACCGCATCGCGGGCGGCTTGCGTTTCGCTTGCTGCGGCAACGGCCGCGGGGCGGGCCGTGTCGAGCGCGGCGAGGTGGTTGGCGCGCTGGAGCCGATCCGCCGCTGCCGCGCCGCCGCCCTGCGCGCGGTAGCCATCCCAGCGGCGCAGATGCCCGTCGCGGGTGACGAGCCGCTGACCGACCGCGAGCGCGATGCCGTCGTCGGTGTCGGTCACGAACACCTGCGCGAGGCGGCGCGCGAGGGTGGCAGGGGCCTTAACGTGCGGCGCCAGCGGTGCGGTGCCCGGCGGAAGCGGGGGATCGCCGGAATGCGGCTCGGCGCCCGTCCAAGCCGTGGGCGCGGTATCGAGCGCATCGTCGAGTGCGGCGGCGAGCGCGCGTTCGTAGCCCGGCGCTGCGGCAACATGATCGAGCAGCCGGTCGCGCCCGCCCTGCGGCACCGCGGTGCGCAACGCCTTCGCCTCGGCATCGAGCGCGGCGAGGGTCGCGTGCGCGGTGGCGCGTGCGGCTTCGGCGGCGTCGCGGGCGGCGGCGCCTGACCGTTCGTCGGCGTCGGCTTGCGCGATGGCCGTGCGTGCGGTCGTGGCCTCGTCCTCCGCCGCCCTGCGCGCGGCGATCGCGGCATCGCGGGCTGCGGCGAGCGGGGCGGGATCGCCGAGCGCCTCCCGCGCGGCGGCGAGCTGCGCGGCGTCGCGCTCCGCCCGGTCGGCGCGCGCCTGTGCCGCGGTCAGCCCGACGCGCGCGACCCGCGCGTCGGCGGTTTCCGTGGCCTGACGGGCGAGCGCCTGGGCGAGCGCGACCTCCGCGTCGCGGGCGCTACGTTCGGCTTGGGCAAGGTTCGCGTCCAACTGTGTCATCTGTGGCCGGGCAGCGGCGATCTGCGCGTCTAGCGCCTTCGCCTCATCGCCGAGCCGCCGGATCGCGTCCGCCGCGTCGCCTGCGAGCGCGCCTTCGCGGGCGCGATCCTCGACCAGCCGGGCGGCGTCGGCGGCATGAGCGGCGAGGCGGCGATCGACCTCGGCCCGCTCGGCACGGGTCGCGGCGAGGCGTTGCGCGATCTCGCCCGCGGCGTCGCGGGTGGCGAGCGCCGCGGTGCGGGCGATGGCGACCGCTTCGGCGGCGGCTTCGCGCATCGCGGCGGCGGTGCGCTCGGCTTCGCTTGCCTGCGCGACCGCGCGTTCGGCGGCAGTGGCCTCGGTTCTGGCGGTGTCGGCGGCGGCGGCGGCATCGCGCCAGCGGGCGTAGATCATTCGCGCTTCGGCCACGCGCACCTGCGCCGACAGTTCGCGATAGTGCGCGGCGGCGCGGGCCTGGCGCTTAAGGGCGGCGGCGCGCGCGTCCTGATCGGCGATGATCGTGTCGAGGCGTTCGAGGTTGACCTCGGTCGCGCGCAGCCGCGCTTCGGCCTCGCGGCGGCGGACGTGGAGTCCGGCGATTCCCGACGCCTCCTCCAGCATCGCGCGGCGATCCGCAGGCCTGGCGGCGATGACTGCGCCGATCCGGCCCTGGCTGACGAGCGCGGGGGAGTGCGCGCCGGTGGCGGCGTCGGCGAACAGCAGCGCGACGTCGCGTGCACGGACGTCGCGGCCGTCGATGCGGTAGGCGGACCCGGCGCCGCGCTCGATCCGGCGCACGACTTCGCGCTCGTCCCCAGCTACTTCGCCGAGGATCGACACTTCCGCGAAATCGCGTGGCGGGCGGGTAGCGGTGCCGGCGAAGATGACGTCGTCCATCCCCGCGCCGCGCAGCGACCGCGCCGAGGTCTCGCCCATCGTCCAGCGCAACGCTTCGAGCAGATTGGACTTGCCGCAGCCGTTGGGGCCGACGACGCCGGTGAGGCCGGGTTCGATGCGGAGTTCGGTCGCCTCGACGAAGCTTTTGAAACCCGCAATGCGCAGGCGGGTGATCTTCATCGATTGCGGGGCTTTACGCCCCGGCGGCCTTCAGCGCCTTTTCGACGTCGGGCCAGCCAATGCCTTCGACCTTCGCGCCGTTGACGATCAGCGTCGGGGTGCCCGAGACGGTGCCGTCGGCGCCGCGCTTCTGGGTGACCGCGGTGATCGCGTCGAGCGCCTTCTGGTCGGCCAGGCATGTCCGCGCTTTCGCTTCCGGCAGGCCGCGCTGCTTCATGAAGGCGATGCCGCCGATCGCCTCTGTCCAGCCGGTCACCGCATCGGTCGGCGCGCGGGTGGAGAGCGCCTGCTGCTGGGCCGGGGTGACTGCCATCATCGCCTGGTTGAGCGCATCCTGGTTGGCGTAGGTCTGTTCGAGGATCGGAAAGAACGCCGCCTTGTCGGTGCAGCGCGCGAGTGCCGCCAGGCCGAGTTCGCCGGGGCCGTGGATCAGGAAATCGCGGAATTCGAAGCTGACCTTGCCGGTCGAGACATAGTTCTTGATGAGCGGATCGAAGCCGGCGGTGGCGAAGCCCTTGCACGCCGGGCACAGCCGCGCGCCATATTCGACGAGCTTGACCGGGGCGGCGGGGTTGCCGAGCAGATAGCCTTCGTCGGTTTTCGTGACGGTCTCCGTCCAGGGCTGGCTGGCGGGTGCGGCGACCGCGGCGACGGGCGCGGCGGCGGTGGCGTTGCCGTCACCGCCGGAGCAGGCCGAAAGGACCAGGAGCGCGAACGCGGCGAGAAGCGACTTCATGCGATTACTCCGAGAGGATCATTTGGCACCCGCGGCGCGCAGCGCGGGTTCGAGCTGGGCCCAGGCCGCGGTGCGCGGGACGATGCGGCCGTTGATGAAGAAGGTCGGCGTGCCGGGCAGATCGCGGGGAGCGGCGGCGGTCATCGCGGTGATCTGCGCGGTCGCGGCATCGTCGTCGAAGCACGCTGCGGTCGCCGCCGGCAAAAGCCCGCGCGCCTGGACGAGCGCGGTCAGGCCCGATCCTTCGGCCTCGGCGCGAAGCTGGTCGGCTTGCGAATACAGCGCGAGCTGGCTGGCGTTCAGCTGGTCAAACTGCATGCCGCGCGCAAGCCATTGCTCCTGCGCGGCATAGATCGCCGCCGACGCGCCGAAGAAGCCGCGTGGTCCCGTGCAGCGCGCCAGGATCGCGGCGGCGAGATCGAGGCGGTCGCGGACGAAATGGCGGACCTCCAGGCTGGTCGAGCCCGATCGGATCATCCGGCCTTTCAGCACCGCATCCGATTCGCGCGCGAAGGCGGCGCAATGCGGGCAGGTGTAGCTGGCATATTCGACGAGCTTCACGCGCGCCTGCGGGTTGCCGAGGACATAGGCGCCCGCAGGTGTGCGGGTGACGGTCGCGGTCCAGTCGCGCGGGGCCGCGGCGCCGGACAGCAGGAGGAACGCGAGGAGGGCGAGCAGACTGCGCATAAGGGTCAGCCGATCCGCGGCAGCCCGCTCGACGCGGCGACGCCGGCGGCGAGCGATTCGAGGACGGCCTTGAGTTCCGGATCGGCGATGGTCTTGAGGCTTTCGCCGAGGTCGTGCGGCACCGCGCGGAACGACGGCGCGCGCTTCGGCGCGGGCTTGGCGACTTCGCCCTGGCGGATCACGACGCGGGCGACCGCGCTGTACCCGAAGAAGCGGTTCACCCGCTCGGTGATCTCCGGCGTGATGTGCTGCATCATCGGCGCGAAGGCCCCGCGGACGACGAGAGTGAGGGTGCCGTCCTGCTTCTTGCCGAAGGGAAAGCGGATCGATTCGGGGTGGCTGGCGGCGGCGTAGCGTTCGCCGACGATCTCCGCCCAGCGGCTGACGATCGACGATTGGACGAAGCCAAATCGGCGGAACGCCGCGCCGCCGATCGCGGGCAGCAGCTCGGCGACCTGGCGCGAGCGGTTGGCGCGCTGGGGTTCGTCTTTCGGGGCAGGCGGACGCTTGCTCATGGAGCGGGCCATGCCATAGCGGATGCGTGGACGCAAAGCGCTCTTCCATCCCGGCACGCCTGCTCGACTGGTATGACGCGCATCGCCGCGACCTGCCGTGGCGCGCGAAGCCGGGCGAGGCGGTGGAGCCGTATCGCGTCTGGCTGTCCGAGGTGATGCTTCAGCAGACCACCGTCGCCGCGGTGCGCCCGCGGTTCGCGACGTGGGTCGCAAGATGGCCGACCTTTGCCGCGCTCGCTGCTGCCGACGATGCCGACGTGATGGCCGCTTGGGCAGGGCTCGGCTATTACGCTCGCGCGCGCAATCTGGTCGCGGCGGCGAAAACGGTCGTGGCCGATCACGATGGCGCGTTCCCACGTACTGAGGCAGCATTACGCAAGCTGCCCGGATTTGGGGCCTATACGGCCGCTGCGGTGGCCGCGATCGCGTTCGGGGAGCGCGCGGTGGTGGTCGACGCCAATGTCGAGCGGGTGGTCGCGCGGCTGTTCGCGATTTCCGTGCCGCTGCCCGGCGCGCGGCCCGCCATCCGTGCCGCAGCCGATTCGATCACGCCGGACGCGCGCGCGGGGGATTTCGCGCAGGGGATGATGGACCTCGGCTCGGGTGTCTGCACCCCGCGCGCGCCGAAATGCCTGCTGTGTCCGCTCCGCGCGCAATGCGCCGGGTTTGCGACCGGCGCGCCCGAGGCTTTCCCGGTCAAGGCGGCGAGGAAGGCGAAGCCGCAGCGCTACGGCACGATCTTCTGGCTGGAGCAGGACGGTGCGGTGCTGCTGGTGCGGCGGCCGCCCGAGGGATTGCTCGGCGGCATGCGCGCCTTGCCGACGGGCGCGTGGAGCGACGCGCCGCCGGGGCTGGAGGGCGCGCCCGCGCCGGCCGACTGGCGCTTGCTCGACGTGTGTGTGCGGCATGGCTTCACGCACTTCGACCTCGATCTGGCGCTTGCGGTGGCGCACACGCAGGGGCATCAACCCGCGGACGCCAGCGAATGGTGGCCTGTCGAGAGCCTTGCGTCCGCAGGGTTGCCGACGGTGTTCGCCAAGGCGGCCGAGACGATGGAGAGACTGCGATGAAGCCGGTTTTCGGATATGTTACCACCGCCGCGGTCGCGGTGCTCGCCGCCACTATCGCATCCGGGCAGGCGCAGCAGCGGGCGACGCCGCCGCAGGCCCGCGCCGCCGGGCCCGCGCCTGTCGCCCGGCTGCCGATGCGCCGGAACGCGGTGCTGCCGACGACGCAGGCGCTGTTCGACGGCTATGTCCGGTCGGGCAAGATGCCCGGCATCGTCGGCGCCTTCGGGGTCGGCGACCTGCCGACGCAGTTCGTGACCGCGGGCGCGCAGGGACTGGAGCCCGGCCAGCGCCCCGCCGACGCCGATACGTTGTGGCGGGTGTATTCGATGACCAAGCCGATCACCGGCATGGCGGCGATGATGCTGGTCGAGGACGGCAAGCTCTCGCTCGACGAGCCGCTCGGCGACATCTTCCCTGCGTTCCGGTCGATGAAGGTGCTGACCGATCCCGACACCAGCCTGGCCAGCCGCCCCGCCGCGCGGCCGATCACCATCCGCAATCTGCTGACCCATACCGCCGGGCTGGGTTACAACATCATCACCAAGGGGCCGCTGCTCAAGGAGTACGAGCGGCTCGGCATCCTGCCCGGCGCGGTCAACGCCGCGGTCGAGGTGCAGGCGCACCAGGTCCGCCCGAAGTCGCTGGCCGAATTCGCGAACCGCGTCGCGACACTGCCGCTGATCGCCGATCCGGGGACGAAGTGGAGCTATTCGATCGGGCTCGACGTGATGGGCGCGGTGGTCGAGAAGGTCAGCGGCATGTCGTTCGAGCGCTTCGTGCAGACCCGCATCTTCACGCCGCTAGGCATGACGCGGAGCTATTGGCAGGTGCCGCGCGACCGACAGGGGTTGCTGTCGACCAACTACACCTTTGTCGGGGACAAGGTGGTGCCGCTCGACCCGGCCGCGACCTCGACCTTCCTCGATGCGCCGAGCTTCGCCTATGGCGGCGCCGGGCTGGTGATGTCGGCGCGCGATTACGACCGCTTCCTGCACATGCTCCAGGACGAAGGGGAGCTCGACGGCGTGCGGGTGATGAAGCCCGAGACGGTGCGCCTGGCCATGTCGAACCTGCTGCCGGCGGGCGTGTTCTTCACCGGCATCGGCGGCGGCACCGGGGGCACGCAAGCGCCGGTGCCGATGGGCTTCGGCGCGGGCGGATCGGTGTATCTCGCGGACAAGCCGAACGGGCCGGGCAAGGGCACCTATGGCTGGGGCGGGGCGGCGGGGACGATCGCCTGGGTCGATCCGGTCAAGCGCGCGCGCGGCACGGTGATGGTCAATTACTTCCCCGCCGAACGCTGGCCCACTCGCGCGCAAATCCCCGCCGCGCTGGCGCAGGACGTGGCACGGTTGGCGCCGCGGTGATCGGCTTCACGGGCGGTACGCTCGACCGTGCCGACCGGCTGCGCCACGACGGCGCCGCGCTGACGGCGGCGACGGCGGACGGCCGTGCGCGGTTGCTGGTGCTCGACGGCTACACCCCGCAGGCGGGCGACGATGGGCGGCTCGGCTGGACGACGCTGGCCGACGCGCCCGACGATGCCGTGCTGATCCTGCTCGGGCTGGACGAGGGCGCGGCGCGGTTCGCGGCGTTCGTTCCCGGCACGATCGGCGGCGGCACCCCGGCGATGCGCGCGCCTGCGCTGATGCAGATGCTGGCCGCGCTGGCGCCGGGGGAGGCGGCGACCTATGCCGCGGCGCGCAGCCTGATCGACTGGCATGGCCGCCACCGCTTCTGCGCGAACTGCGGCGCGGCGAGCGAAGCCTTTCGCGCGGGCTGGGGGCGGCGCTGTCCGTCGTGCGCGACCGAGCATTTCCCGCGGGTCGATCCCGTCGTCATCATGATCGCCGAACACGACGGGCGCGCATTGCTGGGGCGCGGCAAGGGCTGGCCGCCGGGGCGCTATTCGGCGCTCGCGGGGTTCCTGGAGCCCGGCGAATCGGTCGAGGAAGCGGTGGCGCGCGAGATCGAGGAGGAGGCAGGGGTGCGCGTGCGCGACGTCCGCTATGTTGCCAGTCAACCCTGGCCGTTCCCGTCGTCGCTGATGATGGCGTGCGTCGCGGTGGCGGAGGACGACGCGATCACGCTGGACACGGCCGAACTGGAGGACGCGATCTGGGTGCCGCGCGACGTCGTGCGCGAGGTGCTGGCGGGAGGGGAGGGCCCGTTCCTGCCGCCGCCGCCGTATGCCATTGCGCATACGCTGCTGACGGTGTGGGCGGCGCGCTGAACGGTATCAATCTGCGCGATGGATGTCGAACGAACCAGTCGGCGGGGTGAGGCCGTTCAGTCGACCATTGCCCTGCATGATGTAGGTCATGTTCATGCGATCCTGTAGCGTGGACGATCGCTGCGCCGCGTCCGCGGCCTGCCTGCTGAGCGTTTCGCGATGCCGTGCAGCGGATCGAAGCGACTGGCGCCCCTGCGCTCGCGACTGAAGCACCAGCCAGATCGCCATGCCTGCGGCAAGCAGTGATCCGCCGAGCGCCAACAATGCCTCCGACATTCCGATCACGTCATTCCTCGCTTCGCCAGAACCGCAGGATCAGCTGTGCGAATGTATGTAGCAGAGCAATCGTTATCAACGCCAGTGCGATACCGACCGTTCCCGGCGCCCGCTCGCCGCGCGCGGCGGGTGCAACGAAGACGGCGATCACGAGCGCGATGCCGAAGTTGTTCAATAAGGTGGAGCCGAGCTTAAGTTGCTCGTTGGTGCGCTTGGCATCCCGTTTGCGGCGATTGGCGCCGGTCTAGTCGAGGAGTTCGGCGTCGGGCAGCGCGGCATCCGGGCGCGCCGCCCGCAATACGCCCGCGATGGATGCGAGCAGGATCGCGCCTGCAAGCATCAGGACGATCTGTGGATCCGTCACGCCCTCACCCCCGCGCGCGCGCCTGCCGGTAGGTCCCCAGCAGCCGCACCCACTTGGCGTGGAAGCCCAGTTCCTCGATCGCGCGGTCGAAGCCGGCGTCGCCTGGCCGGCCGTCTACGTCGGCGTAGAATTCGGTTGCGGCGAAGGTGGCGCCGCGCTGGTAGCTTTCGAGCTTGGTCATGTTGACGCCGTTGGTCGCGAAGCCGCCCATCGCCTTGTAGAGCGCGGCGGGGATGTTCTTCACCTCGAAGATCAGCGTGGTCATCCATGGGCCGTCCCCGACTGGCGGACGGCCGCCGCGCGCCAGCGTGACGAAGCGGGTGGTGTTGTGGTCGGCGTCCGCGATGTCGTCGGCGAGCAGGTCCAGCCCGTAGATCGCCGCCGCCGCGGCGGGGGCCAGCGCGGCGACCGCCGGATCGCCGAGTTCCGCGACCACCGCGGCGGCGCCGGCAGTGTCGGGATAGGCGACGGGCTGGATATCGTGCGCGCGCATCCAGTGACGGCATTGGCCGAGCGCCTGCGGGTGGCTCATCGCCTGGCGCACGCCTTCGCGCGGGCCGAGCCCCATCAGCGCGTGGCGGATCGGCAGGAAATGCTCGCCGGTGATGACGAGCCCCGATTCGGGCAGCAGGAAGTGCATGTCGGCGACGCGGCCATGGAGCGAATTCTCGATCGGGATGATCGCGCAATCGGCCTGCCCCGATTTCACCGCCTCGATCGCGTCGGCGAAGTCGAAGCAGGGCAGCGGCAGGCCGTCGGGGAAAGCCTGCGCGGCGGCGACATGGCTGTTGGCGCCGGGTGCGCCCTGAAAGGCGACGGTGCGCGCGGGGTCGGCGGCGGCGGCCTCGGTCATCGCGGCGACGATCGGCTGCGCGGGGGCGGCATATTGGTCCATGGCCGCGCGGGGTACGGGCGTGCCCGAGCCTTGCCAAGCGTGCTTGCGGTGCGCGCGGGGCTTTTCTATGGGGACACCAACTCTACCGCCGGGACATCGAACAGATAATGGACAATCGGACCAACACGATCGCGGGCTGGGTGCTGGCGGGCTGCGGCGCGGCGCTGGGGCTGTCGATCGTCGGCGGCATGGTGTTCCACGGCGAGCGCCCCGAGAAGATGGGCTATGCGATCGAGGGGGTCGAGGAGGCCGGCGGCGCGGGCGGCGAAGCCGCGGCGGTGCCGATCGCCTCGCTGCTCGGCGCGGCGGACCCTGCCAAGGGCGCCGAAGTGTTCAAGAAGTGCGCCGCGTGCCACACGATCAACCAGGGCGGCGCGGCGGGCGTCGGCCCGAACCTGTACGCGACGCTCGGCGAAGGCATCGGGCAGGGCAAGGGCGGCTTTGCGTTCTCGGACGCGCTGAAGGGCGTCGGCGGCAATTGGGACTTCGACAAGATGAACGCGTGGCTGACGAGCCCGCGCAAGTTCGCGCCCGGCACCAAGATGACCTTTGCCGGGCTGTCGGACGCGCAGGACCGCGCCAACGTGATCCTGTACATCAATCAGCAGGGCTCCAACCTGCCGCTCCCCGCCGCACCGGCGGCGGGCGCGGCGGCTCCGGCGGATGGCGGCAACAAGGTCGAGGGTGCGGGCGGCGCGGCCCCCGCCGCGGCCAATGCGGTCGACGCGGTTGCCAAGGATGTGCGCGGCGAAACGGGCGACATCGCCAACACCGGCACCGCCGCCAGCGGTGCGCCTTCGGTCGATCCCGAGGCGGCACGCAAGGGTGCGCGGCAGACGAAATAGGCTGAGAACCCAGAGCCTTCGACGTGAGCCTTGGTCGAGGGTAAGCGCCAGGCCATGCGCTTCGACTTCGCTCAGCGCGAACGGAAATGTTGATTCAGGCGGCCAGCACGTGTCGGTCGTCTTCGTTGGCGGGTTGCTTTGCCGGTTTGCGCGTCGGCGTGCCCGTGTCGTGCGGCGCTGGCTGCCGGACCGGCGGTCGATGACGACTCCTCGCACCAGACCGATCGCTACCCCGATCCGCGCGGTCGAGGCGAGCAGGGTGACCATCGCCAGCATATCGACGTAAGCGCCGATCTCGACGCTGGTGAGCGCGATCGTCAGCTCGGGCGCCGCCATGCCCGCGATTCTCAGACCGTCGGCGCCGCCGAGCCACGCCAGCATCGCGGCGCTCAGCACGAAGTCGACGCCGAGCATCACCCGTCCGCGCGTGATCCTGGCCAGCCATGCCGCGGGTACGGCGACGAGCGCGCGGTGCAGGGTGCGGTCGACCGGCTCGCGGGTGCGTGGATCATCGCCAGCCAGCATGCCAGCAGCATCGTCGCCATCGTCCGCTTCGCCGCCGCTATGAGGCGTGACGGCGCCGCCAGTGGGGTCAGGCGGGCGGGGTCGGGTCCTGTTCGAGGCGCTCCTGGTAAAAGCGCTGCACCGCGTCCCACGCTTCGTCGGCGGTCTCGACATAGGTGAAGATGCCGAGGTCGCGTTCGCTGACCACGCCTTCCTCGACCAGCGCGTCGAAGTTCACCACGCGCTGCCAGAAGGCGCGGCCGAACAGCAGCACGGGAATCGGCTTGATCTTGCCGGTCTGGATCAGCGTCAGCAGCTCGAACAATTCGTCGAACGTCCCGAACCCGCCCGGAAACGCCGCCAGCGCACGCGCGTGGAGCAGGAAGTGCATCTTCCTGAGCGCGAAATAGTGGAACTGGAAGCTCAAGGACGGGGTGACGTAGGGGTTCGGCGCCTGCTCGTGCGGCAGTACGATGTTGAGCCCGATCGATTCGGCGCCGACATCGGCGGCGCCGCGGTTGGCAGCCTCCATGATCGACGGGCCGCCGCCCGAGCAGACCACGAAATGGCGCCTGCCCGCCTCGTCGCGCGGGAAGTTGGAGACCTTGGCGGCGAGCTCGCGGGCGACGTCGTAATATTTGCTCTTCTCGATCAGCCGCTCGGCGATGCGGCGGCTCTTGTCGTCGGTCGCCATCTCCAGCAGCGCCTGCGCCTTGGCAGGCTCGGGGATGCGTGCGGAGCCGTACATGACGAAGGTCGACGCTATCTTCGCTTCCTCAAGCAGCAATTCCGGCTTCATCAGCTCGAGCTGGAAACGGACGGGACGCAGGTCTTCGCGCAGCAGGAAATCCATATCCTGGAAGGCGAGCGCGTAGGCGGGATTTTCGGTCTGCGGGGTCGACACCGCGTCCTTGGCGGAGGCGGCATCCTGGCGGGCGCGGGCGAAGACCCGCGAGGGAACACGTGTTTCAGTCATCCGAGGCTGGTACGGGATATTTCGCGCACGCGCTACCGGCAGAAACCGGCCCGATCGTCCTCCAGATGCAGGTGGTTGGCATGCGCGGCATTGTAGTCGGGGCTGAGCACAGTGCCGAAGCGGCGGCAGGCGCTGTCGTGGACGGTCTTGAGGAAGCCGCGCACCGCGGGATCGTCGGAGCGCCAGTCGCGCAGGACTGTCACGCGCCGGCCGTCCTTCAGCACGAAGCCGCCGACGTCGGTGGCGTTGGCGATCGCGTGGCCCGAGCGCCTTCCGGCGTTGGCCGCTGAGCCGACGACGTTGCGGCACGCGTAGGTGCCCATCCCCTCGACCCGCGCCAGCTCGCTGCCGAGTTGCTGGTAGGCGGCGGGCGCGACCGCGTTGCGGACCCAGGCGGCAAAGGCGCGGGCGTTGCCGCAGCGCATCGCGGTGATGCCGGTGACGGGCACGCCGATGTCGGTCAGCTGCACCGCGCCGTAGACGCCGCAGCCGGTGCCGTAGTCCTTGTCGGGCAGGGCGCGGAAGGCGACGCCTTCGCGGGTGAGATCGGCGAGGCATTGTGCGGTTTCGCGGACCGATGGACGCTGGGGCTCCGGGCGTGCGCTGCTCGGCGCCTCGTGGCGACCGCATGCGGCGAGCGCGAGCAAGGCTGTTATGGTCATCCCGGCGGTCCCGACGATGCTCAAGGCAGGGCTTGAGGCAGGCTTGTGCCGGGGGCCAGCGTTCCGCGCGTATCTCACGCTCATGACTTTGCGGGACGCTGGACCCCGGAACAAGTCCGGGGTGACGAAATTGAACTAGGGTTACGACGAAGCGGACTTGCCCTGCGTCGATCACCGCACTAGGGCCGTCGGCGGGCCACGCCGTCCCAACGCGGCGCGCGCTCTCTGTGAGGAGAGATACATTGACGGATACCGCCATCGCGCCCGCCGTTCGGGTCGCGCACAAGCCCGCTACCAAGCCGGCACGCCCCTATTTCTCCAGCGGTCCCTGCGCCAAGCCGCCGGGCTGGGATGCGGCGAAGCTCGCGACCGCGTCGCTGGGGCGCTCGCACCGCTCGAAGATCGGCAAGCAGCGGCTGCAATATTGCATCGACCTGATGCGCGAATTGCTCCGCCTCCCCGACACGCATCGCATCGGCATCGTTCCGGGCTCCGACACCGGCGCGTTCGAGATGGCGATGTGGACGATGCTCGGGGCGCGCCCGGTTACGACGCTGGCGTGGGAGAGCTTCGGCGAAGGCTGGGTGACCGATGCGGTCAAGCAGCTGAAGATCGAGTCCGTAGTGATGCGCGCCGATTACGGGCAGCTGCCCGATCTGGCCGCGGTCGACTGGGCCACCGACGTTCTGTTCACCTGGAACGGCACGACCAGCGGCGTGCGCGTGCCCGACGGCGATTGGATCCCGGACGACCGCGCGGGATTGTCTTTTGCCGACGCGACCTCGGGCGTGTTCGCCTACGACCTGCCGTGGGACAAGATCGACGTGGCGACCTTTTCCTGGCAGAAGGTACTTGGCGGCGAGGGGGGGCACGGGGTCCTGATCCTGGGGCCGCGCGCGGTCGAGCGGCTGGAGAGCTACACGCCTGCGTGGCCGCTCCCCAAGGTGTTCCGGCTGGTGTCGAAGGGCACGCTGACCGAAGGCGTGTTCAAGGGCGAGACGATCAACACGCCGTCGATGCTCGCGGTCGAGGATGCGATCTTCTCGCTGGAATGGGCGAAGTCGCTGGGGGAGAGCGGTCTGATCGCGCGGTCGGACGCCAATGCGGCGGCGCTCGACCGGATCGTCGAAGAGCGCGACTGGCTGGGGCACCTCGCTGCCGATCCGGCGTCGCGGTCGCGGACCAGCGTGTGCCTGACGGTCGAGGGCGCGAATGAGGCGCTCATCAAGCGGATGGCGTCGTTGCTCGAAACCGAAGGCGCGGCGTTCGATGTCGCGGGCTATCGCGACGCGCCGCCGGGGCTGCGCATCTGGTGCGGAGCGACGGTCGACACCGCCGATATCGAGGCGCTGGGGCCGTGGCTTGATTGGGCGTACGCCACGGCGAAAGCGGGCTGACACTTCCTTCCGTTCGCCCTGAGCGAAGTCGAAGGGCACGCCCGACCAATGTGCTTCGACTGCGCTCAGCACGAACGGTTTATCAAAGGTTCCAAATCATGCCCAAAGTCCTCATTTCCGACAAGATGGACCCCCGCGCCGCGCAGATCTTCCGCGAGCGCGGCGTGGGAGTGGACGAGATCACCGGCAAGACCCCAGACGAGCTGATCGCGATGATCGGCGAATACGACGGCCTCGCGATCCGCAGCTCGACCAAGGTGACCGCCAAGATCCTCGACGCCGCGACCAACCTCAAGGTCGTCGGGCGGGCAGGGATCGGCGTCGACAACGTCGACATCCCCGCCGCCTCGGCAAAGGGCGTGGTGGTCATGAACACGCCGTTCGGCAACAGCATCACCACCGCCGAGCACGCCATCGCGCTGATGTTCGCGCTCGCCCGGCAGCTGCCCGAGGCCGACGCGTCGACCCAGGCGGGCAAGTGGGAGAAGAACCGCTTCATGGGGGTGGAGCTCACCTCCAAGACGCTGGGGCTGATCGGCGCGGGCAACATCGGATCGATCGTCGCCGACCGCGCACGCGGGCTCAAGATGAAGGTCGTCGCGTTCGATCCGTTCCTCACGCCCGAGCGCGCGGTCGAGATGGGGGTGGAGAAGGTGACGCTCGACGAACTGCTCGCGCGCGCCGACTTCATCACGCTGCACACGCCGCTGACCGATTCGACCCGCAACATCCTGTCCGCCGAGGCGCTCGCCACGACCAAGCGCGGCGTGCGGATCATCAACTGCGCGCGCGGCGGGCTGATCGACGAGGCCGCGCTCAAGGCCGCGCTCGATTCGGGGCAGGTCGGCGGCGCGGCGCTCGACGTGTTCGTCGAGGAGCCCGCCAAGGCCTCGCCGCTGTTCGGCACGCCGAACTTCGTCAGCACGCCGCACCTAGGCGCGTCGACGACCGAGGCGCAGGTCAACGTCGCGATCCAGGTCGCCGAGCAGATGGCCGATTTCCTGGTGAACGGCGGCGTCACCAACGCGCTCAACATGCCGTCGCTGTCCGCCGAAGAAGCCCCCAAACTCAAACCCTATATGGCGCTCGCCGAGAAGCTGGGCTCACTGATCGGCCAGCTCGCGCACGGCGCGTTGACCGGCGTGACCATCGAGGTCGAGGGCGCGGCGGCCGAGCTCAACCAGAAGCCGATCACCGGCGCGGTGCTCGCGGGGATGATGCGGGTCCATTCGGACACGGTGAACATGGTCAACGCGCCGTTCCTGGCCAAGGAGCGCGGCATCGACGTGCGCGAAGTGCGATCGACCCACGAGGGCGATTACCATACGCTGGTGCGCGTGACGGTGAAGACCGCGGGCGGCGATCGATCGGTCGCGGGGACGCTGTTCGGCGACCAGGCGCCGCGCCTCGTCGAGCTGTTCGGGATCAAGGTCGAGGCCGATCTGGCGGGGCCGATGCTCTATGTCGTCAACGAGGACGCGCCGGGCTTCATCGGCCGCCTGGGCACGACGCTGGGCGAGGCGGGGGTCAACATCGGCACCTTCCATCTCGGGCGGCGCCAGGCGGGCGGCGAGGCGGTGCTGCTGCTGTCGGTCGACGAGCCGGTGACCACGGACCTGCTCGCGCGCGTCAAGGCGCTGCCGGGGGTGCGCACCGTGATGGGGCTGTCGTTCTGAAGCCGAAGGACGCCACGCTCCACAACCGGGCCAAGGTGTGGATGGCGAACACGTTCGGGCTCGACCACGCGACGCTCCACGTCCACGTCGGCATGGTCATCTGGGTCGCGTGCGTCACCATCGCGGGCGACGTCGGCGCCTGGTGGCCGCTGGCCGCCGTGACCGCGGCCGAGCTGTTCAACGAACTGCTCGATCGGCTGCGCAGCGGATCGTGGCGCTTCGCCGACACGGTGCAGGACATCGTCAATTCGGTGCTGTGGCCGGCCGTGCTCTTCGGACTAGCGCGCGCGGGGGTGATCTAGCGGCTAGTTCGGCGGCTCGTCGGGGTCCTCGGGCGGTGGGGGTTCGTCCTCGTCGCGCGGGGGCGGCGCGTCGCGTTCGCCCGACGGGCCGATCCGGATGCCGCCGTCGGGATCGACCTTGAGGTTGATCCCGAGGCCCTCGAAATCGCCCTCGAACGGCATATCCTCGTTGCTCATCGCGGCGTTGTCCGTCGCTTCCTCGACAACCGGAGCGGCGACGGAGGCGAGGCCAAGCGCGGATTGCATGAAGGTGCGCCAGATGCGGGCGGGGACGGTGCCGCCGTGGAGGCCCGGATTGGGCGAATTGTCGTCGTTGCCGACCCAGACGCCGACCACCAGATCGCCCGCGAAGCCGATGAACCAGCCGTCGCGGCTGTCCTGCGAGGTGCCGGTCTTGCCGTAGGCGGGAACGCTCAGCACCGCTTCGCGGCCGGTGCCGCGGATCGCGGAGTTGAGCAGCGACAGCATGTTCTCGCGGATGTCGTCGGGCATCTTGGATTGTCCGCCGGTCAGCGATTTGAGCCAGCTGCTGTCTTCGTTGAGCTTCTCGATGCCGCGCGGCTGGATCGGATAGCGGCCCGCCGATACCGCGGCGTAGGCGGCGGTGAGTTCGAGCAGCGAGACCTCCGCGGTGCCCAGCCCGATCGTCGCTTCGTTGGCGATCGGGGTGGAGATGCCGAGGTCGCGCGCGGCCTTGATGACGTTCCTGACGCCGAGTTGCTGGGTCAGCCGCGCCGCGGCGACGTTGGAGGAGCGGGCGAAGGCGCGCGCCAGGCTGATCTCGCCGAGGTAGCGGCCGTCGTCGTTCTTCGGCTTCCACCCGGCGATGTCGACGCGGCTGTCGTCGACGGTGGAGGACGGCGTCATCCCCGCCCGCATCGCGGCGAGATAGACGAACAGCTTGAAGGCGGAGCCGGGCTGGCGGCGGGCCTGGGTGGCGCGGTTGAACGGGCTCTTGCCGTAGTCGCGCCCGCCGACCATCGCGACGATGCGGCCGTCGGGACGCATCGCGACGAGCGCAGCCTGCGCCTGGCGCAGCCCTGCCGAGCGGATCGTGCGTTCGGCGGCGCGCTGCAGGCGGGGATCGAGCGTGGTCTCGACGGTCGCTTCGGACTGGACCTCGCCCGCGTGGTCGCGCGCGGCGGGAAGAACCCAATCGGCAAAATAGGTGCCGCTGGGAAGTTGGCCGGCTTGCGCGGGGAGCACGCGCTGCGGCTGGACGTCCTCGGCTTGCGCGTGGCTGAGGAAGCCCGCGGCCTCCATCGCGCCGACGACCACGGCCTGGCGGGCGCGCGCGCCCTTCAGATTGGTGGTCGGCGCGAGCCGCGACGGCGCCTTGACGAGTCCGGCGAGCATCGCAGCCTGGCCGATATTGAGGTTCTCCGGCGTCCGCCCGAAATAGTGTCTGGACGCTGCCGTCAGGCCGTAGACGTTGTCGCCGAAATAAACGTTCGACAGGTAGCGCGACAGGATCTCGTTCTTGGTCAGCCACGCCTCCAGCCAGAAGGCGATCATCATCTCGCGCAGTTTTCGCGCGGCGGTGCGGTCGGAATTCAGGAACGCGTTCTTGGCGAGCTGCTGGGTGATCGTGCTGCCGCCTTGGCTCACCCCCCCCGCGCCGACGTTCGACCAGGCCGCGCGGGCGATGCCGCGTGGGTCGATGCCCCAGTGCGAATAGAAGCGGCGGTCCTCGATCGCCAGGAACGCTTGCGTGACGTGCTTCGGGAGCTTGGCGGCGTCGACCGGCGCGCCGATGATCGCGCCGCGGCGCGCGATCGGGGTGCCGTCGTCGGCGGTCAGCGTGATCGACGGTGGGGTCGGGGGTTTGAGCGAACGCGACAAAGGCGCGGTGACCGCGAGCCAGCCGATCGCGACGACCAGCAGGACGATGAGCAATCCGGTGCCGCGCACGATCCAGCGCAGGACGCCGGCGCGGCGCCTGGGCGGTTCGGCCTCTTCGGGCGACCATTCGGACCAGTCGTCGGGGGGCGGCATGCCTCCCGTCAGCTCGAACGGTTTCTCGCCTCCGGCGTAGTGGGATCCGGGGCGGGGTCCGGGCTCGACATTCATACGCCGTGTGTTATCCTGCTACGACAGTTGCCGCAAGCGTCGCTGCCGTGGCAAAGCCCCCGTACCATGCCGAACAGGACGGAGCGATAGGGTTGCGCGCGACCATCAAGGACGTCTCGGCGGCGGCGGGGGTGTCGATCAAGACGGTCAGCCGGGTGCTCAACAACGAGCGCTACGTGGGCGCCGAGACGCGCGAGCGGGTGCAGGCGGCCGTCGCTGCGCTGAACTTTCGCCCAAGCCTGGCGGCGCGCTCGCTCGCCGGACGGCGGAGCTTCCAGATCGCATTGGTGTGCGACAATCCCAGCCCGCATTACCTGTTCGAAATCCAGGCCGGGGTGCGCGACCGGTGCGAGGCGGACGGGGTGCGGATGATCGCGCAGCCCTACGATCGCGCCTCGCCGCGGCTGATCGAGGAACTGCTCGCGCTGGTCGACACGACGCAGGTCGACGGGTTGATCCTGACCCCGCCGATCACCGACCGCGAGGATGTGCGCGCGACCCTGGCCGCACGGGGCGTGCGGACGGTGCTGGTGTCGCCGGGGGACGCCGCCGCAGGGCCGTCGACGCGGATCGACAACGTCAAGGCGGCGGCGGTGATGACGCGGCATCTGCTGGCGCTGGGGCACCGGCGGATCGGGTTCGTCGGCGGGCACCCCGATTATGCCACGAGCCGCCAGCGGGCGGCGGGGCACCGGGCGGCGCTGATGGCGGGAGGGCTGGACGACGACCCTTCGCTGTTCGTCGATGGCGGGTACGACTTTCCGTCTGGCGCGCGCGCGGGCGCGGTGTTGCTGGAGCTGCCTGAGCCGCCGACCGCGATCTTCGCGGCGAGCGACGAGATGGCGGCGGGCGTGCTGACCGCGGCGCATGCGCGCGGGCTACGGCTGCCGGAAGACTTGTCGGTGGCGGGGTTCGGCGACGATGCGCTTGCGGGCTATGTATGGCCGCCGCTGACGACGATCCGCCAGCCGACGCGGGAGTTGGGGTGGCAGGCGGCGGATCTGTTGCTGACGCATAGCGACGAGCGGCGGGAGATCGCGTTCGAGCTGGTGGAGCGCGGGTCCACCGTGGGGGTCGGCTTGTAGCTGCTCCCCTCGGTTGCAGGGAGGGGAGATAGTCAGCCGATCAGCGTCGTCGCGGCCGCCAGCGCCAGCGCGAAGGCTATTGCGCTCGCCGCCAGGATGATCAGGAGTGGCCTCGGCCCCGCTTCGAGCAGTTGCGACAAGGGCGAGCGGATCGCAGTGGCGGTGACCGCGGCGGCGAGCAGGCCGGTGGCGACGCGCTCGGCGCCGGTGGCCGCGAACGCAGGAATAACTCCCAACGAGTTGATGCCCGCGAGCACGAAGAAGCCGACGACGAACCAGGGGATGCCCGGCCCTTTCGCGCCCGCTTCGCCACGCGGCAGGAACAACGCGACGACCGCGAGTACGGGGGCGAGGAGCGCGACGCGGGTGAGCTTCACGATCGTCGCAATGCCGCCTGCCGCGTCCGAATAGGAGTAACCCGCGCCCAGCGCCTGGGCGACGTCGTGGATCGATGCGCCGAGCAGGAAACCCGCCCGCAGATCCGACAGTGCCAGTGCGTGCGCGGCGATGGGGTAGAGGACCATCGCGGTCGCGCTCATCGCCGAGATGCCGACGAGGACCAGCGTCAATTGCGCCTGTCCGACGCGGCGCTCGCCGAGCGTCGTCGCCAGCGCCATCGCCGCGCTCGCCCCGCAGATCGCGACCGCGCCGCCCGCCAGCGTCCCGAAGGCGGTGTCGAAGCCCAGGCGGCGTGCGACCAGGATGCCCGCGCCGATCGTCGCGGCGACGATGGCCAGCACGCAGAGCAGCGCCACCGGCCCGAGCGAGGCGATCTGACCGAAGGTCACGCGCACCCCGACCAGCACGATCCCCCAGCGCAGCAGCGAGCGCGATGCGAAGGCGAGCCCGGGGGTGAGCCGCGTGTCGGCGGAGAGGAAGTTGAGCGCGAGGCCGATGAGCAGCGCCATCAAGGTCAGCGGCGCGCCGTAATGATCCGAGATGAACCCGGCCGCCAGTGTGCCTGCGGCGACGATGGCGAGCCCGGGAAGGTAGCCGCGCCACGTCGCGCGCGGGCTGGGCTCGATATCGCCGTAGAGGTCGGCGGCCATTGGCAGGACGCGGGACTGGGAACGGGTTACGGCCATGCGGTCTCCTGTGTACGATGACTGACTAGCCCAATCGCACGGCTTGTGACAACGTTGTCGCAGGACGCGAAGGAGAGGATATGACTGCCAATCGGGGCCGCTGGGGGATCGTCGCACTCGTCTTCTTTGCGATCATGCTGAATTATGTCGACCGGCAAATCCTGGCGTTGCTGAAGCCGACGCTGGAAATCGAGTTCCGCTGGTCGGACGGCGATTACGCCAACATGCTGTCGGCGTTCCAGGTCGCCGCCGCGGTGGCGTTCCTGGGCACGGGGTGGTTCATCGACCGGGTGGGATTGCGGCTCGGCTTTGGCATCGGCGTTGCGCTGTGGAGCCTGGCGGGCATGGCGCATGCGTTTGCGACGACGGTGGGCGCGTTCATCGCTTCGCGGGTCGTGCTCGGCGCGGCGGAGTCGGTCGGCACGCCGGCGGCGGTGAAGTCGGCGGCAACGTATTTCACGCAAAGCGAGCGATCGATGGCGCTGGGCATCGGCAACACCGCGCCCAATGTCGGCGCGATCGTCACGCCGCTGGCCATCCCCGCGCTGGCGGTGGCGTTCGGATGGCAGGCGGCGTTCCTGGTCGCGGGCGGGCTGGGGCTGATGTGGGTCGTCGCGTGGTTCGCGATCCGCATCCCGCCGGTGGCGGAAGAGGGCGTGCGCGCGGTGCCGGTGCGCTGGACCTCGTTGCTGCGCCGGCGCGAGACGTTGGCCATCGCTGTCGCCAAAGTGCTGTCGGACCAGGTGTGGTTCTTCATGCTGGCGTGGCTGCCCGACCTGTTCCACCGAATGTTCGGGCTGCCGCAGGGTACGGTCGGGCTGCCGGTCGCGCTCGCCTATACGATGGCGGCGGCGGGGGCGCTGACCGGGGGTTGGTTGCCGACCAGGCTGATGCAGCGGGGGTGGAGCGTGGACCGGGCGCGCAAAGTCACGCTGCTGATCTATGCGGTGCTGATCCTGCCGGTCACGCTGGTGCTGCTGGTCGATTCGCCGTGGAGCGCGGCGCTGCTGCTCGGGCTGGGGCTGTTCGCGCATCAGGGATTTTCGACCAACGTCTTCGGGCTGGCGACCGATATCGTGCCCGCCGGGCAGGTGGGTTCGACGATCGGCATCGCGGCGTTCTGCGGCAACATGTGGTCGATCGTGCTGATCCAGCTGGCGGCGTTCTCGCTGGGGCACGGCTGGGGCTATGGGCCGCTGCTGGCGATCTGTTCGGTGTCGTATCTGGTCGCGCTGGGGATCGTGCAATTGCTGATCCCGCGCATCGTGGCGGTGGAGGACGATGGGTCGGGGGCGGTGGTGATGGGGCATTAACCATCCCTCCCCCGCGATCGCGGGGGAGGACAGAAGGGGTCAGAAGCCGATGCGGCCCGTCACGCCGTAATAGCGGTCCGCTTCGCGCGGGATGAGGTAGCGGTAGCTGCCGCCGGGGCCGCCGCTGGTGATGGCCGCGGCGAAGCTCTGGTCGAACAGGTTCTTGACCTGGAAGGTGAGCCGCGCGTGGTCGTTGGCCTCGACGATGCTCGCCGAGAGGTCGACCAGGCCGTAGCCCTTGATCGTCGTCGCCTGGCGGATGGCGGCGCTCGCATCGAGCTGCGAGATCTGTTTCGACTGGTAGGAACCTTGCGCGCCGAGTGCGAAGTCGACGCGACCGCCGGTGCGGATGCGGTAGTCGGTGCCGAGCGTGCCCTTCCACTTGGGCGCATAGCCGAGGCGGGTGCCCGACGGGATGACGCCGGTCGTCACGCCGTTGGTCGGTATCTTGAACTGGTCGATGTGCGCGTCGGTGTAGGCGAGGCCGCCCGAGAACGACAGGTCGCGGACCGGCTGGAACAGCAGATCGAGCTCGCCGCCGCGGGTCGAGATGTCGCCGGCGTTGGTGAAGCGCGTGACCAGCACGCCCGCGACGATGTCGGGGTTGTTGGCCTGGAAATTGTGGTACTTCGCGTAATAGGCAGCGAGGTTGACGACGAGCTTGCCGCCCAGCAGCGTGTTCTTGAGGCCGACCTCGTAGCTGTCGGCGGTCTCCGGCTCGATGACGTTGGTGCCGGTCGCGGTCAGGTTGAAGAAGACGTTGAACGCGGGCCCCTTGTAGCCGCGCGAGTAGGTCGCGTAGGCGGTTGACTGCGGCACCACGTCGAATTGCAGCCCGGCCTTGCCCGACCAATTGTCGTTCGTCGTCTTGCCGGTGAACGGGCCGAAGCTGGGGTTGATCCCCGGGCCCGCGAGCGTCGTCACGCGATTGTGGAACACGTTCAACTGGTCGCTGGTATAGCGAACCCCGGCAATGCCGCGGAAGCGATCGGTGAAGTTCAGCGTGCTCTGGCCGAAGAAGGCGAGGTTCTTGAACACCGATCCGAAGTTTGCGGTGCCGGTGGGCCGCGACGCCAGCACCAGCGGGCTGGAGCAGGGGGTGAGCGCCGGCAGGGCGCCCGAGACGCAGGTGATATCGTTGCGGGTGAACGTCCGCTCGGTTTCCGCGCGCGAATAGAAGGCGCCGACGACGTAGCTGAAGAACTGGTCGGCGGGCGAGGTGATCCGCACTTCCTGGGTCAGCGTGTTGCTGGTCTGCGGGCCGAAATCGTGGAGCTCGTTGAAGCCGTTATAGGCCTGGGGCAGGAAATCGCCGTCGCGGATCTCGGTGTTGTCGTATTCGCGGTACGCGCCGATGTAGGTCAGCGTCTGGGTGCCCAGCGTCCAGTCTGCCTGGAGCGACACGCCCCAGCTCTTTTCCTCGGTCGAGGTGATGAGGTTCTGGGCCAGCGCACGGGTCTTGTCGCCGCGTGGCGTGGGCAGGACGGTGGCGGTCGCGTTGGCGGGGGTGGTGCCGATCACTTCGCCGCAGCAATCGTCGTGGCTTTCGCGGTAGTCGGCGATCAGCGTCAGCAGCAGGTCCGGGGTCGGATCGGCGACGATCATGCCGCGAACGCCGTAATGTTCGTAGCCGTTGACCCGCGTGTTGCCGCGCGCGACGTTGCGGATGTTGCCGTCGTAATTACCGTAAAAACCGGTGACGCGGCTCTTGATATGCTCGGCGATCGGCAGATCGACCGCGCCGCGCACGCGGTATTCGTCGCCGCCCGTGTAATAGCCGCCCTCCAGGAAGCCGCCGAAATCGTTGCCGGGCCGCTTGGTGACGATGTTGATGACGCCGGCGCTGGTGTTCTTGCCGAACAACGTGCCCTGTGGGCCACGCAGCACCTCCAGCCGGTCGATGTCGACCAAGTCGCTGAACGCTTCGCCCGCGCGGCTGTAGACGACGCCGTCGACTACGGTGGAGATCGACGGCTCGCCTGCGATCGAGAAGGTCGAGGTGCCGACCCCGCGCAGGAACAGCGACTGGTTGATCGCCGTCCCCGATTTGCGGAAGTTCAGCGTCGGCACGAGATATTGCGCGCTCTCGATATTCTGCCCGCCCTTGGCCGCGATCGCGTCGCCCGAGATGACCGACACCGCGACCGGCACGTCCTGAAGGCGTTCGGAGCGCTTCTGCGCGGTGACGACGATGTCGCCGGGGGTGGTCGCGGGCTGGTCGCCCTGCAACTGGTCGCTCTGGCCCTGCGCGGTGTTGGTGTCCGATGCCTCGGTCGCGGCACCGGTGTTCCCCGAGTCCTGCGCCGCCGCGGGTGCGGCGATCGTCAACGCGGCGGCGGTTCCCGCCAGCAAAAGCCCCTTCATCGTCGTCCTCCTCGTAAAATCCCATCTTGCCGATGGGTTATGATGCCTGTCCCGCGTTGTCAGCCGCGTTCGTCTTTGCGGGCATGAAGCCCCGGTATGTCAAAATCCCAGTTCGGCCATCTCGACAGCGCGGTGTTCGCGTGCGCTGATCTCGGCGGCGGTGCCGATCGCGACCGCCATCAGTCCGTCGCGCGCGGTGACCTCGACCGCGCCCTCGCCACGCACCGCCGCATTGAAGCGTTGGTGTTCGTAGAAGGTCGAGCCGTGATGGCTGCCCGCGGCGAGCGCGGTGGCGTCGGTGTCGATCGTGCGGCGGGTCGCACGCTTGGGATTCATGAAGCCGACGCGCGGAGCATGGACGATGGCGCCTTCGGGAATGAGCACGTCGAGCCGCGCGGTGTCGCCGACCGCGGTGATCTCTTCCTGGTTCTCGGCGCCGTCGGCGAACATCGACAGGTCGAGCATGGCACGCGTGCCATTCGCGAAATCCACTGTCGTGTAGCTGTTGTCGATGATGTCGGGGCGCGCGCCGTCATAGAGTTCGTCGACGTGGTTCACGTCCATCGCGCCCGAGCAATAGACGCGCACCGCTTCGGACCGCGTGATGAGCCGCATCAGATCGAAGAAGTGGCAGCATTTCTCCACCATCGTGCCGCCGGTGTTGCGGCCGAAGCGGTTCCAGTCGCCGACCTTTTGCAGGAACGGAAAGCGGTGCTCGCGGATCGACAGCATACGCAGGGTACCGATGTCGCCGCCATGGACCTGCGCGATGAACGCGGCCGCCGGCGGCATGTAGCGATATTCCATCGCGGTCCAGAACACCCGGTCGCTCGCCTCGGCCTGCGCGACGATCCAGCGCGCATCGCGGATCGTCGTCGCGAGCGGTTTCTCGCACAGGATGTGGAGGCCTTCGCCGAACAACGGCGTGAGGACGTCGCGGTGGGTGTGGTTGGGCGACGCGACGATCACCGCATCGACCAGGCCGCTCTTGGCGAGGCTGGGGGCGTCGGCAAAGGCCTGCACGCGCTGCGCACGCGTATCGCCCAGCGCCTTGCGGGCCCAGGCGAGCGACGTCTCCGCGGGGTCGGCGATGGCGGTGACGACCGCACCGGGGGTGACCGCAAGGTTGTTGAGATGCTCGACGCCCATCATGCCGGTGCCGATCAGCCCATATCGCACTTGCTCTTGCACCGATTTCGCCCCTAATATGACAGCGATGTCTGAAATCGCACTTACACCCGATCCGCGGCCTTTGGGCAAGAGCGGAATTGCTGTCTCCCCGATCGCCTGGGGGATGTGGCGCTTCGCCGGGCGCAGCGTCGGCGAGGCGCGCGCGCTGGTCGAGGCTGCGTTCGCGGCGGGGGTCACCCTGTTCGATACCGCCGACATCTATGGCTTCGACGGTTCGGGCGGATTCGGCGATGCCGAGTCGCTGCTGGGCGCGGTGTTCGCCGAGGCGCCGGAGCTGCGATCCCGGATGGTGCTGGCGACCAAGGGCGGGATCACGCCGCCGGTGCCGTACGATTCGAGCGCCGCATATCTCAAGGATGCGCTCGACGCGTCGCTCAGGCGGATGCGGGTCGAGCGGGTCGAGCTGTACCAGATCCACCGGCCCGACATCCTGGCGCACCCGCACGAGGTCGCACGTGCGCTCGACGACATGGTGGCGAGCGGCAAGGTCGCCGCGGTCGGGGTGTCGAACTACACCGTCGACCAGACGCGCACGCTGGCGTCGTTCCTGAGAGTGCCGCTATCGACGACCCAGCCCGAGTTTTCGCCGCTGGCGATCGAGCCGCTGTCGAACGGCCTGTTCGATCAGGCGCTGAAGCACGACGTAGCGGTGCTCGCCTGGTCGCCGCTCGGCGGCGGCAGGATCGCGGCGCCGACGGCAGAGCGTGAACGCGCGGTCTGCCGCGCCCTGGCGCGCAAGGCCTTGGCTGCCGGGGTCGATGTGGCGGCGGCGGCCTATGCCTGGATCATGGCGCATCCGGCGCGGGTCATCCCCATCGTCGGCACCCAGAATGCGGGCCGGATCGCCGAGATCGCCGACGTCTACAAGGTCCGCTGGACTCGCGCGGAATGGTATGAGGTGCTGGTCGCCAGCCGCGGAGAGGCGCTGCCATGAAACCTTGCGAGATCAGCTGGTTCTCGGCCCTGTGCGACGACGATTACGAGTTCCTGGGCGTGCCCGATCCGAGGCTCAAATCGAGCTGGGAGCATTGCCGCGACATCGTGATGCAAGCCGAGACGGGCGGATTCGACAATATTCTGCTGCCCTCGGGCTACCAGCTCGGCATCGACACCACGGCGTTCGCGGCGGCGATCGCGCCGATGCTTCGGCGCATGGCGCTGCTGATGGCGGTGCGGATCGGCGAGACCTGGCCGCCGCAACTCGCGCGCCAGATCGCGACGATCGACCGGCTGCTCGGGGGGCGTCTCACCGTCAACATCATTTCCTCCGACATGCCGGGCGAGATGCTGGCCTCAACTGCCCGCTACGCCCGCACGGCCGAGGCGATGACGATCCTCAAGACGCTGCTGAACGGCGAGCCGCTCGATCACGACGGCGCGTTCTGGAAGCTCAAGCTGGATCCGCCGCGTGTCGGCATGATGAGCGGCAAGGCGCCGTTGCTCTATTTCGGTGGGCTGAGCCCCGATGCGCGCGAGGCGGCAGCGAGGGGTTGCGACGTGTTCCTGATGTGGCCCGACGTGAAGGAGAATGTCGCCGCGATCATCGCCGACATGCGCGCGCGCGCGGCCAAGCATGGGCGCACGCTCCGTTTCGGCTACCGCGCGCATGTGGTCGTTCGCGATACCGAGACCGAGGCGCGCGCCTATGCCGACCGGTTGCTGTCCAAGCTCGACGCGCAAGCCGGCGCGGCGATCCGCGCGAAGTCGCTCGATTCGGCGTCGGCCGGAGTCGCGGCGCAGGCGGCGCTGCGCGAGAACGCCGCGGGCGACGGCTATGCCGAGGACAATCTGTGGACCGGGGTGGGGCGCGCGCGTTCGGGCTGCGGGGCGGCGATCGTCGGCGATCCCGACCAGGTGCTCGCCAAATTGCAGGGGTACCGCGCGATGGGCATCGAGGCCTTCATCCTGTCGGGCTATCCCCACGCCGCCGAGGCGGACCTGTTCGCGCGCCATGTGCTGCCACGGATCGACCACGCCGCCTTGGCGCGGTAGGAGACGCCATCGGAGGAGCTAGAAGATGGCGGACAGCGAACTACCCCTTGTCGTGGGCATCGGCGGCACCATCGGCGGGGTATCTTCGACCGAGCGGGCGCTGCGCATCGCGCTCGACGCGGCGTGCCAGCAAGGATTCCGCACGCGGATGTTCGGTGGCGCCGACATGGCCAGACTGCCGCTCTACGATCCCAAGGCGACCACGCGCACGCCCGAGGAGCGAGAGTTCGTCGAGACGGTGCGGCAAGCCTCGGCGCTGATCATCGCGAGTCCGGGCTATCACGGCAGCATTTCGGGGGTGGTCAAGAACGCGCTCGACCTGCTGGAGGAGACCGCGCGCGATGCGGCGCGGCCCTATCTGGCCGACATGCCCGTCGGGCTGATCGCGACCGCTTACGGGTGGCAGGCGACCGGATCGACGATCGCGGCGCTGCGATCGATCGTCCACGCGCTGCGCGGCTGGCCGACCCCGTTCGCGGCGGCGATCAACAGCCAGATCGTCAAGTTCGACGAAGAGGGCGGCGCGAGCGACCCTGCGGTGGTGGAACAGCTGATGCTGGTCGGCCGCCAGGTCGCGCGTTTCGCGCCGCTGGCGGCCACCGCGGCGACGCCCTGACGCGCCACGGCTTGACAATCGCCGCCGCCTCGTCTCTAGGCGCGCTTCGTTCGCGCAAGGGTGTCAGCCCCGGCCGGCCGTGCTGCCGTAGCTCAGTGGTAGAGCGCATCCTTGGTAAGGCTGAGGTCGTGAGTTCAATCCTCACCGGCAGCACCATTTTTCAATGACTTAGCCCCGCAACGCGGGGTTTCCGCGAGGCCTGGCACGCACCGGGTACTCACGGCGGGGCGTTCGGGACCGGCTAGGGGTGCGACGGTCCGCCCGCTGCGCGGGCCGAACCGTGCGGCGGAGGCTTACGAGATCGCCCGCACTTCGCAGGAAGGTGCGCAGCCCGGCCGGGCGGCTGCGCATCTGCCGCCCGGCGTAGAACGGTCACGCCCCCAGTGGCAGTGGCTGCGTGAAGACCTTCTGGCCGACGTTGCTCACGACCGTCACGTGTCCCCGCCGCTGGAGGGTTTCGGTCTCGGCCGCCTTGAGCAGCCGGGCCATGCGCTTCTGCGCGCGGAGCCGCCCGGCAGCGAGGTCGCCGGGCACCGGTCCCCGGATTCGCCGGAACGGCTGGCCGCGACGGAACGCGAAGTAGCCCGAGGGTCCACCCTCCCCGGTGGGCACGAGCAGCGCGCGGCCGTCTCCGGGCGGCGACCAGAGCATGCACAGGCCGTAGCAGACGACGTGTTCGCCCTCCTTCCGGAAAACGCCGAGCCCGATGGGCGGACCCTGCGCGTCGTCGATGTCGAACGCGATGTAGACGCGCTCGACGCCGTCCCCCCGCGTGAAGCTCGCGAACAGCTTCTCCTCGCCGTCGACGAAGCGGAAGTCGCGTGTGTCGTACGCGCGGTCGGCTGCCAGCGTGATCCGGCGCGCCTCCGGGCGGTCGACATCATCGAGCATCGCCACCGCGGTCACCCGTTCGGCAAAGCCGGCCACGCGCGTGGTCTCGGCATCGACGGCCAGCCGTTTCCGGTTCTCCATCAAGACGTGCCCCATGTAGCACAGCTTCGCCCCCGCCCCGGGGCTCTTGCGATACAGCCGCGCGTCCGGATCGGTGATCGAGGCATGGGTGTCGTTGCTGCGCCTGGTGCCGCGGAAGTCGACCTCGCCGTTGCGACCGCCCGCGCCGTCGG
>NZ_CAXVWL010000094.1:0-14454 GCF_964263785.1 Sphingomonas sp.
GTACGAGCTGCCGCTGAACGAAGTGGTGTTCGACTTCTACGATCGGCTGAAGTCGCTGTCGAAGGGCTATGCGAGCTTCGACTACCACCAGATCGGCTACCGCGAGGGCGACCTGGTCAAGATGGGCATCCTGGTCAACGAAGAGCCGGTCGACGCGCTCAGCATGATCGTCCATCGCGGCACCGCCGAAGTACGCGGACGCGGGATGGTGGAGCGGCTGAAAGAGCTGATCCCGCGCCACCTGTTCAAGATCCCGATCCAGGCGGCGATCGGCGGCAAGGTGATCGCGCGCGAGACGATCAGCGCGATGCGCAAGGACGTGACCGCCAAATGCTACGGCGGCGACGCGACGCGCAAGAGGAAGCTGCTCGACAAGCAGAAGAAGGGAAAGCTGAAGATGCGCGAATACGGGAGCGTGAGCATCCCGCAGGAAGCGTTCATCGCGGCGCTGCGGATGGGGGATGAGGGGTAGACTCGTTCAATCCTGTCATTTGTTCTTGGTCAACATCGTATCACGGACAGATAAAGGGGGAGGCGAGCGGCGAGTTGCGCCATGGGCTCGTCGGATGTGACGATCGCCAAGCGGCGCACCCGCGCAGTTGCGATCATGAAGCAGTCCCCCGGATCGTTCTGGCCGTAAATGGCGGGCACACGAGCCGCCTCCAACGTAATGCGGTGCCCGAACGGAGCAAGTTTCGCGCCGGTGAGCCGTCGAGCCAGTCGGAACCAGTCGGCGGGCTCATACCCACCAAGGTCGGGGCGCTTGGCAGGGTTCGGCTTTCTCACCGCAACCGCAGCCTCCCAAGCGACAACGGGTGAAACATAGACCTGGTCGACTGCCTGCGCTGCCGCAATCGCTATCAGTGCGCCATCCTTCATCGGCGCACCGACGAAAAAGCGCACCAGCGCATTCGTGTCCAGCAGTATTCCCGGCATCAAACGTGCGAGGCACGCTTACGACGGGCTTCGTTACGGTCCAGCCGCGCGACCTGTTCAGCCACCGGTTTGCTCAGGTCGATGCCCTTGCGCACCTCGATCTGATCGGCGAGCGCACCGTAGCCGCGGAGGACCAATTTCTCGCCCGACTTCGTCTGGACGATTGCGGGCGGTTCCTGCCCGATCAGCTCGGCAACCAGATTGTCGATCCGTTCCGCTACGCCATGACTGCGCAGGGTGCTGCGAATGCGGCTGTGGGCGTCGGTGAACGGCCTGGCGGGGTCGATCTCGACACCGGCAGCTACTTGTTCGGCCTCCTCCGCCGCAGCGGCAAGCGCCAGATGCAAGCTCTTGCCGGAGCCGAACTCGGGGATGGGGAGGTTGAGCGCGACGCGATCGAAGTGGCGGGCACCAAACTGGCCTTCCGACTGCCATTGCTCGGATGCAGCACGGATTGTTTCGCTGTTGAAAACAGCCATCAGATAGCGGCCCTCGTCAAGGCTCTTCGGCGCTATCCAGTATAGTGCTTGTTCGATTATTGCGTGGTGATCCTCAATAAGGCAAGCAGCGGGCTGGGTACCTGCTTTGCTGAACACTAGACGGAGAGAGGCGATAGGAAACTGACCAGATAACTTCCGCATATAATCGATCTGCCGCTCAAAACTCATCTTGCCCGAGCCGTGATCATCCCAAAGCTTTTCAGCGCGTTTGAGCCAGCGTGCCAAACCGGTATGATTGCGCGCCGAAGCCGCATCGGCGTCGAGCAGCATGTTGCCGGTCTCGTCATAGGGAATGATGCCGAGAGCCGGGGTCAGCCGCCGATATGGCGCGATCGACTCACCCAGCCACACGGGCCGCAGAAACTCCGCCTCAATCGGTCCTTCGAGCGGATCGAGATCGCTCCACGGCTTTTTATCGAGCGTGGTAATGCGGCTGCGCACCCTGGGCGCTTCAGGATTGGCACCCAGCCGCCCGGCGGGCAGCTTCTCGACCAGAACGAGCCGGCGCGGCCACAGCGTTGCCCCGTTGACGAAGCGGTCGCGGTAGGGTGAGGCGCGGGTAACATCTCCTGCGGTAGGCCAAGGTACGTTCGTGACCTGGAGTACCGTCGCCGCCTGGTCGGGCGATGCGTCGCGACGATTGTTCGGCATGCGGCCGGTAAGCTCGATAACCGCTTGCGGGAGTTTGCCCGGTTTGCCGGCCGTGCGTTCGGCAAAGAGGACACACGCGGGCACCGGGAAGAGCGGCGTCAATTGGCTGGGCAGCGCCCATCCTTCGGTGAACCGCACCCGGACCGCATCCGATTTTCGGAACGGAAAGAAGTCGCCCTTGCGGAACTCCGCATAGGGGTCGCGGCTCATCGCCGCATACGGCATGACGAATGCGATCCGCCCATCCGTCTTCATGTAAAGGCTCACCGCGCGCGCGAAGAACAACGCCGACAGGTCGTTGGCGGTAGCGGATTTCCCGCCCACCCAAATCCCGGCACGGGCCGAGTCGTCCTTGAACAGCTTCTGCGTCGCCTGGCTCATCGACGAATAGCGTAGCCACGGCGGATTGCCGACGACCACGTCGGCGCGCTGGCGTTCTCCAGACAGCCAGATCGGCCGCGACAGATTGCGCGCCACATAGCCCCAGATATGATCGCGATCCTCACCGATCAGCCGGGTCAGGACCTCGGCCGTCCCGCACAGCGTTTTCACGTCTTCGGACGCAACGCCGCGCTTCTCCGCCCAGCGCGCGAAATCCTTTGCCGATCGATGTTCATCGGCGAAGCGGATCATCGTCTGTACTGCCTCATCCAGCAGCGCCGGATCGGCGACGATGCTTTCGGGAAAGCGAAGTTGTCCGGGTGCGCCGGGGCTGTCCCTGCCACCCGCCCATGTCTCCGCTGCGGGGACGAGGATCTCCAGTTCGGACCGCCCAACAACTTCCGCGCGGTTCCACTGGAGCGAGTCGCCCAGATAGACCGGTAAGGCGATGGAGCGGGGTCGGCCTTGCGCCATGGTCCCCGCCAGCGCGAGCAGGAACGTGGCGCGAGCGAAAATGACCGCAACCGGGTGGACATCGATTCCCGCCACCAGCGAGGCGGCCCGCGCCACTGCATCTGCAGGAGCGATACCCTCCTTCTCGGCAGCCGCGAGCAGTCGACGGACAGAGTGGAACAGGAAGGTGCCCGATCCGCAGGCGGGGTCGATAACGCGCTGGTTCAATGGATCGGTGATCGCCGCTTCACATACGCGCGCCGCGAGCCAATCCGGCGTGTAATATTCGCCAAGGAAGTGGCGCTCGGCAGGATCGATCAGGCTTTCATAAAGTGCCTTGAGCACGTCCGCCTGTACGGTGTGCAATTGGAAGCGACGGGCCTGATTGGCGATTGCCATGACGAGGGCGGAACCGTCTTCATCGGCCAGTATCCAGTCGAAGAAGTCGGCTTCGACCGCGCCGGTTATGCCCAAATCCTGAAATGCGCGCCCATCGAGCAGATCACGCGCATCGTTCGGAAACCGGTCTGCGAGCGCCTGCGTCGCGAGCGTCTTGGCGACGATGACAAGGTAAGTGTGTTGAAGGAAGAGCGTATCGCCGGCGACATCGTCGCCATATGCGACCTGCAAAAGGCGGCTCCAGAGCGCTCGTTTGGTTGCGACCTCCGGATTGGAGCGATGACGCGCCCACAAGCCTTCCAGATCGGCCCCGCCTTTGATGTAAAGAGGACTTTCGCGGCCCAGCTCCGCACGAATCACATCGGGCTCGGGTTCGAGGGAGTCGGCTATGGCGACGACCGACTCCAGCCAGACCAAGAAATCGCGGCGCGGCGCGCCCTTGAGGTCGTCCTTGACCTTGCGCCCGCCGATGCGTTCGAGTTCGCCTGCGCGCTCGACACCTTGCGGGCGCAGTCCGTAAACGTGGAAATCCGCGCCGTCCGTCAGGATGCCGACCCAAGGCTGGCCCGTGCGCCTCTCCTTCTCTTGCAGATAGCCGGTAAGTTGACGCTCGCCATCGGCGAGTTCCCGATCAAGATTGCTCTTGATCTCAATGATCGTGCGGCCGAGCATCGCGTCGACCCGCCCGGAAACCTCCATCCGCTCCTCCTGCCGGATGGATGACGGTTCCGCCCCCAATCCGTCGGTCAGCAGGCGGAACAGCAGCGAGCGGACTGCTTCGTGCTTGGGACGTTTTGCGAGTTCAACGAGAGTGGCGCGAAGGGCTTCGGTGTTAAGGACCATACAGCGAGACTAGGCGGACAGTCGTCAGGGCGCAACAAAAGTGCTGGCATGGCCATGCCCGGTCCGCTGCTGCTCGAAAGTTTGTCGTTGATCCACAAGAACCTTTACGTCCCTGACCCCCTCCCCTTGCACCACTCCCGCCAGCTCTCCTCGCTGCGCGCCGCTTCCCATTCGTCCTGCGCGGCGGCGATGCGGGCTTCGGCGGCGGCGCGGGCGGCGTACCGGTTCTTGCTGGTCGGGCCGGTCCGCATTCCGCTGTCCGTCATCAAGCGCGGCAGACGCAGCGGGGGTCTGGGTGGGTCGTTGCGGGCGGCCCACAGCGTGGCGCGGCGGTCGGCGAGTTCCTGGCTGATCGGGCTGGCATACAGCGTGCCGTCGACCTTGCCCTTCGGGTTTTCGGTGAACTGGTCGATCAGGTCCATGCAGCGACCGCCCATGTCGAGCACCAGTTCGATATGGGTCAGCTGGCGCAGGTAGAAATCCGCGGCGTACCAGCGGCCGGCGCGGCGCTCGTCCTGCTCCTGGCAAACCTTGATGAGATAGCGCTTCATCATCTCGTCGAGCCAGGCGTTTGCGGCCTTGTCCGACCCGGCATCCTCCTTGGCTTCGCGAGCGGCGCGGCAGGTCGGGCAGTTCTCGGCGGCTTCGCGCTCGATCGTCGCCTTGCTGCGGGTGCCGCCGCCGATGTTGGTGCCGTATCTGGCGGGCATGTGGTGGCGCAGGATGAACATCAGCAGCCGGTCGTTGTACCACCGCTTCTCGCCGACCTGCTTACCGTCATGGAAGATCGGCACGGCGACGCCGTCGCGGGCGCGGTCGATCGCGAGGTCGGCGAGGTGCTGGACGCCGTAATCGAGCGCGGCGGCCCAGGCGGCGCGGAACGATTCGGAACCGGGGGCCCTGCGGAGCTGGTACGCGCCCTCCGCCGCCATGTTGACGCGCGCGGCGGCGTGGCTGACCGATCCGGTCTGGGCGAGCGCTTCGATGAAGGCGCGCTGTCGGGCGGCGGTCCAGCCGTCGTGGCGCGGCTTGCGGCGCGGCACGGGGGTGAAGGCGGGAACGGGCGAGGGCTCGTTCGGGGCGGGCGGGTCGCTGCGGACCGGGGTGCGGTTCTTCATGGCGACGCGGCATTAGGCACAGGTGCTGCGTGTAGGACAGCGGCGGCGCGCATTTTGTTGGAAGTGGCGCCGGAAATGGCGGGCCCAAGATGACGGGCGTGTCATCGCATTGCGCACTTGCGGCCATCCGCCTTGACGCAATAGGCTGATCCGATGGAGCACGGCCCAGTCTTTTTCGACGCCAGCGGACGGCGGCGGCGGCGCTTTGCGGGCGCGGTGGCGGCGTTCTTCGGGCTGCTGGTGCTGGCGGTGGCGGTGTTCGCGGCGTCGATCGGTGCGGTGCCGGCGGCGCCGCTGCTGCCGGTCAACCCGGAGCATCCGGCGCTGCGCGGGCTGCCGCCGCCGCATGGCGGGCTGGTCGCGCAGGCACGGCGCGGGCTCGATCGGACCGGGCGGGCGCTGCTCGGGCGGCAGCGCAGCGGCACCCGGGCGCTGGCGATCGCGTTTCACGCGCCGTGGGACGAATCGAGCGTGGCCAGCCTGGCGCGGCATGTCGACCAGCTCGACTGGGTGATCCCGGGCTGGGTGTCGGTGACCGGCGCGGACCACCACATCACCGTCTTTCGCGACGTGGCGGGACGCGCGATCCTGAACCGCGCGGGGCGCCGGCCGACGATCGTGCCGATGGTGCAGAATGCGGTTGGCGGGAAATGGGACGGCGCGGGGGCGGCGACGCTGTTCGCCGATGCGGGGGCCAGGCGCGCGTTTCTCGACCGGCTGGTGCCGTTCCTGGCCGCCAACCATGCGGGCGGCGCGTTCTTCGACTTCGAGGAGCTGCCGCCAAGCGCGCAGGCGAACTACCGCCAGTTCCTGGGCGAGGCGCAGGCGCGGTTCGCCCCGCGCGGCTGGGTGGTGGCGATCGCGGTGCCGGTGGGGAACGCGGACTGGGATCTGCCCGCTTATGCCAGGGTCGCCGACAAGGTGTTCCTGATGGCCTATGACGAGCACGAGACCGGCGGCGAAGCGGGGCCGATCGCGTCGCGGCGCTGGTTCGCGCAGAGCGTCGCGCGGGCGGCGCGGGGGATACCGGCGGCCAAGCTGGTGGTGGCGATCGGCTCCTATGCCTACGACTGGCATGACGGGGGCGGCGATGCGCTCGACGTCGAGGAGGCGTGGCAGGCGGCGGCCGACTCGGGCACCAAGCCGATGTGGGACGCGGCCAGCCGCAACAGCGGCTTCGCGTACGAGGAGGGCGCGGCGCGCCACGTCGTCTGGCTGCTCGATGCGGCCAGTGCGTATGACGAGCTGGCGATGCTCCAGCGCGCCGGGATGCGGCAGGTGGCGCTGTGGCGGCTGGGATCGGAGGACCCCGGCATCTGGTCGATCTTCGGGCGCGATCACCGCATCCTGCCCGCGCCGTCGGCGATCGACGCGCTGCCGCCGGGAACCAACGTCGATATCGAGGGATCGGGCGAGATCCTCAAGGTCGCGGCCGAGCCGGTCGCGGGCGCGCGCAGGGTGACGCGCGCCGCCGATGGCGGCGTCGGCGGCATGCGCTTCGACCGGCTGCCCTCCCCTTACGTGGTCGACCGCACCGGCTACCGGCGGCGCGACATCGCGCTGACCTTCGACGACGGGCCCGACGCCGAATGGACGCCGCGCATCCTCGATATCCTGAAGCGTACCCGTACGCCCGCGACCTTTTTCATCATCGGCGAGAATGCGCTGACCGAGCATGCGCTGCTCCGCCGCATGGTCGACGAGGGGCATGAGGTCGGCAACCACACCTATACCCATCCCAATCTCGCGACCGTGTCGCCGCGGCAGGTCAAATACGAGCTCAACACGACCCAGCGGCTGTTCCAGGCGTTCACCGGCCGGTCGCTGCGGCTATTCCGCGCGCCCTATTTCGGCGATGCCGAGCCGACCACCGCGGACGAGATCGTCCCCGCGCTGGAGGCGCAGGCCCGCGGCTACATCTCGGTCGGACTCCATGTCGATCCCGACGATTGGAAGCGGCCGGGGGTGCAGGCGATCGTCGACCGGACGATCGCGGGCGTGCGCGCAGGCGACCCCGAGCGCAGCGGCAATGTGGTGCTGCTTCACGACGCAGGGGGCAACCGCGCGCAGACGGTGGCGGCGCTCCCCGTCATCATCGCGCGGCTGCGAGCGATGGGATACCGCTTCGTGCCGGTGTCGACGCTGGCGGGGATACCGCGGACAGAGGCGATGCCGCCGATCTCGGCCGGGGACCGGGTGGCGGCGGGCGCGGACCTGCTGCTGTTCTCGACATTGGGGGCCATGGTGGTCGCGCTGCGCTGGGTCTTCGGGGTGGCGATCGCGATCGGCATTCTGCGCGCGCTGACCCTGTCGGCCCTGGCGCTGGTGCAGGCACGGCGCGAGGGGCGCGTGGTGTTCCCGGCGATCGACCCCGACCGGTTCGTCACGGTGATGATCCCCGCCTTTAATGAGGAGCGGGTGATCGAGCGTGCGGTGCGCGGCGTGCTGGCGTCTACCGATGTGCGGATCGAGGTGATCGTCATCGACGACGGATCGAGCGATGCCACGAGCGCGGTGGTGGCCGCCGCGTTCGCGGGCGACGACCGGGTGCGGCTGGTAACGCTGGCGAACGGCGGCAAGGCGCGCGCGCTCAACCGCGGGCTGGCGCTGGCACGTGGCGAAGTGGTCGTGGCGCTGGATGCGGATACGCAGTTCGAGGCGGCGACGATCGCGCGGCTGGCGCGGTGGTTCGTCGATCCGCAGCTGGGCGCGGTGGCGGGCAATGCCAAGGTCGGCAACCGCGTCAACCTGGTCACCCGCTGGCAGGCGCTGGAGTACATCACCGCGCAGAACCTCGAGCGGCGCGCGCTGGCCAGACTGAACGCGATGACGGTGGTCCCCGGTGCGGTCGGCGCGTGGCGGCTGGAGACGATCCGCGCGGTCGGCGGCTACCCGGACGATACGCTCGCCGAGGACCAGGATCTGACCATCGCGATCCAGCGCGCCGGGTGGCGGGTGGCGTACGACCAATATGCCGTGGCCTGGACCGAGGCGCCTGAGACACTGCGCGCGCTCGCCAAGCAACGCTTCCGCTGGGCGTACGGCACGTTGCAATGCCTGTGGAAGCACCGCGCGGCGATCGGCGGCAGTCATCCGGCGGGGCTCGGCCGTGTGGGATTGCCGCAGGCGATCGTGTTCCAGATCGTGCTGGCGGCGGTGTCGCCGATCATCGACCTGGCGCTGATCGTCAGCTTCTTCACCACCTATCTGGCAGTGGTCGCGCACGGCTGGGCGCAGACGCGGCACGATGTCGAGATCATGGCGGCATACTGGCTGGTGTTCACCGCGATCGACCTGCTGGCGGCGACGATCGCCTTCGCGCTGGAGCGGCGCGAGCGGTGGCGGCTGCTGTGGCTGCTGGTGCCGCAACGAGTCGCCTACCGGCAGGTGATGTATTACGTCGTGCTCAAGGCGATCGCGCAGGCGCTGCGCGGGCCCGTTGTCGGGTGGGGCAAGTTGCAGCGGACCGGGCGGGTCAGCGCAGGGCACTGATCGACGCGGGCTATGCCGACTGGCAGCCGCGCCATATAACGGTGCGCATGTTCCGCCGCCACCTGCTCGCCGCCGTCCTGATCCTCGCTGCGCTTCCGGCCGCGGCGCAAGCGCCGCGCGCGCCGCTGGTGCTCGCCGCTGCCAGTTTGCAGGGGGCGCTCGGCGCGGCTGCCGATGCCTGGGCACGGCACGGGCATCCGCGACCGGTGCTGTCCTATGCGGCCTCGTCGGCGCTCGCGCGCCAGGTGCTTGCCGGAGCGCAAGCGGACCTGTTCGCGTCGGCCGACGAGGACTGGATGGACGTGCTGGCCAAGGCCGGGCGCGTCGTGCCGGGCACGCGTGCCGACATCGCGGGCAACCGGCTGGTGGTGGTCGCCGCGGCGGGCACGCGCGGGCGGCTGACGGCGCGGACGCTGGGACGGGTGCTGGCGCAGGGGCCGGTGGCGATGGCCGATCCCTCCGGGGTGCCGGCGGGGCGCTATGGGCAGGCGGCGCTGGAGCGGCTCCGCGCATGGGCGCAGGTGGCGCCGCATGTGGTGCGCGCGGAGAACGTCCGCGCCGCGCTGGCGCTCGTCGAGCGCGGCGCCGCGCCATACGGCATCGTCTATGCGACCGATGCGCGAGCGAGCGAGCGGGTGCGGGTCGTCGGCGTCTTTCCGGCGAACAGCCATCCGCCGATCCGCTATCCGGTGGCGCGGTTGAAGGGTGCGGGCGCGGAGGCGGAAGGGTTCCGACGCTTCCTGCTGTCGCGTGAAGGGGCGGCGATCCTGACGCACTATGGCTTCACCGCTCCGTGATTTCGGCCGAGGAATGGGGAATCGTGCGGCTCACGTTGCTCGTGGGCGGGGTGGCGTGCGCGGGGACGCTGCCGGTGGCGTTCGCGCTCGCCTGGGTGCTGGCGCGGTGGCGGTTTCCGGGTCGGGTGCTGCTCGATGCGGTCGTTCATCTGCCGCTGGTGGTGCCGCCGGTGGTGACCGGGTGGGTGCTGCTGCTCGCCTTTGCGCCGGGTGGCCCGTTCGGCGCGCTGTCCGGCGGCGTGCTGTTCCGCTGGACCGGCGCGGCGATCGCGGCGGGTGTGATGGCATTGCCGTTGATGGTGCGCGGCATCCGGCTGGGGCTGGAGGGCGTCGATCCGCGGCTGGAGCAGGCGGCGCGGACGCTGGGGGCATCGCGGATGCGGGTGGTGCGGACGATCACGGTGCCGCTGGCGATGCCGGGAGTGCTCGCCGCGCTGGTACTCGGCTTCGCGCGGTCGATCGGCGAGTTCGGGGCGACGATCACCTTTGTCTCCAACGTGCCGGGGCAGACGCAGACGCTGCCGCTCGCGATCTACGCCGCGCTCCAGCAGCCCGGCGGCGAGTCGACGGTGTGGCGGCTGGCGGCGGTGTCGGTGGCGCTCAGCCTGGCGGCGCTGGTCGCGTCGGAGGCGCTGGCGCGACGCAGCGGTCGGGGTAGCCATGTCCTTTGACGTCGATGTCACGCTGCGTCGCGGCAATGCCGAGGTGTGCGTGGCGTTCGCGGGTGGGGACGGCGCAACCGTGCTGTTCGGCCCGTCGGGGATCGGCAAGACCAGCGTCCTCGACATGGTCGCGGGGCTCTTGAAGCCGGACCGCGGCCACATTCGCGTCGGCGGCGTCACGCTGTTCGGCGAAGGCGTGAACGTGCCACCCGACCGCCGCGCTGTCGGCTATGTTTTTCAGGAAGCGCGCTTGTTTCCGCACCTAAAAGTTCGCGCCAACCTGCTCTACGGCGCCAGGTCTGACGAACGGTTGCAAGCGACCGCCGACATGCTCGACATCGCGCACCTGCTCGACCGCTGGCCGCGAACGCTGTCGGGGGGCGAGGCGCGGCGGGTGGCGATCGGGCGGGCGCTGCTGAGCGACGCGCGATTTCTACTGCTCGACGAACCCCTTGCCTCGCTCGACCGGGCGCGGCGCGAAGAGGCGATGCGCGCGATCGAGCGGGTGCGCGACGAGGCGGGGTTGCCGATCCTGATGGTGACGCACGACCCGGAGGAAGCCGAGCGGATCGGCACGCGGGTGGTGCGAATGTAGGGAGCTATGCCGCCGCCGGCCTGCCCGGCCCTCGCACGATGGCCACCGCGCCCGCGAGGACCGCTGCATCCTCGACGAAGCCGGTGGCGGTCTGGCCGTAGCGCGGCATCGTCGCCATCCGGGCGCGCCAGCCCGGATAGGAGGCAACAATCGCGGTGACGCCGCCGACCGCCGCGCCGAGCCAGCGTCGGCGGCGTGGCACGAGTGCCGCACCCGCGATCGCGGAAGTAACGAAGCGCGCGGCGAGACCGATGGGGACGATGCGGTCGGGCGCGGTCTTCTGCTTGTCGCCCGCCATCTCACCGGCCGCGAGCGCCAGCGCGGCGGCAGCGGCGAGCGGATGGGTGAGAATGCGCGGCGCGCCATTATCGTCGGGCAGCTCACCCCGCGCGGCGGCGATGGCGACGGCCGCGAGCGGGGTCATCGCGCGCTGGCCGCCGACCAGGCCGATCAGGAACGAAGCAAGCATGCGGATCTCCAAGGGCCAATCGGATGGGTCAACGCGCGCGAAGGCTGGCGGGGTCCTTGCCGGGCTCGGCAGCGCTTGCGAAAAGGACCGTTGAGGATGGTACTTTTTTGATATCGCCTTTCCTGGAACAGACCATTAGTCTCATGGCGGAGTGAGCAGCGGTCGGCGATCGGTCTTGGTGCTGCGCCCTCCGAAGCGTTGCCGGGATTGCTGGTTCGCCGGCGGCATGGCACAGAGAGTGATGGCTGTCCCTATGTCCGATCACCCCCTCTTCTTCCGGTTCCGATGAGCGGACGTCCGCTCTCGCCGCCCTGGGCCTCGCCGGGCGGTGGTGGCGGTGGCGGCGGTGGCGGTGGCGGCGGCCCACCCCCGGCTCCCCCCAAGAAGCCCGAGGTCACGACGGGACTCGGCGCCGACGTCGACAAGATCGCCGACCAGTCGCCCACGCTCAAGGACAACCTGAAGACGCTGCAGGCCGATGGCTGGACCACGGTCTACGGCGAGGCCGGCAAGGGCAGTTTCTGCGACAAGACGGGCAAACGGATCGTCATCGATCCGAACGACAAGGGCAACCCGGCCGGCGTCGCCCAGACGCTTGCGCACGAAAGCGGCCACGCGCTCTATACCGCCGATCCCTATGTGAAGCCCGACGGCCTGACGCGCGAACAATATATCGCGCAGAATGCCAACCGGCATCTCAAGGACGAAGGCGAAGCGACGCTCACCAACATCAAGGTGCGCGACGAAATCGTGAAGAATGGCGGGCCGGATATCGGCGTCGCCGGCGCCCAGGCCAAGAAATACGAGGATATCGCAAAAAAGTACCCGGACGCCGCCGACCGGGACAAGGCGCGCCAGGAGATCGCGAACGTCTTTGCAAACGGCGAGCATCCAAGCACGGACCCGACCAAGACCTATGAGGATTATTACGGCAAGACGTACGCGAAGTTTTGGGACGAACACGTGGCCAAGAAATGATCCTGCGCTTGCTCGCGTTTGCCATGACAATGGCGTGCGCGTACGGCGCCGGTGGGACAGCGACAGGTGACAGAATGCGCGTGCTGGATGGGATTGACCGCCTCGTCAAAGCGAGGAACGAGAGTATCGATGCACTCGGCCGCGTTGTGCGCCGCCCGTTGCGAGAGGCGGGATCGACCGATTATTTCGAGGTTGTCGCATCGCAATTCACGGACGACAGCCCGTATACCAGGATCGAGGTGCGCAAGCCGCGCAGGCCGCCGATGAACCGGGGGCTGATCATCGTCGACGTGCGCATGGCGGATTGCATCCACGGAACGTCCGTCGTCGAACGCTATGGTCAGGTCGACGACCTCTCGCCGCCGGATCCGCGCGGACCGGCGGACCAGCCGACCGATTATGTGTATCACCGGTCCTGGGGAAAGCTGAGTTTCGGTTTCGTCGACACCCCGGGCGGCCAGTGCCTGTCGCGCGCGGTGATCGACTGGAAGCTGTAGCGGTCGGGTCCAACCCGGCACCCGCCAGCCTCCGTCCTGAGGCGAGCAGGAACGCCCCCGCGCGTTACGCAAGGGCGTCCGTTGCAGGAGCCGCCCTCGTGTGTTCGCTGCCGGCGTACGCCACGCCGTGGGACGAGAACGGCTTCGCCGCTGACGCCGCCGCCGTGGCGAGTCCTCGGATCGCTTCGCAACCCGAGGCCGCCCGCACCTAGCGCTTGGAAAACTGGAAGCTGCGGCGAGCCTTGGCGCGGCCGTACTTCTTGCGCTCCACGGTGCGGCTGTCGCGGGTAAGGAAGCCTGCGGCCTTCACCGGCGCACGCAGGATCGGCTCGTAGCGGGTGATCGCCTGGCTGATGCCGTGCTTCACCGCGCCCGCCTGGCCCGACAGCCCGCCGCCCTTGACGGTGCAGACGATGTCGTACTGGCCCTCGCGCTCGGTCACGCCGAACACCTGGTTGATGACGAGGCGCAGCGTCGGCCGTGCGAAATACACTTCCTGGTCGCGGCCGTTGATCGTGATCTTGCCGGTGCCGGGCTTCAGCCAGACGCGCGCGACCGCATCCTTGCGGCGGCCGGTGGCGTAGGCGCGGCCCTGCTTGTCGATGATCTGCTCGCGCAGCGGCATGGTGGGTGCGGCGGGCTCCTCGATGCGGCCGGCCATGTAATCCTGGGCCTCGGCGTCCGAAGCGGCGTTGGCGGCGGCGGTCGTCGGGGCCGAAGCCACCGGCGCCGAGGTCAGCGCGGCGAGATCGGCGAGGGACTGGCGGTTGTCGGTCATTATGCGCCCACCTTGTTCTTGCGGCTCATGCCAGCGATGTCGAGCACTTCGGGGTTCTGTGCGGTGTGGGGATGCTCGGTGCCCTTGAAGATGCGCAGGTTGCGCATCTGCTCACGACCGAGCGGCCCGCGCGGGATCATCCGCTCGACGGCCTTCTCCAGCACGCGCTCGGGGAAGCGGCCTTCGAGCACCTTGGCCGCAGTCACGCCCTTGATGCCGCCGGCATAGCCGGTGTGCTTGTAGTAGATCTTCTTCTCGGCCTTGTTCGACGTGAAGCGGATCTTGTCGGCATTGATGACGACGACATTGTCGCCGCAATCGACGTGCGGGGTGAACGACGTCTTGTGCTTGCCGCGCAGCACGTTGGCGATGACCACCGCGGCGCGGCCGACGACCAGGCCGTCGGCGTCGACGATGTGCCACTTCTTCTCCACCTCGTGCGGCTTGGCCGATTTGGTGGTCTTCATGAGCGCCTTCATGGGCGAGACCTTTCGAAACAGACGTGCGCCGCCCGGTGACGGACAGCGCGTTGCCGCGTGCTAATGACCGGCGGACCGCGAAACGTCAAGCTTTCTGCGGCTTTGCTGACGGGTATTGCGATACCTTAGGCATGCTGACGGCCGATCGCGTGCGCAGCGGCGACGGCGGCAATCAGCAGCAGCGCCGCGTTCGCCTGGTGCGCGACGGCGACGCCGATCTGCACGCCGGTCATCAGTGTGGCGATCCCCAGCATGATCTGCAGCGCGACCAGCCCGGTGACGAGGAAGCCGGCCTGCGAGCCGACGCGGGTCGCGGCGACGCTGAGCCAGAGGAGACCGGCGGCGGCGGCGAAGGCGAACCAACGATGGATGAACTGCACGACGACGGGGTTGTCGATCGCGTTGGTCCAGGCGGGGCTCAGCATC
>NZ_CAXVWL010000095.1:0-30760 GCF_964263785.1 Sphingomonas sp.
TCGCGGCCGAGCTCGGCGCGCGCTGGGTGCAGGCGGACGTCCGCGAGGAGGAGCAGGTGCAGGCCGCCGTGGACCTGGCGGCCGACGCGGAGGGCGGGCTGCGGATCTGCGTGGTCTGCGCCGGCACGGGCTGGGCCCAGAAGATCGCGAACGCGAAGGGTCCCCACCCGCTCATGCCGTTCGAGACGATCGTCCAGATCAACCTCATCGGCACCTTCAACGCCTGGCGCCTGGCGGCCGCGACGATGATCGCGAACGCGCCGGACGCGCAGGACGAGCGCGGCGTCCTCGTCGGCACGGCGTCCGTCGCCGCCTACGACGGCCAGATCGGCCAGGTCGCCTACTCGGCGTCGAAGGGCGCGGTGGTCGGCATGACCCTGCCCGTCGCCCGCGACCTCGCGCAGTACGGCATCCGCGTGAACACGATCGCCCCCGGCCTGTTCGACACCCCGCTGCTCGCGGCCCTGCCCGAGGAGGCGCGCGAGTCGCTCGGCAAGTCCGTGCCGTTCCCGCCGCGGCTCGGCCGGCCTGCGGAGTACGCCCAGCTCGCCCAGCAGATGATCGAGAACCAGATGCTCAACGGCACGGTCGTGCGCCTCGACGGCGCCATCCGCATGGGACCGCGCTGATGCCGCGGCCCGAAGCCTGGCGGCTTGATCCCGCCACCTATGTCCACGACGCGGTGGTCCCGACGCGATTCCAGGACCTCGATCCGCTCGGGCACATCAACAACGTCGCGATGGGCGCGCTGTTCGAGACCGCGCGGGTGCGCTTCAATCACGCGCTGGGCCTGATGCGCTTTCGCGGCCACCGCTGGCTCGTCGCGCAGGTGAAGATCGATTATCTGTCGGAAGGGCATCACCCGAGCGACCTCGTCATCCGCTCGGGCATCGGCGACATCGGCACGCGCAGCTGGTGCATCCTCGCCGCCGCCTTCCACGACGGCGAGCCGGTCGCGACCTGCGACGTCGTGCTGGTGATGGAACGCAAGCAGGACGCGAGCAGCCTGCCCGCGGAGTTCCGGGAGGCGCTGGAACGGTTCCGGGTAAAAGCCGTGGCGTAGATGATCCTTGCCGTATCGCAGATGCTGGCCGCCGCGACCGCAGCCTGTTCGCCAGTGCCCGGAGCCGACGCCGTCCTTGCGCGGGCACAAACTCGGTGGCTGATCCTCGGCGAGATGCACGGTACCGCCGAAATGCCCCGTGCGTTGACCGATCTCGCCTGCGCGGCGGCGGCGCAACGCAGGCCGGTCGTCGTCGCGGTGGAGCAGACCGTCGACAACCAGCCGCTGCTCGACGCCTTCCTGGCGTCCAACGGCAAGCCCGCCGCGCGCGCGGCGTTCCTGCGTGCGCCGATGTGGCATACCAAGTTCAAGGACGGGCGCTCCAGCACGGCAATGCTCGCCATGTTCGAGCGTCTGCGGGCGATGCGCCAGGCTGGGCAGATCGCGCGCGTCGTCGCGTTCGATCCCGTCGTGTCGAGCGGCTCGGCGGATCGCAACGCGCGGATGGCAGCCAATCTCGTACGTGTCGATCCGGGCGTGCGCGGGATCGTGCTGACCCTCGTCGGCGGGCTCCATGCGCAAAAGAGCATGCTGACCTTCGGCGGGCAGACCTACCCCGCGGCGGCATCGCTGTTGCCCGGCGACCGGACGGTCAGCTTGATGATGATCGGGGACGCCGGCACGGCATGGGTCTGCTACGACACCTGCGGTGCGCAGCCGATCGGTTCGGCAAGGACCCAGACCCGCGGCATCCGCATGCAACGCGATGCCGGCGTGCCTTTCGATGGCATCTTCGATCTGGGCGAGACGACGACGTCGTCTCCTCCCGTCGTTGCGGCAGACTGAGACGCGGGGACAAGGGGTGCCACCGGTTCGCTAGTCGAACTCGCGCTCCAGGAAGTGTTCGGCCATAGCACAGTGCAGCGCGATGCCGCGCGCCATCACCGCTTCATCGATCGTCATCCCGGTGTTGTGGAGCGGCGGGTTGGTGGCCGGATCCGTGCCTTCGGGCGCGACGCCCAGGAAGGCCATCGCACCCGGCACGTCGCGCAGCACGTAGCTGAAGTCCTCGCCGCCCATCATTGGCGCGCGCATGGTCCGGTACGCACCCTCGCCCGCGAGCCGTTCGGTGCACGCCTCGATCAGACCGATCGCGCGCGGGTCGTTCATCGTCACCGGATAACCGTCGTCGATCCACGCCTTGGCGGTCGCACCGTGCGCCGCGGCGATGTTCGTCACGATCCGCTCGAAGGCGGCGAACATCAACGCGCGCGTCGGTTCGGACAGGGTCCTGAGCGTACCGAGCAGTTCGGCGGTGTCGGGAACGATGTTGTGCGCGCCGCCGTCGGCACGGATCGCGGTGATCGACAGCACTGCGGGGTCCTGCACCGGCACCCGCCGCGCGATGAAGGTCTGGAGCGCGGTGACGATCTCGCACGCGATCGGGATCGGATCGATATTCTCGTGCGGCATCGCGGCATGGCCGCCGCGCCCCACGACCCGCGCGTGGACGGTGTTGGCCGAGGCGAGCAGCGGCCCGGCACGGCTCACCACGGTGCCGCCGGGCATGTTGGGCGAGATGTGCAGCGCGAACGCCGCCTCGGGCCGCGCCACGTCGAGCAGCCCGTCCTCCATCATGAAGCGCGCGCCGTGATGCCCCTCTTCCCCCGGCTGGAACATGAAGACGACCGTGCCGGGCAAGCTGTCCCGGCGCGCACACAGCGCCTTGGCCGCGCCGACGAGCATCGCAGTATGCGAATCGTGCCCGCATGCATGCATCGCCCCCGCCGTGCGCGAGGCGAAGGGAAGTCCCGTCTCCTCGGTCATCGGCAGCGCATCCATGTCGCCGCGCAGCAGCACGGTACGGCCGTTGTCGCCCATCCCGTTGCGCCCGCCACGCAGGATGGCGACGAAGCCCGTGGTCGACGTGCTGTCGTGAATCTCGAGCGGCAACCCGGCAAGCGCGGCCTTTGCCTTCTGCGTCGTGCGCGGGCAATGCAGCCCGATCTCTGGATCGGCGTGGATTGCGCGGCGCAAGGTGATGGTGTCGGACAGCTGGGCCTCGCCGATGGAGGTCCAGTCTGTGATCGTGTCGCTCAGCAGCATGACGGGGCTCTCATTGTGCGGACAAGCCCGCAGCTTAGGCGCTGCAACCGCCCGATGAAAGCCGTAGCTCAGGCCGGCACTCCCCAGACCTCCAGCGCGCGGTCCGCCAGCCATGTCTGACGCTGCTCGATGGCATCGGTCGTCCACTGCGCTGCCGGATCGAGCCGCTTCATCGCGCGCGTGATCTGGTCGTTGACCCCGACCTTCAGCAGCACCGCTTGGCAGCGCGCAAACAGGAACTGCGAAGTCGGATACGCCTCGGTCTTCTCGGAATAGGCCGCATTGCCGATCGCGCGGTTGATCGAACGCTCCAGCCACAACAGATTACCCAAGCTCTCGATCCACTCCTCGTCGCCGGCGTCATCGCCGAATTCGGCCTGCGCGTCGCTGTTCGCATTGCGCGACAGGATGTGCTCGATGTCGTTCGCGGTATCCAGATACGGTCCCGGTCCGGCGCGGCCTTCGGGGCCATAGGCGTCGACATCGACGTGCTGCGTGATCTTGGCGAACAGGTATTTCAATCGGAACTTGCGCAAATCCCAACTATACATCTCGCTCAACTTGTCGTGGAAAGCGGTCTTGCGCTTCCTCTTCTCGGCAACGAACACCGACTGCTCGAACGGGTCGAAGGCGCGAATATCGGTGACGCCGCGCAGCGTTCGTGCCGCCAGCGCGATCGACCGCTCATATTCCTTGGCGGGCACGCCGGCGATCAGCCAGACGAACATCATCTCCTCGAGCCCGCAGGCCAGCCGGCTGAACAATACGGGAGGGAGATGGCGTCCGGCGAGCAGCAGGACGAAGTGCTGCTTGATCGCGCCGCCGCCCAGCGAACGGGTGTTGACGATGCCGTGTTCGATCCGTCCGGCCGGTGCCTTGCCCTCCACGAAGTTGCGATAGGCCGCAGCCGCTTCGTTCAGATGCTTGACGAAGCCGATCGGGTCGCCGGTGTGGCCGGTCTGATGGACATTCTGGCCAAGCCAATTATAGATTTCTTCCTCGCGCAACTTGGCATCGACGTCGTAACTCGCCATCAGAAAGTAGCGCAGGAACCGCAAAGGCTTTTCGCGCGCCGCATAGATCGATTGCGTCACCTGTTTCCAGATGTCCTTCAGCTTGACGAAATCGGCAGGCTTGGCACTCATGAACAACAAGTTCTTCAACAGGTCCATCGCGTCCAGACCGACGCCGCGATCGTTGATCGTCTCGAAGATCTTCAGCGCACGGCTGACGCTTGGCGTCTGGATGCGGATCAGTTTTACCTTGTTGATGAAATAGCCATAGAAGCGCTGCACGCCGTTCGCATCGTCGGGGAAGGTCGTGGTCAGGAACTCGCTTACCGCGTCATAGGCGTTCGCGAGATTGCGGATCGACCGAGTGCCGACGCTGCCCGGCGCTGCGGTACCATGCCCATAGATTTCGAGCGCGTCCTTGGCATCGTCATACTGCAGGTCCAGGCGCAGGCGATCGGTACTCTCGCCCTGCCAATCGACGCTGCTGCTGAATATCTGCGCCTTCAGCGTGTCGGGAACCGAGGCTCCAGCAGCGGTGAGCACGTCCCGTATGGCGCACAGCACCAGGAATGCGGTCGTGGTACGCTGTTGCCCGTCGATGAGATCGAACACGCCATCTCCACCGGGACAGACGACGATGGTGCCGATGAAATATTCGGGCGCGTCCTGCCCGGTTGCAAGCTCGAACTCCGAATGGATGTCGCGCAGGAACTGCTCAACTTCGTCGCCGCGCTCGCCCTTGGCATCGGGTTCGCCCCAAACATATTCGCGCTGGTAGTCGGGCACCCGGTAAAAGGCTTGAAACACTTCGGCCAGGCTGAGGTCCTGCGAGATGATGGATTGCGCTGTCATTCAGGACCCTTTGCCTCACCGATGGCGAAGACAGGCAGCTAGACGACGCGCGCTGTTTGCGCCCGCGCGAAAACATCCGTTCTGGCAGCGATCTACCGCCCCCGGAACAGGGTGCCCAGGACGCTGCGCGCGATCGTACTCACCAGGCCGCCCGCCGACGACGACCGACCCCTTCGCGTGCCGCCGAACACCTGCTTGCCGATTTCGTTCGCCACCTGCCGCCCGATCGACGACGACGCGGCGCGTGTGGCCGAGGTCGCCATCTGCGTCCAGGGCGAAGCCTTCGCGACACGGTCCGCCTCGCGCCGATCCGCCGCCCGCTGCCGCTCGGCATCGCGCGCGGCCTTCGCGTCCGCCTTGGCCCGCGCCGCTTCGACCTTCTCGGCGTCGGTCGCCGCCTTTGCCTCGGCAGCAGCCGCGCTCGCCTCGGCGGTCCTGGCCGCGAGCATCTCCTCCGCCGATTCACGGTCCACCGCCACGTCGTATTTGTCCCCGATCGCATCGGTCTCGATCAGCGTGCGGCGTTCCTCCGCGCTCACCGGTCCGACGCGGCTCGCGGGCGGCGCGATCAGGGTGCGTTCGACCGGGGAGGGCGAGCCGTCTGGCTGGAGCAGCGACACCAGCGCCTCGCCGACCTTCAGCTCGGTGATCGCGGTCGCGACATCGAGGCCGGGATTGGCGCGGAACGTTTGCGCCGCAGCACGCACCGCCGCCTGATCGCACGGGGTGAAGGCGCGCAGCGCGTGCTGGACGCGGTTGCCGAGCTGCCCCGCCACCGTGTCGGGAATGTCGACCGGGTTCTGGGTGATGAAATACACGCCCACGCCCTTGGATCGGATCAGCCGCACCACCTGTTGGATCTTCTCGAGCAACGCGGGCGGGGCGTCACCGAACAGCAGGTGCGCCTCGTCGAAAAAGAAGCACAGGGTCGGCTGGTCGGGATCGCCGATCTCGGGAAGGTGCTCGAACAGCTCGCTCAGCAGCCACAGCAGGAACGTCGAATACAGCTTGGGGCTCTGCATGAGCTTGTCGGCGGCGAGGATGTTGACGATGCCGCGCCCCTTGTCGTCGCGCACCAGGAAATCGTCGAGATCGAGCGCGGGCTCGCCGAAGATATGCTCCGCACCCTGCGAACGCAGCTGCAGCAACCCGCGCTGGATCGCGCCGATCGATTGCTTCGACACGTTGCCGTAGGTCGTCGTCAGCTCCGCCGCTCGCCCCGCGCAATGGCTCAGCATCGCCTGCAGATCGTCGAGGTCGAGCAGCAGCAGCCCTTCTGCGTCGGCGACGTGGAAGGCGATGGTCAGCACGCCCTCCTGAACCGCGTTCAGGTCCATCAGCCGAGCCAGCAGCAGCGGCCCCATCTCGCTCACCGTGGTGCGAATCGGATGCCCGCTCTGGCCGAACAGGTCCCAGAATTGCACGGGCGTATCGCGGTAGGTCCACGCCATATCGCCGATCTCGGCGGCGCGCCCGGCGAACGCGTCGTGGGTTTTCGCGGTCGGCGATCCCGCCATCGCCAGCCCCGACAGATCCCCCTTCACGTCGGCGACGAAGCACGGCACCCCCGCCGCGCTGAACCCCTCGACGATCGTCTGCAGCGTCACCGTCTTGCCGGTCCCGGTCGCGCCCGCAATCAGGCCGTGGCGATTGGCCCGTTTGAGCGTCAGTGCCTGCGGGTTCGCACCCCCCGGACCGCTCCCGATGATAATGCCGTCCGCCATGTGCCGCCCTCGCCCGTTCGGCCGGAGCATGCCGCGGGGCGGCCGGACACGCAATCTCCCCTCCCGGTTCAGGAGGGGAGATCGGTTGTCTTACTTGCGGATCTTGACGGCCACCGCCGCATTCACACGCGCACGCTGGATCGACAGCACCACCTGATCGCGACCCTGCGTCCGCGCCGCGCCGACTGCGGCGTTCAGGCCCGCGGCGGTGCGCACCGGCGCAAAGTTCACCGCGGTGATGACATCGCCGCGCTTGAGCTTCTGCCCGGCATCCGTCGCCGCGTCGACGGTCGCCACGACGACCCCCGTCACCGTCGAATCGACCCCGATCGACCGCGCGATCTGCGGAGTCAGCGGGACGACCTGGAGCCCGAGCGGGTTTGCCGCAGGCTGGGTCGGCGTCGCGGTACCGTCGTCGTCGGGCAGGCCGTCGGTGCTGTCGTCGCCGCCGGTCAGCGCCGCCATCTGGTCCTCGCTGGGACGGGTGCCGACCACTGCGGTGATCGTCTGCGGCTTGCCGTCGCGGATCACGTCCAGCCGCGCCTGCCCGCCGGGCGCCACATTGGCGACCAGGCGGCTGAGCGTGGTATCGGGGTTCACCTCGGTGCCGTTGACCCGCACGACGACGTCGCCGGCCTTCAGCCCCGCCTTGGCCGCGGCCTCGCCCGGCTCGACGCGGCTGATCAGCTCGCCGCGATCCTTGGGCAGCCCCAATGCCGCCGCGATATCGTCGTCGACCGGCTGGATGCCGACCCCCAGATAGCCGCGCTTGATCGCGCCGCCCTTCATCAGCGTATCGATGACCGGCTTGGCGTCCTCGGCGGGAATGGCGAAGCCGATCCCGATGTTGCCGCCCGACTGCGAGAAGATCTGGCTGTTGATGCCGATCACGTCGCCTTGCAGGTTGAACATCGGGCCGCCCGAATTGCCCTGGTTGATCGACGCATCGGTCTGGATGAACCGGTCCGCCGCACCGCCGCCGGTGACGCGGTGGAGCGCCGAGACGATGCCCGCTGTCACGGTGCCGCCCAGCCCGAACGGATTGCCGATCGCGACCACCCAGTCGCCGACGCGCGCGCGCGTCGAATCGCCGAAGCGCACGAACGGCAGGCCGGTCGCGTTGATCTTGAGCAGCGCCAGGTCGGACGTCGCGTCGCGGCCGATGACCTTGGCGACATATTCCTTGCGGTCGGGGAGGATCACCGTGATCGAATCGACGCTCGCGCCGCGCGCGCCCGGCGCGATCACGTGGTTGTTGGTGACGACATAGCCGTCGGCCGAGATGATGAAGCCCGACCCCAGCGACTGGCCCTGCCGCTTGATCGGCGGACCGCCCTGCTGCCCGCCGAACTGGCCGAACAGTTCGCCGAGCGGCGACCCGGCGAACGGATTGGCCTGCGCCTGCTGGACGATCGTCTGCTTCGTCGAGATGTTGACGACGGCAGGCTGGAGCTTGGCGACCAGGTCGGCGAACGATCCGGGTGCCCCTGCGCGCGGCACCACCGTCTGCATCTGGACGGGATCGTTCTGCGCGGTCTGGCCCGCGAGCCCGTTGGGCTGGAGGGCGAGGCTGGCGGTCGCGCCGCCGAGCAGCAGCGCACCCGTGATGGCGTAGGCGTAACGCACTCTTGATATTCCTCTCGTTCGGACATCCCGGTTCGCACCGTTCATCGCGGAGCCAGCCTGAACGCCATTTGAATAACGGTTGCGCCGGATATGGGAGAGCGCTTCGCGGTTCCCAAGGGGTCGATCGCCTTTTCGGTTACGCTATTCCCCCTCCCCCGATCGTGCTGAGCGAAGTCGAAGCACCGGTGCTTGGCATGCCCTTCGACTACGCTCAGGGCGAACGGAGTCGGAGGCTCTACCGCCCCCGCCCCTCGAATTCCCTGAGATACGAGTTGTTCGGCGACAGCACGAAGCTGGTCGATCCCGCGCCTTCGGCGTTGCCACGGCCGAAGGTGTAATTGTACGACTGCATCGCGCGATAGAAATCGTAGAAGTCGGCGTCCTTGTTGAAGCTCTGCGCATAGATGTTCGCCGCTTGCGCATCCGCGTCGGCGCGAATGATCGCGCCGCGCCGCTGGCCTTCGGACGAGATCGTGATCGCTTCCTGCTGCCGCGCGGTCTGCATGCGCGCGAGCGTGCTGGCGAGCGGCGTGCCGGTCGGCAGCTCGGCCTGCTTGATCCGCACGTCGACGATCTCGACACCATAGCGCCGCGCGCGCAGGTCCAGCCCACGCTGGATCGCATTCATCACCAGCCCGCGCTCCGCCGACAGCAATTCGGTCAGCCGCACCTTGCCCAGCTCGTTCCTGAGCGTCGATCCGAACAGCGGCCGCAACTGGTTGGCGACGCCGTCCTCGCTGCCCGCGGTCGCCAGCATCAGTCGCGGATCGACCACCCGGAAACGCGCAAACGCATCGACGTTGAGCCGCTGCTGGTCGGTCGACAGGACCGGGGTGTTCTCCAGGTCGAGGTCGAGCACCCGCTTGTCGACATAGACGATGCGGTCGAAGAACGGGATGCGCGCGATCAGCCCGGCGCCGGTCGCGCCCAGCCGCTCGCCCGGTTGGTAACGGTTGACGTCGCGGTAGGGCTGCTCGAGCCGGTAGACCACCGCCTGCTGCGTCTCGGGCACGATGGCGAAGGTCGCCGCGGCCAGGATCACCAGGATCAGCGCCGCGACGGCGCCGACGATCGGGTTGCGCCAGGACAGGTTCACTGTGCGCCCCCCGCTGCGGGCGCGGCAGTCACGGCGGGTACCGCATCGGGCAAGCGCTTCGACTGGGTCAGCGGCAGATAGGGTACCACCCCGCCCTGCTCGACCACGGTCTTGTCGCTGCGTGCCAGCACCTTTTCCATCGTCTCGTAATACATGCGGCGGCGCGTCACCTCGGGCGCCAGCTTGTACTGGGCATAGACCCGGTCGAACGCGCCCGCTTCGCCCTGCGCCTTGGCGACCACCTGCTGCGCATAGGAGCGCGCGCGGTTCACTTCGCCGACGGCTTCCTGCTGCGCCACGGTCACCTTGTTGAAATCCTCGACGATCTGCTGCGGCGCGGCGGCGCGATTGATCGACACGCCCTGGATGCGCACGCCCGCGCGGTAACTGTTGAGCAGCGCCTGGGTCTGTTCGGCGACCCGGCTCTCGATCGTCGTGCGCCCCGAACCCAGCGCCTGATTGAGCGTGGTCGTCGCGATCACCGCGCGCATCGCGCTTTCGGCCGCGGCGCGCACGGTTTCCTCGGGCCTCGCGAGCTGGAACGCGTAATCCTTGGGATCGGCGATGTTCCACTGCACCGAATAGGTCAGGTCGACGATGTTCTGGTCGCCGGTCAGCGTCAGGTTGACGCCGTCGCCGCGCGGGAAGTTCTCTGTCCTCGCACCGCTCACGTCGTATTTCCGCACGCTTGCGATCGGCGCGGGCGGGGTCAGCTGGATGCCCGGCGCCAGCGTCCCCGCATAGCGCCCGAAATAGGTGACGACGCCGCGCTCGCGCGGGCCGATCTGGTGGAACGAGGTCGCCACCAGCCATATCGCGACAAGAACCGCGGTGCCGATCCCCCACAACGCACGCGGATTGATCGGGGTCGGCAAGCCACCCAAACCGCCGCCCGGCCCACCGTCGCCGCCGCGGGTGCGCTTGAGGAACTCGTCGAGTGCCGACGATTTGCCCGGCAGCTTGCGCCCACCCGGCGGCTGCGCCCACGGGTTGCGCGGGCCACCGCCGCCCTCATTACCGTTGCTCCACGGCCCCTTGGGCGCATCGGCCGAGAGAATGGAGGGACGCGCGAACCAGCCCGGAACGATCTTCATAGACTCCGTTATAAGGGCGGCGCGGCGGAAAAACAGTGGCACGCGCGCGGATCGGTCCTATCTGCCGCGGCAATGATCGATCGCGACCTCCTCGCCCGCGCCGTCGCCGCCGTCGCCGGCCCGCGCGCCACCGTCCGCATCGAAGGCGCGCGTGTCGGCGTGGTCCTCGACGCGACCGGCATGACGCCGGACGAACGCGACGCTACCGAAGCCGCGATCCGCGCCGCCGCCACGCTACCGGGGGTCGGGGAAGTCCGCATCGTCGCCACCGCCGAGCGCACCAACCGCCGCATCGTTGCGATCGCCAGCGGCAAGGGCGGGGTCGGCAAGTCGACGCTCGCCGCCAACCTGGCGATCGCCCTGGCGCGCGCCGGCAAGCGGGTGGGGCTGGTCGATGCCGACATCTACGGCCCGTCGCAACCGCGGCTGATGCAGGTCGACGGCACGCGCCCCACCGCGCACGGCAAGGTACTCGATCCGGTCCCGACGCCGTATGGCGTGCCGCTGCTGTCGATGGGCCAGCTCGTCGAGCCCGGTCGCGCGCTGGCATGGCGCGGGCCGATGGCGGCGGGCGCGCTCACCCAGCTGGTCGAGGGCGCGTGGGGCGCCGCCGACACGCTGATCCTCGATCTGCCGCCGGGCACCGGCGACGTCCAACTGACGATGGTCCAGAAGCACCGCCCCACTGGCGCGGTGATCGTCTCCACGCCGCAGGATCTCGCGCTGATCGACGCCGCGCGCGCCTACGACCTGTTCGACAAGGCGGGCATCCCCGTCATCGGCTTGGTCGAGAACATGGCGGGCTATGCCTGCCCGCATTGCGGCGAAATCTCCGATCCCTTCGGCCGTGGCGGCGCGGAAGCCGAGGCGGCGCGGCTCGGCATCCCGTTTCTCGGCCGCGTGCCGCTGACCATCGCGATCCGCACCGCCTCCGACGCGGGCACGCCGCCCGCGGCGGAGGACGGGGACACGGTGTTCGCTCCCATTGCCGCGCAGTTGGCGGAATGGCTGGAGACGCACTGAACCGGCACGGTTGCAGCGCGTTCTCTCGTAAACCGTCACCCCAGCCTTCGCTGGGGTGACGGATGAGGAGGATACCGACCATGCCGCTGACATCCGACGCCGACATCAAGGCCCTCTTGGAATCCGCCCGCACCATCGCGATGATCGGCGCGTCGGACCGCCCCAACCGACCTTCCTACGGCGTCATGGCGATGCTCCAGCGTCACGGCTACCGCGTGATCCCGGTCAATCCGCAGATCACCGGCGAACACATCCACGGCGAGTTCGTCTTCCGCGAGCTGGCGCAGCTCGGCGACCGAATCGACATCGTGGACATCTTCCGCCGTTCCGAAGCCGCGGGCGAAGCGGTGGACGAGGCCATCGCGATCGGCGCCAAGGCGGTGTGGATGCAATTGGGCGTCGTCGACGAAGCCGCCGCTGCGCGTGCCGAAGCGGCCGGCTTGAAGGTCGTCATGGACCGCTGCCCCGCGATCGACATCCCGCGACTGGGCATCGAGCGGATCGTCGCCTGAATCTCGGTAGACTAGGCAACTTGTCGCGCCGTTCGAAGGTTTAACCTCGTTACCAGACCAGGAGTTCGCCTGCGATGATCCTGCCCATCCTGCTTTCCGTCATCGCCGCACCACAGGCTTTGCCGAGGAATGCCGGCGCGATGATGACGACCGCCGCGCACCGGCTGGCGGCGACCTGCGACTCCGCCGATTGCGCTGCGCCGCCCGCCGCCGATCGCTATCGCGTCGCATCCGACGATGCCGCCGCGACCACGTCCAAGGACCGTGCGATCCGCGATGACGGCACCCGCTGCAACGTCGTCGGCGCGCGGCGCTGCACCAGCAGCGGCGCGACGATACTCACCTCTCGCCGGTAGCTTCGCAGTTCGGCCACAATCGTCCCGCACGCTTCGGTCGACCCGCCGACAAGAGGACGCGCCATGCTCCCGTTGCTGATGCTGATCGCTGCGCCGGACGACGCGCTTCTCGCGATCGCCCGCGAAAGGCTGGCGGCGGAGCGACGCTGCACGGTCGACGCCGATTCGACCGACATCACCGTCTGCGGCCTGCGCCAGGCCGATCGGTTTCGCGTGCCCTTCGTCGTGCACGACCCGGGCGACCCGCGCTACGAGACCGTCGCCGCCGAGCGCGCCCGGCTGCAGGCGCCGACCAATCCGGTGCGCGAGCTCAGCCCGTTTCTGGTGGGCGGTGGCATGGCAGGCGTTTCGGTCGGCATCGGCTCCGACGGATCGGTTACCGCGCGCAAGCCCGCTCAGTGATCGCCGCGCTTCTCCTGATCCAGGCGGTCCCGGCGCGCATGCCCATCGACCCGCCGACGCAGGCCGCTCCGGAGCGTAGCTGGTCGATCAAAACCGACCCTTATGCCCAAGCGCCCTACGCGACCGAACGATGCCCGGAAAACAGCAGCGACGTCGTCGTCTGCGCCCGCCCCAACGCCGAACTGCGCCTCCCCCTCCCCGCCGAACGCGGCCCGCCCGACGGTCCGCGCAAGTCGGTTGCGTATCTCGACGGCGCGCAAGGGCCGCAGGCCGCGCCTTGCGGGGCACAGCAGAAGGGCTGCACCACCGGCGTCGACCTGATCGGCGGCGCGAAGTTTCTCTACAAACTGGGCAAGAAGATCGCCGACCCGGACGGCGAATAGCTTTCTCCTTCCCCGCGATAGCGAGGAGGAGATTTACCCGAGAATATGCATCAGCAGCGGCGCCCCCGCCAAACTCTGCGACCCGCGCAGCCGCTCCAGCGCCTGCGCCACACACCGCTCTGGCCCCTCGTGCGTCACGATCGCGACCAGCGCGCGCCCGTCTTCGGCCGCGCCGCGCTGGATCAGGCTCTCGATCGACACTCCCGCATCGCGCATTGCCGCTGCGATCTCCGCCAGCACTCCGACCCGGTCCTCGACCGCGAAGCGCAGGTAGGCGCGCCCGCGCCGCTCGCCCGCGTCCGCCGCCTTCGCCTCGGTCAAGGCATCGGCGGGCATCGCGAAGGCGGGCGCGCGATCCCCGCGGGCGATGTCGATCAAATCCGCGACCACCGCGCTCGCGGTCGGCCCGGCGCCCGCGCCCGCGCCCTGGAACAGCAGCCGTCCCGCAAAATCCGCATCCGCGACGACCGCGTTGGTCGATCCCGTGACATGCGCCAGCGGATGGTCGACCGGCACCAGGCACGGATGCACCCGCTGGAACAATCCCGCCGCGCCGTGCTCCGCCACCCCGACCAGCCGGATGCGATAGCCGAGCGTCGCAGCCTCTGCGATGTCCGCCGCCAACACCGGCCGTATTCCATGCGTCGCCACATCGCCGAACGCGGGCCGAGTCCCGAATGCGATCGCTGCCAGGATCGCGAGCTTGTGCGCCGCGTCGACCCCGTCGATGTCGAAACTCGGATCGGCCTCGGCATAGCCCAGCGCCTGCGCCTCGCCGAGCACCTCGCCGAAGTCGCGCCCCTCGGCTTCCATCTTGCTCAGGATGAAATTGCACGTGCCGTTGAGGATGCCGTACACCCGCGAGATCGCATTGGCGGCGGCCCCCTCGCGCAGCCCCTTGACGACCGGCACCCCACCGGCGACCGCCGCCTCGAACTTCAGCGCCACGCCTGCGCCCTCGGCGGCGCGCGCCAGCTCCATCCCGTGATGCGCGAGCATCGCCTTGTTCGCGGTGACCAGCCCACGGCCCTTCGCTAAGGTCGCTCGCGCCAGCGCCAGTGCAGGCCCGTCCGACCCGCCGACCAGCTCGACGACGACGTCGACTTTGTCGTGAGCGGCCAGCGTCGTGGTGTCGTCGACCCAGCCGAAACGCGACAGATCGACTCCGCGGTCCTTCGCCCGGTCCCGCGCCGACACCGCGATCACTTCGATGGCGCGCCCCGCACGCCGCGCGATCAGCTCGCGGTGCGTGTCGAGCAGCGCGACGACACCCGCCCCGACCGTCCCCAGCCCCGCCAATGCCACCCGCAACGGTCGTGTCATGCCGTGTCCTCCGCTTCGGCGCCCGCCTAGCGGAGGGGATGCGCGCATGTCGAGCGTCTGCCTTTCACCCGGAGCGAGGGAAGGGTGAGGGTGACCGGCGCCATGCTTTGCAGCTATGGCGTTTTCCAATGCCGACCCCCACCCCCGATTTCGTCGTCATCGACGTCGAGACCGCCTGCGCGCGTTACAGCAGCATCTGCCAGATCAGCATCGTCGGCTTTACCGGCGGCCGCGAGACCTTCGCCTGGGAAACGCTCGTCGATCCCCGAGACGACTTCAGCCCATTCAACACCCGCATCCACGGCATCGCGGCGCATCACGTCAATGGAGCGCCAGCTTATGGCGAGGTCCACCACATCGTCGACGCGCACCTCGCCGGCCGCCTGACCGTCTCGCACTCCCCTTTCGACCGTCACGCCCTTGCTCACGCATGCGACGTCCACGACCGCGACACCATCACGACCCGCTGGCTCGACAGCGTCACCGTGGCGCGGCGCGCGTGGCCGGACCTGCCCAACCACAAGCTCGGCACCCTTGCCCGTCATCTGGGGCTGACCACCCACCGCCACCACGACGCGCTCAGCGACGCGCGCGCCGCCGGGCACGTCATCCTGCACGCGATCGAGCAGACCGGCATCGTGCTGGCCGACTGGCTCACACCCGTCCGCAGACGCAAGCGCGGCGATTGAGGGCCGCTTGCCGCTCGGCTAAGCTGGGCGGCATGACCGATACCCGTGCCACCGTCACGTCCTCGCCCAGGCGCGAACTCACCCTGCGCGGCATCGCGCTCGGCGGCGTCATCACCCTGCTGTTCACCGCCGCCAACGTCTATCTCGGCCTCAAGGTCGGACTGACCTTCGCGACCTCGATCCCCGCCGCGGTGATTTCGATGGCGATCCTGCGCTATCTGCCCGGCGCGACGATCCTGGAGAACAACATCGTCCAGACCGTCGCATCGGCCGCTGGCACGCTGGCGGCGATCATCTTCGTGCTCCCCGGCCTGGTGATGATCGGCTGGTGGCAGGGCTTTCCCTATCTGCTGACCGCCGGCGTCACCGCAACCGGCGGCATTCTGGGCGTGATGTTCTCGGTCCCCCTGCGCCGCGCGCTCGTCGTCGACTCGCCCCTTCCCTACCCCGAAGGCCGCGCCGCCGCCGAGGTGCTCAAGATCGGCGCAGGGTCGCGCGAGGGCGAGGAGGAGAGCGCCAGGGGCCTGCGCGTCATCGTCGTCAACGCGCTCGTCTCGGCTGGCTTCGCGGTCCTCGCGCAGACCAGGCTCGTCGTCGGCGAGGCCGCGCTCTGGTTCCGCACCGGCGCAGGTGCGACCGGCATCTCGGGCGGGCTGTCGTTCGCGCTGATCGGTGCGGGGCACCTAGTCGGCATCTCGGTCGGGCTGGCGATGTTCGCGGGCGTCGTCATCGGCTGGTGGATCGCGCTGCCAATCCTGACCGCGATGGCCCCTGCAGCTTTGATTTCCGGGGGCACCGTCGAAGCCTGGGCCAATGGCGTGTTCCGCAACGACGTCCGCTTCCTCGGCGCGGGCGTCATCGGCATTGCCGCGATCTGGACGCTCCTGAAGATCATCGGCCCCGTCGCCGCAGGAATTCGCTCGTCGATCGCCGCCTCGCGCCTGGCGCGCAGCGGCGCCGCCGTGGCGCTGGAGGAGCGCGACCTGCCGTTCGGCATCGTGGTTGCAGGCGCCCTCGCGGTGCTCGTCCCCATCGCCGCCTTGCTCTGGTCGGCGATCTCCGGCGGCGTGCTGGCAAGTTCGGCGCTGCCGCTGATCGCGGGCGCGCTCGTCTTCATCCTTGTCGCCGGCCTCGTGATCGCCGCGGTCTGCGGCTACATGGCGGGGCTGATCGGCGCGTCCAATTCGCCAGTCTCGGGCATCGGCATCCTGGCGATCCTCGCCTCGTCGCTGCTCCTCGTCGCGCTGTTCGGCCGCGACCAGCCCGCCGCGACCACCCAGGCGCTGGTCGCCTATGCGCTGATCGTCACCGGAATCGTCTTCGGGGTCGCGACGATCTCCAACGACAACCTCCAGGACCTGAAAACCGGCCAGCTCGTCGGCGCGACTCCGTGGAAGCAGCAGGTCGCCCTCGTCATCGGCGTCGTCTTCGGCAGCCTGGTGATTCCGCCCGTCCTCGACCTGCTCAACGGCACCTTGGGGTTTGCGGGCGCCCCCGGCGCCGGCCCCAACGCGCTCCCCGCGCCGCAAGCCGCGCTGATCTCGGCGCTGGCGAAGGGCGTGCTGGGCGGCGATCTCAACTGGTCGATGATCGGCATCGGCGCGGGCATCGGCGTTGCGGCGATCGCCGCCGACGAGCTGCTCGGCCGTGCCAACGTCATGCGCCTTCCCCCCTTGGGCGTCGGCCTCGGCATCTATCTGCCGATGGCGGTCACCCTCCCCGTCGTCGTCGGCGCGGCTGTCGGCTGGACCTACGACCGCTGGGCCCCGCGCGCGCCCGACCCGGAGCGCGCGATCCGCTTCGGCGTCCTCACCGCCACCGGCATGATCGTCGGTGAGAGTCTCTGGGGCGTCGCCTTTGCGGGCCTCGTCTACGCCACCGACAGCGACGCGCCGCTGGCGCTCGTCGGCGCGGAATTCGCACCGTATGCGCTGGGCGGCGGCACCCTCGTCTTTGCCGCACTGGTGGCGGGCTTGTACCGCTACACACGGCGCGCGGGCGTCTGACATGTCGCAACCATCCAATAATCGCGAGCCTGCCGTAGCGTAAAGGTCATAGCGAGAGGGCCGCCGCCCCCATGCACGCGCCGTTCAACGAGCGCGTCGGGAGGGCGAACACCACGTCCCTCCGGCAAGGAGAGGCAGGTCATGGCCCATCACGGCGTCTATCCGCACGACATCGTTCCCCCGCGTTCCAAATACGCCGACTCGGGCCGTTTCGGCCGCCTGTTCGGCAAGCTCCCGCCGTTCGCCGCCGATACCCCCGACGTCCGCGCCGCGCTGCTCGACATCGGCAAGCCCGGCGGCATCATGGACGCGCACGACGACCTGAAGCAGACACCCAAGGACCTGATCGTCAACCCGGCCTTCTCCAAGAAGAACTCCGACAATCCGAACCTGACCGCAGGCTTCACCTTCCTCGGCCAGTTCCTCGATCACGACATGACCCTCGATCCGACCTCGAGCCTGGAGCGTCAGGCCGATCCCGAGCATGTCGCCAATTTCCGCACCCCCAGCCTCGGCCTCGACAACGTCTACGGCGCAGGGCCGGGCGTCCACCCGCACCTGTACGACAAGGCGACCGGCTACACCTTCCTGGTCGAGCAGATGGGGACGCCCGGCAAGTTCGACGTTCCGCGCAACAGCCAGAACGTCGCGCTGATCGCCGACCCGCGCGACGACGAGAACATGATCATCAGCCAGCTCCAGCTGGCCTTCCTCAAGTTCCACAACGCCGTCGTCGACCACGTCAAAACGAAGATCAAGCTCAAGGCCGCGGGCGAAATCTTCGCCGAAGCGCAACGCATCGTCCGCTGGCATTACCAATGGATGATCGTCCACGAGTTCCTGCGCAAGACGTGCGGCGATGCGGTCGTCAACGACGTGCTGGAGAACGGGCGCAAGTTCTACAAATGGAACAACGAACCTTTCATCCCGGTCGAATTCTCGGTCGCCGCCTACCGTTTCGGCCACAGCCAAGTGCGCCCTTCCTACCGCGCCAACTTCACCAGCGGTCCTGGCGGCACGCCGTTCTTCGCGATGATCTTCACGCCCGCCCCGTCGAGCCCAACCGACCCCGACGACCTGTCGGGCGGCAGCCGCGCCCCGCGGCGATTCATCGACTGGCCGACCTTTTTCGACTTCGGCGACGGCAACGTGAAGCCCAACAAGAAGATCGACACGTCGCTATCGACCGCACTGTTCCGCTTGCCCGGCTCGGTCGTCGCCAACCCCGATCCGAAAACCAATCCGGCCTCGCTCGCGCAGCGCAACCTGCTGCGCCACCTCACCTTCTCGCTACCAGCGGGTCAGCGCGTCGCACGCGCGATGAAGATGGACATGCTGTCGAAGGGCGACCTCGCCGACCTCAAGCCCCACGGCCTCGACGACCGCACCCCGCTCTGGTTCTACATCCTGCGCGAAGCGGCGGTGATCGAGAATGGCGAGCGCCTGGGTCCGGTCGGTGCACGCATCGTCGCGGAGGTGTTTCTCGGTTTGCTACAGGGCGACCGCTCTTCCTATCTGTCGCAGGACCCCGACTGGGAACCCTTCCTGCCGACGGTCGACGCGTCCAAGACCGGCGAGGATTTCGGCATGATCGACCTGCTGCGGTTCGCGGGTGTCGGGTGAACAGGGCCATCTAGGCTGGCTGACCTGCCTCCATCCACTGATGCATGGCACGAACGAGCTCGGCGGTTGGGTACTCGCGTATATCGTCCTCCGACGATCCAGCTGCGAGTTCGCGCTCGTAGTACCATTCCTGGAAAGCGATATACTTGCCTTGGATCATCGATGCGCCGATCGCAGGCGCGCTCGCCTGCGCGATCAGCCAGCTCCTGACGCTGCGCATCGCCTTCTTATGGTCTCCATCGTGAGAGTGGATGTCCCATCCCGCTATATCGGATAACGCCCTTTGATAATCGTAGCTCGTGCGTTCGAGGATCAGGATCCGTTTATCGGCGAGTACGCCATCGCCGTAGCGACGACACCCGTGATCCAGTCCCAGCTCGAACGGCATGTTCATCCGGGCGAACTCGTCCGCCGCCGCGGACTTGCAACGCGTGAGATCGTGGATGCCGTATTTCGAACCGCGGATCAAATCGACAATTCGATCGAGACGAGCAGCCGCATTGTCGGCATTTTCCGGCGCAAGTCGCGGATGAAACCCCATCTAGACCACGCAAAACGCGATCGCCTGCAGGATCGGAGCGAAATCGTCGTCAAAAGGACAGTTGATAAAGAGCGACCGGTCGAAGGGGGGCAAGGTCAGCCCTTCGGCGGATGCGCGTCATGTCCGTAGGAGTTGCGCTCGCGAATACGTCCATCACGGCCGTGCACGTACAGCTCGGTCCGCTGGTTCTGCGCAATCCGCGTGGCTGCCCGCACGGCGTCGTCCTGCGTGGCATGTGTGCTGGTCACCTTCGGCGATCCCGCCTTCCTGACGCTCCATCCGCGCCCGTTCGGAACAACATGTTGGCCCGGCTTGGACATGCGCTTGCTCCTTCTCTCATCGAACATAGCGACGTTTCGTGCAGATCGCCAGTCGAGAGAGGAGGCGATCCCGTGCAAGGCGCTCGCGTTCGCCCGTCCCGCCTGCGCCTCACATCGCCGCCAGCATCTCCTGAACGCTCACGAACGCAAAGCCGATCGAGCTGTCCGCGATGCCGTACGGCAGGAACAGATTGTCCCCGTGCCGGATCGCGCCGCACGAATAGACGACGTTGGGCACATAGCCCTCACGGTCCTGGTCCTTCGCCGCCAGGATCGGCTGCGAGGTCCGCCCGATCACCTTGCCCGGATCGCGCTTGTCGAGCAGCACCGCGCCGATCGAGTATTTCCGCATCGCCCCCACCCCGTGGGTCAGCAGAAGCCAGCCCTCGTCGAGCTCGATCGGCGGCCCGCAATTGCCGATCTGAACGAGCTCCCACGGGAAGGTGGGCCGCAGGATCATCGCTCCATCCTCCCAATGCCCGAGTTCGTCCGACTTCAGCAGAAACAGATTCTCGCCGTCCGATCGGCCGATCATCATATACTGCCCGCCGATCTTGCGCGGGAACAGCGCCATGCCCTTGTTGCGTGCCGCGCCGCCGGTCATCGGCACCAGGTCGAACGCGCGGAAATCGCGGGTGCGCATCAGCTCGGACTGGATCACCGATCCGTTGTAGGCGGTGTAGGTCCCGATCCATTCGAACGTGCCGTCGTCGTGCTGGAAACGGACGATCCGCAGATCCTCCAACCCCTTCGACTGCGCCTGCGTGATCGGGAAGATGACGGTACCCGACAGCGTCGAATCGCGGTGGCGATACACCGTCACTGGCCCGACCGGTATCTCGTGCTCGACCCCGCCGGTCGCATCGGTGGCGGTCGCGAAGGGCGGCTCGGGAGCGAGCTTCATCTCGCGTGTATCGGTGATGATCCCTTCCCGGAAAGCGACGGAGGAGATGTGCCCCTCGCCCACCGCGCGCATCGACATCAGGATGCGCATGCTCCCCGGTGGCATCCCCGACTGGTCGAAATGCGGCACCGCGCTGGGGTTCATCAGCGCAGCGGCGGCATAGCTGTATTCGTGGCAGAAATATGCGCCGACCAGCTGCCGGCGCTCGTCGCCGATGTCGGCGCCATTCAGTTCGAGCATGTCCTCGATCTGATCGTAGCGAGTCATGAACACCCGCCTGGTCTGCCAGTGCCGTGCCTCGAAATCCTTGAGCACCACCTCGAGCTGCTCGCGTGCATCAGCGTCCGACATCTGGAGCACTTCGCCGATCAGCCGCTCGGTGCGGCTCGGCGGGTTGCCGTGCCCGCCCCACGCGATGTGGAACGGGCGAACGACGACCCGCGACGGATCGGCGTGCAGCCGCAATGGGTGAGTGAACAAATCCATGCGCGGTGTCGAAGTCCCCGGTGTACCCGTTACCTCGACGCGGAGACGAGGCTATGCGGCTTGGCTCGTCTTCCCTGCCACGCCCGACGACGCCTTTGAAAGCCCCCAAATCGCGCAACTCGCCAATTGCAGCGCGAGAATCGACTCGGCCCCCTGATTACGGTTCAATCCGGCGGGCATCAGCCCATCGAAACAGCCACCGTCCGCGCTGGTCGCCAGCGGCATGTCGAGGTCGTTGTCGCCCATGAACCAGCCATAGGCACGCCGCGCCTCGTCGAGCCACTTGGCGTCGCCGGTCGCCTCGTGCGCCGCAACGCACGCATCGACCGTCGCCTGCGCTTCCAACGGCTGCTGGTCGAATTTCAGCGGCTCGCCATACGGCCGGCCGAAACTCTCGGTCCCGACCGCGCGGAATCGCCCTTGTGGGCTGGTCTGCTTGGACACGATCCACTCCAGCGTCGACAGGCCGACGTCGATCAGGTCCTGCCGCTCCAGCGCGACGCCCGCGCGGATCAGCGCCTGCGGCAGCCGCGCGTTGTCATAGGCGAGGACGATCTCGAACCATTCCCACTCGGGCCGCCGCGTTTCCGCCAGCATTTCCATGTAGACGTCGGGAAAGCGCGCCAGGATCTCCTTGGCGAGCTCGTGCCCCGGCCGCGCATCGAGCATCGCCGCCGCACCCAGCATCGCGAACGATTGCGCGCGCAGCGATCCCAGCTCGAACGCCAGGCTGGCGGTCGAATCGAACATCGTCCGCGCCCAGTCGCGGTGCTTGGCGTCGCGTGCATCGCGCGCGGTCACGCCCAATGCCCAGAGCGTCCGGCCGTTCGAATCTTCCGACCCCACGTCCTCGCACCAGATCCGGTCGAAGCCCATGAAGTTGCGGAACCGCCGCGCTTCGGGGTTCCACGCATATTGCAGGAACGACGCGTAGATCGTCGTCCATTTGTCGCGCTGAACCGCATCCATCACCGGCATTGCGCTCATCAGCATCAACGCGCGAGCATTGTCGTCGATGCAATAACCGTGGCGGCGATCGGGGATCGAAAAGATCGAATGCTGCAGCATCCCCGTCGCGTCGCTCATCCGCTCGACCGCGGCCATATCGGGCAGCAGGTTGCGCGGCACCGCCACGACGGCAGGCAGCCTCGCAGGCCGGGCCGCGACGATCGCCTCGATCTCGACCATCGTAGCCTCGGCGAGACGCGGCCAGATCATTGTGCGCCCCCGGGCATAGGCACGCTCGCTCAGCCGCTTGCGGTCGCGATCGCTCGACAACAATGTATCGATCTCGCGCGCAAAGGCGTCGACGTCCTTGAAGTCGACCAATACGCCGTGCCCGTCCGCCAGGATCTCGGTCGCATGGACGTACGGGGTCGAGATCACCGGCTTGCCCACGCCGACCGCATAGGACAGCGTGCCGCTCGTGATCTGCGCCGGATTGGTGTACGGCGTCGCGTAGATATCGGCGGCCTGGAGATAGTCGATCAGCGCGTCATATTCGACGAACTCGTCGATGAACTCGATGTTCTCCGCGACCCCCTTTTCCTCGGCGAGTGCCTTGAGCGAATCGCGATACGCCTCGCCCTTGCTCGCCACCAGATTGGGATGGGTCGCGCCGAGCACCACGTAGAGCAGGTTCGGATGCCGCTCCTTGACCGCAGGCAGCGCGGCGATCAGCGTCTCGATCCCCTTGTTGGGCGCGAGCAGGCCGAAGGTCAGCACGACTTCGCGCCCCGCCCAGCCGAACCGCTCCTTCATCGTCTCGGGATCGACCAGCGCGCGATCGGGCACGCCGTGCGGGATCATGACGATCTGGCGCGGGTTGGCACCGTAGACCCGGCGCAGGATCTCGCGCCCGCGCTCGGCCATCACCACGATCCGCGCCGCGCGGGCGAGCAAGCCCTCCATCACCCGGCGCTCGTCGACGCTCGGCTTCTCTAGGATCGTGTGGAGTGTGACGATAACCGGCAACGTCGTCCGATCGAGCAGCGCCAGCAGATTGTCGCCCGCGGTGCCGCCGTAGATGCCATATTCGTGCTGCACCCAGATCGCCTGCGCGCCGCTCGCCTCGATCGCCCGCGCGGCATCGACATAGGCCGACAGATCGTCCTGCGGAATCGCCGCGGTTACGGCCGGCGGATAGGCGTAGCGACCAGGATGGTCGTCCATTGCATAGACGTCCACCGCGACTTGCGGGAAGCGCGCGCGCATTGCCTGATAGACGTCGGTGGTGAAGGTCGCGAGCCCGCATTTGCGCGGCAGGAAATTGCCGATCAGGACAAGCCGTTCGATCGTGTCTCTGCCGCTCGCCTGCACCATCTGCTACCCTCAATTGTGCGAAAGGGCGTCACGACCACGTCAGCGCCACATCCCGAGAGACAAACCACCAAGTCTGTCCGAAGGTTGCGTATTTGGGTGCAGTGCAGCAAAGATTCAATTCAACCCGTGTTAATCCTGCGACTAACCGCGTCCACGATAGGGTTGCACGCCCTGATCGGGCAGCCACAAGTCCTGGGGCGGCGGACCCGACTGCCAGAACACGTCGATCGGGATGCCCCCGCGCGGATACCAATAGCCGCCGATCCGAAGCCACAGCGGCTGCATCTCCGCGTGGAGCCGCTCGCCGATGCCGACCGTGCAATCCTCATGGAAAGCGGCATGATTGCGGAACGAACCCAGAAACAGTTTCAACGACTTGGACTCGACGATCGTCTTGCCCGGCGCATAATCGATCACCAGATGCGCGAAGTCGGGCTGCCCCGTCACCGGGCAGAGCGAGGTAAACTCGGGCACCGCGAAGCGCACCAGATAGGTGCTCGCGGGGCGCGGGTTGGGGACGTAATCGAGGACGGCTTCTTCTGGGGAGGCAGGGAGCGCGCTGGCTTGGCCGAGATGCTTGGGGGTCATGCACGCGCATGTAGGATGTCGGCGAACCGATGAAAACGCCAAGAGCCGTGACGTTGGTGCCCGTGCTCGGCGACCAGCTCAGCCACGACCTGTCGTCGCTGAGGCGCGCCGACCCGGCGGACACGGTCGTGCTGATGATGGAGGTCGCCGACGAGACGACCTACGTCGCGCACCACCGCCGCAAGATCGCCTACATCCTCTCCGCGATGCGACATCACGCCGACGATCTGCGCGCCCACGGCTGGACAGTCGACTATGTAACCCTGGACGATCCCGACAACACCGGCAGCTTCACCGGCGAGGTCGCGCGCGCGATCCAGCGTCACGCGCCCGACTGCATCGTCGTCGCCGAAGCGGGCGAATGGCGCGTCGCCGCGATGCTCGACAGCTGGGAGACGCTGTTCGGCATTCCCGTCGCCATCCGCCCCGACACCCGCTTCCTCTGTTCGCACGGCGAGTTCGAGGCGTGGGCCGACGGCCGCCAAGTGCTCACGATGGAATATTTCTACCGCGAGATGCGCAAACGCACCGCGCTGCTGATGGATGGCGCAAAGCCCACAGGCGGCAAGTGGAACTACGACAAGGACAATCGCAAGCCCGCCGCCCGCGACCTGCTGATGCCGCGTCCGCTGTCGTTCGAGCCCGATCGCGTAACCCGCGACGTCCTGACGCTGGTCGAGGCGCGCTTCGGCGGCCACGTCGGCAGCCTGGACGCCTTCGACTTTGCCACCACCCGCGCCGACGCGCTCCGCCAGCAGGCGCATTTCCTCGACCACGCCCTCCCCCGTTTTGGCGAAGCGCAGGACGCCATGCTGACCGGCGAGCCGTGGCTCTACCATTCGATCCTGTCGCCCTACATCAACTCGGGCCTGCTCGACCCGCTCGCGCTGTGCCGGGAGGTCGAGGCACGGTATCGCGCGGGAAGCGTTCCGCTCAACAGCGCCGAAGGCTTCATCCGCCAGATCATCGGCTGGCGCGAATACATGCGCGGCATCTACTGGCGCGAAGGCCCCGACTACGTCCGCCGCAACCACCTGAACGCGACCCGCGCGCTCCCGGGCTTCTACTGGACGGGCGAGACCGACATGCACTGCCTCGCCCAGGCGATCGGCCAAACGCTAGACCATGCGTACGCCCACCACATCCAGCGGCTGATGATCACCGGCAATTTCGCGCTGCTGATCGGGGCCGACCCGGCGGAGGTCCACCGCTGGTATCTGGAAGTCTATGCCGACGCCTACGAATGGGTCGAGCTCCCCAACACGCTCGGCATGAGCCAGTTCGCCGATGGTGGCCTATTAGGCTCCAAACCCTACGCCTCCTCCGGCGCATACATCGACCGCATGAGCGACTATTGCCGCACCTGCCGCTACGACGTGAAGCAGCGCACCGGCGAGAACGCTTGTCCTTTCAATGCGCTCTACTGGGATTTCCTGGCCAGGAACGAGGGCAAGCTTGGCGACAATGCGAGGCTGCAGATGCCCTTCCGCAATTGGCGGCGCGCCGAACCCGAGCGTCAGGCCGAGATGCGGGCGCAGGCGGCGCGCTTCCTAGCCACGCTCGATGCGGCGGGTGGAGAATATTAGAGCGGTTTGTGATCTGACGGAGTCGGGGGGGATTCACAAAGGGGTTGAGTTCTGATTCAACGTGCTGGCTGTTGGAGGTCGGCATGGATGACCAGAGCGTATTCGCAGGATTTGCGCGATCGGGTGATTGCTGCGGTTGAGGAAGAGGGTTTGTCCCGCCGCCAAGCGGCGCGACGCTATCGGATCAGCGACGCGGCGGCGGTGCGGTGGCTTCAGGCGCTGCGGCAAGGTCGGCGCGGTGCGTTGGCCCAAGGCGGCGACCGGCGGTCGCGCCTGTCGGGGCACCGGCCCTGGCTGCTGGCGCTGATCGCAGCAGAGCCCGACCTGACGCTACTGGCGGTGTCCGATCGGTTGCAGGCCGAGCACGGGGTGAAGGCGGATGCAGGAATGCTGAGCCGCTTCTTCACAGGCAACGGAATCAGCTTCAAAAAAAAGCGTCTACGCCTCCGAGCAGCTCCGGCCGGACGTAGTGGCGCGGCGTGAGGCATGGCGGGCGATGCAGCCAGTGCTCGGCACCAAGCGCCTGATCTTCCTCGACGAGACCGGCGTCACCACCAACATGGTCCGGCGCTACGGCCGCGGCCCGCGCGGCAAGCAGGTCCGGGGCTACGCCCCCGCCGGGCACTGGAAGGTCACGACCTTCCTTGCAGGCCTGGACCGTGACGGGATCGTCGCCCCCTTCGTCGTCGATGAGCCGATGAACCGCGCGATCTTCACCCAGTATGTTCGCCAGTACCTCGCGCCCGAACTCAAGCCCGGCGACGTCGTGATCCTCGACAACCTGTCCAGCCACAAAGGCGTAGAAGCTGCCGCGTCGATTGAGGCCCGCGGGGCAACGCTGCTGTTCCTGCCGCCTTACAGCCCCGACCTGAACCCGATCGAGATGGTCTTCGCCAAGCTCAAACACCTATTACGAAAAGCCGGCGAGCGTACCCGCGAAGGCCTTTGGACCCGCATCGGCTCCCTCCTCGACGACTTCCCGCCAAACCAATGCAAAAACTACTTCAGACACGCCGGCTATGATGCGGTGTGATCGCAAACGGCTCTAGCCGCTCCCGAATACGCGACGCCGGTCTTCGCTAGGCCAGGTTCGCGCCCAGCGGCTCGCCCTCGTCCTCGATATTCTCGGTCTCGGGCGACGCCGGCGGTACCTGAGGAGTATCGATTATGTCGGCTGAGGGCTCGTCGTCGCGATCGGGGTCATGGGTCATGTCGGCCTCCTGTGAACGGAACGCACAAGGGTCCGCTAACGACCCAGAAGCGGACGCCTGTTCATGTTCACCATCGGCTCATTGTGGCCAGCGATGGCGCAGAGTATTGCGAGCTACCGCAAGGGCGTGCCTTGTTCTGGCATGACATCGCCTGTGGAATGCGGTTAAGCGGAAGGCCGCAACCAACACCTGAGCTGGCCCCGCCTTGGATGGCTGTGATGAGCGAGCACGGCCGAGAATGGATCAGGTCAGTAGACGGCCCGGGCAGTGCTGCCCCGCGCGATCAACTCAAATGGCAGCAGCTTTCTGTATGCGCCGGCGCCAACATCGTCGCGATATCGAGGATCAACCAGGATATCGACCGCCGCCGCCGCCATCTCCGCCTTGGGCTGGCGGATGGTCGTCAGCTGGGGCCAGGCCGCGCGCGATGTGGGCGCGTCGTCGAACCCGGCGATCGACAGGCTGTCCGGCACCGACAGGCCCAGCTTGACCGCGGCCATCAAAACGCCGAGCGCCATGTCGTCGTTGCTGGCGAAGACGGCGGTGGGGCGCTCCGGAGCGCCAAGCAACCGCTCACCGGCGGCGAGCCCAGACAGAAAGGAAAAGTCACCGGGCGCGACCCGGTCCTCACGCGGAACGATCCGGGCGTCCGCCATCGCGGCCTGAAACCCATCCCACCGCCGCTGCGAGACGCTGTGCTCGGGATCACCTCGAACAAAACCGATGTCGCGGTGCCCCAGTGCGAGCAGATGTTCGGTCATCTCGCGCGCCGCGGCGACATCGTCCATCCAGACGAGTCCCGAGCGATCCGCGTTCCCACGCGGAGACACCCGCACATAGGGAAGCGCGTGCGAATCCAGTACGTCCAGGAGGTCCGCTCGATCGCAGGCCGGCGGCGTCAAGATGGCGCCGTCTAGGCGAAGTGCCAGGATGCTCTCGGCAACGGCTTTCGCCCAATCGCCCGATCCGAAATCGATCGGCTCGACGACCAGGTGATAGCTCCGGTCGCGGCAGCGCAGCAGCGCCCCCCTCTGGACGTCGGCGGCGTAGCCGGAACTCGGATCGTCGATGAACAGGCCGAGAAGGTATGACCGCGAGCTCGACAGGCTTCTGGCAAAAGCGTTGGGCCGGTAGTCGAGCTCGGATACGACCCGCTGTACGGCCGCCCTCACCTCCGGACGGACATGGCGCTCGCCGTTGATCACCCGGGACACGGTCTTCGGCGATACGCCGGCCTTGGCGGCCACATCCTTGATCGACACCGACCCTGTCACGCTCGAACCCCGACCGCGTGTGGTTCCAGGAAGCACGACCAGGCGAAACAGGAGAAACAGGCGATCATCGCACCCTGTTACGCCGACCGGAGCAATGAGGAAATGCAAGAACGTGAAAACCGACATCGATGTCGGTTTTCACGTTGACATCGATGTCGGACCTGGTCAGTTTCGCCACCAACCCGGATAAACCGGGGCGAACAGGGAGGATCGAATGAACAGGTTGAACCTGCTGACCGGCGCGGCGCTCGCGACGGTTCTTTGCAATGGCGTCGTGCTCGCCCAGGCGGCTCCCGCGGCCGCACCCGTCCAGACCGCGGGCGGCCAGGTCGATCCGCAAACGGGCGACCCGAGTCCCACCGCCGACAGCGGCCGCGCCGAAACCCAGACCGCTGGCGACCGGCCCGGCCTCGACAGCACCGGCGACATTATCGTGACAGCAACCAGGCGCGAGACGAGTCTGCAGAAGACGCCGATCGCGGTGTCTGCGTTCAGCCAGGCGACCCTCGACCGCCAGCAGGTCCGCGACGTCACCGACCTGTCACGCTTCGTGCCCAGCCTCCAGTTCAACCAGCAGGGAGATCAGTCGGCGATCACCCTGACGCTGCGCGGCATCGGCAACGACACCGCCTTCACGGAAGTCGCCGATCCAGAAGTCGCGATTTACATCGATGGAATCTATTCGCCGCGCGCGCAGGGCGCGTCCACGCTGTTCTACGACGTGGAGCGCGTGGAGGTCCTGCGCGGGCCGCAGGGCACGCTGTTCGGCCGCAACGCCACGGTTGGCGCGCTGAGCATCGTATCGGCGAAGCCAACGCTGGACAGCTTCTACGGCAATGTGGACGCGGTGGCCGGCGCGTACGACCGGCTTGGCGTGCGCGGTGCGTTGAACCTGCCGGTCAACGACAAGCTCGGCTTCCGTGTTGCGTTCGTCACCGAGCAGAACGACGGCTACGTCGACTTCCAGGAACCTCCCGTGGTTACCAACGTCGACCGCGCCGCCTTTGTCACCACCGGCAAGAAATATTACGGACGCGAGCAGCGTTCGGTTCGGCTGAGCGGCCGTTTCGAGCCGTCGGCCCAGTTCCGCTGGGACCTCTCCGGCGAGTATTTCAAGGACACGGGGGGGCCGATCATCGCCCTTCTGCAGACGCCCCGGCCAGGGACAAAGCGCTTCTCGGTCCTTGCGGATACGGTGCCCGACCAGGACCGGTATGCGGCGAGCATCCGGTCGAACGTCAGCTTGGGATTGTCCGACGCGATCCGCGTCAACTACATCGCCGGCTATAACCGGATCGGCGGCAGCACGCAGGTTGACGCGGATGCTGGCGCGCTGCCGCCAACCGGCGGCTTCGACCCGGCGAGCGGACTTCAGCTGTTTCTCGGCGGCTTTGGCGAGAATCGCACCGTGAACTCGCGCTTCGAGTTCAACAGCCACGAGGTGCAGTTGCAGTCCCAGGGCGAGCGAACGATCGAGTGGATCCTTGGCGGCTATTTCTCCCACGAGACGAACCGGATCCGCTTCGACGTCGACCAGCGCGACGGCTACCGTTTCGGCGGCACGCGATCGTTCGTTGGCTCGTTCATCCAGGCCAATCGTCAGATCGAATCGCGCGCCGCTTTCGGCCAGGCGATTTGGAACGCCACGGACGCGCTGCGCCTGACGGGGGGGCTGCGCTACACCAAGGACAAGAAGCAGGATAAGGGCGGCCGCAACGTCACCGCCTTTGGCTGTCCCGCTCCCGGCGATCCCTCGTGCACTGTCAACATCTTCGGCGTGCTGCCGAACGCCAGCGCTGCCGAACTGCTGGCGTTCCTCAACGCGCAGGGCGGCAACTTCTCCATCTCCAACAACGACGTGAAGGGCAGCTGGGACAAGCTGACTTGGCTCGGTCGCGTCGACGCCGATCTTGCGGAAGACGTTCTCGGCTACGCCAGCGTCTCGACCGGCTTTAAGTCGGGCAACATACAGGATGGCGGCCAGACCACCGACCCGGAGACGTTGACCAATTACGAGCTGGGCATGAAGTCGCGGCTGTTCGACCGCAGGCTCACGCTCAACCTTGCCGGCTATTATTCGGACTTCAAGGGCTACCAGGTCAATCAGGTGGTGAATACGCGTGACGCGAACGGCAACATCATCGCAAGCCAGGTCTCGACGCAGAACGCACGCGGCGCCACCTCTTACGGTGTCGAAGCGGAGCTCACCGCCAATTTCACCGACGACGACCGGCTGCAACTTGCCGGCACGGTGCAACGGACGCGGCTGAAGAGCCTGGTCAGCGTGGACGGACGGCTTGATAATTCGGGTGATCCGACGGCGCAGCGTCAGCTTCGCGGCAACGAACTGGCGCACGCGCCGCGGTTCTCGGCGACCGCGACTTACGAGCACGACTTCAACCTGGCGAATGGCGGCAGCATCACGCCGCGCGCCACACTGCACTACGAGACGCGCAGCTATCTGACCTTCTTCAACGGCGATCGCACCAATCGCGTCAATGCATCGGGCCAGCCTGTCTTCTACGGCAACGATTTCGACGAGCAGGACGCTTATACCAAGACCGACCTCGCGATCCGCTACAACGCGCCGGAGGACAAGTATCTGATCGAAGCATTTGTCCAGAACCTCGAGAACGGTCGCATTCGCACCGGCGCGGGCGCCTTCGGGCCGACCCGGTACGCGCCTGTGTTCCTGTC
>NZ_CAXVWL010000096.1:0-11261 GCF_964263785.1 Sphingomonas sp.
ACCTGCGAAAGGCGGCCGAGCGCACCATCCACGGCCTCTGGAATGCCATCGGCCGTATCGTCGATCTCTACTCGCCCCTCGAATGCTCGAACTACTTCGCCGCCGCCGGATACGATGCAGACTGATCAGAAACCGCTCTAGCGCTTGTCCTCGGCCAGCCGGGGACGAGCGTCGCCTGAGGGTCACACGGCGACCGCCCCGACGGGCCCGACGGGCGCCGCCTCGCCGCGCGAATAGGTGCCGACGAGCAGCCCCGCCGCCAGCACGTGCCCTGCCATCGCCGCGACGACCTTGCCACGTCCGGGCGTAGCGCCGGGATCGGCGGCGCCCTCATCGAGCGCGAACAGCTGAAAGGCGTAGCGGTGCTCGCCGTGCCCGGTCGGCGGATCGGGCGGCAGCCAGCCTTCGCGCAGGAACGAATTGCGTCCGACGTCGCCGCTGCTCGCATCGCCGGTGCCGTCCGCAACGACGGCACCCTCGGCTAGCGTGCCCGCCGACGCGGGCAAGCCCCAGACGATCGCATGCACCAGCGGCTGTGTCGCGGGTGAGTCGGCATCCTCGACGATCAGCGCCAGCATCGCGGTGCCCGCGGGCGGCGGCCCCCAGATGAGCGGGGGCGAGCAGCCCTCCCCATCGGCGGTGAAACGCTCGGGCAACCGGGCGCTGTCGGCGAAGGCCGGGCTAGTCAGGTCGAGCGCGGCGAACCGTCCGCCGAGTTCGGGCCGGGCGATGGCGAGCGCATCGGTGCCCGCACGCATGCCCGACAGCGCCTTGCCAAGCCAGGCGGGAACGTGTTCTAGCATGGCGCTATTCCTTGCGTTCGGACGGGCAGCCGCCCGCGCGGGTTACGGCAGGGCCGCCAGCGTACCAGCGGCTGCGGTCACCGGTGCCGTCCTGGACGCAGACCTCGCCCTTGCCCGATGCGGGATCGACGAGCAGCGTCCAGTTGTGGTCGCCGCAGTCGTGCGCCTCGCAGCCCCAGGTCGCGACACGGGTGCCTACCTGGAAAATCGGGGTGCGGGGACCCGCATTGTGGATGATCGCGCGCCGCAGCTTGGCGTCGGTCACTGCACCGTCGAGCGCGGTTGCGACGTCGGTGCGATCGAAGAAGCCGATGCCGTCGACCGGCTGATCGGGGTAATGGCCGACATAGGCGGTGAGCGGGATCGTCTGCGCCTGGCCCGCGACAGGTGTCGGTGGTTGGGTCGGCGGGGGCACGAAGCTGGCCGCGGCCGCGGTGTTGGCGGGCGATGTGTCACCGTTGCCGCAGGCGGCTAGGACCAGACAGACGCCGAGAGCAGGGAGGGTCAAGCGCATCGCGTTCCTTTCGACTCGAAGCCGTAAACGCCTGGCCGCATCAGCCGGTTGCCTGCCGGCGAACCGTCGCGGGTCGTCCGGCGTTGTGCGGCCATGGACCTCGATCGCTTCGTCGCCGCGCAGGACAGCGTTTTCGATTCGGTGCTGGCCGAACTGCGGGCCGGCGCCAAACGCGGGCATTGGATGTGGTTTGTCTTTCCGCAGATCTCCGGACTCGGCCGGAGCGAGACCGCGCGCTTCTATGCCATCGCATCGCGTGTGGAGGCGCGAGCGTATCTGGCGCACCCGGTGCTGGGGCCGCGGCTTGCGGCGGCGGTCGATGCGATCATGGCGGCGCGGGGTAGCGCCGAAGACATCCTCGGTTCGATCGACGCGATCAAGCTGCGGTCGTCGATGACGCTGTTCGAGCAGGTCGCCGACAAACCTGCGACGTTCGCGCGCGTCCTCGATCGCTTCTACGAGGGCGCACGCGACACGGCGACGCTGGCGCGGCTCGGATAGCCGCGCCAGCGCATAAGTCAGGCCATTTCGGCCTGCGCGTTGATCTTGCTCTCGGCCAGCTTGGTGAGCTTGGCGTCGGTCGCCTTCTCCTCCTCGAGCGTCTCGGCGTAGAGCGCCGCCGATTCGTGATGGCCGAGCTGCTTGGCCCAGGCGATCAGCGTGCCGTAGCGCGCGATCTCGTAATGCTCGACCGCCTGTGCCGCCGCGGTCAGCGCGGCGTCGAGCACCGCCTTGTCATCGACCTCGCCCGCAACCTCGTTGGCTTCCTTGATGATGCCGTCGATCGCAGGGCAGGTGACGCCCTTGGGGCTGTGGCCCTCGATCGAGAACACGCGCTCGAGCCGGGCGATCTGGCCCTCGGTCTCGCGCAGGTGGGTCTCGAAGCCGGCGCGCAGCTGCGCGTCGGTCGCCTTGTCGATCATCTTGGGCAGCGCCTTGGTGATCTGCTGCTCGGCGTAATAGACGTCCTGGAGCTGGTGCTGGTAGAGGTCTTCCAGCGTGGCGATATCCTTGGTGAACAGGCCCATGTCATGTCCTTATGGTGTGGCGTGGCGCGGACGGTCGCGCGGCCTGCCGCAACAACGGCGGCGGGCCCGGTCGGTTGCGCGCAATCGTGTCGATCCACATCAGCCGCCCTTGGCATCCGTCGTATCGGGGGTGGCTTTGGTGACGGTGGCAATGCCGCCGGGATTGAACGCGACCGCCCACATGTCGCCACCGGCGCATTGCGCGGCCCAGGCGGGCGCGCCGCCGACGTCGGGGATCGCGGTGGAGCGGCTGACCTGCTGGCAGTCGCGCCCGGAATCGCGGATCGCGCGCAGCAGCACCGCGTCGCGCTGCCCTTCGGACAGAGCGCGGACGCGGACCACGTAATCGTCTGCTGCCCCGACGTTGGTCGTCGGCTGAGGATCGTTGCCGGATCCGCAAGCGGCCAGCGACAGCCCCAGCGCGGCAGCGGAGAGATGGCGGATCATCATACAACCGTCCTTGGCGAACGCGGTCCAGCAGGAGGGCCTCGTTGCATATTCAACGAGCCGCGGCGGGCGGGGTTGCGTGGGCGTGCGCACGGGCGATCGCGATTGCGTCCGGCATCGCTGGCGGATAGATGTAAACCGTTGAGGTGAGGTGAAATCATGAAGGTTCGGCGTTTCGGCGCGGTCGTGTGCCTGACCGCGATGCTGGCGGGCTGCGGCGGCGGGGGTGGCTCGTCCTCGACCGGCAATCCGTCGACCGGCGGGGGCACCGGCACGACCGGAGGTACAGGCGGAGGCACGGGCGGCAGTACAGGCGGGGGCAGCACCACGACCGCGGGCTGTTCGCTGCGCGAGCGCCAGGACTGGGCGGCGGCGCAGCTGCGCGAATGGTATCTGTTCCCCGAAACGCTGCCGACCGCCCTCGATCCGACGCCCTACACGACCGTCAGCGACTATGTCGACGCGCTGACCGCGACCGCGCGGAGCCAGCGGCGCGACCGCTTCTTCACCTATCTGACCTCGATCGCGGAAGAGGATGCCTATTATTCCTCCGGCTCCAGCGCCGGCTTCGGCGTCCGGCTGGCGGTCGACGCCAGCGCGCGGCGGCTGTTCATCACCGAGGCGTTCGAGGGCACGACCGCGCTCGGCGCCGGAATCGACCGCGGCACCGAAATCCTGGCGATCGGCAACGACGCCAACAGCCTGCGCGACGTCAGCGCGATCACCGCGGCGCAGGGCACCGCCGGGCTGAGCGATGCGCTGGGCCCCGACACCGTGGGCACGACGCGCACGTTCAGGGTCAGCGATGCCGCGGGTGCGACGCGCGTGGTGACGATCGCCAAGACCGATTACACGCTGACCCCGGTATCGTCGCGCTACGGCGCCAAGATCATCGACGATGCCGGCGGGCGCTACGGCTACGTCAACCTGCGCACCTTTATCTCCACCGCAGACCCGGCATTGCGCGAGGCATTCGCGCGGTTCCGGGCGGCGGGGGTGACCAACATCGTCGTCGACCTGCGCTACAACGGCGGCGGGCTGGTCTCGATTGCCGAGCTGTTCGGCGACCTGCTCGGCGCCAATCGATCGACCTCCGACGTGTTCAGCTACACCACCTTCCGGCCCGAGAAGTCGTCGGAGAACGAGACGCGCTTCTTCTCGCCGCAGCCGCAGTCGGTCGCGCCGACCAGGGTCGCCTTTATCGGCACGGGCGGGACCGCGTCGGCGAGCGAGCTCGTCATCAACGCCTTCACGCCCTACCTCCACGCCAATGCCGGGCTGATCGGCAGCAACACCTATGGCAAGCCGGTCGGGCAGATCGCGCTCGACAAGGCCGCCTGCGACGACCGGCTCCGCGTGATCGCCTTCGCGACGGAAAATGCGGCGCATAACGGCAAATATTTCGATGGGCTGGCGACGACGGTCGAGGCGAGTTGCCAGGCGGGGGACGATATCGGTTATCCGCTGGGCGATGCGCGCGAGGCGTCGACCCGGGCGGCGCTCAACTTCCTGCAGGGCAAGTCGTGCACCCGCATCCCGATCGGTGCGGTATCGACCGCGGCGGCACGGACGCTGGGCCTCGAACCCGTGCTGCTCGACCGGCGCCAGCTGCTCAGCCCCGAACGCCCCGACACGGTGCAGCGTGAGGTGCCGGGGGCGTATTGATCCCCTTTCCGACACCTGAGACCTGCGAAGGGCCGTCGCGGCAGCGGAAGGTGAGGCTAAGGTGAGGCCAATGCGCGGTGTTGCGCCTCAATACTCCTCCTCATCGCCCCACCTCCGCTCCGCTTCGCGCCGGTGGCGTTCGGCACGGCGGGCGCTGGCGGCCGGATGGTTCGGCTCGATCCGCTCGCGGACATACCGCTCGCGGTCGCGATCGGGCGGATCGTTCGCTTCGACGATCGTCCACATGCGCGCTATCTCAACCGCTTCGGCCAGATCGTCGGGCGCGAGCAGCGCGTGGGGCGCGGGGGGCAGGACCGGGGCAAGCGCCGCGACCGCCTCGACGACCGGCCTCGGCGGTGCTGGGGCGGGTTCGTGCGCGCGGCGGATCTCCTGGTTCGCATGGCGGAAGACCTCCGGACGATAGGCGCGCAGGAGGAACATCAGCAGCCGGTCGCTATACTGGCGCTTGGCGCCGATGCGGCAGCCGTCGCGATCGAAGACGGGGATGTCGGTGCCTTCGATCGCGCGGGTGAAGGCAACGTCGGTGAGCCGTGCGGCAGCGTGGGCGGTGGCATCGTCCCAGGCCGATCGGAAGCCACCGGAACCCGCGGCGCGGCGGAGCCGGTAGGCGCTGGCCACCGACATGTCGACCGCCTCGCACGCCGCGGACACCAGGCCGGTGTCCGCGAGCGCCTCGATAAAGGCGCGCTGCACGTCGGGCGTCCAGCCGTCGGCGCGCGGGCGGCGCGGGACGGGGCGCCATTCGAAATCGGCCGGGTCGAAGCCGTGGGCGTCGTATTCGGGCTCGTCTTGGGGCGCGGAAAGGAGCGCTTGGGGATCGTTGCCGGGCACGGCCCGCTCGTTCGGGGTTGCGGGGTGCGCGTGGGCTTGCTGGCTGGGTTTGTCATGCCCGGTAAGGATCATGGCGGCGGCGTGTAGGACAGCCTGCCTGCGCGCGTGTTGGAGATTTCGGGGCCGCGGTGTGGCGCGGGGGCATCCATCAGCCGCGCGGCCGGTTATGCGCATGCGCAGGTCCCGGTGGGCCGGTGCGCTAAGGAGCATGGACATGGCCGAAGCCTGGTGGAACGACACGCGGATCGCGGCGAGCGACGACATCGCCGTGGTGGAGGGGAACAGCTATTTTCCGCTCGATGCGGTCGACGCCGGCGTGCTGCGCGACAGTGCGACGACGAGCACGTGCCCGTGGAAGGGGACCGCGCATTACTACACGCTGGCGGTGAACGGCGCGGAGAACCGCGATGCGGCGTGGTATTATCCCGAGCCCAAGGATGCGGCCAAGGCGATCGCAGGGCGGGTGGCGTTCTGGAAGGGCGTGACGGTGCGGTGAGCCGGGCCGCGATCGAGCGCGTGCATCGGCGTGCCTGACGGGCTGCGCCGTGCTATGGCAGCGTGCGCGTCGTCATGACGCGAGGAGATGACCCGTGCAGCGACATGGCGACGATCTGGACCTGAGCGAGGAAGAGGCGAGCGGCGGCATCAAGGGACAGGGCGTCCGCTGGGTGCTGGGGATCGGCTTGCTTCTGGCTGTCGTGGCGATGAGCCTGATCTGGATCGTGCCCGCTTTACGGGGATAGCGGGTCAGGCTTGCGGTGGGAGGCGCATGGCGACGTCGCAGCGGGCATAGGTGACGCCATATGCGTCCATGACCTCGGCGTCGTGGACGAAGCCGGCGCGCTCGTAGAGGTGGATCGCGGCGCGGCATTTACCGCCGGTGAGCAGGAACAGCGTGTCGACCGGCATCGTCGCCGCCTCCGCAACAAATGCTGTCGGCTTGCCAGCGTCGACATTGGACAAATCGTTGTCCATCCATCGGACATGCAAGCCGTCAGCTATTCCGAAGCCCGCGAGAATTTGAAGTCGATGATCGACAAGGTCGTCGCCGACCGTGCCCCGCTCGCCATCACGCGTCAGCGCGGCGACCGTGCGGTGCTGATCTCGGCAAGCGAATGGGCGTCGATCGAGGAGACGCTGTATCTGCTGCGCTCGCCCGCGAATGCCAAGCGGCTGTTGGAGAGCATCGCCGAGCTGGAGGCAGGCGGCGGCGAGGTGCACGCGCTGATTCATCCGTGAACGTCCGGTTCTCGTCGCGATCTTGGGCCGAGTACATCGACCTGAGCGCGCAGGATGCCAAGCTGTTCGCCAAGGTCAAGGCGCTGATCGAGGAATGCCGCCGCCACCCGTTCAAGGGCACCGGTAAGCCCGAGCCACTCGGCGGGAACCTGGCGAGCTGGTGGTCGCGGAGGATCGGGTGGGAACACCGGCTGGTGTATCGCGTGGCGGGCAGTGGCGACGAGCAAACGCTGCAGGTGGCGCAGTGCCGGTATCATTATTGAGCGGTTTGGCGGGGACGTCGGCAACGATTGCGGGCGTGAGCAGGTCTCGGGTGGGCATCGGCTGGGTTTCCAAACACCTTTCACGAAAGTTGAAAGTGGCAGGAGCACTTTTCACGAAAGCGGGTTTTCGTTGAAAGTGGGCCGGGTGCCGCATACGTTCGTCGGATGTCTCAGGTGAACGTCTCCTTTTCGGATGATCTCAGCGCATGGGCTGAATCGCGTGCAGCCGAAGCGCGGCTCGGGAGCGCGGGGGCGTATCCGGCCGAGCTGCTCCGGCGCGACCGTCACGATGCGGACACACGCGCGCGGTTGCTCGCGGCGATCGACGAGGGGCTGGCGTCGCCCGAGGTGGACACGACGATCGAGGACATCATCGCCGAGCGGCGCGGCCTGCAAGCCGCGGGGTGATCGTCAAGCTGCGCGCTCGTGCGCGGACCGACCTGCGCGAGATCGCTGCTTACAGCGCGGAACAGCATGGCGACGCGGTTTCGGCGGAACCTGCGCACGATCGACGAGGGCTGGCACGGCTTCGCGACTATCCGGAGCTTGGCGAGGCGTATGGCGATGATCCGGGCGTGCGAAGTCACCCGGTCGGGCAGCACCGCGTCTACTATTGCCGTGATGGGGACAGACTCAGCATCCTTCGCGTGTTGCACAAGGCGGGAAATGTAAGACGGCGTCTGTGACTCGAACGGCGCGGCGATCGGCGCTGATGCTGCGGATCATCGACCTGGCGTTCGAGCGGCCCGCGATGTGGTTGTCGGATTTGGCCGCGCTGCTGGGGGTGAGTTACGGCGGGGCGGGGAACAACGTCGTCGAACTGATCGCGCAGGGCGTGGCGGAGGAGGTACCGGGGGCCTATCCCAAGCTGATCCGGTTTCCGGGGGTGTTGGCGGCGTTGGGGGTGGGGTAATTGTGCCGCCATGCGCGGGGACGATCGCTGAGCGCTTCAGTTCACGCACGCTTGACCTGCTGCGCCTCGACATAGTCGCGCAGCGCTTGGTTCATCCGGGTCTGGTAGCCGCCGCCGTGCGCGTGCGTCTTGAACCAATGCACCACGTCGGCGTCGAGGCGCAGGGTGAGCTGCTGCTTGACGGGCTTGTAGAAGCGGCCGCGGGTCCAGCCCGAAAAGTCGGTGACTTCGGGCATGTCGGACAGATCGATCGCGTCGTCGGGCATCGCGGCGAGTGCCTCCAGCTCGGCGCGCTGGCTGTCGGTCAGCGGCGTCGGATTGGTGGGGTCGAACTCGTATCGGACCAGATTATCGCTCATAATGCTTCCGTTCCGCCTGCGTTGCGGGCCTTGCCGAGATGATGCGGACGATCTCGTTGCCATCGTCCTCCATCCATAGATGCGCAACGAGTAGGAGTTGAACGCCGTCGACAATGCCGAGTGGTTCGCAGCAACCACTGTCAGCTATACAGTATGAACTAAAGAGCAAATGCTTCCTGCAATTGAGAAAATCTACTGAATGTGCTCATGGCATCCTCTAGCTGTCCTGTTTTTTGTAGTGCAACAAAAAAAGCACAAGACCGGGCTTGACAACTAATCGATTTCTCCGGATTAAACTCAATATCGGTAAAGCCATCAACTTTATCTAACCGCTTAAGCCAATCTCTTTCTGGATAGATCGCGTTAGTATACAACCAATCGTAAAAAACACTTTTGGGTTGGATAGGAAAGCGCTCACCTTCGAGCTCAAAGGCAATCAGATTACCACTAGATTTAAGGCGAATATCGCGCTTCGCTTCTCTCGGCTCTAATTCAAACAAATCCGGGTAAGGTCCACCATCGTCAAATACCTTACTACCTTGGTAAACGCACTCAAGTGCATGGACCCTACCGTCTTTCAAAAGCACCTTCTGATAGAAGGCGCTCAATCTCCTACCAATTTCTCGATCCGATTTGCTAGATACTTCGAGAAGATATGACATACCTTTGGACTGAGCCGCCTCGTGCAATGCGGATACATTCTTTCGCTTCTGACTAGGTGCCATGCCGGGATGCCATTTGAAGCTCACTGGAACCTCAAGGACCAGCCGCTTGCCGTTGACATTCGGCACGAAAACGGGACGTTCGGCCATCAGTGTGCATTCTTGATCAGGCTAATGCCAACATGGTTCGGAACTAAAATCTCGCACAGTCGTGCTGCTTTTAATCTCGCCTGTATTTTGGGATCTTTCCAGTCAGTCTGCGTGTAAATAATCTCAAGATCGAGCTTTTCCATCATCTGCTCAGCAGGCTGTGGCCAAGCGTCAGCCTTGTTCGATACGCGGTCCGTGATCAAAGTTCCGGGAGAGCGTATGATACTCGGATGAATCTTGAGAAAGCGCGATTCCCTAATGCGCCCATCCTGCTTCGCAAGCCATTCCATCGGATGCTCTCTGAAAAAGCACAGATGTACGTAGCGGTCCATGCCAGTGCGCCGGTCGGCGTCCATGCTCCAGTCGTTTCCGCCGGGTGCGACTATGAGGCCGCGTTGGCGAAGCTGTTGCATTGACAAAAGGCCATGCTGCCTATCGAGACCAAGTTTCGAGTATCGGTGAAATGGAAGAAGCTGTAGCCCTTATCGGACAGGATTGTTGCAAACTTGTCCACATCGCTCATTGATTGATCTCATGCTTAGAGGACAAGTTTAATTGGTCGCGGGCAGGTAGACCTCCCCGCCCTTCTCCCGAAATCGCTCGCTCATCCCGACCATCCCAGCCTCCGCCTCTTCCGCCGCGACGAACGTCTCGACCGGGGCATTCTGCTTTGCCGCGAAGTCGCGGACTTCCTGGGTGATCTTCATCGAGCAGAATTTGGGGCCGCACATCGAGCAGAAGTGGGCGGTTTTGGCGCCTTCCGCGGGGAGGGTCTGGTCGTGGTATTGTTCGGCGGTGTCGGGGTCTAGGGAGAGGTTGAACTGGTCGCGCCAGCGGAATTCGAACCTGGCGCGGCTTAGCGCGTCGTCCCTCAACTTTGCGGCGGGGTGGCCCTTCGCCAGGTCGGCGGCGTGGGCGGCGAGTTTGTAGGTGACTACGCCGACCTTGACGTCGTCGCGGTCGGGGAGGCCGAGGTGCTCCTTTGGGGTGACGTAGCAGAGCATCGCGCAGCCGAACCAGCCGATCATCGCTGCGCCGATCCCCGACGTTATGTGGTCGTAGCCGGGGGCGATGTCGGTAGTGAGGGGCCCTAACGTATAGAAGGGGGCCTCTCCGCAGACCTGGAGCTGCTTGTCCATGTTCTCCTTAATCTTGTGCATCGGTACGTGGCCGGGACCCTCGATCATCACCTGGACGTCCTGCGCCCAGGCGCGGTGGGTGAGCTCGCCGAGGGTATAGAGCTCGCTGAACTGCGCTTCGTCGTTGGCGTCGGCGATCGAGCCGGGGCGGAGGCCGTCGCCCAAGCTGTAGGCGATGTCGTACGCCTTCATGATCTCGGTGATCTCGTCGAAGCGCTCGTAGAGAAACGATTCCTTGTGGTGGCTGAGGCACCATTTGGCCATGATGCTGCCGCCGCGGCTGACGATGCCGGTCACGCGCTTGGCGGTCATCGGGATGTAGGGGAGGCGGACGCCGGCGTGGATGGTGAAGTAATCGACGCCCTGTTCGGCCTGCTCGATCAGGGTGTCGCGGAAGATTTCCCAGGTGAGGTCTTCGGCGACGCCGCCGACCTTCTCCAGCGCCTGATAGATCGGGACGGTGCCGATCGGGACGGGCGAGTTGCGGATGATCCATTCGCGGGTGTCGTGGATGTTGCGGCCGGTCGACAGGTCCATGACCGTGTCGGCGCCCCAGCGGATCGACCAAACGAGCTTGTCGACCTCCGCCGCGACGTTGCTGGCGACCGCGCTGTTGCCGATGTTGGCGTTGATCTTGACCAGGAAGTTGCGGCCGATCGCCATCGGTTCGGATTCGGGATGGTTGATGTTCGACGGGATGATCGCGCGGCCGCGGGCGACTTCGTCGCGGACGAATTCGGGGGTGACGTGATCGGGGATGCTGGCACCGAAGCTCTCGCCGTCGCGGACATGGTCGCGCAGCATGTCGCGGCCGATGTTCTCGCGGATCGCCACGTACTCCATCTCGGGCGTGATAATGCCGCGGCGGGCGTAGTGCATCTGGCTGACGTTCTGGCCTGCCTTTGCGCGCAACGGACGCTGAGGCACGTTAGGGAAGGGCTGGACGCCACCGCTGCGGTCGGGGCCGAGCTGGCCGTTGTCTTCGGGGCGCAGCTCGCGTCGGGCGTAGCTCTCGACGTCGCCGCGCGCCTCGATCCACTGGCGGCGGTGCTGGGGCAGGCCGGCGCCGATGTCGATGCGCGCGTCCGGGTCGGTGTAGGGGCCGCTGGTGTCGTAGACGTTGAGCGGGGCCTCCCCGCACGCGGGATCGAGGTGCACCGCGCGCATCGCGACCTTGAGCGGGCCGACGTGGATTTTCTTCGAGCCACGGATCGGGCCGGTGGTAAC
>NZ_CAXVWL010000097.1:0-11667 GCF_964263785.1 Sphingomonas sp.
TGGGAAAGCCCGGGCCGTCCTCGGACGAGTCCTGCGCCAGCGTGGCGCAGGCCGTTCTCGATCAGAAGTCCATGCCGCCCATGCCGCCCATGCCGCCGCCGCCGCCCATCGGCATCGCCGGCTTGTCTTCGGCCATCTCGCTCACCGCCGCTTCGGTGGTGATGAGCAGGCCGGCGACCGAGGCCGCGTCCTGGAGCGCGGTGCGGACGACCTTGGTCGGGTCGATCACGCCGGCTTCGACGAGGTTCTCGTAGGTGTCGGTCTGCGCGTTGAAGCCCATGTTGGCGTCGTCGCCGTCGAGCAGCTTGCCCGAGATCACCGCACCGTCATGCCCCGCATTCTGTGCGATCTGGCGAACCGGCGAATACAGCGCCTTGCGGACGATATCGATGCCGCGGGTCTGGTCGTCGTTGACGCCCGTCATGCCCTCAAGGCACTTGGTGGCGTACAGCAATGCGGTACCGCCGCCGGGGACGATTCCTTCCTCGACCGCGGCGCGGGTCGCGTGGAGAGCGTCGTCGACGCGATCCTTGCGCTCCTTGACCTCGACCTCGGTCGAACCGCCGACCTTGATGACCGCAACGCCGCCGGCGAGCTTGGCGAGACGCTCCTGGAGCTTCTCGCGGTCGTAATCGCTGGTGGTGTTCTCGATCTGCTGGCGGATCGCTTCGGTGCGGCCCTTGATCGCGTCGGAATCACCCGCACCGTCGACGATGGTGGTGTTGTCCTTGTCGATCTGGACGCGCTTGGCGGTGCCGAGCATGGCCAAGGTCACCGACTCCAGCTTGATGCCGAGGTCTTCCGAGATCATCTCGCCCTTGGTAAGGATCGCGATGTCCTCCAGCATCGCCTTGCGGCGATCGCCGAAGCCGGGTGCCTTGACCGCTGCGACCTTGAGGCCGCCGCGCAGCTTGTTGACGACGAGCGTGGCGAGCGCCTCGCCCTCGATGTCCTCTGCGATGATCAGGAGCGGACGACCCGACTGGACGACGGCTTCCAGGATCGGGAGCATCGCCTGCAGGTTGCTGAGCTTCTTTTCGTGGATCAGGATGTACGGGTCGTTCAGCTCGACCGACATCTTTTCCGGGTTGGTGATGAAGTAGGGCGACAGATAGCCGCGGTCGAACTGCATGCCCTCGACGACGTCGAGCTCGAATTCGAGACCCTTCGCTTCCTCGACGGTGATCACGCCTTCCTTGCCGACCTTTTCCATCGCTTCGGCGATCTTCTCGCCGACGACGGTGTCGCCGTTGGCCGAGATGATGCCGACCTGGGCGATCTCACGCGTGCCGGCCACCGGCTTGCTGCGCGCCTTGATGTCCTCGACGACCTTGGCGACCGCGAGGTCGATGCCGCGCTTGAGGTCCATCGGGTTCATGCCCGCTGCGACCGACTTCATGCCTTCGCGAACGATCGCCTGCGCCAGAACGGTCGCAGTGGTCGTGCCGTCGCCGGCGACGTCGTTGGTCTTGGAGGCCACTTCGCGCAGCATCTGCGCGCCCATGTTCTCGAACTTGTCCTTGAGCTCGATCTCCTTGGCGACGGTGACGCCGTCCTTGGTGATGCGGGGAGCACCGAAGCTCTTGTCGATAACGACGTTGCGGCCCTTGGGGCCCAAGGTCACCTTGACCGCGTCGGCGAGGATGTCGACGCCGCGGAGGATGCGCTCACGCGCGTCGCGGCCGAATTTCACGTCTTTGGATGCCATGTGGCTACCCTTTCAGATGAGAATGATTGAGATTGGAAGGTGAGGCTAAGGTGAGGCCAACGGCGCTCAGCCAACGATCCCAAGGATGTCGGATTCCTTCATGATCAGCAGGTCTTCGCCGTCGACCTTGACCTCGGTGCCCGACCACTTGCCGAACAGGATCTTGTCGCCGGCCTTCACCTCGAGCGGGTGGACCTCGCCGCTCTCCGAGCGCGCGCCGGTGCCGGCGGCGACGACCTCGCCCTCCTGGGGCTTTTCCTTGGCGGTGTCGGGGATGATGATCCCGCCCGCGGTCTTCTCTTCAGCCTCGACGCGGCGAACGAGAACGCGGTCGTGCAACGGACGAAAGTTCATTGCTGATGCCCTCTTCTTTGAATGTGACAGATTTCTGGCACTCAGGATGCCCGAGTGCCAACACACGCCATATGTGCGGGCGATTGCTCGGCGTCAATGCCACGGACGCCAAATTTCAGGCAGCGGGAACAAGCCCGAGCCGTTCGCGCGCGGCCCAACGCCAGAGCAGCAGCGCGGCGACCGCCCCGAGCCCGCTCGCCAGGCCGATCCAGATACCGAGGCCGCGCCACGCGAAGGTGAAGCCGAGCAGCACCGCGACGCCGAAGCCGACGACCCAATAACCGAGCGCGGCGATCACCATCGGCACGCGGGTATCCTGGACGCCGCGCAGTGCCCCCGCGGCAACGACCTGCGCCCCGTCGAACAGCTGGAACACCGCCGCGACGCCGAGGAACTGGACCGCCAGCGGGATCACCGCGGCGTTTGCGGGCGCGTCGACGTCGAGATAGGCGGACACCACCAGGCGCGGCACGAGCCACAGCAGGACCGTGGTCGCGCCCATGAAGCCGATGCCGAGCACCAGCGCGCTCCACCCCGCCCGCCCGATCCAGCGCCGGTCGGCGGCGCCGTAAGCCATGCCGACGCGGATGGTGGCGGCCTGGGCGATCCCGAGCGGCACCTGGAACGCGACCGCGGCGATCTGCAGCGCGACCGCATGCGCGGCGACCTCGATCACCCCGATCAGCCCCATCAGGAACGCTGCACCACCGAACAATGCGCCCTCGAACGTCATGGTCAGCGCAATCGGGAGGCCCAGCTTCGCGATCTCGGCCAGCCGCGACCATTCGGGGCGCCACCAACGGCCGAACAGGCGGTAGCGGCGCAGCTTGCGATCGAACGCCAGGATCAGGCCGTAGGCGAGCGCCATCGCGACCGTCGTGAAGACGCTGGCGATTGCCGATCCCTCCAGCCCGAGCGCGGGGAATCCGGCATGGCCGAAGACGAGCAGCCAATTGCCGAGAATGCCGACCGCCAGCGCCAGCGCGGTCACCGCCATCGCCCAGCCGGGGCGCCCGAGCGCGGCGGCGGCGTTGCGCATCGCCACCGCGGCGGTGAACGGCAGCATCGCGAACAGCAGGATATCGAGGAACGCGCCCGCGCGCTTGGCGACCGCGAGGTCCTGATGCGCCAGCAGGAACAGCGTCTCGCCGTTCGCCAGCAGCGCCATGAACGGCACGCTGGCGAGCGCCGCCAGCCAAAGCGACATGCGGAACGACCGCCGCACCTCGCGCACCGCATGGTGGCGGCGACCGAGCTCGGCGGCGAGGATCGGCGATGCGGCGCCGACCAGCCCCAGCAACGCGAACGAGATGATCGAATAGAGATACACGCCGAGCGTCGCCGCTGCGAACTCGACGGTGCCGAGCCGCGCGACGAAGATCACGTCGACCGCATAGACCGCCATCTGCAGCAGGTTCGCCGCGACCAGAGGTGCGGCGAGGCGGGCGAGTGCGCGCAGTTCGCCCGCCAGGGTGGCGGAGGATGCGGTGAGCGGGGTTGGGGCGGAGGTTTGGTGCACGCGACGAGGCCATAGGCGAGGCTGAGTATGGAGGATAGGCAGTCGCGAAGCATCCGTCGTCACCCCGGACTTGTTCCGGGGTCCAGGGTGCCGCGTGCGAAGATCTTGAGCCTCGATCCGCATCGCCCGCCGCTCGCTGGCCCCCGGAACAAGTCCGGGGTGACGGATCGTGTGTGGCATTCGAAACCCGCAACCATTCAACGATTGTGTTGCTCGACCATCACACTTCCCGCTATCGTGCCGGAAACGCCCGCGCTCCGCCGGGCCGGAGTAGACACGTGAAGCTGGTACGGGTCACATGGAAGCTGCTTGTCGCGATCAAGGACGGGCTCGTCTTGGTCGGGATGCTGTTGTTCTTCGGTTTGTTGTTCGCAGCCCTGGCCAACCGGCCGGGCAAGGCCGCGATCGGCGACGGCGCGCTGGTCCTCGACCTCGACGGCTCGATCGTCGAGCAGCCCGAGGAGCAGGCGCCGTTCGCCGCCTTGGCGGGGCGGCCGCAAGCCAAGCAATACCGCCTGCGCGACGTCGTCCGCGCGATCGACGCGGGGCGTACCGACGACCGGGTCAAGGCGCTGGTGCTCGACCTCGACCGCTTCGGCGGCGGCTATCCCGCGGTGATCCAGGAGGTCGCCGACGCGGTCGCCCGCTTCCGTGCGACCAAGAAGCCGGTGCTCGCCTATGCCACCGGCTATACCGACAGCGATTACCGGCTAGCCGCCAATGCCAGCGAGATCTGGATCAACCCGATGGGCGGCACGCTGTTCACCGGGCCGGGCGGCAGCCAGCTGTACTACAAGGGGCTGATCGACAAGCTCGGGGTGACCACCCACGTCTATAAGGTCGGCCGCTACAAGTCGTTTGTCGAACCCTACACTCGCGCCGACCAGAGCCCGGAGGCGCGCGAGGCGCTGACCGCGCTGTACGGCTCGATCTTCGGGCAATGGCGCGACAGCATCGCGCGGGCGCGGCCCAAGGCGCAGGTGGCGCAGTTCCTGGCCGCGCCCGACAAGATGATCCTGGCCGCCAACGGCGACGTCGCGCGCGCCAATCTGAGCGCAGGGATCGTCGACAAGCTCGGCGATCGGACCGCCTTTGGGCGCCGCGTCGCGCAGATCGCCGGCTTCGATGCCAAAAAACCGGCGGGCAATTTCAAGACGATCAGCCTGACCAAATGGATCGACGCCAACCCGCTGCCCACCAAGGGTGGCGCGATCGGCGTGGTGACGGTGGCGGGCGATATCGTCGATGGCGAGGGCGGGCCCGGCACCGCCGCCGGCGACACGATCGCCAAGGCGGTGCTCAAGGGGCTGACCAAGGGCGACCTGAAGGCGCTGGTAGTGCGGGTCGATTCGCCGGGCGGTTCGGCGCTGGCGTCCGAGCGCATCCGGCTCGCGGTGCTGGAGGCCAAGCGCCAGGGGCTGCCGATCGTGGTGTCGATGGGCGGGCTGGCGGCGTCGGGCGGCTATTGGGTATCGACCGCGGGCGACACGATCTTTGCCGAGCCGTCGACGATCACCGGGTCGATCGGCATCTTCGGGATCGTCCCGACCTTCGAGAATGCGCTGGCCAAGGTGGGCATCACTGCCGACGGGGTGAAGACCACACCGCTGTCCGGCCAGCCCGATCTGTACGCGGGCACCAACCCCACCGTCGATGCGATCCTGCAAGCGGGAATCGAGAACGGATATCGCCAGTTCGTCGGGCGGGTGGCCAAGGCGCGGCACATGACGCCCGTGCGCGTCGACCAGATCGGTCAGGGTCGCGTGTGGGACGGCGGCACCGCGCGTCAGCTGGGACTCGTCGACCGCTTCGGCACCTTGTCCGACGCGATTGGCGAAGCGGCCAGGCGCGCCAAGCTCGACCCGAACGACGTCCATGCGGTGTACCTCGAAAAGGAACCCGGCTGGGCGTCCAAGCTCGCGCAGAGCTTCACGCGTGACGACGACGACGATGCCGGGGCACCCGCGGGCGACGTGTTCGCGCGGGTCGCCGCGGATCGCCGCGCGGTGCTGGCGCAGGCGGTCGGCGACGTGAGGCGGCTGGCGACGGGCGGCTCGATTCAGGCGCGCTGCCTCGAATGCGGTGGCCTTGGCCCCAGCCCGAGTGCGGGCGCCGACGCGCGGCTGCTCGACGTGGTGCTCGCGAAACTGGGCTTCGCCTTCTGATCGCAGTGCGACCGGCGCGCGCCGGGGATGCGGGCGCCATCACGGCGACCTGTCAAGCACGCGCGGTGGATCGACGTCGGCTATTGGCAACGCGCATTGGCGCCGCCGAAGGTGCCGCAGGAAGAACCGAAGCCGTTCGCGAAGGCGCGGTCGGTCCGGTGATCGGGGGCCGACCCCTCAGTAGAAGTTGGCCAACCGCAGCGTCCGCTCGGCGCCGCCGCACACGCCCAGCCGGACGATCCGTCCGGGCGCGCCCACCGACCACGCGGCCAGCGGGCTCGCGGGGTAATCGGGGGCGATGGGCGTACCGTCGACCGAACAGATCGTCTCGCCCTCGCGCCATCCGGCAGCGGCAGCAGGGCCGTTCGCCATGACGTGCAGCACCTTCAGCCGGTCGCGCTCCAGCCCCAGCAGCAAGCCACTGGTCGAGCGCAGCGGCGCGCGGTTGGCGCCCGGGCCGGGCTGAAACACCATCCGCCCCGCCCCCGGATCGAGCAGCACGCGGTAGTTCTGGAGGAAGCCCGAGCCGATCCGGCCCGCAGCCCCCACCGCCTTCGAAAAGCCGCCATCGCCCTCGACGCGCACCTCGACCGACGCCGCTTCCAGCGTACCGACGCGGAGCGTGGGCACGATCGCCAGCGTCGTGACGAGCGGCCCGGCCAGGCCGTAAGCGATCGCGCTGGTCGCCGGCAGGCGTGTCAGCCCCGCCGCGGCCCAGCCTGCCTGCGTCACGGTGATCGCGGCGCCGTCGCCGGTATCGACGATCATCGGCTTGAGCGTCCGAGCGCCCAACGTGATGGCGCTTTCGTAGACGAGCCGCTGCGGGGATATCGTGAGCGGCGCGGTGGCGCCGGTGAACGGCAACCGCCCCGAGGCGATCAGGCGGAAGCGGCGGTGGGCATAATCGATATCGAGCGCCTGCCCGCCGATCAGGTCACGCCCGACAAGCATGTCAACCGCAGCGCCGCTGCCGGTGGCCAGCGCGGGCAAGGCGGTGACCGCGACGCTCGCCCCGGTCAGGGTCAGCCCGCCGATCGCGATCTCGCGCGTCGCCATCCAATCGATCGCGACCTGCCCGCCGATCGCAGTGGCCTGCCCGCCCGAGCGGAGCCTGGTGGCATCGACCGCTATCGACTTGCGCGACAATACGGTGACGCTGACGCCGGTGTCGAGGATCGCGGTGAGGGTGCGACCGTCGAGGGTCAGGGGAAAGCGAATCTGGTTGCCGGGGGTCAGATCGAATTGGACCCAGCGGTCTTCGGCGTCGGAAGCAAGTCGCGCGATGCCAGCCTCTGGGGCGGCAGCAGCGAGGGCGCGCTGTGGCGACGCCTGACCGCAGGACGCGGCGATGGCGATCGGCAACGCAATGGCGACCGGGATGCGCATCGACCCGGCTGTAGAGGATCGTTACGCCCAGACAATAGTGAGCGGTGCCGAACCGCATTGCGGCACGGCCTGCGCATGCCGTATCCTGTTCCGCCTGGCGGATCATGTACGATTGTTCACGAACAGAACAAGATCATGTTGCCGCGCGAGGGGGGCTGCGGCGTCGAAGTGCTGCTCGGCACGACGCCCGCGCAACAAGGGACGTGAGATTGTGACTGAGATCGTGGCAGTCGCCGTCGAGGTTCTGTTGACCGAAATCGAGATTCGGCGCGCCTCGTATCGGTGATCGCTTCGCGGTTCGAGGCGATTACGCCTTTCGTGACAACGGCACGGTGCGGGTCGTGCGCAAGGCGATCGGCGGCTTCGCGGGGGCGTTCGACGATCTCGGTCGCATGATCACGGCTGAGCCGGCCGATTACGTACGCCTGCATCACCTCCACCAGTTGTTTCCGCTTTCAAGGCGAGCAGTACCTTGGCGATCGGCTTTCGCGTCGGCGAGCAGCGATATGCCATTCATGCAGCGACAACAAAGGCGTGAAAGCTGCCGGAGAACAAGCCGCCGGATGCGCTCGCGCAGACCGCGGCAAAGGCGGTCAGCGCAACTGGATTGGTTATACCTGATACGGCTTGGCTGATTACCGTAACCGAATGGCCTTGGGCGCTCGTGTTCGCGGCAGTCGGACTGTATGCCACCGTCGTCGCCGCGTTGTTCGCGCGGCGATCGCTGCTCTTCTTGCGAACAGGCGAATGCGGAACATCATGAGGACACCGAGGATGACGGACACCGCGCGCGGGATCGCCGAAGCCGGGCCTCGGCGGCACCCCACGAACGTCGTTCTGCTGGCGGTGGTGGCATGGGTGTCCGGCGTTTCCGCCGCGCCGCCGCCGGTGCTGGTCGTGCCTGCGGACGGCGCGTTCGCAGGCAGCGTCAACGGCAGCCCGGTTCGGGTGCTGATGACGGCCGACGGGTTGTCCTATCCGGTGCTGAACCCCGACGTCGCCGGCAGACTGTCACTCAAGAGCAGCATGTTCACGGTCGAGGCGCGGGTCGGCGCCGTGACGATCCCCGGACGCACCGGGGTGGTTACGCTGGGCATCGGGAGATCGGTCGAGAAGCGGCGCGCCCTGTGGTTCGAGCGACCGAGCGTCGGCAACGCCGACGTGGCGTTGGGCCCCGAATCGGTGCCGCACACCGTTGTCACCTTCCTGATGCGCCCCGAAGTGTCGGGTGAGCGGCGGATCGGCTTGCCGATGACGCGCAAGGGCGGGCGGCTGGGCACGATAGTGCAGGTGGGGCAGGCCAGCGTATTCGTTCAATGGAATCTGCAGCGCGTCGACTCGCTCGCCACCGCGGCGGCGGCCAACGACCTGGCGGCGACCAATGGCGCCAAGCTCGAGGGCGCGCCGCGGACCGAGATCATCCGGTTCGGCGTCGCTCGCCCGGTCCGATCGCTGCGGCTGGCTGCACCGCTGGTGATCGGGCCGGTACGTGTCGCCGCGATGAACGCGCGCATATCCGATTACGGCAACGCCGGCGGCATCCCCGATGCGGATGCCGACCCCAATGAAGTCGTGGTGTACGGCAAGCGCAAGGACCGTTCGGAGCATGTCCTGACGATCGGCCGCGGCGATCTGTCGCGCTGCTCGAGCATCAGTTTCGACAAGGCTGCGAAACGGATCAATTTGACCTGCGCCGGTTGAGCGCTTTGCCGGGGAGAGCCGACCCATGCTTGTGCTCCTGATCGCCGCGGCGCAGGACGTCGACGCATTGATCGCCACCGCACATGCGCGCCTTCAGGCAGAGGCGCATTGTCCCATCGATGCCGACGTCGCCGACATCACCGTATGTGGCAGGCGGAGCGCAGACCGTTACCGCGTGACCTTCGTGCAGCGTTCGGCCGCGCCGGAACAGAGCGTCTCGGCCGAGCGGGCGCGTCTGCTCAACCGCACCAATCCCGTCCAGGACCTCAGCCCGTTCCTGGTCGGTGGAGGCTTTGCCGGGGTGACGGTAGGACGTTCCTTCGGCCCGGGCGGCGATGGCGGCGCGACGCACGTGGAGGGTCGGCGACCGCTCGCCCCATGACCAGGCCCTGCCCTGAGAGTGCTACAGGCACGCCTCCAGCATTGCATGATCGAAGCCGAACATGCGGGCCTTGTCGAGGGTATAGGGCCTGAGGCCCATCGACTGGTATTCGCCCAGGATCTTTCCGTCGGCGCCCTCTTCCATATATTCGAACTTGAACAGTTCCTGGGTGACGATCACCGGACCTTCCATGCCGATCACCTCGGTGATGTTGGTGACGCGGCGCGATCCGTCGCGCAGGCGCTTGACCTGGACGATCATGTCGACCGAATCCGCGATCTGGCGGCTGATCGCTTCCTTGGGCACCTTGATGTCGCCCATCATCACCATGTTCTCCATACGGGCGAGGGCCTCGCGCGGGGAGTTGGAGTGGAGCGTGCACATCGATCCGTCATGACCGGTGTTCATGGCGGAGAGCATGTCGAAACATTCGCTCCCGCGGATTTCGCCCAGGATGATCCGGTCCGGGCGCATACGTAGCGCGTTCTTGACGAGGTCGCGGATGCTGATCTCGCCCTGACCCTCCAGGTTGGCGGGGCGAGTTTCTAGCGGCAGCCAATGCGGCTGCTGGAGGCGGAGCTCGGCGGCATCCTCGATCGTCAGCACGCGCTCGCCGGGGTCGATCATCTTGGACAAGGCGTTGAGCATCGTCGTCTTGCCCGAGCCGGTGCCACCCGAGATCACCACGTTGAACCGGCATGCGCCCGCGATCTTGAGCGCGGTCGCCATCTTGGGGCTCATGCTGCCGAAGCCCGCCATCATATCCAGCGTGATCGGCTTGGCCGAAAATTTGCGGATCGAGATCGCCGTGCCGCGTAAGCTCAGCGGCGGCACGATGACGTTGACGCGGGACCCGTCCTTCAGTCGCGCGTCGGCCAGCGGCGTGGTCTGGTCGACGCGGCGGCCGACCGAGTTGACGATGCGCTGCGCGATCTGGAACAGATGCTCCTCGTCGCGGAATTGGATCTGCGCCAGCTCCAGCTTGCCCTTGCGCTCGACATAGGTCTGCTCGGGGCCGTTGACCATGATGTCGGTGATGTTCGGGTCGGCGAGCAGCTCCTCGAGCGGGCCGAGGCCCAGCAGCTCGTCGACCAGCACCTTCTCCAGCGCGAACTGCTCGCGGCGGTTGAGCGTCAGCTTCAATTCGGCGAGCACCTCGCCGATGATCGGGCGGAACTCCTCGGCCAGCTCGTCCTTGCCCAGCGTCGCCGCGGCCTCGGGATCGACGCGCTCCAGCAGGCGCGGCAGCACCTGTTCCTTGATCTTGTGGATCGATGCCTCGAACCCCTCGACCCGGCTGTTGCCGGCGTCGCCGCTGGCGTTCTGGCGATCGGCCAGCCGCTGCATCGCATCGCTCTGGCCGGGCATCGCCCCGATCAGGTCGTCGGCCGCGATCTCGCCGGGCATCGGCAGCGTTTCGAGCGGGGGGAATTGCTCCCCTCCCGGCTCCCGCACCGACCCGCCCTGCATCGGCCGCGCCACCCCGAACCCGGGGCGCGTCCCGCTTCCACCCGTGCCGCTACGACGTCCGAACGCACTCATGCCTGAACCCTCATGTCTGGCAAACGGAGGTAAACGGGAAGCCTTGCGATTTGCCTAACCATCACGGGGCACCAAGATCGTTGCGCCGCCAGGCGATCGGCATCTCTCGGTGTCGGTTGGCCATTTTCGCGAGGCGATGCGAGCGGTGACCGCCCGGTGCGCGGGATGGCGAACGCCTCCCCCGACAAGACCGCGGCGGTCAGGAACAGCGGCAGCGCATAATGGAGCCAGAAGTTGCCGATCGCGACCGCGGCGACCGGCGCCACCCCGATCGCTGCAAAGCCGAGCGCGCGGGCCACATGGGCCGCTGCCATGCGGTGGAGATGGTCAACGCGGCGTCAGGCGCGCTCGCGCTTGAGCAGCGCGCGCTTGCGATCCGCCCCGTAAGCATAGCCCCCGACGGTGCCGTCAGTCCGGCGGACGCGGTGACAGGGCACGACGATCGCCACGGGATTGGCGCCGCACGCGGAGCCCACCGCGCGCACCGCCGTCGCGTTCCCGGCCAGTGCCGCGAGTTCGGCGTAGCTTCTCGTCTCGCCCGGCGGGATCGTCCGCAACGCCTGCCAGACCGCCTCCTGGAACGCGGTGCCGCGGACGTCGAGCGGCAGATCGCGGTCACGATCCGGGGATTCGACCGCCGCCACCACCTGTTCCGCCAGCGCCGCCAATGCCCCGTCGCCCTCCGCGATCTCTGCCATCGGAAAGCGTTCGCGCAAAGTGGCGTCGTCCTCGTCGAAGGCCACCCGGCACAGCCCGCGTTCGGTCGCCGCGATCAGCAAGGCGCCCAAGCTGGTCGCGGCGATCGTCCAGCGGATCGTCACGCCTGCGCCACCGCGCCGCCATGCACTGGGCGTCATGCCCAGCCGCGGCGCGGCGTGATCGTAGAACCGGCTCGGGGCGGAATAGCCCG
>NZ_CAXVWL010000098.1:0-25341 GCF_964263785.1 Sphingomonas sp.
GGCGCCGGCTGAAGCGCGGCGCGTTCCACTCGCTCGTCGACCTCCAGGCCACCATCAACCGCTTCGTCGCCGAGCACAACGCCACCAACCCCCAGCCCTTCCAGTGGACCGCCGACCCCGATCGGATCATCGCCGCCGTCCGGCGTGGGCACCAAGCGTTAGAATCGATCCACTAGCCAGCCGCCCCGACAGCAACGTGCTCGATCGCCGTCTCGCCGCCGCCGGGGTCGCCGGAGGTGACGTCGACGCTCAACCATTGCGCGGCGCAACCCGCCGGTACACGAAACGTCCAGCTGCCGGTCTTCGCGCGCGCTGGATCGCTCGCCGCATCGACCAGCGGTGCCTTCGGATCCTGGGCACAGGCTACTCGCCAGCGCAACACCGCGGGTGGTCGATCGGTGCGCGCGAAGCGGGTTGCAAGGCGATAGTTCCCGGGCGCAAGCATCAGGATCTGCCGCGCCACCGTGCCGCTGTTCTCGCTCGCCGCGAATGCCACCAGCGCGTGGCCGCCCGCCGCAGTGCCGCGGGCCTCGCCACCGAACCCGTCGGCCTGCGCAACCGCCCAGTCGAGCGGCGGATACCGGTTCTCTGCGGCGAAGTCGCCGTTCCACACACCCTTCGGCATCCGCACCGTCGTACCGGACAGCACGCTGGCCAAACGAAGTGCCGCCACATAGTCACGCCGCTCCACCAGCGTCGGTATCATGCCCGCGATCGTCTCTGCATTCGGGAGTGGTCCACCGCGGCGCGCGACTTCCATCATTCCCGCCATCACCTGCGCATCGGGAATAGCCTGCGACAGGCGGTAATAATAATTTTCGGCCCAAGGCGGACGGGATCGGAGCAACCGCCCGAGCGCGGGCGCGACAGCAGGTTGCCCGGCGGCGGCAACCAGAATCGGCATCAGCGTGTCGTGCCCGCTGGGATTGGTCCGCAACGCGATGTCGTAATGACGAAGCGCGCCGACGACGTCGCCGCGCTGCACCCGGTCTTCGATCAGCCATATTTGCGTCAGCAGATCGCGCCTGGAGCGACGCTCGGACACCGCGAACAGCCGGGCGGCAGCGGCGCCATCGCCATGCGACGCCGCAACCAGGCCCAGCGTCCGCCAACTAGCGACGAGCGTCGGGTCGCGTCGCAGCGCTGCCAGCGCATCCGCTCTGGCCGAAGCGACTGCGGCCGCGCTCAGCGAACCGTCGGCGATCGCTCGCTCGGCGCGCAGGCTGTGCGCGCGCGCATCCCAAGGGGCAACCGCGAGCGCGCGTTCCGGAGCGCCGACGCGGTTGATCGCAGCATAGCCGGTACTCACCACGAGCCCACCGCCGAACAGCAGCACCAGCGCCGCTCCAGCCACGCGAGCAGCGCCCAGTCCGCCGGGGGGCGTGTTACGCCGGGACGAGCGTTTGCGTCCCGCGTCGGGCATCAGCGCTTCGTCTTGCCTTCGCTGCCGTAACCATAGCCGTAATCGTAACCGTAGCCGAAGTGCGCGCGCTTCGATTCGAACTTGGTCAGCACACTACCCAGGATCTGCGCCCGGCTCTGCCGCAAGCGGAGGAGCGCCTGCCGCGCGATCCGCGCCTTTACGCCGCGCGCCTCGACCACGAACAGCGTACCCTCGGTCCGGCTCGCGATCAGCGGCGCGTCGGCCAGGCCGAGCACCGGCGGAGCGTCGATCACGACATGGCGGAACTGGGTCAGCAGCTCGGCGATCAACGCGTCGAGCCGCTCGCCGCGCAGCAGTTCGCCCGCGTTGGGCGGCTGCGGTCCGGCGGTGAGGATCGCGAACTGCTCCGAATCCGGATATTGGATCAGCTCGGCGAGCTCGGACGTGCCCGACAGATAGTTGCTGAGACCCTTCTCGTTGCTCAGCCCCAGGTCGCCGTGGACCGACGGCGAGCGCATGTCCGCGTCGATCAGGATCGTCCGCGCGCCGTTGCGTGCCATCGAGAAAGCGAGCGCAAACGCAGTCGTCGACTTGCCTTCGCCCGGCCGCGTGCTGCTGACCGACAGCACCCTTGGGATGCCGTGATCGGTCGAAAAGGCCAGGCTGGTCTGCACCGACAGATACGCCTCCAGCACGCTCGATTTCGGATCGCGCAAATCGGTCAGCACGTCGCCGGTCTCCGACTTCGGGATGACTCCGAGAAGCGGTAGCCCGATGCGGCGTTCCAGGTCGCCCGGATCGACGATCGTTTCGTCGATCTGCTCGCGGATCGCCGCCAGCAGCGAACCGATCATCAGCCCGGCGACCAGCGCGATCAGCAGGTTAAGGAAGGGCCGCGGGCTGGACGGGCCCTCGGGCACCTTGGCCGGATCGACGATCGACACGTTGTTGGTGCCGACCCCGCCGGCGATGCCGATCTCCTTGTAGCGCTGCAGCAGGCCGTTGTAGAGTTCGCGATTGGTGTCGGCATCGCGCTGGTAGATGTTGTACTGAATGCTGCGGCGCCGCTCGCCGACGAAGCTCTGCTTCAATTGCTCGACGCGCTGCTGCAAAGCGCTTTCGCGTCCCTGCGCATCGCGGAACGCGTTCTGGACCGATCCCGATACCCGGCCCTCTTCACGCGCGATGCTGGCGTCCAGATTGCGGATCTGCGCCTGCAATGCCTGCGCAGCGGGATAACCCGGCTCGAACTGGATCATCAGCCGCGAATATTCGGCCGCAGCTTCCGCGCGACGCTGGCGAAGCCCCGCGATCGTGGTGTTCGCCAGCGCTTCGGTGCTCGATCCGCTGCCGTCGCGTATGCGGCTTTCGGCGCGCACCCGGTCCGCGGTGGCGCGCGCGAGTTCGTCGTTCAGCGATGCCAGGCTGTCGGCCACGAGCGAACGCTCCTGCGTCGCGCCCTTGCCGTCGCTGCCGACCGGAATGTTGATCAGCGACTGGTCCGACGCATAGCCGACGAGCTGGCGTTCCGATTCTTCGAGCTTGCGGCGAACCTGGTCGAGCCGGTCCTCAAGGAACCGCCGCGCATAAGCCGTCTGATCGAAGCGACGCTCCAGATTGTACTGGATGAACTCGCCGGCCCACGCATTGGCGATGCTGGCGGACAGCCGAGGATCGGGGCTGGTGAAGCTGATGTCGATCAGCCGCGACAGCCGGATCGGGCTGACGTCCAGTTCCTTCAGCAGGATCGACACCGCGGCGCGATTGCGCGCGTCGCGCGCCGCCGGCCGCGCGGCCGCCGCGCGACCTTCGTCGAACGTAGCGACCGCGTCCTTGGCGTGAAACATCTCGAGGAACGCACGATTATCCGCCAGCGCCAGCTTGCGCGAAACCCGCTCGGCCAGCGTGCGCGAGGCGAGTACGCCATATTGCGTCTGGTAGAATTCCTGGTCGACGTTGCCGGTCTCAGGCTCGACGCTTTCGACGTTGACGATCCGGCTGCCCTCGCGGTTCACCTCGATGCGGGTGACCGCGGTATATTGCCGGGTCGCGAGCAGCGTGGCGAGCACGCCGACCAGCAACGCCGCGGCGATCGACCCGATGATCAGCCAGCGCCAGCGCAGCGCGACGCGCAGGTAATAAGTGACGATCGGCACCGCAGGCGCCTCGCCGGTCTGCGGCTCGCCCTGAGCAACAGGCGCATAGGCGCGCCGATCGAGCGCAAAGGACACTTCGTTCACGGTCACAGACCCCCGTTGTTGATCAGCGCGATCAACGGCGCGACGATGAGCGGCGACACCTGCAGGAAGTCGCGGAAACGGCGGCGTGCGGGTGAATCGCCGACGACGATCACGTCGTCGGCATAGATGCGCGGATCGGGGTAAGCACCGCGGCGGATCGCGCCCAGATTGTACAGCGCCGCCATCTGCCGCCCGCCGACGGTGCGAAAGACCACCACGTCTTCCAGTCGCGCGAACTCCGACGTCCCCTTGGCGCGCGCGATCGCGCGAACCAGGGTCATCTGTCCGGTGACCGGGTAGAGTCCGGGTTCGGTGACCTGACCGTCGACCGTGATCACCTGGCTCTGCGTCTCGTCGACGTTCACTGCCACTTGCGGATCGCGCACGAAACGGCGGCGCAGGCGCTCCGCGATCAGCACCGACAATTCCTGCGGCGTCTTGCCGGCCGCGTCGATCGCGCCGACCAGCGGCAGCGCGATACGCCCCGATGCATCGACCTGCACCGTCTGGGTCAACTCGGCGATACCGAACACGGTCACGGCCAGCTTGTCGGCGGTGCCGATGCGGAAGGGCTGGGTCGGCGATCCTGGAATCGCGCCCGCGGGCGGCGGCAGCTGATCGGACTCCACCAACGTCAGATGCGGACCGGGCTCGATCTTGGGATCATGCGCGCAGGACGCGAGCGCCAGCGCGGCGGCCAGGAAAAGCGGTACGCGTCGTATCACAAGAGGTCCATTTGGCTCGCGGCGCGGTGATCGCGCCCAGGGTCTTGGTGGCGTTAGCGGATGGGGGCAGGGTTGCCAAGCCTCGTGGCCGGCCGGCCCCGTCGGCGCTCGGTGAGGAGCGCGCAGGCTGCCGCCGCCACTGCGAGCAGCGAGGGCGTGCGCAGCGGATAATCGGCGACGCTCCACCCCAGCAACACGCCCAGCACCACCGCACCCGCCAGCATCGTCGGCGCCGGGCGTGACGACCGCCATGCCGCCGTCGCCCGCACGACGTACCAGCCGGCGAACGCCAGGGTCAGCACGATGCCGCCCAGCCCCGCCTCGATCGCCAGTTCCATCGGTTCGTCATGCGCGTGATTGAGGTACGTCTGCGTCAGTACCGCGAACGGCTCGTAGCTGCGAAATACCGCATCGAAGGCGCCAAAGCCGCTGCCCCAGGGGAAGAAGTCGCCCGTCATGCGCAGGTACAGGCCGATGTTGGCCACGCGCAGTTCGTCGCCACCCGCCACCAACCGCGACAGCGCCTCACCGCGTGACGATGCCAGCACGGCAACGATCGGCAGGACGACGACCAGCGCCGCCGCGCCGCCGATCAGCAGCAGTCTGCGGCGGCTACTGCCTTCGTTACTGCGCCTGCGCGGCTGCGTCCGCAGGACGATCGCCAGCGATGCCAGCGCGGCGGTTACCCCGAAGACCAGTCCGCCCCGCGAGCCGGTGACCAGGAGCAGCGGCAATGTCGTCGCTCCCGCGCACCCGGCCAACCACAGCCGGACGCGCGCATGCCGCGGGTCCGCATCGGGCGCCGATGCCCAGGCCGCGAGCAGCGGCAAGGCGCAGACCAGCAAAGCGGCCTGGTGGTTACGGTTGGCGAACAGCCCGACGGCCGCACCCTGATTGGTGATCCGGTAGAAAGAGCCGGTCGTGCCCGCGACCTGAAGGACCGCGATGGTCGCGCTCAATGCACACAGGATCAGCAGCACCGGCACGAGCGACCCCAGCAGCCTGCCCGCGAGCGGCGCCAGCATCAGCACCGCGAACGCGGGCGTCAGGGCGACGAGTGCATAAAGCGTAAGGTCGGGCGTCAGCGAGAGCGGGCGCCACGTGCCGCCGAGCCCCACGAGGTCGAGATCGCGCGCGTAGCTCGCCCGCCCGGCCAATCCGCGCCAGACGCCCGGCGGCAACGGGATCAGCTGTACGGCGATGACGAGCGCAAACGCCGCGAGCAGCGCAAGCGGAACGCGCACGCTGCGTAACGCGCCGCGATCGACCTGCGCCACGGCTGCCGCCAACGCGATCACCGCAGCGGCATAGACCAGCGGAAGCGAGGCGACATCGGCACGCGATCCACCGCCGAACAACACGGCGATCGTGATCAGGACGGACAACAGTGCGAAATTCAACCGTTCGCGCGGTCCAGCCTCTCTCCATGCAGCCAGCATCATGGTCCTTCAGGTGGACGGCAGCGACGACTGCCGCGGGACCTCAGCGTCCCGGACCTCCGCCCGGTGCCGCGCCGCCGGGCAGAGCGCCACCGGGTGCCGCGCCGCCCTGCATCTGTTGCTGCATCATCTGCTGCTGCTGCATCTGGCGCAGCGCCGCTTCGGGCAGGAAATCGATCAGCTCGACATCGAAGACCAACGTCGAATTCGCCGGGATCGGCCCCTTCGCCTCGGCGCCATAGGCCAGCGAAGGCGGCATCCAGAAGCGGTATTTCGCGCCCTTGGTCATCATTTTCAGCGCTTCGGCGAAGCCCGGCACCACTTGCCCGACCGGCATCGGCGTCGGCCGCTCCGATTTGTCGAAGGTCGTTCCGTCGAGCAGCCGACCCTGATAATTGACCAGGGTCACGTCGGTATCGGTCGGGCGCGCAGCACCCTCGCCCGCTTTCAGCAGCTTGTACTGGAGCCCGGACGCGGTGGTGACGACGCCGCTGCCGCGCATCTCGCGAACCAGCGCCGGATCGCCCTGCCGCGCCAGCGCGAAGGCCGAGACGAGCGCCAGTGCGACCGCAACCCAGATATAGACGAGGTAACTGCGCTTGACGGGGCGAAGCGGCACGGCGGTGACGGTCGACATCGGGGCACCTGGAGCTTGGGTGCCGGACCGGCGGCCGTCACCGGGATTGATCGAACATCCGCCCGCGCACCCGGCGCGAGCGGCAGGCGCAGCTTACCGCGCGCCGTCGCGCTCGGCGCGCTTGCGATCCATCTTGCGTGCCCGGCGCACGGCCGCGGCCCGCTCGCGCGCGCGCTTCTCGGACGGCTTCTCGTAATGCCGGCGCAGCTTCATCTCGCGATACACGCCCTCGCGCTGCAGCTTCTTCTTGAGCGCGCGAAGGGCCTGGTCGACGTTGTTGTCGCGGACGATGATCTGCATAAACCCGTAAAGCTCCGGTCGAATGGAATTAGCCGTCGCGAACAGGTTCGCGCCGCATGAACTGGGGCCCCTAACAGCGTGACGGGCGGCTTTCAACCCTGCCGTACGGAATGCCTGCATGCCGAAACATATTTGAGCGAACCGCATCGCCGGGTAAGGCGCGCCGCATGACCGGCGCCCCACTCCTTCTCTACAACAGCCTCGGCCGCGCGATCCAGCGGTTCGAGCCGATCGACGCCACAAACGTCCGCCTCTACTCCTGCGGCCCCACGGTCTACAATTGCGCGCACATCGGCAACCTGCGCGCTTATGTGTTCACCGACACGCTCTCGCGGGTGCTGACGTGGAAGGCCAAGGACCTGGGCTGGGGCCCGGTCACCCACGTCATCAACATCACCGACGTCGGCCATCTCACCTCGGATGCCGACGCCGGCGACGACAAGATGGAGGCCGCCGCCAAGGCGTCCGGGCGCGATATCTGGGCGATTGCAGCGCATTACACCGATGCGTTCAAGCAGAACCTCGCTGACCTCCATATTCGTGCGCCGAGCCGCTTTCCGCTCGCAACCGATCATGTCCTGGGCATGATCGACTTCGCGCAGGCTATCGAAACCAATTGCTACCACCTTGAAGACGGCCTATATTTCGACACGACCACCGTGCCGGACTACGGCCGTCTCGCGGGTAGCCGCGACGACGCGCGCGAAGCCCGGATCGATCCGGTCGCCGGCAAGCGCCACCCGCAGGATTTCGCGATCTGGCGCACGTCGGGGCCTGGCGAGAACCGGCAGATGGAATGGGATTCGCCTTGGGGCCGCGGCGCGCCCGGCTGGCATCTCGAATGCTCGGTGATGAGCCGGCAGTATCTCGGCGAGCGCTTCGACATCCACACCGGCGGCATCGACCACCGCGAGATCCATCATCCGAACGAGATCGCACAGAATCAGGCCATGAGCGGCACGCCCGATACCGGCGCGACCTTTTGGATGCACAACAACTTCGTCGTCGAACGTGATGGAAAGATATCGAAATCGTCCGGGGCGTTCAAGACCTTGCAGGCGCTCGTCGACCGCGGCTTTCACCCGCTCGCCTACCGCTTGATGTGTCTCCAGGCGCATTACCGCTCGGAAATGGAGTTCTCGTGGGAAGGCATCGCCGCCGCGCAGACCCGGCTCAAGCGGCTTGCCCAGACGGTCGAGGCGCTGCGTGCCCGCCCGGGGTCGGCCTCGGCCGACAGCACCACGGCTCATCTCGATCGGCTCGACACTGCGGTCAGCGACGACCTCAACACTCCGCGCGCGCTGATCGCGCTCGACGAACTGCTCGCCGACAAGCGCGTCGCGGCGGCCGACCGGATTGCCGCACTGGCCGACTTCGACGCGGTGCTCGGGCTCGATCTCGCACAGCTCTCGCGCGCCGCCCTGCGCGTCCGCCCGGTCACCGCGACCATCGACGCGCCCGCCATTGCCGAACGGCTCGCCGAACGCCGCGAAGCCCGCGCCGCGCGCGATTTCGCGGCGTCCGATGCGATCCGCGACGCGTTGAGCGCCGCCGGGGTCGAGGTGATGGACGGCGATCCGCTCGGCTGGGACTGGAGACTCGACGCATGAAGGCCGTCTTGCCCGCGCCCGCAAGGCCGTTGATCGAGGCGCGCTTGCCCGCCGATCTCGACGTCGCCTGGGTCACGACCCCCGCCGAAGCCACCGCCGCGATCGCCGACGCCGATATCGCGTGGGTCGACCTGTACCCGCACGGCCTGACCGTCGCGGCAATCCCTAGGGGCAAGCGCCTGCGCTGGCTGTTCACCGCCATTGCCGGTGTCGAGTCGCTCGACTTCGCGCAGCTGCGCGCGCGGGGGACGGTGCTGACCAACGGCACCGGGATCAACGCCATACCCGTCGCCGAATATGCGGTGATGGGTATGCTGATCGCGGCCAAACGGTTCGACACCGTCGTCCGCCAGGCCGACGCCCGCGAATGGCCCGACAGCGCGCCGGGCCGTGTCGAGCTGTTCGAAACGCGCGCGCTGATCGTCGGCTACGGCGCGATCGGGCGGCTGATCGGCGACCGTCTGGCGGCGTTCGGGGTCGACGTCACCGGGGTGACCCGTTCGGGGCGCGACGGCACGCTGACGCCCGACGCATGGCGGGCGCGGCTCGGCGAATTCGACTGGGTGGTGCTCGCGGCGCCATCGACCGATGCGACCAAGGCGATGATCGGCGCCGAAGAGCTCGCCACGATGAAGCGCCGCGCGTGGCTGGTCAACATCGCGCGCGGCGACATGATCGACGACGACGCGCTGCTCGCGGCGGTACGAAGCGGCGATATCGCGGGCGCATTCCTCGATCCGACCCATCCCGAGCCGCTCCCCGCCGATCACCCGCTCTGGCGCGAGTCCAATGTCATCCTGTCGATGCATCTGTCGGGGCGCAGCCAGACCCGGATGTTCCACCGCGCCGCCGCGCTGTTCCTCGACAATCTCGACGCGTTCCTGGCCGGGCGCCCGATGCGCAACGTCGTCGACCTCGAAGCAGGCTATTGACCATGCACGCCCCGTCCAACGTCCACGGGCTTGCGCTCTATTATCACAGCTTCATCGACTGGATCGGCGACGGCACCGGCCTGCCCGACGCCATTCTCCACATCCATGCGGGCATGCTGGTGCTGATGGTCGCGCGGATCGCCACCGGGCGCTCGCTCGGCAGCTTCGTGCCGCTCGCGGTCGTGGTCGCGGCCGAGGCGTTCAACGAGATCATGGACCGGCTGAGCTTCGGGTCCTGGCGCTGGCCCGATACGACATCGGATATCCTGAACACTCTGTTCTGGCCTGCGGTGATCTGCCTGGCCGTCCGCCTTCGCCCGCTTGCCGCCGAACGCCGCGCCCGGCGCATGCGCCGCGGCCGCGCGTAAGCGCCATGTTAACCGTGGCGGGCGCACGAGGATGCGCATGCCACAGCTTCCTCGCGTGTTCGTCACCGGTGCCGCCGGATTCATCGGCTCCGCGCTCGTCCGCGCGCTCGTCCGCGACGGGCACGAGGTCCTGGCCTATGACGCGCTGACCTACGCCGGATCGCGCACCACGCTTGCGGAGGTCAAGGACCGCGCCAACTTCCGCTTCGTCCACGCCGATATCTGCGATGCAGCGGCGGTAGCCGCAGCCTTTGCGGACTTCCGCCCGGACATCGTCACGCACCTCGCCGCCGAAAGCCATGTCGACCGGTCGATCGACACGCCCGCGGCGTTCGTCCGCACCAACGTCGTCGGCACGTGTACCATGCTGGAGCAGGCGCACCTCTACTGGCGCGCGCTCGACGCCGCACCCCGCGCGCGCTTCCGCTTCCATCATATCTCGACCGACGAGGTCTACGGCTCGCTCGGCCCGCGCGGCCTGTTCACCGAAGACACCGCCTACGATCCGCGCTCACCCTATTCGGCGTCGAAGGCCGGGTCGGACCATCTCGCCGCGGCCTGGTGGCACACCTACGGCCTGCCCGTCCTCATCACCAATTGCTCGAACAATTACGGTCCCTATCAGCTGCCGGAAAAGCTGATCCCGCTGATGATCGCACGCGCGCTGAACGGCGAATCGCTTCCGGTCTACGGCCGCGGTGCCAACATCCGCGACTGGCTCCACGTCGACGATCACGTCGCTGCCTTGCGCGCGGTATTCGAGCGGGGCACGCCGGGACGCAGCTATAACGTCGGCGGCAATGCCGAGCGCCGCAACATCGACGTCGTTCGCGCGATCTGCGCCACGCTCGACCACCTGGCGCCGAGCCGCCGCCCGCACGCCGAAGCCATCGCCTTCGTCGCCGACCGCCCGGGTCACGATCTGCGCTACGCCATCGACGCCACGCGCATCCGCGCCGAACTGGGCTGGCACCCGCGCGAGACCTTCGAGAGCGGCATCCACGCGACGGTCCGCTGGTACCTCGACCACCGCGACTGGTGGCAGCCGATCGTCGATGCGGGGGCAACCGCGCGCCGAGGGCTTGCCGTGCGAAAGGAATTGGCGGCATGAAGGGCATCATTCTCGCCGGCGGCACCGGGACACGGCTTCATCCGGCCACGCTGGCGGTGAACAAGCAACTGCTGCCGGTCTACGACAAGCCGATGATCTATTACCCGATGTCGGTGCTGATGCTGGCGGGCATCCGCGAGATCCTGATCGTCTCCAGTCCCGAATTCCTGCCCGCCTACCGCGCGCTGTTCGGAAACGGCGCGGCGCTGGGGCTGGCCATCGCCTATGCCGAACAGCCGCGGCCCGAAGGGCTGGCGCAGGCGTTCACCATCGGCCGGGACTGGATCGCAGGAGATTCGGTCGCGCTGGTGCTCGGGGACAACATATTCTTCGGCAGCGGGCTGGTCGATCTGTGCCGCCGTGCCGCTGCACGGCCCCACGGCGCGACGATCTTCGCTTACCGCGTGAAGGATCCCGAACGCTACGGCGTGATCGAGCTCGCCCCCGACGGCCGCCCGTTCGCGCTCGAGGAAAAGCCCGCGCACCCCCGCTCGAACCTCGCGGTCACCGGAATCTACTTCTTCGACAACCACGTCGTCGATTTCGCCGCCGCGCTGACGCCCTCGCCCCGCGGCGAATACGAGATCGTCGACGTCATCCGCCACTATATGGACGCAGGCGCGCTCACCGTCGAACAAATGGGCCGTGGCTTTGCCTGGCTCGACACCGGCACCCACGACAGCCTGCTCGAAGCCGGCGAGTTCGTCCGTACGCTCCAGCACCGCCAGGGCATCCAGGTCGCATGCCTGGAGGAAATCGCCTACTCGAGCGGCTGGATCACCGCCGAGTGCGCCCGCGCGCAGGGCCTGGCACTCGGTAAGACTGCGTACGGACAGGCGATCCTCGCCGCTGTGGACGGCGAGCCGCGTGCGATGCCTCACTCCAGCGGGGAGTCGCGGGTGCTGAGTATCGGCGGCAGGTAGGGCGTCGGCGCGTCCGTGGGCAGCGTCTCGATCGCCGCTTCGATCGCCTTCGCGCGCGCGCTTGACGAGGGATGCGTCCGGCTGCGGAACAGGCCGCCGTCGACATCGCCGCCATGCTCGCGCCAGAAGCGCACCGCCGCCTGCGGATCGTAGCCCGCGTTGCGCAACAGATACATTCCCAGCAGGTCGGCTTCGCTCTCCGTCCGTCGATACAGCCGCCCGTTGCGCCCCAGTTCCGACAGCATCCCGCCCTTCACCCCGGCAGCATCGAGCCGCGCGCGGTGGCGCAGGATATTGTGCGCCAGCTCATGCGCGACGACGACCGCGACCTGATCGTCGGTGTAACGTTCGAAGAAGCGCGTGCCGATCGCGACGGTGGTGCCGTCGGCGCTCGCTTCCATCGTGCGCGCGATCACCACCATGAAGCGCGTGCGGCAACCGGGCGAGGCGGGGACCGTCACCGCGCGGCGGACGCCACCGCGCAGCACCGTCAGCGTAAGCGGCGCGTCTGCGGGGCGGCTCGCGATCAGTTGCAGAGCGGCGTCGCGGTCGGCGCCTGTCGCCGGGCCCGCCGTAACGCTCGTCGGGAACGGTGCGCCATCGACCGCGACCAGCGCATCGTTCGCCTGGACACCCGCCGCCGCCGCTGGCGACGCGGCGACCACGCCCTCCACCGCAACCGGCATGGCAAAGCCGTACTTCGCTCTAGCGGCCGGGCGTACCGGCGGATCGTATTCGCTCAGCGCGTGGATCGCCAGCCCGGGCACCGGCGCGCGCGCGGTGCAGAGCGCGACGTTGGCGGTCGCCAAGCGGTAGCCGATCGCCGCCAGCCGCAGGTCCGCCGCATCCTCCGGCGTCGCTTGAAAGACGGGCACGGGGGCGGCTGTCATCGCGATAGCGAACAGCGACTTGAACGGTCCGAACATACGCCGGCCCTACCCCGCTTCGCTGCGGCGCAATAGTAGGACGTTGATCGCGCGCGCGATCCGTCGCATGAGGCAATTTGATCCATCGCAACTTTCGGAATCTTGCACCATGGCCGCCAACTGGGCCCCCGACAGCTGGACGCGCGCCGAAGCGCGCCAGATGCCCACCTACCCCGACGCAGCCGCGCTCGACGCGGCGTGCGAGCAGCTCGGCACGTATCCGCCGCTGGTGTTCGCGGGCGAGGCACGCGCCCTTACCGCGCATCTGGCGAAGGTCGCTCAGGGTCAGGCGTTCCTGCTCCAGGGCGGCGATTGCGCCGAGAGCTTTCTCGAACACACCGCCAACAACATCCGCGACACCTTTCGCGTCATCCTGCAGATGGCGGTCGTCCTTACCTATGCCTCGAAGCTCCCGGTGGTGAAGCTCGGCCGCATGGCGGGCCAGTTCGCCAAGCCGCGCTCGACCGACACCGAGACGATCGAGGGCGTCGAACTGCCCAGCTATCGCGGCGACATCGTCAACGACATCGCGTTCGAGGAGGCGGCACGGCAACCCGATCCGAGCCGCATGATCCGCGCCTATTCGCAGTCGGCGGCGACGCTCAATCTGCTGCGTGCGTTCGCGCAAGGCGGCTATGCCAACCTGCATCAGGTCCACCGCTGGACCCACGATTTCATGGGCCGCAGCCCGTGGTCGCGCAAATACGCCGAAACCGCCGACCGGATCGGCGAAGCACTGGAATTCATGGCCGCGTGCGGGATCGACCCCGAAACCGTGCCGCAACTGGCGCAGACCGACTTCTACACCAGCCACGAGGCGCTGTTGCTGCGCTACGAACAGGCGCTGACCCGACAGGATTCGCTGACCGGCGATTGGTACGATACCTCGGCGCATTTCCTCTGGATCGGCGACCGGACACGGTTCGAGGGATCGGCGCACGTCGAATACCTCCGCGGCATCGGCAACCCGATCGGCATGAAATGCGGACCGAGCCTGGAGCCCGACGCGCTGCTGCGCCTGCTCGACACGCTGAACCCGGCGCGGACCCCCGGACGGATGACGCTGATCACCCGCTACGGCCACGACAAGATCGAGGCCGGCCTGCCGCGCCTGATCCGCGCGGTGCAGCGCGAAGGGCACCCGGTCGTCTGGAGCTGCGACCCGATGCATGGCAACGTCGTCAAGGCCGCCAACGGCTACAAGACCCGCCCCTTCGACCGCATCCTGGCCGAAGTCCGCGGCTTTTTCGCGGTTCACCGTGCCGAGGGCAGCTTTGCCGGCGGCATCCACGCCGAGATGACCGGACAGAACGTCACCGAATGCACCGGCGGCGCGATTGCGGTCACCGAACAGAGCCTCGTCGACCGCTACCACACCCACTGCGATCCGCGGCTGAACGCGGGGCAGAGTCTGGAACTCGCCTTCCTGCTCGCCGAAATGCTCAATCAGGAACTGAAGGAGCGCAGGAAAGCCGCGTGATTTCGGGAGGAACCGAATCGCCCGGGATCCACCCGGACGTCTTTGCGATGCCGCCGGGATTGTCGATCCGCTACGACGCGCCCGCCGCCGGCATCGCCGATTCGATCACCGGTTACCACGTCTATACCGCCGCCAGCACCGAAGAACGTGTCGACTGGTTTCTGCCGGGCACCGCCAACATCCGCGTGGCGCTCGATTCCGGCCCCGTCGATCTGACGATCCGGCGCCGCACCTACGCTCCCCTGCCCGCCGTCTCGCTGTTCGGGCCGACCAGCCAAGCGATGCGCGCGGTAACGCGCGGCGGCACCGTCATCGGCATCGGGGTGAGCGCACTCGGCTGGTCGCGGCTCTTCCCGCGCTCGGCCAGCGACTATCGCGACCGCATCGTTCCACTCGCCGACGCAATCGGTCAGGCGTTCGCGGACGAACTGAAGGACACGCTGGCCGCCACCGACCGCGAGCGCCTGGTCAAGCCGGCGCTCGACGCCTTGTTCGCGCGCCGCCTCGGCCCGCCGCATGCCGATGCCCCGCACATTCGCCAGCTGATGGCGCTGATCGTCGACGAGCGCGTCGATGCGCTTGCGACCGCCGCTGCCGAAATGGGGCTGCCGACGCATACGCTCCGGCGTCTGGCGGCACGGCATTTCGGCTTTCCGCCCAAATCGCTGCTGCTGCGCGCGCGCTTCCTGCGCGCGTTCACTCGAATGTTGCGGGCGGGCGACGTGCTCGACTATTCGACGCTGGGCTCCAGCTATTTCGATGCCTCGCACTTCCTGCGTGACGCGCGTGCCTTTCTCGGCACCACCCCGCGCCGGTTCATGACGCAGCCGACCACCTTTCTCCAGGCCAGCCTGCGCGCGCGCGACGCGGTGCTCGGTGCGCCCACCCAGGTGCTTCACGACGTCGAGCAATCACGGCCGCTGACGCCTGCGCTTGACGCACCCGAGCCGGGGCCGTAGACGCGCGCTTCCGCACCACGGCCCCTTCGTCTAGCGGTTAGGACGTCGCCCTCTCACGGCGAAAACACGAGTTCGATTCTCGTAGGGGTCACCATCGCGGCCGGCCCGCCAGCGTCCGGTCACCTCACGCGATCCTCGCGGCAAACCGCAGCCTTGCGCAGGACACGTGACAGCTGTTCTGCGGAAAAGGGCTTGCGAAGCAGCTCGAGCCCCGTCCCTGCCCCGACGCTTTCGGTCGTGACGAACGGCTCGAAGAAACGCGATCAGGGTGAGCAGGTCGTTGAAATCGTGTGATACGCCGCCAATCAGCCGGCCGATCGCCTCCATCTTCTGCGCTAGGCTAAGTACATCCTGCGCCTGCTCGCGTTCGCGCCCGGGATCCTGCCCCTTGGCGGATCAATGTCGTCCGCATCGCAACTCGCGGCAGTACCCGCGCCGCAGCCCGCGCGCTCATGGGCAAACGTTCGCACGATCGAGCCGCCTCATCGTTGCCGAGCAGCTTGAAATCGCAACCGATGCTGCCGACAACCGCTACACCGGCCAGGGCCGCTCGTGTCCGTCAGCTTTGAAGAGGCATTCATGGAACAATTCTTCAGCCGGGTGGCAGGCAAGAGCGCGACGGCGATGGGGCACCCCTACACCTTCGTGCTCGCAACCCTGGCCATGGTCGCTTGGGCAGCCAGAGGCGTGGTGTTCGCGTGGTCGGACACGTGGCAGTTGATCGTGAACACGGGCACGTCCGTGGTCACGTTCCTGGCGGTGTTCGTGATCCAGAACAGCCAGAACCGCGACGGTGCCGCGATCCAGGCCAAGCTCGACGAGGTGCTTCGGGCGTTGCCGAAGGCGCGCGAGGCGTTCGTCGGCATCGAGCACCTGACCGAGGCGCAGATCTGCGCATTGCGCGACGCGCTGGAGCGTGAAGTCAAAGGCAAGGGTTCCAAACAGGAAACCGCCGACGACTCTGCCGAGCGCCTGCTGAAACGGATCGGCTGAACCGCGGCGCCCGTGGTCGCGGCCACGATCCTACCCGGGTCGGTAGCGCCGCTCGATATGCCCGACCAAGTCGGCCGGCTCGAAATACACCCGGCGCAAGGCGCCCGCGGCATAGCGACCGATCTGGTCGGCGAAGTGCGGTGTGCCCGGCGTGCCGTTCTGCCCGCCCGCCATCACCGCCCAGGCGCGCGGCCGTGCCCCGAACTCGACCACCGCGACGAAGCTGTTGCCGCTGGTCCCGTAATAGCGCCGCGTGTTCGGATAGCTGCGCGCCCCGAACGAGGCGAGGCTGCCGTACAGCGCCGAGACGAACGGCACCGGCATACTGGGCTTGGCGTCGTCGAAATGCGGCTGGATCGCATCGTCCAGGCGCTGGAACCGGTTGATCGCACCCCACGGCACCTGCCACCGTCCGAAATCGCGGGTCAGCCGGTCGATCGCCGAATCGAGTGCCGCCAGTTGCCGGTCGACTGTCGCAGGCGTCAGGATCGCGCCGCGCGTCACCACCAGCGCGCCGGTGTCGCGGCGCAGCGCATCGCCCCAGAACACCGCCAGCGACGTCGCGGTCGATTCCGCCGACCACCGGCAATCCCAGCGCCTGAGCACGTCGATCGGCGCGGCGAGCCGGGCCCGCCGCGGATCGCCCGGCGGCAGCGCATCATAGGCCGCCGCCAGCCTGGGCAGCAGCGCGCCGAACGCGGGCAGATAGCGGTCGTAGGCCGCCGCCATCAACGTCTCCGGCGCCCAGTCGCGCTTGCCCGTCAGCAACGCCGTGGCATGCAGCCCGCGCGGGTTCTCGCCGGCGGTGTCCATATAGCGCGGAAAGTCCGCCTCCCGCGGCGAGTCCGCCCCGGCCGCGCCCCACGGCGCGTTGTTGGAATTATACACCCACCCTGTCTTCGGCCGCACCGCCTGCGGCAGCTTGGCGAGCGGGGTCAGTCCTCGCCAGTCGGTCGCAGGATCGGCACCCTCGACCGTCCCACGATAGTCGAAGCGGTTGTCGCGCACCGGCACGAATTGCGGGTGCAGATACGCGATCTCGCCCGCGCGATCGGCGAAGATCGTGTCGTTCGACGAATTCGCCTGCCTCCCGGCGACCTTCAGATAGCCCTCGAGGTCGCTCGCCTTGGTCCTCAGCCAGCTCTGCTCGAGGGCGGGCACCGGCTTCCACATCAGGCTCTGCGCGATCCACTTGCCGCCGCGCTCGGCGACGATCGGCCCATGGTGCGTCGCCCAGGTCGTGAAGGTGCGCCGCGCGAGCGTGCCGTCGGCCTGCCGCCACGCGATCGTCACCGGCCTGGCGATCAGCGGCCTAAGCACCTTGCCGTAGAAATAGGCCTTGCCGCGGATCACCGTCTCCGCGAACGCGTCGACCGAGTCCACGCCCGACGAGGTGTGCATCCATCCCGCCTGCGCGTTGAACCCCTGGTAGATGAAGAACTGCCCCCAGGTCGACGCGCCATAGGCGTTGAGCCCCTCCCCGCTCGTCATCTGCAGCTCGGATCGGAAATAGAAGCTGGTGTGCGGATTGATGAGCAGCAGCGCATGGCCGTTCGCGGTGTTCGCCGGCGCGATGGCGATGCCGTTCGATCCTCCCGGCTCCTGCGGCGGCGGGACCGCGGCGATCGTCACGCCGCCGTAGAAATCCGCCAGCTCGGACAATGAAATCCGCTCGATATCGCCGCCGATACTGCCTTCGGTGAACGACAGCGCCATCCACGGCTCGAACCGGGTCAGCACCTTTGCATGCACCCCCGGATGGGTCGCGAGATAGAAGTTCAGCCCCGCCGCCCATGCATCCATCAGCCGCCGCAGCCAGGGCGCGCTCGCGGCATATTGCGCTTTCAGTTCCGCCGGATCGACGAACAGCCGCTGGCGCAGGTCGGCCCAGATCGCGCCCTTCCCTTCGGCTTCCGCAGTGCGCCCGAGCGCGGTCAGGTAGTTCGCCTCCACCCGCGCGAAATCGTCCTCCGCCTGTGCGTAGATCGCACCGAACACCGCGTCGGCATCGGTCTTGCCGGTGACGTGCGCGATGCCCCAGTCGTCGCGGACGATCTCCACCCGCGCCGCCTGCGCGCGCCATTTCGCCATGTCCTGCGCCGCGGCAGGTGTGGCGGCGAGCGATGCGGCAAGCATCAGGTTGCGTGACCAGCGAAGCGGCGTATCCATGGACAAAGGCTATCGCCGCGCCGCGCGCGCCACAAGGAGAACGACATGCGCTGGACCCTGGCCTTCGCGCTCCTGCTGCTCGGTGCCGCCGAACCGCCCGCGACCCTCTACCGCCCCGCCCGCGTCTTCGATGCGGTCGACGGTGTCGCGCACGAAGGCTGGACCGTCCTCGTCCGCGGCGACCGGATCGTCGCGGTCGGCCCTGCCGTCGATGTGCCGGCCGACGCGCAGACGATCGATCTGCCCGGCACAACCCTGATGCCCGGCCTGATCGAAGGCCACGGCCACCTCTTCCTCCATCCCTATGACGAGGCGAAGTGGGACGATCAGGTCCTCCACGAACCGCTGGCGCTGCGCACCGCCCGCGCGACGGTGGCGGCGCGCGCGACGCTGATGGCGGGCTTCACCACCGAACGCGATCTCGGCACCGAAGGCGCGGGCTATGCCGACGTCGGCCTGAAACGCGCGATCGACGAGGGCATCGTTCCCGGCCCCCGCTTGCTCGTCGCCACCCGCGCGGTGGTCGCCCGCGGGGCCTACGGTCCCAAGGGCTACGAGCCCGGCGTCGCGATCCCGCAAGGCGCCGAAGAAGCCAGCGGCATCGACGAGGTCGTCGCCGCGGTCCGCTCGCAGATCGCCGCGGGCGCCGATGTTGTGAAGCTCTATGGCGACTATCGCTGGCGCCCCGGCGAGGAGAGCCGTCCCACCTTCTCGCTGGCCGAAATGCACGCCGCGGTCGACGCTGCCCGAGACGCCGGCCGCATCGTCGCGGTGCACACGTCGACCGCCGAGGGCATGCGCCGCGCCACAGCAGCAGGCGCCGACACGATCGAGCATGGCTATGGCGGCACACCCGAAATCTTCGCCGCGATGAAAGCGAAGGGGGTCGGCTTCTGCCCCACCCTCGCCGCCGCCGACGCGGTGGCGCGCTATGCCGGCTGGACCGGCGCAGAGCCCGCCCCACCCAGCGTCCTAGCCAGCCGCCGCGCACTGCAACTGGCACGCGCGGCAGGCGTCACGATCTGCCTCGGCGGCGACACCGGCGTTTTCCCGCACGGCCAGAACGCCCGCGAAGCGGTGCTGATGGCAGCGGCGGGCATGCCGCCGCGCGAGGTGCTGATGGCGGCGACCGCGGGCAATGCGAAGCTGTTCCACCTTGCCGATCGCGGCACGCTGCGCGCGGGGCTCCTTGCCGATCTGGTCGGAGTGCAGGGCGATCCGACCCGCGACGTCGCCGCCCTAGCGCAGGTCGTTCTGGTGGTGAAAGGCGGCACACCCATCCGTCGACCCTGACCGCCGAAACCTCAGCCGATGCCGTTGCCCGCCGGCGGTCGTGCCGACTACGACCACTCTCGACGCGAAAGATTGCGGTTCCAGTCGCGGGAAGCGATCGACAGGGGTGCCCCCGGCCTAGCCTCCGCCATGCCTATTCATCCGTGATACTCGGGCCGGTCGATATCCTGGACAAGGCCGATCTCCTTCGGCTCCCATTCGAGGGCCGTTCTGGTCCACGCGCTGGAGGCGCGGCCGGTCCCGGCCACCCACTTGGCCAAGCCGCCGAAGTGCGTCTCGGCTTCCTGCGGAGTGAGCGACTTGGTGGGAACCCCGACCTGCCGGCCGATCGCCTCGGCGATCAGCCGATACGCGATGCCCTCCTCGGCGACCGCATGGAACGCCTCGTTGCGTGCGCCCCGCTCCACCGCCAGGCGGAATACACGCGCGGCGTCCGTCCGGTGCACCGACGGCCAGAGGTTCTGTCCGTCTCCGACGTAGGCGGACACGCCTTTCTCGCGCGCCACGGCGGTCAGCATGGGAACGAAGCCATGCGTCTCGCCGACGCCGTGTACCGAACGCGGCAAGCGGACGACGGAGGCATGCAGACCGCGCTCCGCGAGCGCGAACGCGGTCTGCTCCGATGCGCGCGGGAAGTCGGGCATGACCGGCGGTCGCTTGTTCTCCGTGTACGTCTCGCCCGCCTCCGCCAGGCCGATGCCGCCGGTTACCAGGATCGGCCGGCTCGAACCGGTAAATATCTCCCCGAACGTCTCGATCGCCGCACGATCCTCCTCGCTCAGTTCCGCCATCTTCGAGAAGTCGAGGCCGAACGCGGTGTGGATGACGGCATCGGCGTCGCCGGCGCCTTGCCGAAGAACGTCGAGGTCGGTGAGCGAGCCGAGCAGCGGCGAGCCCCCGACGGCGGCAAGCGCCTCACCCTTCTCCGTCGATCGCACCAGACCCACGACCGAGTGGCCCGCCTCGGTGAGTTCGCGGGCGACCGCCGATCCGACCCAGCCGTTCGCTCCGGTCAGAAAAACGCGCATTGCAACCTCCTTGACGTTGGCGAGCGCAAACGTGCTATCGCGCTTTGTCATAGACTGACATAGTGGTCGTGTCAGTCACTGACAAGATCGAAGGCGACGGGTGGCGAAAAAAGAGGACGACGTGCGCACACGCTTGCAAGGAGCGGCCTTGGCGCTGTTCGGCGAGCGCGGCTATGATCGGACTACGGCCGCGGCGATCGCGGAGCGGGCCGGTGTGACCGAACGGACCTTTTTCCGCTACTTCCCGGACAAGCGCGAAGTGCTCTTCGACGGCGAGGTCATCTTGCGAACGGCGCTGACCGCCTCGATCGCCGCTGCGCCGGCCGGGCTCGCGCCCCTCGACACCCTGTTCCGGGCGTTCCGGGCGTTTCAGCCCGCGCTCGAGGACAATTGGTCATACTCCAAGCCACGCCACGAGGTCATCTCCGCCAGCCCCGCCCTTCACGAGCGCGAGTTGGCCAAGATAGCCGCGCTGACCGATGCGCTCGCCGCTGCCCTGAAAGCGCGCGGTGTAACGGACCTTCGCGCTGTTCTAGCGGCAAGGGCAGGCATGGCCGCCTTCGTCCATGCTATTCTCTCCTGGCTGGACGATCCGACCATGGGGCTCGGCGAACGTTTCGATCTCGCCTTTCACGAGATGAAGGCACTTTTGGCGGAAAGCGGCTAGGGTCAGCAGTGCCGCGACCGAACGGCGCCTGGTTTCGCCGGTAAGCGGGGAGGCAGAAAGCCGGGGGAAAACCACCGCTCAATCCCCCGCAAAGGTCAGCGCCGACGCGCGCCGCTCGCGCTCGTTGACCGTCAGCGCGCGTCCGCGCGGCGGCGCCGATCGCTGCGGGCAGTCCTGGCGGAAGCATGCGCGGCAGCCCAGACCGATCGGTGTCGCTGCGCCCGCCAGGTCCAGCCCGCGCGCCACCGCCAGCGTCCCCGCCAGTTCGGCCGCCACCCCCAGCCCAACCGAGAATTGCGCCGCCACGCCGCCGACCTGCCGTCCCTGCGGCATGACCGTATGCGCCATGGTCAGCGCGCGCGATCCGTCCTCCAGCTCGACCAATTGCACCGCCAGCTCGCCCGGCCGGTCGAACGCGTGGGTCAGCCGCCACAAGGGGCACCGCCCATCCGCCTCGACCAGCGCCGCGCCGCTGGCGCCGGCATAGCGCTTCGACGCCACCCCCGCACGATCGACGCGGAGCATGAAGAACGGCAGCCCGCGCGCACCCACCCGCTGCAACGTCGTCAGCCGATGCGCCACCTGCTCGAACCCCGCGCCGAACCGGCGGCACAGGAGTTCGACGTCATACCCCGTCGCCTCGCACGCGCGCAGGAAGCGAGCATAGGGCATCATCGTCGCGCCCGCGAAATAGGCCGCCAGATAGCGCCGCAGCAGCCGGTCGGCGGTGCGATCGATCAGGTTCGCGCCGCGCGCCAGCGCGTCGATCTCCGCCCGCGCCTCGATCTGCGCCAGCTGGAACGCTGCCGCATAGGTCCGGTTGGCCGGGTCGATCAGCTCGGATAGCTGCAACTGCCGCGCATGGAGGTCGAGCCGCCGCAGCACGTCGGGCATGACGTCGATCGGCAGGATGCGGATCGTCAGCGCGTGGCGTGTCCGCAACCGTTCGGCAATGGCGCCGTACAGATCGCCCGAACCCAGCCGCAATTCGTCCGCCAGCGCCTCCGCGCCCGCGTCGAGATCGGGAAAATGGTTGCGCCATCCCGCGATTGCCGCGCGCGTGGCGGCGACCGGATCGTCGTCGACCGGACCGGTGCCCGTGCCGCCGCCCTGCGCGTCGAACGCCCGCGCGAACGCCTCCGCGCCGCCGGGTGCCGCCGCCAACCACTCGGCGACCTCGTTGCGATCGATCTCCAGGTCGGCGAACATCGGGTCGGCCAGCCGCCGCCGGATCGCATCGGCGCCACCACCGGGCTCGGCGGCGGCCAGCGTGCGCGCGTCGAAGTCGAACGTTTCGGCCAGCCGCACCAGCAACGTCGCCGACACCGGCCGGCCGTTGCGCTCGACCAGGTTGAGATAACTGGGACTGATCCCCAGCATTTCCGCCATCGCCGCCTGGGTCAGCCCGGCCCGTCGCCGAACGCGGCGCACCGCGTGGCCCGCCAACAGCTTTTCGCGCACCGCATTCACTCCGCATCGTTCAAGTCACATCTTTACAGATGGACAAGCCCTAGCAGCGCCGGGGCCGACTTGGCGACACGAAACGTGCACGAATTGTCGTGAATATGTTGCTCCAGACGAATTATCACACTTCCATCGACCAAGGAGTTCGCCATGTCCACCGAGCCGCAACGCAGCCGCGCCGTCTTCTCGACCGAGGATTTCGGTCTCCTGAAGGAAGCCGTCGGCGAGTACGTCCGCAAGATCGCCGACGAACCGCGTTCGGCCAAGTTCTCCAACCTCTATCATCGCCTCGGCCGTCTCGGCTGACGGCGCGCCGAACCGCTTTCCTGGGGAGGAAAGGTGTCCGCCGGCACGGTGACGTGCCGGCGGTCATTCGCCGCTCCCCGCTTTGACCGATTTCGACGGGGATCTCATGACCTACCAGGACCATAGCAGCCACATCCGCCAGCTTGTCGCGAGCCACAATGGCACCTGGGACGGGATCGACCCCGAAGCCGTCGTCCGCATGCGCCTGCAGAACCGCTTCCGCACCGGGCTCGACATCGCGCGCTACACCGCCGGCATCATGCGCCGCGACATGGCCGCCTATGATGCCGATCCGGCGAACTACACGCAGTCGCTCGGCTGCTGGCACGGCTTCATCGGTCAACAGAAAATGATCAGCATCAAGAAGCATTTCGGCTCGACCGAGCGGCGTTACCTGTACCTGTCGGGCTGGATGATCGCGGCGCTGCGCTCGGATTTCGGACCGCTGCCCGATCAGTCGATGCACGAGAAGACCAGCGTTCCCGCATTGATCGAGGAACTCTACACCTTCCTTCGCCAGGCCGACGCGCGCGAGCTCGGCATGATGTTCCGCGATCTCGACAAGGCGCGTGATGCGGGTAACGAGGTCGAGGCGCAACGCCTGCTTCACGCGGTCGACACGTACGAAACCCACGTCGTGCCGATCATCGCGGACATCGACGCCGGCTTCGGCAACGCCGAGGCGACGTACCTGCTCGCCCGCAAGATGATCGAGGCGGGCGCCTGCGCGCTCCAGATCGAAAACCAGGTCAGCGACGAGAAGCAATGCGGCCACCAGGACGGCAAGGTCACCGTGCCGCACGAGGACTTCCTGGCGAAGGTCCGCGCCTGCCGATACGCGTTCCTGGAACTGGGCGTGGAGGATGGCATCATCGTCACCCGCACCGACTCGCTCGGCGCAGGGCTGACCAAGCAGATCGCGGTCAGCAAGGAACCCGGCGATCTCGGCGACCAGTATAACAGCTATCTCGATTGCGAGGAGGTCGACGCCGCCACCGCGCGCAACGGCGACGTGATCCTGAACCGCGGCGGCAGGCTGCTGCGTCCCAAGCGCCTGCCGTCCAACCTGTTCCAGTTCCGCGAAGGCACCGGTGCCGACCGCTGCGTGATGGATTGCATCGCCTCATTGCAGCACGGCGCCGACCTGCTCTGGATCGAAACGGAAAAGCCGCACATCGAACAGATCGCGTCGATGGTCGACCGCATCCGCGAAGTCGTCCCGAACGCCAAGCTCGTTTACAACAATTCGCCGTCGTTCAACTGGACATTGAACTTCCGTCAGCAGGTGTTCGACGCCTGGGGCGAAGCAGGCGAGGACGTTTCAGCCTACGACCGTGCACGCCTCATGAGCGTCGATTACGACGGCACCGCGCTGGCCGACGAAGCCGACGAGCGCATCCGCACCTTTCAGCAGGAATCGGCGGCGCGCGCGGGCATCTTCCATCACCTCATCACCTTGCCGACCTATCACACCGCAGCGTTGTCGACCGACAACCTTGCGAAGGAGTATTTCGGCGAGGCGGGAATGCTGGGCTACGTCAAGGGCGTGCAGCGCAAGGAAATCCGCGAGGGGATCGCCTGCGTCAAGCACCAGAACATGTCGGGCAGCGACATCGGCGATGACCACAAGGAGTATTTCGCGGGCGAGGCGGCGTTGAAGGCCGGCGGCGCGCACAATACGATGAACCAGTTCGCGGCCTGAGCGCCTGCCGAAGCGATCGTCGATCGAGGCTTCCCGCATCCTGGTGTGCGGGAAGCCGATCGGCGATCAGCCAGGCAGATTGGCCACGCCGGTCGCGCGATCGTCCAGCGGCTCCCAGCGTGACGCGGAGCGCACCTGATCGCGGATCTGCTTCATCATCACGATCGCGCTCAATCGGTATTCCGGCCAGTTGAGCATGCCGTCGCGATGTGCCCAGCGCGAGGTGAAGGTCCGGTAGGTCTGTTCGAGCGAGATGCAGCCTATCTTGATCTCGTGCGCCAGCTGCATCCGTGCCGGATCGTTGGCGGCCACGGCAGCATCGAGGACGTGGTCGTGGACGTAATGGGTATAGGCGTCGATCGCCTGGATCATCTCGGTACGCAGATGCGCCAGGCCGATCAGGTCTGCATCGGCGATCGACGAGGTGATCAGCGGCAGCGCGGTTCCGATGATGTCCAGCAGCCGGGCATGTAGCCTGTCGAGGATGTTGAGATGGTGCACAGCCGACGTGACTAACAATCAGATGTTTCGGTTGGTTTAAGGGGCGGTAGTCAAACCGCCTTCAACGCCGGCCCACCTTCTTGATGATGCCGGTGAAGCTCAACACCGGGTCGCTGTCGGCAGTCACCAGGCCGCGGACGAAGATGGTGGAACGGGCGGCGCAGGTGATCTCGCCGCGTGCCTC
>NZ_CAXVWL010000099.1:0-2701 GCF_964263785.1 Sphingomonas sp.
CTCATCGAGCCGAAAACCGTAGAACAGCGCGCCCTGTGCCACCTGCCGACCCATCATGTCCGTGATCCCCCTACCGCCTTGCAGGAGTGAATCACGCCCTCGACACCGTCGCAAGCAGCCGTTTTTCAACAGCCTCGACCGCTTGCGACAATGGCGTCAAGCGCTGCTACTGTAGCGGGCTCAAGATTGATCGCAGTTGCCATGTCAACGGAATAGCCTTGTCGGTTTCGAGCTTCAAGGCAGCAGCGTCACGCTTATAGCGATCCGCTTGGCCTCGCCCGGCGCGATCTCGAACACGCCGGGTTTATCGCGGAACTCGCCGGTGTAGCCCTCCGGGTCGGCGATGCCGTGCCAGGGCTCGACGCAGACGTAGTGTGCGCCTGGCTTGGTCCAGATGCCGAGCATGGGAGTGTCGGGGAAGGCGATCTCGAGGTGCGGACCATCGGTTGCGCCGTAGGTGACGCTATCCGAGCGGACGTGGTCCCAGACGAGGGCGTCGGTCTCGAACAGTATATCGGCGAGGTGGAGCGTGCGGCCGTCCAGCGGCGACGGACGGGTGTCCGCCGCGATCGTGCCGTCGGCGGCGATCGTGCGCAGTGAGTCGGGCTCGTCGGCGGCAAAGACGATGCGGTGATCGGCGCGGGGCGCGCCATAGGGAAGCGGCCATGCAAAGGCAGGGTGGAAGCCGAAGCTGGCGGGCAGGGCGACGTCGTTGGGGTTGGCGACCGTCGCCTCGATCCGCAGCGTCGCGCCTTCGAGGCGGAACTCGACGTCGAGGCAGAAGGCGAATGGATAGTGCTCGCGCGTCTCGGCGTCGTCGGTCAGCCGGAACGTCACCGCATCCGCGATACGGTCGACCACCGCGAATGTCATTCGCCGCGCAAAGCCGTGCTTCTTCACCGGGTAGGTCTGACCGTCGACGCGGATGACGTCGCGGTAGGGCTGGCCGACGACCGGGAACAGGATCGGCGCGCGCCCGGTCCAGAAGCGCGGGTCGGCGTCGGTCATCAGTTCGCGGCCCTGCGCATCCCGGAGCGACGACAGCTCCGCGCCGAGCGGGTTGATCACGGCGGTGAGGACGCCGTTGGTGATCTCGATCCAGTCAGCCACGCAAGGTTGCTCCCGATTTGTTCGCGGCGGCGACGACCTTGTCGGCGATCGCTTTCAACTGCTCGTCGGTGAAGCTTGCCGCTGTCGGTTGGAGCAGCACCTCGATCGCGACCGAAGTTTCGCCGTCCTTGCTGAACACGTCGAACACGCGTGCGGCGACGATCGCAGCCTTGTCGGCGCCGCGGACCGCGCGCACCAGCGTGTCGGCGTTCAAGCCCGTGGGTACGACAAACGCGAAGTCGCGCCGCACCGCCTGCAATGCGGGCGGTGCATAGGCGACGCGCGCGAAGCCCGACCGGCGCTTTGCGGGTATCGCGTCGAGGTACAGCTCGATCCCCGCGACCGCGCCGTCGAGGTCGAACGCCTTCAGGACGCTCGGATGAAGCATGCCGAAGGCGGCCAAGACCGTCTTGGGTCCGAGCCGCAGCGTGCCCGATTGACCTGGATGCCAAGCGTCTCCCGCCTCCCCCATCACCTGCAGGTTGTCGACGGGTGCGCCCGCGGCGGCGAGCAGGGCGACAGCCTCCGCCTTGGCATCATAGGCGTCGAACGCCGCGGCCTTGCCCTCGCGCCAGCCGCGGGGGCGGCGGTCGCCCGCGAGCACCACGCCGAGTGTCGCGCGCTCTGCGTCCGCGAGGTAGCGGCGGCCGAGCTCGAACAGCCTGACCGACGCTGCGCCGCGATTGAGGTTGCGCGCCGCCGCCGACAGCAGGCCGGGCAGGAGCGACGGGCGCATCGCCTTCAGGTCCTCGCTGATCGGGTTGGCGAGCGTCCAGGCCGCCCCGCCGAACGGCGCGGCCTCGGCTTCGGAGAGGAAGCTCCACGTCACCGCCTCGTCGAGCCCGCGCGCCGCGGCGGCGCGGCGGACGCGGCGCTCCAGCTTCTGCTCGGGGGTCGCGGTCGGCCGTGCGACGCCGGGCAGGCGTGACAGCGGGGTCGCGGGCACCTTGTCGATGCCCTCGATGCGGATGACTTCCTCGACCAGATCGGCGGCGCCGTCGATGTCGCGCCGCCAGGTCGGCACGCGCACCGGCCAGCGGCCCTCGATGGTCGCGAACAGCGCGTCGCTGAACGCGTCGGCATGATCGATCGCGCCGACGGTGAAGCCCAAGGACAGCAGAATGCGCGCCTGCCGCTCGGGCGCGACATGGAGCCCGCCTAGGTCGCGGCAGAGGTGCGGGTCGTAGGCGACGACGCGGCGCTCGACCGGCGGCGTTCCCGCACGGGTGACGCCGCTGGCGCTGCCGCCGCACAGGTCGAGGACCATGCGGGTGGCGATGGCGAGGCCGTCGTCGAGGAATGCGGGGTCGACCCCGCGCTCGAATCGCGACCGCGCGTCGCTGGTCAGCGTCAGCGCCTGACCGGTGCGGGCGATCGCGTCGGGGTCGAAGTATGCGCATTCGATGACGACGTCGGTGGTCTGTGCCGACACGCCCGAGTGCGCGCCGCCCATGATGCCACCGATGTCATGGACGCCGGCGTCGTCGGCGATCACCGTCATGCCCGCCGCGAGCGCGTAGGTCCTGCCGTTGAGCGCGACCACGGTTTCGCCATCGTGCGCGGCGCGCGCGACGAGCCCGCCGGACAGCTT
>NZ_CAXVWL010000100.1:0-24711 GCF_964263785.1 Sphingomonas sp.
CACCATGGCCGCCGCGGCATACAACCTTCAGCTGCTCGCCCGGCAGGCTGCGCCGGCCTGATACGCGGCGTATCCTCCGGTGGCCGGCGTCACCAGCCATCCGCCACGCCGGTTTCGCGCAGACCTTTTTCAACGGTCTCATTCGGTTGTCGAACTGCCGTGGGAGACGCGCTGGGAGGATCCGCTCGAACCGGGGCCAGTCAACGACTATCTCGAAGTGGTCGATTACGATCCCAGCTCGGACGTGTTCTATGCGCCCGTCGACCTGAACGATCCGGTGTTGCTGGCGCAGGACGGCTTGCCGCCGTCGGAGGGACGGCCGCAATTCCATCAGCAGATGGTCTTCGCCGCCGCGATGCGGACGATCCGCGCGTTCGAGCGCGCGCTCGGACGGCCGGTGTTGTGGGCGGGGGACCGCGCCGCTGCGCGCGGCACGCCCGCGCGCAACTTCACCAAGCGGCTGCGCATCTACCCACACGCCCTACTGGAGCAGAACGCCTATTACAGCCCGGAAAAGCGCGCATTGCTGTTCGGCTATTTCAAGACGGCGGAGGAGAACGGCGGCGCCAGCCGCTGGGTGTTCACCGCTCTGTCGCAGGACATCGTCGCGCACGAGACCACGCATGCGATCCTGCACGGCATCCAGCAGCGCTCGATCGAGGCGTCCAACATCGATTCGCTCGCCTTTCACGAGGCGTTCGCCGATATCGTCGCGCTGTTGCAGCATTTCGGCATGGCGCACGTGGTGCGGCACCAGCTGGCGCAGAGCCGCGGATCGTTGCGCCAGCAGGGCCTGCTGACCGGTCTCGCGCTGCAATTCGGACAGGCGACCGGCCGGCAGGGCGCGCTCCGCTACGCGCTGCAATATCTCAGCGCCGAAGCGGCCGCTAAGACGAACGACCGGGCCGCCGGTCCATCGGCTCTCCCGAGGACGCTCGACGAGACCAGCGAGGCGCACGAGCGCGGCGGATTCCTGGTGGCGGCGGTGTTCGACGCGTTCGTCACCATCTTCGAACGGCGCTCGGCGGATCTGTTCCGCCTCGCGCGCACCGGGGGCACGCTGGCGGGCGATCTCCCGGCCGAACTGGTCGAGCGGCTGGCGGACGAAGCGGGGAAGGCAGCCGATCAGGTGCTGCGGATGTGCGTGCGCGCGCTGGATTACATTCCGCCTGTCGACCTGCATTTCGGCGAGTATCTGCGTGCGATCGTGACCGCGGACGCCGATCTCGTGCCGCACGATCCGATGCGTTACCGCGTCGCCTTCGTCGAGGCCTTCAAAAAGCGCGGCATCACCGTGCCCGGCTGCATCTCGATGGCGCCCGACAGCCTGTTATGGGAAGTACCCGATCTCGACGACCTGCCCGAACTCGGTGCCGGCGGCGCGGACCCGGAAGAAACACTGAGCCGCGCTTTTGCCGAGCTGCTCGGGCAGCTGCACCTCACTGTCTCCTTCGATCCGCACACCCGGCTGAGTCTCGGCATCGATCCGGCGGACACGCGCCACAATCTGCGCGAGATGACGATCGCCATCGTCCAGCGCAACCAGTCGCTGCTCCACGACTGGTTCGCCGCCGACACCGATCATGACGAGGCGTGGGAAAAGCTGACCGGCATGCGCCTGCTGGCGCATGACGACCCCAGACGCCAGGTGCCGCTGGCGCGCATCCCGACGCTGCGCTGCGCGAAGACGTCGGCCTCGGGCGTGTCGCCCGCGCCCAAGATCGAGGTCCATTCGGCGCGGATTGCGCGCCGCGCGGGGCCGGACGGACAGGAGGTCCACCAACTCATCATCCAGGTGACGCAGGCGCGGCGCGGCTACGACGATCGCGCCGATCAGCGCAAGGCCGATGTCGGCGACGAAGCGACGCTCGCGCGCGAACCCGATTTCCTCTTCCGCGGCGGCGCGACGATCCATGTCGACCTGCGCGACGGGCGGCTGGTGCGGATCATCCGCAAGAACGTGTGCGACGACACGCGGCTGGAGGCACAGCGCAGCTTTCGCGTCGGCGATGCGACCGGGCGCTCGGTCGGGTTGCGCGGACCCGGCGAGCGCGAGCCCTTCGCCTTCATGCACAGGAGCATGGAATGACCATGGCCGAGCAGAACGCCGGAGACGGAACCCAGGTCTTCGTCCGCATGTACCGCGCTCTCGGCGTAGGATCGGAGCCCTACAAGGGGTTGCTGGGCGATTGCTTCCTCATCCGCATCGTGCGCCCGGACGGCGCGCGATCGCACATCCTGATCGATTGCGGCATCCTGATGGGCAGCCCGCAAGCGGCCGAGCGGATGAAGACCATCGCGCGAGACATCGTGGCGACGACCGGGGGCAAGCTCGATCTCATCGTTGTCACGCATGAGCATTGGGATCATATCTCAGGGTTCGGGCAGGCGCGCGAGGTGTTCCTCGACGGCGGCATCGATATCGGCCGCGTCTGGATGGCGTGGACCGAGGATGCCGAGGACCCGGCCACCAAGGCGATTCGGCAGGACCTCGACAAGCGCAGCTTCGCGCTGGCGACGCTCGCGAACCGGATGGAAGCGGCACGCACCAGCGGCGACCCGCACCACGCCAGCCTGGCGGCGGACCGGCAGGCCGCGATGGCGGGTCTCGACGCATTCCTGGGACCGGTCGGGGAGGATCAACCCGCCGCGCCCACCGACTCGCCCGCATTCGCCGCGACACCGATGGGAATGAAGGCGAGCGCCACCGCGCGTCTGCAAGGCCGCGACATCCTCGCCAAGCTGAAGACCGCCGCCGGGGACAAGGTGGACTATCTGATTCCGGGGATGGTGAAGGAGGCACCGGGCGGTCTGCGTACCTTCGTGCTCGGGCCACCCAAGGCGGCGAAGTTCCTCAAGAAGGACAAGCCGTCGTCGGGTGCGGCGCAGGAGACGTATTTCGACGCGCCGGGTTTCGAGGACCTGCTGCTGCGCGTGGCGGACGGCGGCACCCCCGATCCGGCACGGGATTCGCCGTTCTCGGCGGTGCACCACCGCATCCGTCGCGCCGATGTGGAGTCGCTAGACCCGGCCGGGGTTGCGCCGGGAGCGGGCCTGCGCTCCGAAACGAGCCTGCGTTCCGACACGGGAGTACTCGCCTGGCTCAAGCAGCGCTATTTCGCACCCACCGATGCCGGCGGCAACGACCTGGCAAGGCGTCGGGTCGACGCCGACTGGCTAGGTGCCGCCGGGCCGCTGGCGATGAAGCTCGACAGCGACACCAACAACACCAGCCTGGTCCTCGCCTTCGAACTGCCCGACGGCACGCTGATGCTCTTTCCCGGCGACGCGCAAGTCGGCAACTGGCTGTCCTGGCACGAACAGACCTATGCCGCCGGCGACAGGACCTGGACTGCGGAGGAACTGCTCAACCGCGTGCGCTTCTACAAGGTCGGGCATCACGGCAGCCACAATGCGACGCTGGACGAGAAGGGGCTGGCGATGATGACGCACCCCGATCTGGTCGCCGCCATCCCGACCGACGAGGATTTGGGCAAGCGGCAGGGGAGCAAGGGCTGGGAAATGCCCAATGCGCGCGTCCGACAGGCGCTGCTCAAGGCGACCGGAGGCCGCATCTTCCGCAACGACGCGGGCAAGCCCGACGAGGCGGCGTGGGCCGAGGACCCGGACACCCGCGCCTTTCCCTTTCCGCACGACTTCGCCGCGCGTCTCGTCGCGAAGGACCTGTATCTCGAATATGCTGTCCACGGGCCCGGCTACGCATGATCCAACCGCCGCAAGACGGCAACGCGAAGGGGAAGGCCATGCCAGTCAATCCGGTCAACGACACGAGTGCCAAGCAACCCGAAATCGGCATCGGGCTGTGCCTGTCCGGCGGCGGCTACCGCGCCATGCTGTTCCATGTCGGCAGCTTGTGGCGCCTCTACGAGTGCGACCGATTGAACGGTATCGCGCGCATCTCCAGCGTATCGGGAGGGTCGATCACCAACGGCGTGCTGGCGCTCGCTTGGAAGGATTTGCCGTTCGACGGCAAGCGCGCGCGCTTCGATGCGCTCGTTACCGATCCGATCCGCTCGCTCGCCGCGCGTACGCTCGACGCCGACGCGGTGATCGGCGGCATCTTCCTGCCCGGCAGCGTCGGCGACAAGGTGGCGGCAGCATACGACAAATATCTGTTCAAGGGCAGCTCGCTCAAGGATTTGCCGAACCGTCCGCGGTTCGTGATCAACGCGACCAACGTCCAGTCGGGCGTCCTGTGGCGCTTTTCAAAGGCGTACATGGGCGATTACCGCGTCGGCCGGATCGACAATCCCGATTTCTCGCTGGCAAAGGCGGTCGCGGCCTCCTCCGCGTTTCCGCCGGTGCTCTCGCCGCTGACCATCGAACTGCACCCCTCCGACTTCGCCGCCGGCTCGGGCGACGATCTGCAACGCATGCCGTTCACGTCGGAGGTCGTGCTGGCCGACGGCGGGGTGTACGACAACATGGGGCTAGAGACGGTGTGGAAGCGCTACACGACCGTGCTCGTCAGCGACGCGGGTGCGAAGATGCAGGCGGAGGAGGAGCCCAAGCACGATTGGCCGCGCCACGCCTACCGGGTACTCGACCTGATCGACAACCAGGTGCGCTCGCTGCGCAAACGGGCGCTGGTCGCCAGCTACCAGGCCGCGCATGGCGATCCGAACCGGCGCGAAGGCGCCTATTGGGGCATCGGCACGCCCTATGGAGCGTATGCGGGGCGGGCGCCGACGCTCAACTGCCCCGGCCCCAACACCGACGCCCTCGCCAAGGTGCCGACCCGGCTCAAGAAGATCGACGCCGCGGTGCAGGAGCGGCTGATCAACTGGGGCTATGCGGTCACCGACGCGGCGCTGCGCACGCACGTCGACCCGAAACTGTCGCAGCCCGCGGACTTCCCGTATCCTGCGAGCGGGGTGTGAGGCTCAAAAACTCCTGCCCGATTCGGGGAGGAGCGCGGTTGCCCACAGCTACCGCGGCCGATACCGCAGCCCGATCCACAGCGTCCTCGGCGTCGCGCGTTCGACGATGTTCGCGCCGCTGATCCCTGCCTCCACCCGCGCATCGAACACGTTCTCGGCGCGCGCCTCGATGCCGAGCGCGCGCGTGACCGGGACTGCCAGATAGGCATCGGCGGTGGTCGCGGCGTCGAGGCTGCGGCTGTTCTGGTCGTCGTCGAACTGCCGCGCGCTGTGACGAACGGTGAGCGAGGCGGCCAAGCCGCGATAGCGCCCGCCGATCGTGCCCGACACGGCATCGCGCGGCGTCTGCGCTGGACGCAGGCCGTCGAGCGCCGCGCTGGCGCCGCTTGCCCTTACCCGCGCGTCGACATGGCTCCACGACGCGCGCAGGCCGATCGGCCCGGTACACCACGCCGCGTCGACCTCGAACCCCTGCGAGCGCACCGCATCGACGTTCCGCCGCACCCGGTAGATGCCCCCCGCCGCGACGAAGCCGACGAGCGGAAAGGTGCCGGGGCCGGCGCCCGCGGTGACATTGGCGATCGCGTCGCGAAGTGTATCGACGAAGTACGTCGCGGCGATGCTGACCGCGGGGGCGGGCGCGACAGTCACCCCGCCCTCGACCCCGCGCAACCGTTCGGGCGAGAGGGTGGCGTTGGCGGCGGTCGCGTCGGCACCGGCGCGGAACGGGCGGTAGAGTTCGTTGAGCGTCGGCAGTCGCCATCCGCTGTACGCCGCGGCGCGCAACGTCAGCGGGCGCGCGACCCGCCACGCGACGCCGCCACGCCCGGTCGTCTCGGTGCCGCTGCGGTCCGCGAAGCTGGCGTCGGTCAGCGCGGGACCGGGCCCGAGCGGACGTTCGGATAGGAAGCCGTCGCGAATGCTCCACCGGTCGACGCGCCCGCCGAGCGAGACGGTGACCGCGCCCGCCTCGACGCTGCCATCGGCGAAAACGCCCCCCGCCAGGTTTTCGCCCCCTGCCACGCGGCGGCGGGTCGGGGCGGCGGCGACGAAGGTGTAAAGCTCCTGCGTCCGCCCGTCGACGTCGCGCACGTCCGCGCCGGCGCGCAGGTGGACCCGCTCGCCGAGCGGCGGTTCGATCTCCAGCCGCGCGCCCAGCCCGGTCGCGGGCGTGTTATATTGATCGAGCGTCTGGGTCGCGGCGGTGCGTGCGGTGTCGACCGCGGCAAAACTGGAGGCGAAGCTGCGGGTCTGGAGGTAGGCGAGTGCCGACCAGGTCCAGCGGCCACGCCCGACCAGGCGGACGCTGGCGTCGGCGCCCTCGCTGCGATTGCCGGTGAACGGCGTGCCGCGCTCGCGCACGTCGGTTAAGGCGGCGACGTTGGCCTGGAGCTCAACGCCGGGTGCCACCGCCACGCCGCCGCGGATCGCGCCCGACGCCTGCTCGTAAGGGGCAGGGCGGTCGACGGGGCCGCGGCTCGCCAACACCGTCGGGGTAGAGCCGTCGCCACGTGCATAGGCGCCCGAGATCGTCGCGAAACCGCCCGCCCGCACCAGCGCGGCGGACGCCTGTGCATCGACCGAGTCGCGGCTGCCGTACGATGCGCTACCGGTAAGCGGCGCGAGCTGGTCGGGGGTCGCGCTCTCCAGCTCCACCGTGCCGGCGAGCGCACCGGGCCCGTAGAAGCCGCTGCCGCCGCCGCGAGTCACGCGGATGCCGCCGAGCCGGTCGGTCGCATAGGCGGGAAAGGCGACCCAGCCGCCGAACGGGTCGGTCTGCGGCACGCCATCGAGAACGAGCAGCGCGCGGCTCGACGCGTTGCCGCCGAGCCCGCGCAGGGTGATGCCCTGGCTGGTCGGGTTCGCGGTGCGGCTGTCCGAACGGCGGAACTGCTGCAACCCGGCGACATCGGCGAGCACGCCTTCCAGCCGGTCGGACGCGTTCGCCGCAATCCGGTTGCGGTCGATCTCGACGACGCCGAACGCACGGTCGCCGGGCCGGTCGGCGAGGCCGCGGCCGGTGACGACGATCTCGGGGCCAGCGGCGGGCAGCGGCTTGGTCTGCGCCAGGGCGTTGCCCGGGCAGCCCGCAACGAGCAGCGCGACGTGGCGCAAGGGGGTCATGGAGGCGATCGTTCCTGGGACGTGACGGGCAGGAACCCGCTTTAACGCCCGGCGGGTCTTGCGCCAGCCGTCGCTGCCCTTCGCGTCAGGACAGCACGACCCGGCTGCGCCCTGCGGCCTTGGCCAGCATGCGGCTCATCGCCTTCAGCAGCAGGTTCATCGCGACCGGCTTCAGGATGACCTCGTCGGCGCCTTCGGACAGGCAGCGTTCGCGCAGGTCCACCGCGGTGTCGGCGGTGACCACGATCACCGGCAGCTGGCGCTTGTCGTCGGTGCGCGCGCGCAGGTGGCGGATCGCGGTCAGCCCGTCCATGCCGGGCATCCGCAGGTCCATCAGGATGATGTTGAACGCGCCGTCGTTGATCATCTTGAGCCCGGTTTCGGCGTCGGGCGCCTCATCCATCGTCGCGCCGACCACGCTCAACATGTCCTTCACCACCCGTCGGTTCATGGGGTCGTCTTCGACGAACAGCACCTGCATGTTGGACCTTCCACTGACACTCGGCCGGGTTTCTACGGGGGGGACGGTAAACACGGGCTTACCTCACGCGGCTTCGTGCGCGAGAAAACGCGGGGCGACGAACGTCTCGGGATCGTCGCCGTACAGGTTCTGGAGCGCGTGGATCAGGTCGTCGCCGCCGATCGGCTTGACGACGATCTGCGCCGCGCCGACCATCATCACCTCGGCGATCGACAGCGGTGCGCCGGGGGTGACCAGCAGCGTCACCTGCGCACCGCACGCATCCGCTGCGGCGACGAGCACGCGCAGGCCGTCCAGGCCCTCGACGATGGTGCCGACGTCGGCCAGGACGTGATCGATCGCGCCCCGCGCCAGATGCGCAAGCGCCTCGTCGAGCCCCGGCGCCGCTTCGGTGTCCTCCACCTCGGCGGCGAGCAGCATGCGCAATACGCCACATGCGGCGAGGTCCGCCTCGACGATCAGCAGCGATGCCGTGGCCAGGTCCGAAGCGCCATCGTCGCCGGGCTCGGCCGCCTTGTCGGCGTCGGCGCGCTCCAGCGGCAGCCGCACCTCGAAGGTGGTGCCTTCGCCGACGACGCTGCGCACGGAAATGTCGCCACCCAGCGCCTGCGCCAGGCTGCGGCAGATCGCCAGCCCCAGCCCGGTGCCACCGAACTGGCGCGTCACCCCGCCGTCGACCTGCGCGAACGCCTCGAAGATGTGCGCCTGCTGGTCCGCGGCGATGCCGATGCCGCTGTCGGCGACCGCGATGACAAGCGTCTCGGTGCCGTCTCCGAGCGCCTCCGCCCGCGCGCGCAACGCGATCTCGCCGGCGGACGTGAACTTGGTCGCATTCGACATCAGGTTGAACACGATCTGGCGCAGCCGACCGCCGTCGGACAGGATGCGTGCCGGCGCCGCGTCGATATCGACGATCAGGCGAAGCCCCTTGCCCTCGGCATGCCCGCTCCACAGCCGCGCGACGTCGTGCAGGATCTTGGGCAGATCGGTCGGCTCGCGCACGACGGTCAGCCGCCCGCTTTCCATCTTGGCGACGTCGAGGATGTCGTCGACCAGCGCGCGCATCGTCTCGCCCGCGCCGTGGACCACCTCGATCCGCTCGCGAATGTCGGTCTGGACGCGGCGGTCGGCGAGCAGCACCTGGGTCATGCCGAGAATGCCGTTCAGGGGAGTGCGGATTTCGTGGCTGGTGGTCGCCAGGAACTCGGTCTTGGCCTTCAGCGCCTTTTCCAGCGCGCCGTTGACCTCGGACAGTGTCGTGTTGGCGTCGCGCACCTTGTTGCGGCTGCGGCGGATCGAGAAGAAGCCGAACAGCAGCAGCGCGAAGACGATGCCGCCCGCGACCAGCAGCCCAAGGAACATTAACGTGCGCGCCTCGACGTCGCGCTTGAGCTGCGATTCCTTCAGCTGCGAAATCTTGAGGTTCTGGTTGGCGAAATCGAAACGCGCCGCCAGCAGCTGCGACGCGGCCGACGCGGTCAGCGCCTGCGCTTCGCTGTCGAGCCGCTGGAATGCCTTCAGGTGCGCATAGGCCTGCCGCTCGTCGCCGGACGCTTCGTAGATGCGCGCGGCGGTGCGATGATATTCGCGGAACAGCAATTCGCTGTGATCCAGGTCGACGCCCGCAAAGGTCTGCCCGATCAGCTGCCGGGCCTGCGCCAGCTCGCCGCGCTCGAACGCCAGCTTGGCCGCGACGCCGAGCACGAATGGGCGCCACCCGGCCGCCTCGCCGTGCTGCGCCAGGGTCATCGCCTGGCCGATCGCCACTTCGGCAGTGCGGAACCGCCTTGCGTCCGCCTCCGATCCCGCCAGATTGGTCAGGATGCGGGTCTGGAGGAGCCCGCTGTCGAGCTTGCGCGCCTGAACCAGCGCGGCGCGGTAAGCCACCGCCGCCTCGGCATAGCGCTTCTGCTTGCGCAACACCTCGGCGCGGCTGTTCTGCCCCGTCAGGGTCAACACGGGATCGATGTCGAACGCCTCGGCCGATTGCCGGTAGTAATCCAGCGCGCGGGTATAATCGCCTGCATCGCAGTAGATCTGGCCGATATCCTGCAAGGAGATCGCCTGGCTGCGCGCCTCGCCCGCGATCCGGAACACGGCATAGGCGCGTTGATAATCGCGCAGCGCCGCAAGCACTTGCCCCGCCGCCGCCTCGATCGAGCCGCGCGAGCGCAGCAGATCGCCATGGAGCTTGGAATTGCGATCGAACCGCTCGACGTCGCGCAGCGCGGACCCGGTGATCGGCGCCGCGTCGGTCGCCTGGTTCATGAAGATCAGCGCTTCGCCGTTCAGCCACCGCGCGGTCGCCACCGCGATATGCGCGCGGCGCGATGGCGGCAATCGCTCCGCCAGCGCCAATGCTGCACGCGCGGACGCCAGCGCATGCTGCGGATCGCCCATCATCGCCTTTTTGGTCTGGGCGATGCTCTGGTCGAATGCGGCATAGGTCGGGGCGGGCGCCGCCATCGCCGCGCCCGGCGCGATGGCGGTCGAGAGCAGCAGGAGGAGCGCAGGCACGCGCAGGCGGAGTCGCTTGAGTCGCATGCCTACTCCGATAAGGGCGAAAGTTTAACGGACGCGAAAGGCCATCGATCCTCCCCCAGCCAAGCTGGGGGAGGATTTGCAGGGTTCAGAACCCCAGCCGGAAGCTGGTGCCGGCGGTCACCCCGGGCTGCCCGACGTTGGCGCGGCCCTGCACGTTGACGCGGCCGAACAGGTTCAGCTCGGCAATGCCGCCCATCAGCGTGCGCCCGTACAGGACCTCCGCGACGTAGCGGCGATCGCTGCCGGCGATGTCGAAGCGCTGGACGACATTGCCCAGTTCGCCGGCCTGGCGGTCGATCACCTGAACGTTGCTGACCTCGATCGAACCGCGCTCGATGTGGATCGGCTGCGACAGGGTCACGCGCATCCGATCGTTGCCGAACACGCCGACCTTGGTGATCGCCGCCTGGTAGGCGCTGCTGACGACGCCGCCCTGCGACACCGCGATCGCCTCGCGCGCCGGATCGCCGCCGCGGGTGCGGCCGAGCGTGCCGGTCGCCGACACCGACAGCGTGCCGCCGATCGCCACGTCGGCGCCGAACGTGGCGGCATCGGTGGCGCTGCCATGGCGCAGGTCGCTGGGGTCTAGCGACTGAACGCCGAGCAGCCCGGTGGCTTCGTTGAGCATCGTATAGCCCAGCGTCGTCGTCAGCCACGGCGTAGCCGAATAGCGCAGCGACAGCGTGTTGGCGGTCGCGCGGTACGGGTCGATCCCGCCCAGCGCCACGCGTTCGGCCGCACCCATCCGGTCGAAGTCGCGCACCGCCTCCTGCCGGCTGACGCCGCTCGACAGCGTCAGCCTCTCCGACAGATCGACGTCGACGGCGGCATAGCCCGTGCCCGATGCGAAGCCGAGAAACGGGTTGGCGCCGCCGGTCTCGGTCTCGTAATCGGATTGCATGCCGAAGCCCTGCTGTCCCAGCGCCGCCGCACCGCGGCCGGTGCCGAAGCGCACGCCGATGCCGCTGTTCGGGTTGTGGAGCGCCAAGCCGGTCTCGAAGCCGACGCCGCTCTGGCGCAGGCCCGGCCGGTACGGCTTCGGGCTGGCGGTCATCGTCGCTTCCATGCCGCCGAAGCCGCGCATCTCGGTGCTGAACCGCGCCGCGCCGAACGCGAAGCCGGGGCCGGCCTTGCCGGTGGGTGTCGTCGTTCCGCCGCTCTTGAACCAGTCGAGGAAGCGCGCGGTCAGATAGCTGTTGAACTGCTCGGTGCTGTTGCCGACGGTCTGTCCGGCGAGCTTGCTCGACAGCGGGATAGAGAAATCGCGGTACGACGTCAGCGTGTCCTCGAACGCGGTCACATAGGCGTTGTTCGCTTCCCAATAGGTCAGCATCTGCGAACGCTGCACCGCGGGTATCGTCGCCATCCAGACATCGCCGAGCTTGCTGCCGTTGATGCTGATCTTGAACTTCAGCGCAGCCAGGCTCCCGGGCGACAGCGCCGCGGCGACATCGAGCATGCCGCGGCCATAGACCGGATCGGTGCCGGGCGCGCCGACGTCGCGCGCCGAACTCAGCACCAGATCGGCGGTGTCGGCGGGCCGGTCGCGCAGCCATGGCCAGCGATCGTGGATCAGCGCAACGGTGCCCGACACCAGCGGCGCCGCGAACGACGTGCCCGACATCCGGGTGACGCCGCCCTGGCCGTCGGCGACCAGGATGAATTCGCCCGGCGCGACGATGAAGCGGCTCGCCAGCGTCGCGCGATCCTTACCCGTGCAGCTGCCGTCGCCCGCCATCTTGCCGTCCTTCGTCAGGCAGACGTTGCCCGGACGGTTCGAGAATTCCGAGATCGTGCCGTTGGGATCGACCGATCCGACGACGAGGATCGCCGGGTTCTTGTCGAACGCCCATTGTATGTCCTGCGTCTGAGTGATGCCTTCGTTGCCGGCGGCAAGCACGAAAACGCGCTTCTTGGCTTCCTTCGACACTGCGTCGTCGGAGAACACGGTGTTCCAGCCCGGGTTGAGTGTATAGCCGGGCACGCCCAGCGACATGTTGATGATCGTCGCGCCGTTCTTGACCAGGTTGATGACGCCGTTCTTGATGTCGGTCCACCCCGCGGTGTAGGTCTCGTCGAAGGGATTGTACGCGACCACCGAAGCGCCCGGCGCGATGCCCATGACGCCGCGTCCGTCGTGCGCCGCGGTCATCAGGCTGATCACCGCCGATCCGTGGACTCCCGACACCTTCGATACGCCGCCGGCCATGACGACGCTGCTCGTGCCTTCGCCGGTGACGGTGAAGTCGAGCAGGCCGATGCGGCTGTCCTTGCCCGATCCCAGGTCCTGGGTGATCCGCGGGCTCCAGTTGATCGCCTTCATCCAGTGATCGACCTGGTCGACCCCCGAATAATTCATCAGCCCGTCGTACCAATCCATCAGGAAGAGTTCGTACCCGACCTCGTCAAGGCCGACGAGCGACTGGGCGTCGTTCAGGTCGATGCCGTATTTGCCGAGCATCTTGTTGGCAAAACCGTCCTCGAACGACTGGCCGGTGCGCGCCTGCACCGCGGCGCCCCATGCGGTCTTCGAACCCGCGACGAGCCCTGCGATCTGGCCGTCGATCGCCTGGTAATTGGTCGCGCCGCTCGTCCAGTCGAGCAGGCCGCCGTCGAACGAGCGGATGTTGCCCGCAAAGCTGCGGATGTTGCCCGCCATGCCTTCGAACTGCCCGGCGAAGCTGCGGATGTTGCCCGCGCTGGCGCTCAGCGCCCCGCGCGCGGGATAGATGCCCCCCCAGAACGTCGAATCGGGTCCGGTTACCGGCAGCACGTCGCCGCTGAAACTGCGGATGTTGCCCGCGAAGCTGCGGATGTTACCGGCAAAGCTGCGGATGTTGCCGGCCGATGCGGTCGCATTGCCCGAAAAGCTGCGAATGTTGCCGGCACTTCCCGATACGTCGCCGGCAAAGGAGCGGATGTTGCCCGCATAAGGCAGGATGCCGCCGGCGAACGGGCGGATCGTGCCGCTCATCGCCACCAGGCGCTCGCTCGGCAGCGGCGCGGACGGCGTCTGTGCAGCGCTGTCGGCCGGCGACGGTGCGGGCGCGTCGGCCACTGCGGTCGCGGGTGCCGGTGTCGGCGCCGGTGCCGTTTGGGCAGCGGCCGAACCCGCGGCCAGCAGCGACGTCGCAATCGCGGTGGACAGCAGCGCGGACGCGCGGAACGACGAACCCAATCTCATCAAAACACCCCTTCGTTTTGCCCGTTTACCACCGGGATGCCGTGTCCTGGCACCGCAGCGGTGAGTCGTTCGCAAAGGGACGGGGTAAAGAAAGTGTTAGGGCATTTCTCACTCGAGTAGACCCGCTTGCATCCGTTCGTGCTGAGCGAAGTCGAAGCACATTGGTCGGGCGTGCCCCCCTTCGGCTGGCTGGCAAGCCGGCCGCTCGGGGCAGGCTTCGACTTCGCTCAGGACGAACGGAGGTGGACCAACTACCGGGAGAATCGCCCTGCCTTTATTCCCAGCCGCCCGCTGCCTGGGGCAGGGGCCAGCCGTCGATCGCCGCGGCCGACGGGTGCAGCGGTGACAGATGCGCATCGTCGTGCAGGAACTTCGCAAGGGCCTCGAGCGGCAGCGGCGGCGAGATCAGGTAACCCTGCATCATGTCGCAACCCATGATCCTGAGCAGCGACAGCGAGATTGGATCGTCGACCCCTTCGGCGGTCACCTCCATCTCCAGCGCATGCGCCAGGTCGATCGAGGAGCGCACCAGCAGCGGGTCGCGGTGGCTCTCGGTCAGCCCGCTGACGAACATGCGGTCGATCTTCAGCTCGTCCGCGGGCAATTGCTTGAGATAGGCGAGCGACGACAACCCGGATCCGTAGTCGTCGATCGCAATCTTGATTCCTGCCGCGGCGAAGCGCTGGAGGTTGGCGATCGCCACTTGCGGGTCGTGGATGACTGCGGTTTCGGTGATCTCGAAGCCGATGGTGCCGCCCGCATCCGCCAGCCGCGCCAGTGCCCAGTCGGCAAAGCCGGTGTCCGGCAGCAGGATGCCCGAGATGTTGACGAAGATCGTGATCGCACGGCCGCCATCGGCCAGCCGCGCACGATCGGCCAGCGCGCGGTCGATCACCCAGAAGGTTAAATCACGGATTGCGCCCGTGGCCTCGGCCAGCTCGATCACCTTGTCGGTGCGCAGCAGGCCGAATTCGGGATGGTGCCAGCGCAGCAATGCTTCGGCCGAATCGATCGTGTCGGTGCGCGCGCGCAGCTTGGGCTGGTAATACAGCGAGATCTCGCCGTTCCGCATCGCGCCGGGCAGCTCGCGCATGATGACGAGCTGGTCGATGTCGGACGCGGGCTGATCGGCGAAATCGACGATGCGGACCTTTTCGTGGCGTTCCTGTGCGATGAGCAATGCCGCCGCCGCACGGTCGAGCTGGCGATCGTCGACCACCTGATCGCCCGCATCGACTGCGCCGACCGCCAGCGACAGATCGAAGGTATAGCCGTCGATCGTGAACGGCTGCTCCAGCGCGGCGACGAGCCGGCGCAGCGTGTCGCCGGCCGACTCGACCGAGGCGGCGTCGAACGCGAATTCGACCGAGGTCCGCCCGACGCGGCCGAGCTGACACCCGTTCAGCGTGGTGCGTAGCCGCTCCGCCAAGTCGCGGATCAGTGCATTGGCCAGCGCATAGCCGATCCGTTGGCGCAGCGCCGCGAACCGGTCGATCTCCATGACCGCGACGAACCCGCGCGCGGGCGCCGCGCCGCGCGTCTCCAGCCGCTTGCCCAGCGATTTCGGTACGGCGTGGGCTTCGGCGTCGTGGAAGCGGAAGGCCCCGGCGCCGCCGCGCTTGGCCGCGTACAGTGCGAGATCGGCGTGGCGGCGCAGCGTCTCGACCGAGCATGCGTCTGCGGGCGCGACCGCGATGCCGATGCTCGCGCCAATATCGGCGTGTCCGGCATCGGTCGTTATCGGCGCGGCGATGCGCACGAGGATGGCCTCGGCGACCGCGCGTGCGCGCGCCGCCGGATCGGCATCGACCACGATCAGCGCGAACTCGTCGCCGCCGACCCGCGCCAGGATGTCCTCGGCACCGAGCAGCGGCCGAAGCCGCTCGGCGACCTGCGCCAGCACCGCGTCGCCGGCGAGATGTCCGAAGCGGTCGTTGACCGCCTTGAACCGGTCGAGGTCGATGCTGAGCATCGCCAGGCTGCGCTGCGCGCCCAACAGCGCGTGCAGCGTCGCGATGAACGAATCGCGGTTGAGCAGCCGGGTGAGCGAATCGTGCCGCGCCAGCCAGAGGACTTCGGCCTGCGCTTGTCGCGCTTCGGTGACGTCCTCGGTCACGCACAGCAGATATTGCCGCGGCCGATCGGGGCCGTCGACGACTCGGCGCCGCGTCCGCACGATCGCGACGCGACCGTCGGCACGGTGGAATGTGCCCTCGGTGCAGTGGTCGCCATCGACCGCCAGCGCCAGCTCGTCGCGCCGGCGATACTCCAGCCCCTGCTCGCCGAAGAGCTCGACATCGGTGCGCCCGATGACGGCGTCGGGGGATAACTCCACCAGCATCTCGGCCGCGCGGTTCATGTAGAGATAGCGGCCCGTGCGGGCATCCTTGACGAACAGGGTCGCCGGCAGGGCGTCGGCCAGCATGGTGAGCACCTCGAGCGAGGCGCCATGCGTCCATGGTTGCACGGTCTCGCCGCCGTCGCCGCCCGTGAAGGAACGCGCGGGGGGTGTGCCGGGCAGGGGGTGGCATCGATCCATCCCGCTCTTCCTAGAATAAGCGGACTTACCAATCGGTTTCCTTGCGCTGGGCGCCGGACGGCTTTGCCAATCGAGCGTTGCACTGCGATGGGGGCTCGCGCAGCCTCGAACCGGTTTGAGGCTCGGCGATGGAAAGATGATCGTTGATCGGCTCTGCGGCGCAATTCGGTTCGGACAGTGGCATTGCGGCCTGTGCACCCGGCGCCGCGGCCGACGCACGTTCGCTGTTCCTCAGCCCCGCGGCGGTGCGCGCGCGGATCGCGCTGACCTATCTGTGGCGGCACGGGCGGCTGCCCGATCTGGCCGCGCCCACCCGCTTCACCGAGCTGGTCCAGCTCCGCAAGCTCCACGACCGCGACCCGCGCCTGCCGCTGCTCGCCGACAAGGTGCGGGTCAAGGCGCACGTCGCCGCGCGGCTGGGCGCAGAGTGGGTCATCCCGACACTGTGGCACGGCGATGCGCTGCCGACGGTGCCGCCGTGGGCGCCGCCGTTCGTCGTCAAATCGCGGCACGGCTGCAAACACTGCGCCTTCGTGCGGACCGGCACGGAGGATTGGAGTGCGATCCGACGCCAGGCCCGGCGCTGGATGCGATCGCCTTATGGCCTGTGGCTGGACGAGTGGCTGTACCGGCGGATCGAACGCGGATTGCTTGTCGAGCCGTTCATCGCCGACCGGGGCGCCCTGCCCGTCGATTACAAACTCTACGTCTTTGCCGGGCGCGTCGCCTTTGTGCAGGTGCATCTGTCGCGCGAGCATGCCCATCGTTGGATCCTGTTCGATTCCGCTTGGCGCTGCGTGTCCGACCCCACCGCCGCCGTGCCGCCGCCGCGCTCGCTGGCCGCGATGGTCGCGGCGGCCGAGGACCTCGGCCGGGATTTCGATTTCGTCCGCATCGACTTCTACGAAGTCCGCGGAGCGCCGCTGTTCGGCGAGATGACCTTCTATCCCGGCTCCGGGCTCGACCGCTTCTCGCCGTCCTCGCTGGACGAGCGGATCGGCGCGCTGTGGCGCGATGCCCGGGCTCGGCATCGTACGGATCTGGCGCGCCCGGAGGGATTCGAACCCCCGACCGAGGAGGTAGAAGCTCCTTGCTCTATCCAGCTGAGCTACGGGCGCGCACTGTAAGCGTCGGTAGCGCGGATTGCGCGGCGCGGGAACTGCGATCATGATCGCGCGCATGGCGGTGGACGAAAAGCGCGTGGTGGATGCAGGCGACCTCGCGGATGGGCGGTTCCGCTATTTCGATTTCCTGATGGCCGCGTTCGTCACCGTGCTGCTGCTGTCCAACGTCATCGGCGCGGGCAAGCGCGCGGTCGTCGATTTGCCGTTCGTCGGACCGTGGCCGTTCGGCGCGGGCATCCTGTTCTTTCCGGTGTCCTACGTGCTCGGCGACGTGCTGACCGAAGTCTACGGCTATGCGCGCGCGCGCCGCTGCATCTGGGCGGGGTTCGGTGCGATGCTGTTCATGGCCGGCATGAGCTGGATCGTCGTCGCGCTGCCGCCCGATGCGGGCTGGACGGGACAAGCGGCGTACGAGCAGGTCTTCGGCCAGGTGCCGCGGATCGTGCTCGCCAGCATCTGCGCCTTCTGGGCGGGCGAGTTCGCCAACAGCTTCGTCATGGCGCGGATGAAGGTGTGGACCGCGGGCCGTCACCTTTGGACCCGCACGATCGGCAGCACGGTGGTGGGGGAGGGGATCGACAGCGCGATCTTCTACCCGCTCGCCTTTTACGGCGCGCCCGACTGGCCGGTGGCGGCGTTGCTGACCGTCATGGCGACGCAGTTCGTGCTGAAAGTGTCGTGGGAAGTGCTGCTCACACCGATGACCTATGCGGTCGTCGGCTTCCTTAAGCGGCGCGAGGGTGTCGACGTGTTCGATCGCCAGACAAATTTCTCGCCGTTCAGGACGCGGGTGTGATTGGCGGCGCCGCCCGCGCCGGATAGAGTGAGCCCGTCGTCAGGGAGGTTGTCGTGCCTGCACCCAATGCCGCCGAGGGAGATGCCCCCAAATGGGGCGTGGCCGATCTGTTGCTGTGGAAGCTGGTGCCGCAGCGGCTCGGCGGCGGGCGGCCCTATATCCAGCGCTACAAGGACGCCTGGGTCCGCCATCACCGCGCGACGATCCGGCGCGAGGCGGGACGGTTCGGGCTGCCGGGGCCGATGCTGGCGGGGGTGTGCTGGATCGAGGTCGGTGGCGACCCGACGTTCATCGATTCGGTCGCTTTTGCGGTGCGCAACTTTGACTGGTCCGGGCCGGATTGGGTCGACCGGCACATGACGATCACCAGCCCACCCGGCAAGACATCCTTCGGCGCGGTCAGCATCCAGCTGCGCACCGCGGCGGAGACGCTGGGGCGCGATCCTGCGAAAATGTCGTCGGGCGAGCTGATGACGCTGGCTACCTTGCTCGAGAAGGATGCCGACAACATCACGATCGTCGCGCGGCACCTGAGCCAGTTGGCACGGCACGACGGCCTTGCCCGCGCGCTCACGCTCGGCGATCCGCAAGCGATCCGCGTCGTCGGTGCGCGCTACAACCGCGGGGTGGGGCTCAGCATCGAGCAAATTCGGCGCAACACCAGCTACGGCGATTTCATTGTCAAATTCTGGCCGCGCTTCGTCAGCCTGGTCGCGTGACGTCGCGAGTCGTGCGCATAGCGGCGCTGGCGATCGCCGCGGCAGCGATCGTGCTGCTGCTGACGTTGCCCGTGAGCGAATACGACTGGATGCGCGACATGGATCCTTCGATCCCACCGGGCACCATCGTCGACAATGGCAGTGCCCGTGTCGCAGCGGGGCTGACGGCGCTGATCGGCGTCGCGACCGGCACCCTAGCGGCATGGTTCTCGCGCGGCATCGTGCGCTGGGTGGCGGTTGCGGCAGCGGTGATCGTCGCAGTCATCTGGGCGGTCAAGTTCGCGGCCTGAGCCTCAGGCGGCAACGCGCTCCAGCAACCCCTCGAACAGTCGCCGTCCGTCCGTCCCGCCGTGCGCCGCCTCGACCCGGCGTTCGGGGTGCGGCATCATCCCCAGCACGTTGCCCGCTTCGTTGACGATCCCCGCGATGCCACGTGCGGACCCATTGACCGCGCCCGCATAGCGGAACGCCACCCGGCCTTCGCCCTCCAGCCGATCGAGCGTCGCGTCGTCCGCAAAGTAATTGCCGTCGTGGTGCGCGACCGGCACGGTGATCGTCTCGCCCGCGTCATAGCCGGCGGTGAACGGCGAACGCGCCTCGCCGACCGTCAGCGCGGCGTCGCGGCAGACGAAATTCAGCCCGGCATTGCGCATCAAGGCGCCCGGCAGCAGCCCGGCTTCGGTCAGCACCTGAAAGCCGTTGCACACCCCCAGCACCGCCACCCCGCGCGCCGCCGCCTCCACAACCGCGCGCATCACCGGCGAGCGTGCCGCGATCGCGCCCGAGCGGAGGTAGTCGCCGTACGAGAAGCCACCCGGCACCGCGACTATGTCGACCCGCTCGGGCAGCGCCGTTTCGGCGTGCCAGACCATAGCCGGCTTCACGCCGGTCACCTGCTCCAGCGCGACCGCCAGGTCGCGGTCGCAATTGGAGCCCGGAAAGACGATCACCGCCGCCTTCATCAGGCGCGCTCGATCCGGTAATCCTCGATCACGGTGTTCGCCAGCAGCTTGCGGCACATCGCATCGACGGTCGCATCGTCGGTGCCGTCCGCGACCTCCATCTCGATCAGCTTGCCCGCACGCACCTCGCCGACGCCGGCAAAGCCCAACGACCCCAAGGCATGCCCGATCGCCTTGCCCTGTGGGTCGAGCACGCCGGGTTTCAGCGTCACGACGATGCGCAGCTTCACTTGCCCCTCCGCTTGCGATGGCTGGCCAGGTCGAGCACCGCGCCCTCCTCGCCCTCGGGCAGCAGGCCCAGCCGCCGCGCGACCTCTTGATACGCCTCTGCCTCGCCGCCCAGGTCCTGGCGGAAGCGGTCCTTGTCCATCTTGTCGTTGGTTTCCATGTCCCACAGCCGGCAGCCGTCGGGGCTGATCTCGTCGGCCAGGATGATGCGACCGTAATCGTTGTCCCAGATGCGGCCGAACTCCAGTTTGAAGTCGACCAGCCGGATGCCGACGCCCGCGAACAGGCCGCTGAGGAAATCGTTGATGCGGATCGCCAGGTCGGCGATGTCGTGCATCTCCTCCTGGCTCGCCCAGCCGAACGCCGCGATATGTTCGTCGGAGATCATCGGATCGCCGAGCGCGTCGTCCTTGTAATAATATTCGATGATCGTCCGCGGCAGCTTGGTGCCTTCCTCGATGCCGAGCCGCTTGCTCAGCGAACCCGCCGCGACGTTGCGCACGACGACCTCGATGGGCACGATCTCGACCTGGCGGATCAACTGCTCGCGCATGTTGAGGCGGCGGATGAAATGGGTCGGCACGCCGATATGGTCGAGCAGGGTGAAGACATGCTCGGAAATGCGATTGTTGAGGACGCCCTTGCCGTTGATCGTGCCCTTCTTTTGCGCGTTGAAGGCGGTGGCATCGTCCTTGAAATACTGGATCAGCGTGCCGGGCTCCGGCCCCTCGTAAAGGATCTTGGCCTTGCCTTCGTAGATCTGGCGGCGGCGAGCCATAAGCGCGGTGTCCCTTGAAACAGGACGCCCCGGCGGCGCGTGGGCGGGGCCGGGGCGTGAGATGCGCCGGGCTATACGGGATGGGGGGCAGGGGTGCAATCAGCCGATGGGCGGCAAGACTGCGCTGAGTTGTACAAACAAAGACCGTATCGGACTCGATCCGATGTGCAAAGCGATGGCGAGTGCGATAGCATCGGTGACTGACGTAAGCCGGTAGGGGGACTTGTGGCGCACGCACGATTGACGGCTGCATTGGCTGTTGCGGCAGCTACATCGGGCTGTTCAACGGTTGCCGGAGGGCCGCCGCGCATGGCCGACATGATCGCCAGCGATACCAAGGCCGGGAAGGCAGGCGTATCCCGACTGGGAGCACTCAAGGGAGCGATCCAAGCCGATTGCCTTGAACTGCCATTGACCGCGCCCGGCGGAACGGGGCGACGCAATGCTTTGGCGACCGCCTACATGCTGGTTGTCGATCAGGCGTACGATCGGTTCGAGGCGGCGATGCTGCAGGAGGCGCGCACGGGCAACTTCGTCGCGACGATTGCCTCCCTCGGACTGGCAACCGCGGGCGCGGTGGCGAGCGGCAAGACCGCCAGCATACTGAGCGCCGCCAATACCGGCGTCATCGGCGAACGCGAGGCCTTCAACAAGGAATTCCTGTTCAGTATGACGGTGCCCGCGCTTCAGAACCAAATGCGCGCTTCGCGCGCCGACGTGCGGACGCGCATTTACGAACGGATGCAACAAGGGCTCGATATCTGGCCGACCTGTATCGCGCTTCAGGATCTGGGCGCCTACGAACAGGCGGGAACGATTGTAGGCGCACTGGTCGGAATCAATGAAACCACGGCGACGAACAAGGTTATTGCCGAAAACAAGGCGCAGAATGCAATCCAGCGCTATAAATTCGACACGGGCCCGACCACGACCGCGCTGGAAGCCTATTTCGAAGCTGCGGCGACTAACGATCTCTATCTCGCACGTGTCGCCAGCGCAAAGGCTGTCCTTGCGAGCCTCTTTCCCAATCCTCCCGGCGGGCTGAACCCCGACGAGTTTTTTGCTCGCTTGGCCGACGGGGGCTATCCGGCGCAGCAGCGCACGTTGGTGCTCGCCCTGATCGCCGCGGAGGACGATCCTGCCGCGCGCAAGATACTTATTGAAGGCCTGGCAAAAGAGGAGAAGTGATATGTCGGAATGGATCGTGGAAAGCGTGCCCAATGCACGAGTCAAGTCGTTTTGCAAACTGCGCAAAGCGATCGGCGCGATCAAATGCGAACCCAAAGACAATGGCGACCAAACATCGGACATCACCGTGGTCTTTCCCGAGCGCGAGAAGTTTGCCGATCAACAGGAGCGGATCAACCGTTGATTGGATCGGTCGTCGCTACTTGATCGATGTCGGTCCCCATGAAGCGCGGATTGCCCACTTAGTCTCGGCCCAAGCGGCTGTATCAGGAGCGATAAGTTCGACATGGCCGGTCGCCGGCACCGTATGCAGCGCCGCCCGGTCCCCGGACGCCGCGGCCATGTTCACGTAAGCCAACGCCATCCGATACGGGATGATCCGGTCCTCGCGCCCGTTCACCAAGTCCTGGGGCACACCGAGCGGCAGTAGGCGGGGGACCGAGGTGTCGGCATACGGGTCGCGCCGCGCGCCGTCATCCGTCGGGCCGACCAGCTTGGCCACCACCTCGGTCCCGCAGCCGTTGTCCGGGCTTGCCGCGGTGTCGGCTAGGTCGGGCAGCCCGCCCAGGCTGACGACCCGCGCGATCCTGAGCGGGTGCGCGGTCCGCAATGGGCTCGTAAGCGGAAGCCCGCGCCGCGCCGCCAGCCATAAGGCGAGATGCCCACCCGCCGAATGCCCGACCGCGACGACCCGCCGCGTGTCGAAACCGAACCGCTTCGCCTCAACCGCCAAGCGGTCCGCCGCCGCGGCGACATCGGCGAAGGTGCCCGGATAGCCGCCGCCCGGACGGTCGACGCCGCGATAGTCGATGTTCCACACCGCGATGCCGTCCGCGCGCAGGTCGGCGGCGGCCCAATTCATCAGCGTGCGATCGGCGATCTTCGTCTGCCAGCATCCGCCGTGGACCATGACGACGGTCGGGAACGGTCCTTTGCCCCGAGGCACCCACACGTCGACCTTCTGGTACGCGTCGGGGCCATAGGACACGGTCGCGTCGGCGATCGGGCGGGAGCGCGCGGTGAGGTCCGCCCAGGTCAGGCGCGGCGCATCGGCAGCGATGAGCGCGGCGGCGGCGAAGGGAAGCAGGAGGCGAAGCATGGCGGCGGTGTAGCGGCGCGCGCCGCCGACCGAAACCGCTTCGCTGACGATCGCGCACCAAACGCCTTGCGATGTTGGAAATCCTGCGGCAACCTTCCTCCGCTCATTCTGATCGGCCGGAACCTCGTGCATGTCTCGCGCGCTCGTCGCGGCGAGGAGAGTATCGATGACTGACCCGCATATGGCGCCCGGCGACCAGGCTCCCCAGGGCACGCCCGGCACCGGCGAGAACGTCTGCCCGGTCTGCGGCGGCAGCGGATCGGTCGATGGCGGCGCTTGCGCGAATTGCGAGGGCACGGGCACGATCGTCGAGGGCATCGGCGGCGGCTGACCGCCGGCACCGGCCCGGCGCCAGGAAGCGCATTGGCCTCACCTTAGCCTCACCTTCCGCGCGGCGCAGTCGGAAACCTGCCCTTTACGCCTGCGAGAATATGGCGGGCCGATCGAAAGGCGCGCGCTTGAAGATTCTCGTCCTGTCCACGCTCTATCCCAACGCCGTCCAGCGGCGCCACGGCATCTTCATCGAGCACCGCGTCGCGCATCTCTCTGCTGCGGCCGGCGATGAGGTCCGCGTCGTCGCGCCGGTGCCGTGGTTCCCATCTGCAAACCCTCGATTCGGCGCCTGGGCCGAGCACGCCCGCGCCCCGCACAATGCCGAGCGCCGTGGCCTCGCCATCGCCCACCCCCGCTATCCGACGATCCCCAAGATCGGCATGACCGCTGCGCCGCTACTGATGGCGGCGGCGCTGGCAAAGCCGATCGCCGCGACCCGGCGCGATTTCGACTTCGACGTGATCGACAGCTATTATCTCTACCCCGACGGCGTCGCCGCGGCGCTGCTCGGCCGGTGGTTCGATCGTGCCGTCGTGATGTCCGCGCTCGGCACCGACGTCAGCCTGATCCCGCAGGCCCGCCTGCCACGCACGATGATCCTCAAGGCGGTCGAGCGCGCCGCCCACGTCACCACCGTCTGCGGCGCGTTGCGCGACGGGCTGATCGACCTGGGCGCCGAACCAGGCAAGATCACGGTGGTCGAGCACGGCGTCGACCTCGACCTCTTCCGCCCGCCCGCAAATCGCGCGGCGTTGCGCGCGGGGCTCGGCATCGACGCGCCGACGCTGCTGTCGGTCGGCCATTTGATCGACCGCAAGGGCCACGATTACGCGATCCGCGCGGTCGCCAGGCTCCCCGGCGTCCACCTGATGATCGCCGGCGACGGCCCGCGCGACGCTTCGCTGCGCGCACTCGCGAAGGCGCAAGGCGTCGACGACCGCGTCCGCTTCCTCGGCCACGTCGACCAGCACCGCCTGCCAGAACTCTACGGGGCCGCCGACGCGACGCTCAGCTGCTCGGACCGCGAAGGCATCGCCAACGTCCTCCTCGAATCGCTCGCCTGCGGCACGCCCCTGGTCGCAACCCCGGTCTGGGGCTCGCCCGAGGTGGTGCGGGTGCCCGAGGCGGGTCTGCTGGTGGCGGAGCGCTCCGACACAGCGATTGGGGCAGGGGCGGCGCGGTTGCTCGCGAACCTTCCAGATCGCGCCGCCACGCGCGCGTTCGGCGAGCGCTACGACTGGGCCGAAACCGGTCGTCAGCACCGCGCCATATTGGCGGAGGCGGTGGCGGGATATCGCCTGCTCGCAGCACCCGCTCCGGTCCCGGTTTGATCTCGATCACGGCGGTGCTATCCCCCGCATCGCATGGCCACCGACCTCCTGATCCCCACCGACGCACCCTTCGACACCGCGCTTAGCGAACGCTACCTCGTCTACGCGCTCTCGACGATCACCGCGCGCTCGCTGCCCGACGTTCGCGACGGGCTGAAGCCGGTCCACCGGCGCCTGCTATGGGCGATGCGGCTGCTCAAACTCGATCCGGCGCAGGGCTACAAGAAATGCGCCCGCGTCGTCGGCGACGTCATCGGCAAATACCATCCCCACGGCGACCAGTCGGTCTACGACGCGATGGTGCGCCTCGCGCAGACCTTTTCGCTGCGCTATCCGCTGGTCGACGGGCAGGGCAATTTCGGCAACATCGACGGCGATAA
>NZ_CAXVWL010000101.1:0-10008 GCF_964263785.1 Sphingomonas sp.
ACCCGCTCTTCCAGATCGACGTAGGAGAACAGCTTGCCCGATCGTTCGTCCGTACCGCGCATCCATCGGCCCCGTTTATCGCGTCCTGCCTCGATGAATCACCTCACAGCGCGATAGCCAAGCCCTTTTTCAGCAGCCTGCTAAAGCTGCCCTGTTCGAGTGCAAAGAAATGTTAACGCCGGTGATGTCGGATAATCTCATCAACTCTGGTTTGCGGGCGCGCCGGGTTCCATGTAGTGACCTGGGCATCCGACCGGATGGTCGCACGATAATCGACGGATGCAACGCGAATGGCCGAGTTCACGCTTCCCAAGAACAGCGTCGTCAAGAAGGGCGCGACGCACAAGGCAGCCAATGCCGCGGCCAACGGGGCAGGGAAGCGTCGGCTGAAATCGTTCAAGGTCTATCGCTACGATCCCGATGCGGGCGAGAACCCGCGTTACGACACGTTCGAGGTCGATCTGGACGAATGCGGGCCGATGGTGCTCGACGCGCTGATCAAGATGAAGGGCGAGCAGGATTCGTCGCTCACTTTCCGCCGCTCCTGCCGCGAGGGCATCTGCGGATCGTGCTCGATGAACATCGACGGGCGCAATGGTCTCGCCTGCACCACCGCGATCGCCGACGTGAAGGGCGAGGTGCGGATCACGCCCTTGCCGCACATGGACGTTATCAAGGATCTGGTGCCCGATTTCACCCATTTCTACGCGCAATATTCTTCGATCAAGCCTTGGTTGCAGACGGTGACTCCGCCGCCGTCTGGCAAGGAGCGGCTGCAGTCGCCCGAGGATCGCTCGAAGCTTGACGGGCTGTACGAGTGTATCCTGTGCGCGTGCTGCTCGACCTCGTGCCCGAGCTATTGGTGGAATTCGGACAAGTTCCTGGGGCCCGCGATCCTGTTGCAGGCGTATCGCTGGCTGGCGGACAGCCGCGACGAGATGACCGGCGAGCGGCTCGACGCGCTGGAGGACCCGTTCCGCCTCTATCGCTGCCACACGATCATGAATTGCGCCAACGTGTGCCCGAAGGGGCTGAACCCGGCCAAGGCGATCGCCGAGATCAAGAAGATGGAAGCCGAACGGGTTCTGTAACGCCAAGTGACCGCACCTGCGTTTCTGGATGAAGCGGACGTCGACCATCCGGGCTGGCGCCGCTTTGCGCTGAGCGATCCGACCCGGTTCAACACCTTGCTCGGGGACATGCGCTACCGGATCGACGGCGCGTTCGCTCGCGTGCGGATGACGCCGGAGCATCGCCATTCGAACCTGCGCGATCACGTCCACGGCGGTGCGCTGCTCGGCTTCATCGACGTATCGCTGTTCGCGGCCACGCGCGGTTTCGGGCTGATCGTCGCTGGCACCGCGGTGACGCTGGACCTCAACACCCAGTTCATTGGTGGGGCGCGCATCGGCGAGGCGATCGAGGCGCAGGTCGAGGTGCTCAAGGAAACCGGGCGGCTGATCTTCCTGCGCGGGCTGGTCGTGCAGGGGGAGGACGAGGCGCGGATCGCCGCCTTCTCCGCGACGATCCGCAAACCCGCCAGGACATGACAACCGTTCTCGCCGCGTACGACCGGCTCGTCGCGGGCGGCGAGTTGCGCGCCGACCCCGAGCAGGCGGCGGCGGCGGCGCGCTTGTCCGCGCTCCAGGCCGAGCTGGAAGCGGTGCCGCGCCGCGGCAGCACCTTGTGGCGATTGATGGGGCGCAAGCCCGAGCCTCCACGCGGCGTCTACCTGTGGGGCGGGGTCGGGCGCGGCAAGTCGATGCTGATGGACCTGTTCTTCGCGCAGTTGAAGATCGGGCGGAAGCGGCGGGTCCACTTCTCCGAATTCATGCTGGAGATCCACCAGCGGATCGCCGCCGAGCGTTTGAGCGAAGTGGGCGACCCGATCGCGCCGGTCGCCGCCGCGCTTATGGGCGAGGCGCGGTGTCTCGCCTTCGACGAGATGATGGTCACCAACTCGCCGGACGCGATGATCCTGTCGCGGCTGTTTACCGCGCTGATCGAAGCGGGGGTGACGGTGGTCGCCACCTCCAATCGAGCGCCATCCGATCTGTACACGAATGGGCTCAACCGCGAGCATTTCCTACCCTTCATCGCTCTGGTCGAGGCGCGCCTCGACGTGCTGCCGCTGAACGGCCCGGTCGATTACCGCCGCGACCGGCTGGGCAGCGTCGACACCTGGCTCGTCCCCAACGGCGCGCGGGCGACCGCCGAGCTCTCCGCCGCCTTCTTCCGCCTGACCGACTATCCGCCCGAGGACCGCGCGCATGTGCCTGCGATTCAACTGCCATTGGGCGGCGGGCGGACGCTGCCGGTCCCGAAAAGCCTCAAGGGCGTGGCCGTCTTCGCGTTCAGGAAGCTGTGCGGCGAGGCGCGCGGGGCGGCCGATTACCTGGCGGTCGCGCGCTGCTATCATACGGTGATCCTCGTCGGCGTGCCCAGGCTGGGGCCCGAGAACCGCAACGAGGCGGCGCGCTTCGTCCAGCTGATCGACGCACTGTACGAGCACAAGGTCAAGCTGCTCGCCGCCGCCGACGCGCAGCCGGCCGAGCTCTACGTCGCCGGCGATGGACGGTTCGAGTTCGAGCGGACCGTCAGCCGGTTGGAGGAGATGCGCTCTGAAGCGTATCTGGCGCAGGGGCACGGCAGTGTTTGATGCAATTGCGAACTATTCGCATCAATAATCTTTACCTCCGTCCTTTAGCGGTTGCCGTAGCGGAGCAATGCGCGTAGGCGGCGTGGCCAATCGCACCGGACGTACGGAGAAGGATTGGGATGGCTCGCAAGAAGATCGCACTGATCGGCGCCGGCAACATCGGCGGCACGCTCGCGCACCTGGCAGCGCTGAAAGGTCTGGGCGACATCGTCCTGTTCGACGTTGCCGAGGGTATCCCGCAGGGCAAGGCGCTCGATTTGTCGCAATGCGGGCCGGTCGAGGGCTTCGACGCGACGATCACCGGATCGAATGATTACGCGGACATCGCCGGCGCGGACGTCATCATCGTCACCGCGGGCGTCGCGCGCAAGCCGGGGATGAGCCGCGACGATCTGCTCGGCATCAACCTGAAGGTGATGAAGGCGGTCGGCGAGGGGATCAAGGCCAACGCGCCGAACGCCTTCGTCATCTGCATCACCAACCCGCTCGACGCCATGGTATGGGCGCTGCGCGAGTTCTCGGGCCTGCCGACGCACATGGTCGTCGGCATGGCCGGGGTGCTCGACAGTTCGCGGTTCAGCCATTTTCTGGCGGACGAGTTCAAGGTCGCGGTCAGGGACGTCAACACCTTCGTGCTGGGCGGCCACGGCGACACGATGGTCCCGGTGGTCCAATATTCGACCGTCGCGGGTATCCCGGTCCCCGACCTGATCGCGATGGGCCGCACCACGCAGGAGCGCATAGACGCGATCGTCCAGCGCACCCGTAGCGGCGGCGGCGAGATCGTCGCGCTGCTGAAGACCGGATCGGCTTATTATGCACCCGCGACCAGCGGCATCGCGATGGCGGAGGCGTATCTCTACGACAGCAAGCGCCTGCTGCCCTGTGCAGCTTATGTCGAGGGCCAGTACGGCGTCGACGGGCTGTACGTCGGCGTGCCGGTGGTGATCGGCGCCGGCGGGGTCGAGGAGATCGTCGAGGTCAAGCTCGACGACGAGGCAAAGGCGAACCTGACGGTATCGGTGGATGCGGTGAAGGAGCTACTGGTCGCCTGCAAGGGCATCGACCCGAGCCTGGAGGCCTAACATGGCCGAACGTGATCCGCAGATCGTGAAGGGGCACAATGTCTCCAACTACGAAGCGGATTACGGCGCATGGATTGCGCTTCAAGCCATGCTGCTGCGCGAAGGCCGGTTCAGCGAGCTCGACCTGAACAACTTGATCGACGAGGTGGAGAGTTTGGGCAGGTCGGACTTCCATCGTTTCGAAAGCGCGCTGAAGGTCGTGCTGCTCCATCTGATCAAATGGGACATCCAGACAGACCATCGCACACGCAGCTGGGCCGACTCCATCAAGGAACATCGTCAACAGGTCCAGGACGAGCTTAACCGCAGCCCAAGCTACAAATCGCGGATTGATGAGGCTCTGCCGGGCGCCTATCGGCGCGCTCGCAGCAAGGCACACAAGGAAACGACACTGCCCCGCCGCAGCTTTCCCGAGGTGTGTCCCTATTCATGGGTGGACATCATGGAACGCCCGGTGGTCTGGGGTGACGACGAAAGCATGAAGAGCTCAGGCTGAGCCGAACTTTTGCAGCGGCTCGTCGAGCCGGTTGGAGACTAGATGAGCATTCTCGTAGACAAGACCACCAAGGTCATCACCCAGGGCATGACCGGCGAGACCGGCAGCTTCCACACCAAGGCGGCGCTGGAATACGGCACGCAGATGGTCGCGGGCGTCACGCCGGGGAAGGGCGGTACGACCCACCTCGACCTGCCGGTCTATAACACCGTCGCCGAAGCGGTCGCCACGACCGGTGCGACCGCGTCCGTCATCTACGTGCCGCCGCCGTTCGCTGCGGATTCGATCCTGGAGGCGATCGACGCCGAGGTGCCGCTGATCGTGACGATCACCGAAGGCATCCCGGTGCTCGACATGGTCAAGGTCAAGCGTGCGCTGTCGGGCTCGAAGTCGCGGCTGATCGGCCCCAACTGCCCGGGCGTGCTGACCCCGGGCGAGTGCAAGATCGGGATCATGCCGGGCTCGATCTTCAAGAAGGGCTCGGTCGGGGTCGTCAGCCGTTCGGGCACGCTGACGTATGAGGCGGTGTTCCAGACGTCCAACGCCGGGCTTGGCCAGACCACCGCGGTCGGCATCGGCGGCGATCCGGTCAACGGGACCAACTTCATCGACGTGCTCGAGCTGTTCCTGGCCGACGACGCGACGACGAGCATCATCATGATCGGCGAGATCGGCGGCGACGCCGAGGAGCAGGCGGCGCAGTTCCTGATCGACGAGGCCAAACGCGGGCGGTCCAAGCCGATGGCGGGCTTCATCGCGGGCCGCACCGCGCCTCCCGGACGGCGGATGGGGCATGCCGGTGCGATCGTCTCGGGCGGCAAGGGCGATGCCGAGAGCAAGATCGCGGCGATGGAAGCGGCGGGGATCAAGGTCTCGGCTTCCCCAAGCGAACTGGGCACGACGTTGCTCAGCGTGTTGAAGGGCTGAGACGGCTTTTCCTCTCCCTCTAAGAGAGGGAGGGAGGCGCGAAGTGCGGGAAGGGTGAGGGCGGGTCCGCCGTCACCCTCATCCTCCCACCGCCTGCGGCGGCGGGCCCCTCCTTCTCCCGGAGGGAGAAGGGTAGAGGAAGTATCATGGGCTACGAAGGTCAGGACTTTACGGACGTCGCCGCCGGGGTTAGCCCCGGTTTCATCGAGGCGCTGTACGCCAAGTACCAGCAGTCGCCGGCGGGTGTCGAACCCGGCTGGCGTTCGTTCTTCGAAGGCCTCGAAACCTCACAGGGGCCGAGCTGGGCGAGCGATCGCTGGCCGCTGACGTCGACCGACGACCTGACTGCGGCGCTCGATCCGACCCAGATGGAGCCCGCGCCGAAGCCCGCGAAGGCTGGGGCTAAGCCAATAGCGACGGCGCCCGCGGTGTCGAAAGACGACATCGTCAAGGCGGCGGGCGACGCGATCCGGGCGCAATTGCTGATCCGCACCTACCGAGTCCGAGGACATCTCGCCGCCAACCTCGATCCGCTGGGGCTTTCGCAGCGCGCGATGCCCGAGGATCTGAAAACCGATTATTACGGCTTTTCGGACAAGGACATCGATCGCCCGGTCTATCTCGGCGGCACGCTCGGCTTCGAATGGGCAACGATCCGCGAACTCGTCGACACGTTGCGCGCCAATTACTGCGGCAACGTCGGCCTCGAATACATGCACATCGCCGACGTCGAGGAACGCCGCTTCCTCCAGGAGCGGATGGAGGGCAAGGACAAGGGCGTGGAGTTCACGCCCGAGGGCAAGCGTGCGATCCTGACCAAGGTCATCGACGCCGAGCAATGGGAGCGGTTTCTCGGCAAGAAGTATGTCGGTACCAAGCGCTTCGGACTCGACGGCGGCGAAAGCATGATCCCCGCGCTCGAAAGCGTGATCAAATACGGGGGCCAGATGGGCGTCCGCGAAATCGTCTACGGCATGGCGCATCGCGGGCGGCTGAACGTTCTGGCCAACGTCATGGCCAAGCCGCTGCGGGTGATCTTCCACGAGTTCGCGGGCGGTTCGGCCAACCCCGACGAGATCGGCGGGTCTGGCGACGTCAAATACCACCTCGGCACCTCGACCGACCGCGAGTTCGACGGCATCAAGGTTCATATGTCGCTCGTCGCCAACCCGTCGCACCTCGAGGCGGCGGACCCGGTGGTACTCGGCAAGGTCCGGGCGATCCAGACGATCGCGGACGATTTGAAGAACCACTGCCATGCGCTGCCCGTGCTGATCCACGGCGATGCGGCGTTCGCGGGGCAGGGGATCGTGTGGGAGTGCCTGGGGTTTTCGGGCATCCGCGGCTATAACACCGGCGGCTGCGTCCATTTCGTCATCAACAACCAGATCGGTTTCACCACCAGCCCGCAATTCGCCCGCTCGTCGCCCTATCCGTCGGATGTCGCCAAAGGCGTCCAGGCACCGATCTTCCACGTCAACGGCGACGATCCCGAGGCGGTCACCTTCGCGACCAAGATGGCGATCGAGTTCCGCCAGACCTTCCACCGCGACGTCGTGGTCGACATGTGGTGCTACCGCCGCTTCGGGCACAACGAGGGCGACGAGCCGAGCTTCACCCAGCCGCTGATGTATTCGGTTATCCGCCAGCATCCGCCGGTCAGCGAAATCTACGGCGCAAGGCTGGTGAAGGAAGGCGTCATCGATCAGGCCTGGACCGATGCGCAGGTGACCAGGACCACGACGACCTTCGAGGAGGAGTTCCAGGCGGGGGCGAGCTACAAGCCCAACAAGGCGGACTGGTTCGCGGGGCGCTGGTCGGGACTGTCGGTGCCGACCGACGGTGAGGCGACCCGGCGCAACGTCGACACCGGCATCGAGCTGAAGCTGTTCGAAGGGCTGGGCCGCACGCTGACGACGGTTCCCGACAGCGTTCAGGTTCACAAGACGCTGGCGCGGGTGATCGACGCCAAGCGGCAGATGTTCGTGAGCGGGGCCAATTTCGATTGGGCGACCGGCGAAGCGCTGGCGTTCGGCGCGCTGCTGTCCGAAGGGTATGGCGTACGGCTGTCGGGGCAGGATTCGGGGCGCGGCACGTTCAGCCAGCGCCACGCGGTGTGGGTCGACCAGACCGACGAGCACAAATATGTGCCGCTCCAGACCGTGGAGCATGGCCGATTCGAGGTGCTCGATTCGCCATTGAGCGAGTACGGCGTGCTCGGGTTCGAATACGGCTATGCGCTGGCCGATCCCAAGACCTTGGTGCTGTGGGAGGCGCAGTTCGGCGACTTCGTCAACGGTGCGCAGATCATGATCGACCAGTTCATCGCCAGCGGCGAGGCCAAGTGGCTGCGCGCCAACGGCCTGGTGATGCTGCTGCCGCATGGATACGAAGGGCAAGGACCGGAGCATTCGTCGGCGCGGCCGGAGCGGTTCCTGCAACTGTGCGCAGGCGACAACATGCAGGTCGCGAACTGCACGACGCCCGCGAACTATTTCCACCTGCTGCGGCGGCAGATGCATCGGAATTTCCGCAAGCCGTTGATCGTGATGACACCGAAGTCGCTGCTCCGCCACAAGCTGGCGGTGTCGGCGGCGGCGGATTTCCAGGGCGACAGCCACTTCAAGCGCATCCTGTCGGATACCAACGGCTCGCCCGACGCGACGACCCGGCGGCTGGTGCTGTGCACGGGCAAGGTGGCGTACGACCTGATCGAGGCGCGCGACGCGGCGGGCGATACCGATACGCAGGTGGTCCGCGTCGAGCAGCTCTATCCCTTCCCGGGCGAGCCGTTGGCCGAGCGTGTCGCGCGAATGCCGATGCTCGAGGAGATCGTTTGGGCGCAGGAGGAGCCGAAGAACCAAGGCTATTGGTTCTTCGTCGAGCCGCTGATCGAGGAGGCGCTGGTGGCGGCGGGCGGCGGCGTCAAGCGTGCGCGTTACGCCGGGCGGTCGGCGTCGGCGTCGCCCGCGACGGGGCTGATGAAGCGCCACCAGGCCGAACAGGGCGCGCTGGTCGCCGATGCGCTCGGCCACAACGTGCGCGAGGAAATCCGCCGCGCGCGGGCGACCGAGGACCAGAAGACCGCGGGCAAGGCAGGCGCCTGAACACTCACGACGTCACCCCAGCGAAGGCTGGGGTCTCGCAGTTATAGAAAGCCCCTAGCCTTCGCTGGGGTGACGAGGCGAAACAGAGATGGCAACCGAAGTCACCGTCCCCGTGCTGGGCGAATCGATCACCGAAGCGACACTTGGCGAATGGCTCAAGCAGCCGGGCGACCCGGTGAAGGCCGACGAGCCGATCGCGTCGCTGGAGACCGACAAGGTCTCGGTCGAGGTGCCGTCGCCGGTCGACGGCGTGATGGGCCGGCATGCGGTGAAGGTCGGCGACACCGTTCAGGTCGGCGCGGTGATCGCGACGGTCGATGCGGGCGGGGCCGCACCCGCCGCCGCTCCGGCCGCAAAGCCTGCTGAGGCTGCGCCTGCCGCAACCTCCGAGGACACGCCCGCGGCGCTTTCACCTTCGGTGCGCCGCGCGGTGCTCGAGCACGGCGTCGATCCGGCGTCGGTCAAGGGCACGGGCAAGGACGGGCGGATCACCAAGGAGGACGTGGCGGCGGCCGCGTCGTCGAAGCCCACCGCACCGGCACCTGCTGCTGCGGCAGCGCCGACGCCGCCCGCCAGCGGCCGCAAGGAGGAGCGGGTCCGCATGACCCGCTTGCGCCAGACCATCGCCAAGCGGCTCAAAGAGGCGCAAAATACGGCGGCCATGCTGACGACGTTCAACGACGTCGACATGACCGCGGTGATCGCGGCGCGTGCCAAGTACAAGGACCTGTTCGAGAAGAAGCACGGCGTGCGCCTCGGCTTCATGGGCTTCTTCGTGAAGGCCGCGACGATGGCGCTGAAGGACATACCCAGCGTCAACGCGTCGATCGACGGCGACGACATCGTCTATCACGATTACGCCGACATCTCGGTCGCGGTGTCCTCGCCCGGCGGGCTCGTCGTGCCGGTGATCCGCGACTGCCAGGACCTGTCGGTGGCGGGGATCGAAAAGACGATCGGCGACTTCGGCAAACGTGCCAAGGATGGCACGTTGAAAATGGACGAGATGAAGGGCGGCACCTTCACCATATCCAACGGCGGCGTGTTCGGATCGCTGATGTCGACCCCGATCATCAACCCGCCGCAGTCGGCGGTGCTGGGGCTCCACCGGATCGAGGACCGCGCGGTGGTGATCGACGGCCAGATCGTCGTCCGCCCGATGATGTATTTGGCGCTCAGCTACGACCACCGCCTGATCGACGGGCGCGAGGCGGTGACGTTTCTGGTGGCGCTGAAGAACGCTATCGAGGACCCGACGCGGATATTGATTGACCTGTGATCCGCCTGGCCCAGCCTGACGAGGCCGATATAGCTGGGAAACAGGTCATCTACATGGCCAAGCAAATTCCTTCACTTCGCACGCCTTGGTACGACGTGATCGTGACGGACTCGACGGTGTGCTCCGGTAAGGTTCGCATCGCGGTACGCGACACTATATCGACTGGCTACTGGCAGTCACTGAGAGCGGAGCTTCGTTCGACGATATTCTCGCGGACTATCCGGGCCTGACGCGAGAGCAGTTGAAGGCCATGATGGGGTTTGTGCGTGATCTGGTCGCAGCGAAGCGCAACGGTTTGAAAAGCGAGCACAAGAATGGCTGAATACGACTACGACGTCCTTGTCATCGGTGCCGGACCTGGCGGCTACGTCGCGGCGATCCGGGCGGCCCAGCTGGGGTTGAAGACCGCTTGTGCTGAGGCGCGCGACACGCTGGGAGGGACGTGCCTCAATGTC
>NZ_CAXVWL010000102.1:0-4610 GCF_964263785.1 Sphingomonas sp.
CGCAAGGCCGTGGTCGAATACCCGCAAGGCTGGCTGTCGGAACCGATCGAACACGGCGGATCGCGGCAGGCGGCCTGGCGCGTGGATTCGTCGGTCGCGGGCGCGGGCGGGTGCAGCGGCGACATCGGCGTGCATGCGTTCAACATCTTGGAGTTCGTGACCGGCCTGCCCGCCCAGCGACTCATCGCGGACCTGTCGAGCAAGCCGGGCCGGACACTCGACGACGATTGCAACGTGCTCCTGCGCCTGACGGGCGACGTGCCAGCGGTCCTGCACGCGTCGCAGATCGCCGCCGGCGCGCGCAACGGGCTGCGCCTGCGCGTTTGGGGCGAGAGCGGCGGCCTCGACTGGTCGCACGAGCGGCCGGGCGAGCTGCGCGTCGACCGGCCCGACGGGTCGACCACGACGCTGCACGCGGGCGCGGGCATCCTGTCTTCCGCCGGTCGCGCCGCGGGCCGATTGCCGCCGGGCCATCCGGAAGGCTTCATCGAAGCGTTCGCGACAATCTACCGCGACGTCGCCGCCGCGGTGCGGGACGGCCGACAGCCCGATGGCGATCTCCAGGGAGCGGCGGCAGGCGTGCGTGGGATGAGGTTCATCGATAGGGCAGTGCAGTCCTCGGCCGAGGGACGGTGGCTGGCGTTCGAGCGGGCCGCGACTAAGGGACCGGGATCGTGAGGACGCTCAAGGGACCCGGCATCTTCCTGGCGCAGTTCCTGGGCGACCAGCCGCCGTTCGACACCCTCGACGGCATCGCGGCGTGGGCCGTCGACCTCGGCTACGAGGGGGTGCAGCTGCCGACCGACCGGCCCGCCATCTTCGACCTAGACAAGGCGGCCGCTAGCCAGGACTATTGCGACGAGGTCGCCGGTCGGCTCCGCGAGCGCGGCGTCGTGATCACCGAGCTGTCGACGCATCTTCAGGGCCAGCTCGTCGCGGTCCACCCGGCCTACGACGTGCAGTTCGACGCCTTCGCACCACCCCCGCTGCGCGGCAGACCGGCCGAGCGGACGCGCTGGGCGGAGGAACAGCTCCGCCTCGCTGCGGCGGCCAGCGCGCGGCTCGGGCTCGCCACCCACGTCACCTTCTCGGGCGCGCTCGCCTGGCCTTATGTTTATCCCTGGCCGCAGCGCGCGCCCGGGCAGATCGCGGAAGCCTTCGCCGAACTCGCGCGGCGCTGGCGTCCGCTGCTCGACCGGTTCGACGAGGTGGGCGTCGATCTCGCCTACGAGATCCACCCGGGCGAGGACTTGTTCGACGGGCTCACCTTTGAACGCTTCCACGAGGCGACCGGTCGCCACCCGCGCGCCATGATCCTGTACGACCCCAGCCACCTGGTGTTGCAGCAGCTCGATTACCTCGCCTTCATCGACATCTATCACGAACGCATCCGCGCCTTCCACGTCAAAGACGCCGAGTTCCGGCCGTCGGGACGTGCCGGCGTCTATGGCGGCTATGTCGACTGGCTGGACCGTCCGGGCCGTTTCCGATCGCCGGGCGACGGCCAGGTCGATTTCCGCCAGATTTTTTCCAAGCTGGCGCAACATGATTTCGCCGGCTGGCCTGTGCTGGAATGGGAGTGCGCGCTCAAGCATCCCGAGGACGGCGCGCGCGAAGGCGCCCCGTTCATCCGGGCGCACACGATCCGGGTGACGCCGCACGCATTCGACAATTTCGCGAGCGATAAGCGCGCAGAATAGGAGCACCGGACATGCCGAGTACCACCAGGGAGATTCGCTTCGCATCGCGGCCGACGGGGATGCCGACGCTAGACAATTTCGAGCTCGCGGACGTGCCCCTGCCCGACCCCGGCGATGGCGAGGTCCAGGTCGAGAACGTCTGGATGTCGGTCGACCCGTACATGCGCGGCCGGATGATCGACCGGAAGAGCTACGCGCCTCCGTTCGAGCTGGGACAGCCGATGGGTGGCGGAGCGATCGGTCGCGTGACCGCGTCGGCGGTGGCGGGGTTCAGCCCCGGGGACCTCGTGCAGAGCATGTGGGGATGGCGCGAGGCGTTCACTAAGCCCGCGGAAACGGTGGAAAGGCTGCCGGCCGGAGACCTACCACCCCAGGCCTTTCTCGGCGTCGCCGGCATGCCCGGCATGACCGCCTATGTCGGCGTCACAGAGGTCGCCAAGGTCGCGTCGGGCGAGACGGTGTTCGTGTCGGCGGCGTCCGGCGCGGTCGGTTCGCTCGCGTGCCAGATAGCGAAACTTCGCGGTGCCACGGTGATCGGTTCGGCAGGCGGCCCGGAGAAGACCGCGGCGCTTGCGTCCTTCGGCGTAGATGTCGCGATCGACTACAAGGCGCAGCCGGATCTCGCTGGCGCGCTGGCGCGCGCGGCACCTAACGGCATCGACGCGTACTTCGACAATGTCGGCGGCACCCACCTTGACGCCGCGCTCGCCGCGGCCAAGCCGTTCGCCCGCTTCGCGGAATGCGGCATGATCTCGCAATACAACGCGACCGCGCCGCAGGGCCCGACCAACTTCGCGCTCGTGGTCGGGAAGTCGCTGCTCCTGCAGGGCTTCATCGTGAGCAACTACGCCCACCTCCGGCCCCGCTTCGTGGAGGAGCTGCGTGGATGGGTCGCGTCCGACCGCATCATCTGGCGCGAGTCGGTCGTCGACGGACTGGAACGCGCGCCGGAAGCCTTCCTGAATCTTTTCATCGGCGAGAACATGGGCAAGATGCTCGTTCGCCTCGCACGATGACGTTCTCGGCCATTGCGAAGCGACCCCAAGCTATGTAATGGATTACAGGAAGGGATGAGGGTCTGATGGCTATGCAGTTGTCGCCGATCGTGAGCCGACGTGGTCTGATGGTCGCCGGAGGAGCTGCCGCCCTGCCCGCACTGGCCGGATGCGGGCGCGTCGGCGATGCGGCGTCGGAGCCGCTCGACGTCGACATCCTGCAGCAGCTCTGCGACCTCGTCATCCCCCGCACAGGCACGCCGGGCGCGGCGGACCCGTCGGTCGTGCGCTGGATCGCGACAGCCTACGACGCGGGCGTGGCGGACGTCACCGCCGCGACGTGGGGCGAGCTGATGCGCGACCTCGAGAAGGCCGGCGGTCAGCCGTTCGGCTCGCTCCCCGCATCGCGCCGGGCCGCGGTGCTCGCCAAGGTCGACGCAGCGCTGGGACCGCCCGGTCCGCCGCCGGTCAAGCGCGCCGCCGCGACGACGGCGGCCCAACACCCGCCGTCGGCCCCGCCCCCGCCGCCCACCGCCCGCTCCGCCTGGAGCAAGGTCAAGGCACTCATCCTGCGCGGCTACTACACCTCGGAGACGGGTGCCTCGAAGGATCTGGTCTATGAGCTGGTGCCCGGCCGCTACGACCCGGCCGTGGCCGTGACGCCGGCGACGCGGGCGTACAGCACCGACTCCGACGCCAGGAACATGAACGCATGAACACCCCCCAGTTCGACGCGATCGTGGTGGGTTCGGGCATCACCGGCGGGCTCGCGGCCAAGGAGCTGACCGAGCGCGGCCTGACCGTGCTGATGATCGAGCGCGGGCCCGACATCCCGCACCAGAGCGGCTACACGACCGAGACGATTCCACCCTGGGAACTCCCGTTCCGCGGCTATGGCGACCCGCGGGTCCTACGCGATCAATACCCGGTGCAGAGCAAGGGTCGGTACTTTGATGAATGGACGCAGAAGCATTTCGTCAACGACCGCGACCACCCCTACGAGACCACGACCGACGCGCCCTTCCAGTGGCGCCGATCCTACAATGTGGGCGGACGTTCGCTGGTCTGGGGCCGGCAGACCTACCGCTGGAGTCCGATCGACTTCGAGGCGAACGCGAAGGACGGACACGGCGTCGACTGGCCGATCCGCTACGACGACCTCGCGCCGTGGTACGACGCGGTGGAGCGTTTCATCGGCGTCCAGGGCGCCAGCGAGGGCGTGGCCTCCTTGCCCGACGGCAAGTTCCAGCCCGCCTTTCCGCTGATGCCGGTGGAGCAGGCGCTACGGGAGCGGATCAAGGCGACCTATCCCGGCCGCACGCTGACGGTGGCGCGCTCGGCCCACCTGACGCAGGCAAAGGACGGGCGATCGGCTTGCCAGAACCGCGGCATCTGCGCGCGGGGCTGCTCGTTCGGCGCGTATTTCTCGACGCAGAGTTCCAGCTTGCCAGCCGCCAAGGCGACCGGACGTCTGACCGTGATCACAGACAGCGTCGTCGACGGGCTCGACTTCGATCCGGCCACCCGCAAGGTGACGGGGGTGCGCGTGCTCGACACCCGGACGAAGAAGCGCACGCTCCATTCGTCGCGCGTCGTGTTCCTCAACGCCTCGACGATCAACACGATCGGCATCCTGCTCCGCTCGCGCACCGACGCGGCACCCAACGGGCTGGCCAATTCGAGCGGCGTGCTCGGGCAGTTCATCATGGACCACGTCAACGGCGGCGGCGCCGGCGCGATCGTGATGGGCTTCCAGGACAAGACGACGTTCGGCAATCGGCCGACGGGCATCATCGTGCCGCGCTTCCGCAACATCGGCAAAGACGAGGCCGACTTCGTGCGCGGCTACGTCTTCTTCGGCCTCGCCTTCCAGACCAGCTGGCGCTCGCTTGAGAGCCGGCCGGGGTTCGGCGCA
>NZ_CAXVWL010000103.1:0-8468 GCF_964263785.1 Sphingomonas sp.
GATGCAGTTGATCTCGTTGTAGAAGCCGTCCGGAAAAAGGGGCCGAAGTGGCCGATCGATAAGGCGGCTGACCAGCGTCTCACGCTCGGTCGCGCCGCGCTCGCGCTTGAAGAAGCCGCCGGGGATGCGGCCCGAGGAGGAGAACTTCTCCTGATAATGGACGGTGAGCGGGAAGAAGTCCTGCCCCTCCTTGACGGACTTGGCGGCGGTCACCGCGCAGAGCACCACCGTCTCGCCGAGAGTCGCGAGCACCGCGCCGTCGGCCTGGCGGGCAACGCGGCCCGTTTCCAGCGTCAGCGTCTGGCTGCCCCACTGGATTTCGACTTTCTTGGTATCGAACATGTTGATTCCTTCACTCCCCGCGCCCGATGCGCGAGGGGCCTATCTGCGAGCTAAGCCGGCTCGCGTCGGTGTGGAGCGAGTTATCGCTCCGTGGGGATAGGGCCGAATTGCCCCTCTCTCCCTTCCCCGGCGAAAGCCGGGGCCCAGTCCAGCGGCTGGATGAGCGCTACCGCGCCCGTATATGCTGGATCCCGGCCTGCGCCGGGGAAAGCAAAAAGGCGGCCCGAAAGCCGCCTTCCCAGTTACTTGCGAAGCCCGAGCTTCGCGATCAGGTCGAGGTAGCGGTTACCGTCCTTGTTGCGGAGGTAATCCAGCAGCGAGCGGCGCTTGTTGACCATCATCAGCAGCCCACGGCGCGAATGATTGTCCTTCTTATGGCCTTTGAAATGCTCGGTCAGGTTGCGGATCCGCTCGGTCAGGATCGAGACCTGCACCTCGGGGGAGCCGGTGTCGCCTTCTTCGCGGCCATGCTCCTTGATGAGTTCGGCCTTGCGCTCTGCGGTGATCGTCATGATTCTTCCTTCGACATCGTCATAGATTGAACCCGCGGACGACCCGGACTTCTCCGTGGCTGACCTCTACCAGCGCGACCGGAACAGTGTCCGCGCACGCAAAGTAAGGGCCATCGTCGACAGCGATCCCGGCCAGAACGCGCCCCTGTCGAAGCGCTCCTGCCTGGTCGGGCGTGAGGGATAGAGCCGGGATGTCGTCCAGCCCCGCCCTCAATGGCAGGAACAGGTGTTCAAGGGTGCGCGCCTTAGCGGATGCGTCGAGTTTGTCCAGCGATATCGCGTGAGAGAGGTCGAACGGACCAGCCTTGGTGCGGCGGAGCATGATGACGTGGCCGACCGTGCCGAGCGCTAGAGCGATGTCGCGGGCGAGGGAGCGGATGTAGGTGCCCTTAGAGACATGGGCGGTGAGAGTGACCTCTTGGATGCCGTTCTCGTCTTCGGCGTACTCGAGCCAACCCAAGACCGCCAGCGAATGAATCGAGATGTCGCGTGTCGCGAGCGACACTTCCTTTCCTTCGCGCGCAAGATCGTAGGCCCGAGAACCGTCGACCTTGAGAGCCGAGTAGATCGGTGGCACCTGCGCGATCGACCCGGTAAAACGATTGAGCAGTTCGGCGACGCTGCCGAGTTCCGGCCGCACATTGCTCGTCGCGATCACCTGGCCCTCCGCGTCCAACGTATCGGTCTGCTCACCAAAGCGGATCGTGAATTCGTACGCCTTGTCGCTGTCGAGCAGCCGCCCGGCGAGCTTGGTCGCCTCGCCGATCGCGATCGGCAGCACGCCGGTGGCGAGCGGGTCGAGGGTGCCGCCGTGGCCGACCTTGCACTTGCCGTAGCCGCCCTGGCGCAGCGCGCGCTTGACCGCGGAGACGCCCTGCGTCGAGCCCAGGCCTAGCGGCTTGTCGAGGATGATCCAGCCGTGCATCAACCCGCCAACGCTTGCGTGAAGTGGCGGCGGCACATGGCGACGTAGCGGTCATTGCCGCCGACTTCGGTCTGGCGACCCTGGGCGACCGGTCTTCCTTGCGCGTCGATGCGCACATTCATTGTCGCCTTCCGCCCGCAATGGCACACCGACTTGATCTCGACGAGCGTGTCGGCGAGTGCGAGTAGTCGTGCCGATCCTTCGAACAGCGCACCGACGAAATCGGTACGCAGGCCGTATGCGAGGACGGGGATGCCGACCGTATCCGCCAGATAGGCGAGTTGGTCGACTTGTCCGGCTGTCAAGAATTGCGCCTCGTCGATCAGCACGCAGGCGAGCGGTGCCGCCAGATGCTCGGCCTCGACGAGCGCGGCGATGTCGCTGTCGGCGTCGAACGGCGTCGCCGGAGCCTCGACCTCCAGTCGCGATGCGATCACGCCACGGCCGGCGCGCTCGTCGACCGCAGCGGTGAACAGCATCGTCCGCATGCCGCGCTCGCGGTAGTTGAAGTCTGCCTGGAGCAGCGTCGTCGACTTTCCCGCATTCATGCTGGCGTAGTAGAAATAGAGCTTGGCCATCGCCGCGTCGTTAGCGCGCGATTGTGCCGGTGTCGCGGGGCAGCTTCGCCGGAACAGCGGAACGCCGGGGCGTGCCCGCGGTTGTTCGCTGGGACACGCTACGGAAAACGACAATGGTTCACGAAACGGCGATACCCGATCTTGTGAAGGGTGCGGTCGTTGGGCTGGCGGCGGGGCTGATCGCCTCCCTCGCGATGAATCAGTTTCAAGCGGTCGTGCAGACGCTGTCGCCGCCCGACGACGATGCCGACGAGCCTGCGACCGAGAAGGCGGCGGACCGCGTGGCGGTGGCGGCGACGGGAGAGCCCGTGGCCAAGTCCAGCAAACCGGCGGCTGGCAATGCCGTTCATTACGCTTTCGGTGCATTGTTGGGCGTGGCCTACGGCGTTGCTGCGGAATACCGGCCCCGCATCACGATGGGTTATGGCACGGTGTTCGGCACGGGCGTTGCCGCGGTGATGGACGAAGGCGCGGTTCCTGCCGCGGGACTGGCACCCGCGCCTTGGCAGACGCCTGCTGGTGCGCACGCCTATGCGCTGGTGTCGCACCTGATATTCGGGGCCGTCACCGAAGTAAGCCGCAGGTTGTTGCGCAGCGCGATCTGATCGTCAGTCCGGCGCTGAAACGTCGCCGAGATCGCGCGCCACTTCGGGTTTGCGCAGAAGCTGGTCGATGTGGCTGCCCTCGTCGAAGCTCTCGTCGGCCAGAAACTTCAGCTTGGCGGCATATTTCATCTGTACCCGCGCGGCGACCTCGCGCTGGAGGTAAGCGGTGTTGGTGCGCAGCGCCTTGAGCACCGCATCTTCGTCCTTGCCGAGCAGCGGCTTTACGAAGACGGTCGCGTGGCGCAGGTCGGGCGACATGCGGACCTCGGTGACCGAGACCATGTGCTTGGCCAGCGTCTCGTCATGCACGTCACCACGGGCGAGGATTTCGGACAGGATGTGGCGCATCTGTTCGCCGACGCGCAGCGTGCGGACGGACTTCTCGGGCTTGCTAGCGTCGGGCATCTTGCAATCTGGCCTCGCCGGGGATATACAGATCAGGCTACTGTCTTGTTTTCGATAGTCACCTCTTGGGCCTGGATGTTCCTGCATCCGGGCCCAAATCGTATTTGGGGCTCGGCGTTCCTGCGCCGAGCCCCGCACTGGCCTAGCGGCGACCCAGCTCGATGAGCTTGATCACCAACCCGACGAGCGCGATGACGAGCATCGCGACGCCAAGCGCCAGTGCTGCTACTTCTTCATTTCCGATATTTATCACCTCCTTACGACCCGCTAGTTGCGAGCCGCAAGGAGGTCGTTAGCGAAACCCGTGCAGCGTGCCTACAGCGTCCGCTCGCGCATCTCGACTTCGAACGTCTCCAGGAAGTCGCCCGCCTTTATGTCGACGAAGTTCGAGGTGAACGTCACGCCGCACTCGAGCCCTGCGCGCACCTCGGGGACGTCGTCCTTGAAGCGGCGCAGAGAGGCGATCTCGCCCTGGTAGATGATGACGTCCGCCCGCGTGATACGCGCCTTGAGCGCCTTGCGGATGGTGCCTTCGGTGACGAGCAGACCCGCCGCCTTGCCGTGCTTGCCCGCCGAGAAGACCTCGCGGATTTCGGCGCGGCCGACGACCGTCTCGAACGCTTCGGGGCCGAGCTCGCCCGCCATGCCGGCGCGGATATCGTCGGTCAGCGTGTAGATGACGTCGTAATATTTCAGCGCCACCTTCTGCCGCTCGGCGATCTCGCGTGCCTTGGCGTTGGCGCGGACGTTGAAGCCGATGATCGGCGCGCCCGATGCCGCCGCGAGCGTCACGTCGCTTTCGGTGATGCCGCCGACTCCCGAATGCAGAATGCGCGCGCGGATCGCGTCGGTGCTGATCTTGTTGATCGACCCCACGATTGCCTCGATCGTGCCCTGCGTATCCGCCTTGACGACCAGCGGATATTCGATCGCCTGCTTGTCCTTCAAGGCCGAGAACATCGATTCCAGGCTAGCCGGGGTCGAGGTCGTGCGCTTGTTGGTGATGACGCTGGCGCGGTATTCGGCGACCTCGCGGGCACGCGCTTCGCTCTCGACGACCTGAAGCGGATCACCCGCGGACGGTACGCCCGACAGGCCGAGGATCTCGACCGGCATCGCCGGACCCGCTTCCTTGACCTGGCGGCCCTTGTCGTCGACCAGCGCGCGGACCTTGCCGCTCTCGGCGCCGACGACGAAGATGTCGCCGACCTTCAGCGTTCCGCGGTTGACCAGCACCGTCGCCACCGGGCCACGGCCCTTGTCGAGCTTGGCCTCGATCACGGTGCCCTCGGCGGCGCGATCGGGGTTGGCGGCGAGCTCGAGCAGCTCGGCCTGGAGCTGGATCTTGGCGATCAGTTCGTCCAGCCCGGTCTTCTTGAGCGCCGAGACTTCAACGTCCTGGACGTCGCCGCCCATCTCCTCGACGACGACTTCCTCGCTCAGCAGGCGCTCGCGCACTTTCTGCGGGTTGGCGCCTTCATTGTATATCTTTTTGATCGCGACGATCATCGGCACGCCCGCCGCCTTGGTATGGGCAATCGCCTCCACCGTCTGCGGCATCAGGCCGTCGTCGGCGGCGACCACCAGCACGACGATATCCGTCACGTCGGCGCCGCGCGCGCGCATCTGGCTGAATGCCTCATGGCCCGGCGTGTCGAGGAAGGTGATCTTCGACTTGTCCTTGAGCGTCACCTGATACGCACCGATGTGCTGGGTGATGCCGCCGGCCTCGCCGCGCACCACGTCGGTACCGCGCAGCGCGTCGAGCAGCGACGTCTTGCCGTGATCGACATGGCCCATGATCGTGACGACCGGAGGACGCGGGCGCAGCGATTCGACCGCATCGCTCTCCGTGTCGACCGCGAGGTCGATGTCACTGTCGCTGACGCGGACGATGTTGTGGCCGAATTCGGTCACCAGCAGCTCGGCGGTGTCCTGATCGATCAGCTGGTTCATCGTGACGGGCGAGCCCATCTTGAACAGCGTCTTGACGAGGTCGGCGCCCTTTTCGGCCATACGATTGGCGAGTTCCTGGACGGTGATCGCCTCGGGAACCTGAACGTCGCGCACCTGCTTGGCCTGCGCCTCGCGCGCACCGCCGTAGGTACGCTTTTCCTTCTCGCGCGCGCGCTTCAGCGCGGCGAGGCTGCGCGAGCGCGCGCCGTCGTCGCCGAGCGCGCGTTTGACGGTGAGCTTGCCCGAGGTGCGGCGATCGTCGCCCTTGCGGTCGCGCTGCTGCGGACGGCTGGGGGGTGCATTGCGCGGAGTCGCCTGCCCGCTGGGGAGCGGACGCGGCCCGGTCGTGCCTGCGGTGGCGGCGGGCTGTGCCGCAGCGACAGGCGCAGGCGCCTCCTTGGGCGGCGGCGGGGGCGGCGGTACCGGACGCGCGACGGGCGAGAAGCGGCGCGGCGCGGGCATCGACGGATCGCGGCCGAGCTCGATCACCGGTGGTGGTGCGGGCGCGGCAACGGGTGTCGGCGTAGGCGCAGGTGTCGGCGCAGGCGCAGGCGCAGGCGCGGCGACCGCCGGCTCGGGAGCGGGCTCCGCGGCTGCAACGGGCTCGGGTGCCGGCGGCGGTGTCGGTACAACCCGCTCGACCGGCTTGAACGGACGTGCGGTGACCGACACGGTCGGCGCAGGTGCTTCGGCCTCTACCGGTATCGCCGGTGCAGGCGTCGGCTCGGGCACACCAACCGGCGTGGGCTCGGACGCAACAGGAGCCTGGGCGCGCTCCTCGGCGCGGCGACGTTCGTCTTCGGCGGCACGCTGGCGATCGCTCTCCTCGCGGCGGCGCGCATCCTCCAATGCGGACATGCGGCCTTCGGCGGCCTCGCGGAGCATGCGCGCCTGGCGCTCCTGCGCGGTCTCCCCAGCAGGCGCGCGTGGCGGCACGGGTGCCGCAACAACGGGCTCAGGCGCAGGAGCCGGTGCGGCTGCCGGCGCCTCGGCGGCGGGCGTAGGATCGCCCGGGCGACGCAACACGCGCGCCTTCTTGGTTTCCACGATCACCGTGTTCGAGCGGCCGTGGCTGAAGCTCTGCTTCACCTTGCCGGTCTCGACCGTGCGCTTCACGCCCAAAGGCGCGCGCATGCCCAGCTTCGGCTTGTCGTTGTCGGTCTCGCTCACTCAAATTCCTCTTGGGTCGTACGTTCGGCGATGTGCTCGACGCCGTCCTGCCGGGGCGCCGATGCCCCTTGTGCGACTTGCGCGCAAGGTGCGGAAAGGGTGTCAGGTCCGATGAAATGCAGCCAGCGGTCGAGCGCATCGCTCACCCGCTTCGCCGCAGCGCGATCGGTAAGGCCAATATGTACCACATTTTCGCGGCCCAGCGCCAACGCCAATATGGTGCGACCGACCGGCAACGCCAACCCCTTGAGAGCGGAGCCTTCGCGCTCGGAGCCGACTCGCCACGCCTGCGCGAGCTTGCCCGCGCCATCGGCGGCGGCGTCGGCGGCGTGATAGAGGGCATGGAGCTGCCCGCCGCGCGCGACCGAGGCGATCTTGTCCGAGCCGGTGAGCAAGGTGCCCGAGCGCGATTCGAGGCCCAAGCGGTCGAGCGCGTTGCGTTCGAGTGCGTTGGCAATGCGTTGCGGCAGGTCGGCGGGGATGACGAAGTCGGCGGTCTTGAACGCGCGGGCGAGCGCGCCCTTGAGCTTGCCCTTGGCGAGCGCGGTCTCCAGCGCCGACCGCGGCACGCCGATCCAGGCGCCGCGGCCCGGGGCCTTGGCGCGAATGTCGGGGTGGACCTGGCCGTCGGGGGCGAGCGCGAGGCGGACGAGATTGTCGCGCACGTCGCGGTCGCGGGTGAGAATGCAGGAGCGGATGGCGTCAGACATGACGATGCCACCTCCCGTCATGCCCTGACGCTTCGGGATTCGTCCGACGAGGCACCCCGGAACAAGTCCGGGGTGACGTGGAACTGTGAGTCGGCTTCAGCGCATCATGGTGCCGGGTCCGCATGCGCGTCCTCCCCGGCGTCGGCGTTCGCCGTTTCGACCGTCGCGGGCTCTTCGTCCCCATCTTCGTCGGCGAACCAATGCGCGCGCGCGGCCATGATGATCTCGTTGCCCTGCTCGTCGCTCAGCCCGTATTCGCTGAGAATGCCGCCCTTGGGCTCGGGGCGCTTGGGCGCATCCTCGTTGCGGCGGCGCTGTTCGGGGCGCTTCTTCTCGATCAGCTCGTCGGTCGCCAGATCGGCGAGGTCGTCGAGGGTCAGGATCTTGGCCTTGCCGAGCGTCACCAGCATCGCCTCGGTGATGTAGGGCAGTTCGCCGAGCGCGTCCTCGACCCCCATCGCGGTGCGTTCCTCCCGGTTCGCGGCCTCGCGGCGCTCCAAGGCTTCGAGCGCGCGGCTCTGGAGCTCCTGACCGAGGTCCTCGTCGAAGCCCTCGATGCTCGCGATCTCGTCGAGCTCGACATAGGCGACCTCTTCCAGTGCGCCAAAGCCCTCGGCGACCAAAAGCTGCGCGAGCGTCTCGTCGACGTCGAGCTCGGTCTGGAACATCTCGGTGCGCTCGCTGAATTCCTTTTGGCGCTTCTCGCTCGCGTCCTGTTCGGTGAGGATGTCGATCGCCTTTGCGGTCAGCTGGCTGGCGAGGCGGACGTTCTGGCCGCGGCGGCCGATCGCGAGGCTGAGCTGATCGTCGGGGACGACGACCTCGATCCGGTCCTCCTCCTCGTCGATGACGACGCGGCTGACGGATGCGGGCTGGAGCGCGTTGACGACGAAGGTCGCGGTGTCGGGGGACCAGGGTATGATGTCGATCTTCTCGCCCTGCATCTCCTGCACCACCGCCTGGACGCGGCTGCCCTTCATGCCGACGCAGGCGCCGACGGGGTCGATGCTGGAGTCGTGGCTGATAACGCCGATCTTGGCGCGCGAACCCGGATCGCGTGCGGCGGCCTTGATCTCGATGATGCCGTCGTAGATTTCGGGAACTTCCTGCGCGAACAGCTTTTTCATGAAATCGGGGTGCGCGCGGCTGAGAAAGATCTGGGGGCCACGGTTCTCGCGAACGACCTTGAAGATCAGGCTGCGGATGCGATCGTTGACGCGCACCACTTCGCGCGGGATCTGCGCGTCGCGGCGGATGACGCCTTC
>NZ_CAXVWL010000104.1:0-77468 GCF_964263785.1 Sphingomonas sp.
GGCTTCATTGCTTGGTGGCTATAGCGTCGGTGTCCCACCCGATCCCATCCCGAACTCGGCCGTGAAACCCGACTGCGCCGATGGTACTATCGCTCAAGCGATGGAAGAGTAGGTCGTCGCCAGGCATTGCAGCCGGTGTGCATCGAGACAAGCAGTTCAACGAACCCATTCACATGTTCAGCCCCCTCGAATCGAGGGGGCCTTTGTCCGTTCAACGGATTGGCGCGGGGTGGAGCAGCCCGGTAGCTCGTCAGGCTCATAACCTGAAGGTCACAGGTTCAAATCCTGTCCCCGCAACCACCTCGAACATACGATGGGCGCCTTCGGGCGCCTTTGTTGTTTCGGGCTGTATCCCCACTCCCAACCACATCGAACATACGACCGCCATGATTCAGCTCAGGGCGGTTGTTTGCTACGGTGAGGATCTGCGCCAGTCGACCGGGCGCGACGAGATCCAAGCCTTGGCCCTCAGTCTCCGGCTTCGCCACGATCAGCTCGATGAGGTTGCGCGGCGCCCGTCGCGTCTCGCTCGCCTCCAACTCGGGAGCGTTGAGGGCAATAGCCAGCTTTGCGACGTTCCGGCGGTTTGACTCCGCCAATCCGGGACGCAGCGCCATTGCGGGCCCCACCTCGGCATTCTCGAGCCTGCGATCGATCTCCGCTCGCTCGGCATGGCCGTGGGTCGGGACTTCATCTCGGCGTAGGCTCAGGACTCGTTGGTCAAGCCAAAGACGACGGTTGCGGCGAGCGCGAGGGCGGAGATGAAGGTGTGGGCGCGTCAATCGTAGCGTGTGGATGCGCCGGCTTGCCGTCCTTTCGGCCGCCACCGCTGCGACGATCCAATGGAATACGCCCAGTCGGCTCCAGCGGAGGAAACGGTAGGAGATCGTCTTGTGCTGCCGTACTCGGCCGGCGCGTCGCGCGGGCGCAAACCGCCGCGGGTGACGAAGATGATGCCGCCGACGATACGCCGGTCCTCGACCCTCGGCACGCCCGTGCGCCAACGCAAAATGTGGCTCGATCCGGTGCATCCACGGCTCCGATAACCGGGGCGCTCACTCATGACAGCGCCTCCTGCGCCGTCATTGAACCGACCGATCGCCGCCTCCGCAAGAACGTCAACGGGCCCGGAGCCCAGCTCAAATATCCCGGATTTCCCCCCTCCACGGCCGCCCGACCCGATTGGCCACGCCTTGTCACCGAAGTTCTTGGGACAGAGAGCGAATATGGCCGCCCTCGAAGCCGATCTGCAGTTCGACAACCGCGAACTTGCCGAGAGGGTCGATCGCCAAGAACAGGCGTAGCTTGCCTTGGGCGGTCCGCACCTCGGCGATGTCGATGTGGAAGTAGCCGATCCGGCAGGTCTCGAAGTCGCGCTTCGGTTCCCCATCGCCTTGCTCGGAACAGGCTTGTCGCCGGCCGCCTCCGGCACCCGGCCGATGCCGTGTCGTTGCCCACAGCGGTGTCGCGACGAGCGTGTCCGATGCGGATCGTCGCCTGTAGCGCGTAAAAAACAGTCATCGAGCGGCAGCAGCATGTGGCGGCGGACGGCGACGATGATCGCCTCGTCCTCCGATAGCACCTACGTCATTCGGCCACCTGCACGACGGCGCTCGCAATCCTATGATCGGAGGACGGCGGGAGTGGGTACGATCATCCAGGCAGAGTTGTGTCCCGCCTGTGCATATTCGATCGGGACGAACCATGAAAAAGACCGTCGTCAACCTGCTGCCGCCGCTGACCGTCGCGGCGGTCGTCAGCTTCTGGGCCTTCGCCCCGGCGGCCCTGCTCGCCAAGCCCTGGCTTCTTGTCGTCACCTCGGCGCTGATCACGGCCTTTGTCCAGGCGCTCGAATGGGTGGCCGAACGGCACACCGGCTGGCGGCTCGACCGGCGCGAATTCTTTACCGACCTCTTCTATGTCGTTTTGGGATCGACCGTGATCGCCTGGGCAACGACGACACTGGCCGAGGGGCCGCTGCACGCCGCCAAGGTATCGCTCGGGCTGACCACCGCATGGGCCATGCACGTGCCATTCCTGGCGCAAGTCGCGCTGGTCGTCGTGCTGATCGAATTCGGCCAATATTGGATGCATCGGCTGATGCACAATGTCATGCCATTCTGGTTGGTGCACGCACCGCATCATCACATCACGCAGCTCAACGCGATGAAGGGCTATGTCGGTAACCCGATCGAACTGTTCCTGATCAGCCTCAGCGTCGTCGCCTTGTTCGATCTGCCACTGGCTGCCGTATTCTGCGGGCTCAACGTGCTCGGGGTCGTCTCGACCTTCGCGCATGCCAACGTCCGGGCCGATCCGCCGATCTGGTACGGCTTCGTGTTCACCACCATCCGCCACCACAGCCTGCATCATTCGACGGTCCATGAGGATACGCGCTGCAATTACGGCAACTCGCTGATCCTGCTGGACCGGATTTTCGGCACCTACCGCGACGGCGAAGCGAACGTCGTGGGACAGGACGATCGCCGGCGATTGTCGATCCCCGAACAATTCCTGTTCCCCGCCCAGCCGCTCGTTGCCCGGTTGAAGGCGCGGCGCACGGCACCGATCGCAACGGCGACGTCGATCGATGCGGTGGCAGGGTGATGATCGCCTGGGTCAACATGATCGCCGCCGCGCTCTGCGCCGCCACGGGTGCTCAGGCCGCTACCGCGCAAGCCGCGCAAGCCCCGTCAACGCCCGCCGGCACGACCGTGCTCCAGCCGCGTGAGGCGCAGGTGATCGCCGTGCCCGGTTTCGCCGATTTCCTCGCGGTCGACGGCGACAGCGTCTGGGCGACCAACAAGGGGCGCGTCGAGCGCTGGTCGCGGACCGGCAAGCTGGCCGAGGTGACGATGGCGCATCCGTGTGGCGCGATGTCGATCGCTGCCGGATCGCTGTGGGTCGCGGATTGCCAGAACGGCACGGTTAACCGCATAGACCTGAAAACCGCGCAGCTGGTCGCTTCCATCCCGACCGGCATCGCCAATCCGAAGGGCGAGCTGAATGTCGCTGCCGGCGCCGGAGCGATCTGGGTGGCGAGCGACGCGAAGGGCAAGGTCGCCCGGATCGACCCCGCCGACAACCGCGTGGTCGCCTCGATCGCGGTCGATCCCGGCACCTTTTTCCTCGCCTTCGGGTCCGGCGCGCTTTGGGCGGTCAGCAGCGAACAGCAATCGGTGCAGCGGATCGATCCCGCGACCAACACCGTCGTTCGCCGCACCAGATTGGGCAAGCAGCCCGGCTTTCTCGCCGCCGGAGAGGGTGCCGTCTGGGTGCAGGAGCAGGGCGACGGCACGCTCGCCCGGATCGATCCCGCCACCGGCGCTGTGTCCGGCCGGGTCAAGGTCGGCGCCGACCTGCTCTACGGCGACATCGACACCGGCGGGGGAGCGGTCTGGCTCCGCACGACCGCCGACCAGACGTTCGTCATGATCGATCCGGCCTCGCTGGCGATCGTTGCGCGCCTCGGCAGCGCGAGTGGCAGCGGCGCGCTCCGCTATGCCTCCCACGGGCTGTGGACCAGCGCGCATGACGTCCACACGCTTTCCTGGTGGGCTCCCCAGCCCGATGCGAAGGCACCCGGTACGCCGCCGAACTGAGCCGCCGTCTGCGCGGTATGTCCGATGGTCGCGGGCGTCCGCGATCGTCGGCGTTTGGCGGTCGGGACGCGTATTCTGTGCCGATCGGCGGCGCGTCCGGCACGCTACGTCAAACGCCCCATGGCGGTTCGGCCCGATTCCCCAAACGTTGCGTGTTAGCACATGCACAAAAACAGCGTGGCTGACGGCACAAGGGCGCGCGTGTTGGCGCTGTCCGGATTCCAAAGGGGGTATAGATTGGCACGATCAATTTCTCGCTCGTTGCTGCTCGGTGCGACGGCGCTTGCGGGGCTCGCCGTCACGCCGGCCCGGGCCCAGACCGTTCCAACCGAAGAGCAGGCGACCGCGGACGGTAGCGGCGGCAGCAACAACGATATCGTCGTCACCGGCAGCCGTCGCACGGTCACGTTGCAGGATGCCCCGATCAACATCAGCGCGGTCTCCGAAGAGACGATCGCGCGCCAGCGCATCGACGATATCCGCGGACTGGCCGCGTTCACGCCCGGCGTGACCGTCGTCGACACCGGCCCTGCGAGCACCGGCAACATCATTTTGCGCGGCATCGAGTCTGGCGACACCAGCGTGTTCGGATCGGCCGAAAACAACGCCGTCGGCGTGTATCTGGGCGAAGTCCCTCTCTATCTCGACTTCAAGCTCATCGACATCAACCGGGTCGAGACCCTCCTCGGGCCGCAGGGCACGCTGTACGGCCTCGGGACGCTGGCGGGTGCGGTGCGCTATATCCCCAACCGCCCGAACACGAGCCGCTTCTCGGTCGATCTCCACGGCCGCGCCTTTGCGCAATCGCACAGCGGCGATTTCGGCCGGATCGGCGACGTGACCGTCAATATCCCGATCGTCAGCGACCATGTCGCGCTGCGATCGGTGGTCGGCTATTACGACAATCCCGGCTTCATCGATTACGATTACATCCTGCGAAACCCCGGCGTGTCGAACGCGCAACCGGTTCGCGGCGCCACCGCGGCGCAAGGGTCGCTCGGGTCGACCGCGGACTATGCCGCCAATTTCCGGCGGGTGGCGGACGTCAACTTCGAACATACGTTCACGACCCGCAACACCCTGCTCCTCGAATACAATCCCGACGTGAAGGCGTATCTGACCTATGCGCATCAGGAGACCAAGACCGATGGCCGTCAGGCCAACGGGGCAGGGGTGCTCGGCACCGGTCGATACGAGGGGCCGTGGCGGTACCTCGAGCCGTTCCGTCGCGGCGCCGACCTGTTCTCGGCCGAACTGAACATCAACCTGTTCAACGTCGCGCAGCTGGTCAGCACCACCGCCTATACCAAGCAGAACATCGAGAGCACCGATGACAACACCGACTTGCTGCTCGATCTCGATTACGGCTACGAAGCGTTTCCGGCTTTCTCGTCCTTCGCCAACGGCAACCGGGATTATAAACAGCTGAACCAGGAGGTTCGCCTCGTGTCATCGCACGGCGGCCCGTTCAGCTGGGTGCTTGGCGGTTTCTACAACCGTTTGAAGTATAAGAGCGACCGACAGGAATATACGCCCGGCTTTGCGGCGTTCGCCGGCGTGAACCGGCCGGACGATCTCGAATATATCTCGTTCGTCAACACCAAGACCGTCGAGAAGGCGGCCTATGGCGAGGCGACGGTGCACTTCACCCCGGCGTGGCAGGTGACGGGCGGCCTGCGCTACTTCAAATACGATGCCACCGCGACGGGCGGGACCGATACCCCGCTGTTCGGCGGCGGCCTGACCCGCACGCCCTATCCGCTGATCCAGTTCGCCCCGAGCCGCGTCCGATCGGGCAGCACCGGCGACGACGGGTTCGTCTGGAAGGCGAACACGTCGTACAAGTTCAGCTCCGACCTGCTCGCCTATGCGACGTACAGCACGGGCTACCGTATCGGCGGCGTCAATCGCGTCGCGCCCTGCGTCGTGCCGCTACCCGCCGGTCAGAACGTGTGCGCGTTGGCCAACGAGCTGGTCTATGGTCCGGACAAGACGCGCAACCTCGAGGTCGGCGTACGTGCCGGACTGTTCGATCGGCGGCTGCAGTTCACCGTCAGCGGATTCCGCGTGAAATGGGGCGACGTCCAGGTGCCCAGCCAGACGGTCAATGGCGCGGTCGGCATCACGACCAATGCCGGCGGGGCGATCTCGAAGGGTATAGAAGTCTCCGGCTCGTTCAGGATCGTACCGGAACTCGTCCTCCAGGGGACCTATTCCTACGTCGACGCGCATCTGACGGAGGACTTCCGCAGCCTCGTGGTCAGCCAGGGGGTGCGGTACGATGCGCTGTCCGGCGACCGTCTACCCGGGTCCGCCAAGAATTCGGGAAGTGCGCAGCTGTTCTACACCCGGCCGCTGGGTGACGGAAGCGCGATCGAGGCGAGCTGGGCGAGCACCTACACCGGCAACATCTATTCGCGGGTCGGCCTGCGCGGCTTCGGTGAGAAGATCCCCGGCTATGTCACGCACCGCGCCGCGATCACCTATCGCACCAAGCCGTTCGAGGTCGGGGCCTTCATCGACAACATCTTCGACAAATACGCCTATACCAGTGTCAGCAACGACCTGAGTTCGTTCAACCAGGCCCGGACCGGCGTGATCGAGCGTTATTATGCACGATCGGTCCTGACCCCGCGGCGGGCAGGTATCGAGTTCCGCTTCCACTATTGAATGCGAAGCCGCCGGCCAAGCACGGACCTGCGGCCGTCACCCGCGGGACGCCCTGGCTGGCGCGTGTCGTCCCGCCGGGCGTGTTGTCGCTCAGGCTTCGATAGGCTGCCCGCGCCGTGCGGCAGCTGCAACGTCACGTTCGCGTCGATCGCGCCTATGCCGACCGCATGACGCCGATGCGTGGGGACGCAGGCGTGCCGCTCGACGGCACCGATCGGTGCGAAGCGATATCCGCCTCTCGTGGCAGAGCGCCTTTGTCCGGCACCGGACGGTTCGGCGGTGCGGATCGCGCCGGGCCGCGATCCACCCGCTCCACCGCACCGCCGATTACGCCCGGCGATTACGCCCGACGATTGTCCCGACATGCCCCGCGCGTTCGGATGACGCCGGTTTTCGCGGCGCTCACGAATGCGGTCTCGGCGCGACCGGGTAGAGGATGAAGTCGGGGCGGCGGTCGATCGTCGGGGGCGATCCTTGGTCGGCTGCGGCCTGCCGGAGCGTTTCGATTGCGGACGCGGGCAAGGCGAGGGGGTGTTCGTCCGGATGCGCCGGGGCTTCCCTGGGATAATCCCGACCGGGCGTCGTCGTCATCTCGATATGCGCGCCGAGCAGGGCGCGGATCGGGCGTTGGCCGGCGAATACGGCCAGCCGGTCGGCGCTCGCACGAAATACCGCGATCTGGTCTGTCGGAACGTAAAGGCGGCCCGGGTACAGCATGTCGCCGGAGAACAGCAGGCGGGTGCGTGCGTCGTAGACCATGATGTGCGCGGGCTCGTGGCCGGGGGTCGGCACGACCTCGATGACACGGTTGCCGAGGTCGTAGCGACCGATCCCGTTCGGCCAGCCCGGAATGCCGAAGAAGGTCGCCACGTCGGCGGCCTTCAATCCGACGACATCCGTGTCGGGGCGCTCGCGGAATTCGCCATCGCCCGCATGATGATCGCCATGGCCGTGCGAATGCGCGACGATGAGCCGGATCGGCCGATTCGCGTGGCGTGCACGCCACTGCGCGATCACCCGGTCGACGACGGGCCGGATCGACAGGCCACCGGCACCGGTGTCGATCAGGATCGCGCGATCCTTGCCGAACAGGAGGTAGAGGAACGGCGCCTCGAAATTGGTGCGTACCGATTGGCGGATGACAAAGGTATCGGCGTCGATCCGCTGCACCTGCGTTTCGGGTTCGGTCTTGGCGGTGCCGTCGATCCAGTGCGCGAAATGCGGGCCGGGGTCGGCGGGTGCGGAGGCCGACAGCAACAGTGCGAGCATGGCGATACACGGCAGGTGCCATCGCCTGTCGCCGCCGCGCCGGCTGCGGATCATCGTTCGACCGATCATGTTGTGATGGGTCATGCTACGGATGCGCCGGCGGTCCTATACGGGAATGCGCGCAACATCCGCGACACGCCGTTCGCGCTCCGGGACCGGTGATCGGGCAGGAGGCCATGCCCCGACGGTCTGCCGACCGGCGCAACGGGCCCGGCGGGGCTATGCACGGGCCAGGCGTTTCCTGAACAGCGATCTGACCAGCCGATCCTCAAGCACGCGCCCGACGACATAGAGCGTGGCGAACAGCGCCGCGAGGACATAAGCAGGCGTGGGCGAGGGCTTGTCATCCTTCTTCTTCTTCGACTTCTCGGGCGCGGGCGCGCCCAGCGCCTTGTCGATCGGGTTCAACGGGAAGACCGCTTTCTCGGGCTTCTTCTTGGGCGCCTTTCCGGCCTTGGCTGCGGCGTCGGCTACCGCTTTCTGGTGGTTGCCGACCGCGACGGTCAGTTGCGCGATGCCGAGGAACAACAGCGGTGCCAGAAAGCAGAACAGCAACGCCCGGCTGATCAGATGATAGTGGAGCACGATACCGGGCACACCCTGTTCGAGCCGAAGGACGCCACTGTCGAACACCGACATCTTGTCCTGCGCCGCCTGGTCCCTCTTGTGGAACACCAGCGTGTCGTCGCGGCGCTCCTTGCTCGTGCCGGTCTGCCGGAACACCGGATCGAGCCGGTCGAAGGCATCGTCGCGCGACAGCTCGGGCGCGAGCGTCAGGCTACCCCTGACGTGCCAGATCCAGTCGATGAAGCGCAGGTTCACGCGATCTCCTCGTACCAGGCTGCGGTGTTCGATCGGGACGCTGCTCATTCGCGCACCAAAGGCGGAGGGACGGGCAGGCAGGCCGACGGCGACACGTTATTCGGCGGGAACGGCGATCTGCCCGCCCGCAAAGGTACGTGAGACGCGCTCCTTGACCGATTTCCAGCCTTCCACGAAGGGATAGGTCATCGTCTCGCGGATCGACATCGGGCGCCCGCCCTCCATGCCGAGCAATTCCGCCTCGCCATCGACGCAGGTGCCGAACATGCGATCGATGATGATCCACGTGCCCGAGTAATTGCTGCGGCTGGCCTCGTAATCTTGCGAATGGTGCACGCTGTGATGCTCGGTGGTGTTGAACAGGAAGCGCCACCAGCGCGGCGTGTTGAAGCGGACGTTGATGTGCTGGTAGGTGCCGACCGCGAGGCCGAACGTCCCCGCGAGCAGCGCGGCCCTCGGCAGGAAGTCGAAAAACCCGCCGATGCCCAGTCCGATCAGGAACAGCTCGACCGGGTTGCCGACCGCGCCCTTGTTGATGTTGAGCTGGGTGATGTAGTGATGCGGCGCGTGGGTCAGCCACAGCGGATGCCAATTGTGCATGCCGCGATGCATCCAATATTGGCCGAAGTCGAAGACGAACGAGATCGTCAGGGCCTGAACCAGTAGCGGCAGGGTCATGAACCAGTTCAGCTTGTCCCAGTGCAGGCCCTGCTGGATATATTCGGCAACGGCATCGCTGCCGACATAATCGTCGACGAGCCGCAGCACCGTATAGCCAAGCCCGACGTAGAACAGGTCGGTGACCGCCTCTTTCCAGGTCAGGCGCCAGCTGTCGAAGCGCGGGTTCACCCATTCCAGCGCGAGCAGCAATACCTTGAACCCGATCCCGACCCCGATCGCGGTCGATGCCTTGGCGATCGAATTGGGCGCGTAGAACCAGAAGGCGATCAGGCCGAGCAGCATGACGGGCTGGAACCAGGTGAAGACGAACCGCTTCACCGGACCGCCCTCGACCTTGGGGAGGTTTTCCCAACCGACCGTCACCGGCGCCTGCGTGCCGATCAGCCGTTTGCCAACGCGTGTTCCGTTCATGACCATTCCTGCCAGTCGAGCATGGACATGGCGGTATTCGGAACGCCGCGTGCGCGTCATACGTCATTGAACGTACGTGCCCCATTTCTGCGGCCGATAACCGCGCTGTCCGGATCGGCGGCGGGGCTCCGGGTGTGCGCCATTCGCTGTTCCGGACATCGCTGGGGGTGACGTGCATGCGGCCGTCCGGCCTCGAAGAAGACCTCGGGCCAACGCGCACGTCGGTCGGTACGGTCACGCCGTTCGGACCGCTTGCGGGCGAACGCGACGCGGCATCACGCGAGGAACGCCTCCACCGCACCATAGATGGCGTCCAGGTCGGCGTCGTCGATGCAATAGGGTGGCATGACGTAAACCGTGTTGCCGAGCGGGCGCAACAAGATGCCGCGGTCCCGGCAGAAGCCCATCAGCCGCGGTGCTACGGCGGAAAGGTAACTGGCTGTGCCGCCATCGATCTCGAACGCGGCGATCGTGCCCAGGCGGCGAGCGCCCCGTACCGACGCGTGACGGGCGATGCGGTCGAGGCGCGCCTGTTGCCGCTGCCCCAAATCGGCGATCCGCTCCAGCACCGGCTCGTCGCGCCAGATGGCGAGATTCGCGTTGGCCGCGGCGCAGGCGATCGGGTTGGCGGTGTAGCTGGACGAGTGGAAGAACATGCGTGCGCGATCCCCGGATCGGTGCGCCTCGAAGATCGGTCGTGTCGCCAATGTCACGGCGAGCGGCAGCGATCCTCCGGTCAGCCCCTTGGACAGGCACAGTATGTCGGGCACGATGCCGGCCTGCTCGCACGCGAGCAGCGTGCCGGTGCGGCCCCAGGCGGTCATGACCTCATCGGCGATGAACAGCACGTCGTGCCGGCGGCATATCGCGTGCATCCGGGCCAGCGTCGCCGGCGAATACGTACGCATGCCGCCCGCACCCAGGATCAGCGGCTCGACGATGAAGGCGGCGGGCATTTGGCGGCAATGCGCCTCGAGCGCGTCCAACGTCGCCTGCTCGCGACCGGCTTCCGGAAACGGTACGGTGCCGACATCGAACAGCAAAGGCGCATAGGGCTGGTTGAACACGCCGCGCGCGCCGACCGACATCGCGCCGATCGTATCGCCGTGATAGCTGTGCTCCATCACCAGGATCCGGTGCCGCGGGCCCGCGCCGTTGGCCCAGAAGCCGAGCGCCATCTTCAGCGCGACCTCGACGCTGGTCGATCCGCTGTCGGAAAAGAACACATGAGCGAGCGGCGGGGGCATCAGCGTCACGAGCGCGCGCGCCAGCGTTTCGGCTGGCTCGTGGGTCCAGCCCGCAAAGATGATCTGGTCCAGCTTGGTCGCCTGCTCGGCGATCGCGGCCATGATCCTGGGATGGCCGTGCCCGTGGGTCGTCACCCACCAGGACGAGATCGCGTCGACGATGCGGCCGCCGTCGGCGGTGAACAAAGCGGCGCACTCGGCATGGCTGACCAGCGGGATCGGCTCGCCCAGACCGTGCTGGGTGAACGGATGCCAGACCGGCGATGTCATGCGGCGAAATCCTGCAGGCGGAAATGCGCCGCGAACGCGCGGGCGAGGCCGTCGCGATCGAGCGGGTCGAGAAGGGGGAGCCGGCCCAGCCGCCGGACTCCGCCGATCGCCGCGATCGTGGCTTCGCTGTCCTCGTTCGGATCGCCGACGAACGCGATGCCGACGATGCCGATGCCACGCGCGCGCAACGCCTCGATCGACAGCAGGCTGTGGTTGATCGTGCCGAGCGATGTCCGCGCGACGAGCACCACCGGCAGCGCCCAGCGCGCGAAAAGGTCGGCGAAGACAAGATCGCGGGTGAGTGGAACGAGAACGCCGCCGGCTCCTTCGATGACGAGAGGGCGATCGCAGGCCGGCGGGACAAGCCGCGCCGGATCGATCGCGGCGCCGTCGATCTCGGCGGCGCGGTGCGGCGAACAGGGCGTTCGCAGCCGATAGGCTTCGGCAAGGATGCGGTCCGTGGGCAGACCCGCCAGCCGTGCCACGAGCTCGCTGTCGGTGGCTTCGTCGAGCCCCGCTTGCACCGGCTTCCAATACGCGCCGCCCAGCGCACCGGCCAGCGCGGCGGCGAACACCGTCTTGCCGATGCCGGTGTCGGTTCCGGTGACGATCAGCGCGCGGCTCATGCGAGCGCCTCGCTCAATGCGCTGCCCAGGGCGTTCACGTCCTCCGGTCCGACGTTCAGCGTCAGCGAGATGCGCAGCCGCGATGTGCCGGCCGGGACGGTCGGCGGGCGGATCCCGCGCACGTCGAACCCCGCCGCCTGGAGATGCTCGGCCGCGCGCATCGTTCGCGCGTCGTCGCCCAGCAGGATCGGCATGATCTGCGATCCCGTCGCCGCGGTGCCGTGCGCGCCAAGCGCCCGTTCCGCCACTTCGATCAACGTCCGCAACCGCGCCCGGCGCTCGGGCTCGTCGACCAGCAGCCTGAGCGCGGCGCGCACCGCCGCCGCGATCAGCGGCGAGGGTGCGGTCGAGAAGATGAAGGCGCGGCCGCGATTGATCAGGAAATCGCGCATGACCCGCGGCCCGCACAACAGCGCACCTTCGCAGCCCAGCGCCTTGCCGCAGGTGCGCAGCGTGATGACGTTTTCCGCGCCGTCGCAAGCGGCGGCGAGCCCGCGCCCGTCGGGTCCGAACACGCCGGTCGCGTGTGCCTCGTCGATCAGCAGGAAGGCGTCGTGCCGCGCCGCGATCGCGGCCAGCGCCGGCAAGGGCGCGCGGTCGCCGTCCATGCTGTACAGGCTCTCCACCGCGATCCACACCCGTCCGGTCCCGCCCGCGCGGCGCCAGTCGGCGATCGCGTCCGCGAACGCGTCCGGATCGTTATGCCCGGCGCGACGGTGATCGGCGCGACCCAGCCGCAGGCCTTCATGCGCGCTGGCATGGACCAGCGCGTCATGGACGACGAGATCGCCGCGCTGCGGCAGCGTGGACAGCAGAGCCGCATTGGCCGCAAAGCCGCTCGAGAAGAACAGTGCGCTTTCACTGCCGAAAAACCGCGCCGCTTCCTTCTCCAGCGCCTCATGCTCGGGGTGGTTGCCGCGCAACAGCCGCGATCCGCCCGATCCCAGCGGAACCCCGCGGCCGATCGCATCGGTCACCGCCGCCGCAAGCCGGGAAGACCCCGCCAGCCCGAGATAATCGTTGGACGAGAAGTCACGCCCTGCGCGAGGGACCAACCTGCGCAAGCGGTCCTGCGCCTCGAGTTCGCTCAAGTCGCGAATCTGTGCGGAGAACATCGGCATGGCCCTCGTATAAGGCCAATCGCGGGAGGACGCTCGCGAAACGTCTCGTTCAGGGCTCGACGCCGAACTCGCCGAGGCGATCCGAGCACGCCGCGCCGCGGAGCCGGGCGTCGGGCGCTCCAACGTCGGCCGCCGGCATTCGGCGACCGACATGCTCGACCGGGGCGGGGCGGCGGCCGCGAAGCTCGCCGATCTGGCGACAAAGGCGGCGGTCCGGCTGTCGACCTTCGAGGGGCGCGACGCGAAGGCACTCGATTGGACCGTGAAGATGTGGGCCAATATATCGCCGCCGGGCGCGCTCAACATGAGCCACGCGCACCCGGGTGTCCTCTGGGCGGCGGTCTATTATGTCGACATGGGCGGCGCCTCGGCCGAGGATGGCGGCGAGCTGTTCTTCGAGGATCCGCGCTTCCCCGTACCGCTGATGCGCATGCCGGGTTTCCGCATGCTGGGGATCGACGGCCAGCCGCAGGTTCACGAGCGACGCTGGCCGACCCGGGCCGGCGACCTCGTGCTGTTCCCCGCGTGGCTTCGCCATGGCGTTCGCCCGCACGGCGGTTCGCGCGATCGCATCTCGGTGGCGATGAACATCGATGTGCGAGGATAGCCGGAGCCTCCCCGCTTCCGGGCAGCGTGAGTTTGCGAGCCTCTCAGCGCCAGAAGGGTTTCAGATCGATCAGCTCTTCGAAGGCTTCGGCCGCCTTCTCGATCAGCCGCATCCTGTGGCGCTTCCTCGGCGAACTTCGCTCGGGCAAACCCAGCCTGGCGCGCAGCACCGGCTCCGTTGCCATGTCGTTGAGGTCGCCAAGGTGCTGCTGCAGGTCCTGCATCGCGGCGATAAATCGGCGTGCACGGCGCTGGGCCTTCGCGCCGGCGAACAGGTCGGCAAAGAACTCCGCGGCGTAGCGCAGCGTCTTGGCGTCGATCCGCACCTGGTGGCGGGCGTCGTCGTCCAGTGTCGCCAACCGTCGGCCGCGCTTCTTCAGCCGGCGCTGCGATCGCTCCAGCGCCCCGGCGGCGAAGTGCATGGCGGGTTGCTCGAGCGCAGCCGCATCGATGGGCGCCGTGCGCCACGGCCCGATCGCGGCCCATTCGACCAGATCGAGCATCAGCCCGCGGGTGCGTGACGACGCGAGCGCCTCGGAGACCCGGGCATAGGCTGCCGTCCGCGCGTCGGCGAGCGTGGGCCCGTTCTCTCCGCGCTCGATCAGCACGTCCACGTCGCGCGCCTCGCCCAGCGTTGCGGCGAGCCAGCGCAGCTCGGCACGAAGGTGATCGAAGCGGCTATCGGCGACCAGTGCCTTGAAGATCGACATGGCCGAGCGCAGTCGGCGGACCGCCACGCGGGCCTGGTGGAGCGCATCGGCGCTGCCGGTGCGGCCGAGCAGGTCCTCGTTCAGCCGGAACTGGCGCAGGCACGCGGACACGATCGCGCCGAACGCATCGGCGACCGACGCGTCGGAAGCGATCGCGGCACGCTCGGTCTTGACGACCGCGTCGGTCGTTTCGTCCAGCAGGCGGTGGCCGCGCTCGGCCTTGGTGAGCACGCCGAGGCGGATAGAGGCAGCCTCGCCGAGCTTTCGCGCCAGTGCGAACAGCGCATCCTGCGGCCCGGACAGAAGTTCCAGCTCGACTTCGGCGACGGGCGTGGCCGCACCACCGGCCGAGACCTCGCCCTGGTCCACCGCCGCCTCGATCCTTGCCTCGCCGCAGGTCGCCACGCCGCTGCGCCGGCTGACCCGAACCGAGAAGGCCGGGGCGAGCGCGGCGAGCGCCGCTGCGGGAAGCAGCGCGCGCAACGGTGCTGCGCTGTCGTCGAGCACGGGCGTATCGTCAGGTACCGCGATCTCCCATTCGGGCCTTGCGAACAGGCCGGCTGCGGCGGACCCTTGCGCCTTCACGGTCTGTATCCGCTTGCCCCGCACCGTGCGGATGCGCAGCGACACGCCCGCGGCGCGCAGGTCCGCGCCCGGCGTGTCGAAATAAATCGCCTGCTGGTCCTGCTTCTTCAGCGTGAAACCGGCATCTTTCAGCGCCTGGACGATCGACTCCAGATCCGCGGCTGCCGCCTCCAGCTTCAGTTCGACTTCCTGCGCATTGCCGTCGGCCACGTCCGTCACCTCGCCATGGGACGACCGCCTTACAGCCCCACGACGCCGCCGTCGTCCTTGGTGATGACGATCGTCGCCGATCGCGGCCGCACGCCCGTGATGGTCGCGCTGCCCTGGTTCGCCGGCCAGCTGCTGGTGATGTTGGTTGGTCCGCCGTTCTCGCCGGGGTGCTGGATGTTGACGAACAGCGAGCGGCCATCGGGCGTCGAGTGGATGCCGGTGATCTCGCACTCCTTCGGACCCACCAGGAAGCGGCGAAGCGTCCCTCCCGGCGCCTTGCCGATGCGCGTCGTCACCGTACTCGTGGTGGTTACGTTGGCGGCGGTGGTCAGGGTGTTGTTGACCACCCGCGTGCTGCCGTCGCCTACGGTGCCGGGGATGCAGGCGAGCAGCATGCAGTTGGTGACGTCGGTATAGGCGCCGTCGTCGGTCTCGATCCACATGACCGGGGCAATCGTGCCCGACGCGTTGCTCGGCAGGCCGAACCACAGGCCGTCGGGTGACGAGAAGTCGTTGGTCGCGTCCAGCCCCGACAGGTTGATGTTGGTCGGATCGAGGTTCGCGCCCGAACCGAAAGCGTAGATGTCCCAGGTGAAGGCGGTCGCTTCCGACGTGTCGCCGCTCTCGCGCAGGCGGATGACATGGCCGTTGGCGTTGCCGCGTGTCGCTTGAGCGGTGGTCGGCGGATCGGCGTTGACGACGTCGCCCTGCGGCAGTTTCGGATCGGTATAGGCGCGCGGGTTGGCTGGGTCCGTGGTGGCGGGTGTGCGCGACGAATTGTTGGTCAACGTGCAATACATCTCGCCGGTCGCGGGGTTGACCGCGGTCCATTCCGGCCGGTCCATCCGCGTGGCGCCGAGCGCGTCGGCGGCGAGGCGGGCGTTGATCAGCACGTCGGCCTGGTCGGCGAAGGGGTAGGTCGCGTTGGCGCTTGTCAGGCCGTTCTGGCCGAAGACGAGGGGCAGCCACTGACCCGAACCATCGGCATTGAGCCGCGCCACGTAGAGCGTACCGGCGTCGAGATACTTGTCGCCGACCGCCAGGCGATCGGTGCGGGCGGCATCGGACGCGACCCAGGGCTGTGTCGACACGAACTTGTAGATATATTCGTTCTGCGCGTCGTCGCCCATGTAGAAGGCGGGCCGCACGCCCGCGATCGTGCGGCCGATCTGGCAGCCCTCGTGGTTCATGCGGCCGAGCGCGGTGCGCTTGCGCGGGGTGGAGGCGGGGTCGAACGGGTCGATCTCGACCACCCAGCCGTATTGGAAGATCTCGTTGCGGAAGTCGGCGGTGCCGTCCGCCGCAAGCGTGGTGCTCGCCGTGATGTTCCACTTGGCGAAGCGCGTGTCGCCGGGGGTGCTCGGCACCACCGTGGTCCAGCCGTAATTGCCGGCGCCTCCCTCGCTGCGTCCGTAGCGGGTCAGCGAGATGTTCTGCTTGGCCAGCCCCGCGGCGGTGCGCACGGCCGCGTCTCCGGCGTTGCGACGGAAGTAGCCGACCCAATTCTCCTCGTTGGTGAGATAGGTGTTCCACGGCATGGTGCCGTTGGCGCAATTGTTGATCGTGCCGCGCCCCGCAGTGCCCGTCGGCGAGTAGACGGTGCGGAGCTGCGCGTTGCCCGCGACCGGGCCGCTAAAGGTCATCGGCGTGATGGGCGTGATGCGGCGGTTGAATGTGGAGGTCGGCACATAGCTCCACGCGGTCGCGCGCGTCACCTCGATCACCGACACGCCATGCGCCTCCATCTCCTTGATCGCTTCCGCCTCGGGCCGCACGCCGCCAGTGGAGGTCGGCCCGTTGGGATGGAGATAGGCTTGCGTGATGTTCTCGTGGTTGAGGACCAGCAGCCCGCGCGTGTTGCCGATCGTGTCGGGCGCGCCCGCGGTGGACAGGCCGAAATAGGTCATGCCGTCGTGGTGGTCGCCCGCACGCTGCGCGAAGTTCGTGTCGGTGCCGTTGTTGGCGAAGGCGGCGACGCCGCTCGCGATCGGGTCGCCCAGCCGGTAGAGCACGGTGACCGAATAGCCTGGCGGCACGGCGACCGTGTCGGCGAGACTCTTGGCGGTCGCGGCGAAGCCCAGCGCGGTGGCGCCAACGGTGACCGTTGCGGTCGCGGTGGCCGTCTGGCTCCCCCCCGTCGCGCTGAAGCTGAAGGCCAGCGTCGTGCCCACCGCCGCGCCGGGCACGACGAAGCTCGCGGTGGGTGCGGTGGCGTTCATCAGCGTGACGCTGGGACCGCCGGTTTGCGTCCACTGGACGCTGTCGACCTGGCCGATCGCGGTCGCGGTAAGCGTTGCGACACGCCCCGCGGCCGAGCTGCCGCCGGTGCTCGTCGTCACGGTGAGCGGGCTCGCGCCGTCGTCGTCGTCGCAGCCGGCGAGCAGCATGCCGCCGAACACCGCCGCGGTCGCCGCCGACAGCCCGCCCATCAGCGTCTGGCGGCGCGAGTAGCGCGCCTCGATAAGCTCGTTGAGGTGCGGGCTCGCACCGGTCCTGTTCGTGTCGATATCGCCGTCGGTATAGGTCAGGTCGGTGGTCATGTGCGTTCCCCCGGAATATGTTCGATGGTCAGAATTTGGCGCCGAGCTCGACGCCGTAGAAGCGCGGCTCGCCCGCGATGTAGGTCGGGATGCCGAAGCCCCCGCCGGTGTTGCCCGCGTCGATCAGGTAGCGCTTGTTCGTGAGGTTGCGCGCGAAGCCGCCGATGCGATAGCGCCCGCCGAAGAGCTCGATCCCTGCGCGCAAATTGACCAGCGTGTAGCCCGGCGTGCTGATCGCCGGGTTGTTCGGCAGCTCGAAGAACACCTTGGAGCGGTAGGTTACGCTGGGTGTCGCATAGAGCGTCGCGCTGCCGACCGGCAGGCGGAGCATCGCCCCGCCGGACGCGGTGGTCTCGGGCTGGAGGCGGAAGCGGTTGCCCGCGAACACGCCGTTCGACGCGTCCTTGCCGATCCCGCCATCGATGTAGCCGAAGGTGCCGAACAGCGATAGGTATTCGGCGAGACGCAGGTCGCCCTCCAGCTCGACGCCCACGTTCTTGGCCGATCCCGCGCTGCGGGTGGTCGCGACGCCATTCTCGGTCACGGTGACCTGGAACCCGTCATAGGTCTGATAGAAAACCGAGGCGGCGCCGGTGAACGGACCGACGCGTCCCTTGATGCCGCCCTCGTAGTTCCAGACGTTCTCCTCCGGCACGACCTGCAGGTTCGGGCGGACGCCGAAGGCGGTGCGCGCGGCGGCGAGCTGGACCACCGGCGAGCGGCGGCCCTTGCTGATCGTGGCATAGAGGTTCAGCCCGTCGCCAAGCCGGAACAGCGCGTTGAAGCGCGGCAACACCGCGGTGAAGCTGCGCTTCGCAACGAAGCGGTTGCCGTTGGTGCTGGCGGTGCCGAGCAGGCTGGTCTGCACGCCGAGCCCCGCGAGCAGCACCGAATTGGGCTGGACCGAGCTGTAGCCCGACTGTCGATCCTCGATCAGGATGCGTGCGCCTGCGGTCAGTTCGAGCCGCGGCGTCGGGATCCACGTTCCATCGGCGAACACCGAATAGGTGTCGTTGTTGCCGAAGTTGGTGAACACCGACTGGTAGGGGACCGACGCCAAGCGGCCGCCGCTCAGCACCGCGCTGGCGCGCAGCGCGGGGATCGTGCCGTTCGGCGCAACGCAGGCCGGACCGGTCGGGATGCCGGCGGCGTTCAGGCCGGCACGAACCTGCGCGTAGGCGCCCGCGACCGAGCAGGCGAGATAGGTCCCTTCCTCGGTGGCGAAAGGCACCCGTTGGAAGCCGTTTTCGAAGAAGGCGTTCCAACCGAACGAGGCACGGTAGGCGGGGCCGTCGAAGGCGAAGCGGCCCTCGTGGCTCCACTGGTCGCCTTCGGCATCCTCGGCGAATTCGAGATAGGCGGCGGGGCCACCGTCGGCATCGAAGATCTCCAGCGCGTCGAAGCGGCGATAGCCGTTGACGGTAGTGAACGTGATGCCCGGCGACAGATCGACCGTGGCGGTCAGGTTCGCGTCATAGACGTTGCGGTCGAGCCCGAGCTTGCGCGCGCCGAGCACGGCCAGGCTGTTGGGCGAGCCGGACAGTTCGGCATAGCCATAGTCGCCGGTCTGCCCGCCAGTGGGCGCGTGCGCGCGGCTCTTGAACGCGGTGCCGGGATTGCGCTGGCCGTCGTAGGTGAGGACGAGATCGGCGGTGATCCGGTCGTCCGGCCGGAAGCGCAGCGAGCCACGGATGCCGCGCTGGTCCTGTCCGTTCAGATCGTCCTGGTCGACGCCCCCCTGGTTCTGGTTGGGGACGTTCGGGTCGCCGGCGATGTTGCGCACATAGCCCTTGCGGTATTTGTAGGCGAAGGCGATGCGGCCGGCGAGCACGTCGTTGCCCGCGTTGACGAATCCCGACACCTGCGTGCGATCGAAGTTGCCGTAGGAGCCGTCGATCGCGGCGGACAGGTTTGGCCGGGGCCGCGCGGAGATCAGGCTGATCGCGCCCACCGCGGCGGCGGTGCCGAACAGCGTCGCCTGCGGCCCCTTGACCACCTCGATCCGCTCCAGGTCGTACAGGTCCTGCCACGCGCCGCGCGACCGGCTGATGTCGACCCCGTTATAGTAGAGCGTGACGCGCGCGCCCTGCTGCGCCGATCCGTTGTCGGACGTGATGCCGCGGATCACGAAGCCGGGATTGTTGGCGCTCTGCTCCTGCACCTGCAGGCCGGGGACGAATGCGGCGACCTCGTCGAGTTCGGACACGCCGATGTCCGCGAGCCGTGCGCCGGTGAGCGCGGTGACGGTGACCGGCACGTCCTCGATCCGCTGCTCGCGCTTCTGCGCGGTGACGACCACCTCGTCGTTCGTCGCGGTATCGGGCTGTGCGGTGGACTGCGCCAGGGCCGTGGTCGAGCAGGTGCAGGCGAGCACCGCGAGCACTGCCCGCGCGAAGAAAGTCGTCATGGAAGAACCCCCGAGATCGTTGAACGCGGCAGTAGGCGGCGCGCGTGACAGGTCCGTGGCGCGACGATGAAAGGACTATGACGAAATCGTCACACGTCAGTCACACCGGTGCCGCCAAATTGTCTCCGGCGGCGACTAGCGAAGGCGAGACCATCGACAGGACCGACCGCCATGACGATCACCCGCCGCGACACACTGGCGCTTCTCGGCTCGGGCGCGGTCGCGGCCGTTCCCGTCGCCGTCCCTGCGGCCGTATCTGCCTCCGTCCGCTTCGATCACGGCGTCGCCAGCGGCGATCCTGCGGTCGATGGCGCGGTGCTGTGGACCCGCGCCACCGTCGCGGGCGGGGGCGACGTGGCGCTGACCTGGCATGTCGCCGAGCGCGCGGACGGCGCATCCATCCGCTCGGGCCGCGCCGTCGCGCGCGCCGCACGGGACCATATCGTCAAGGTCGAGGCGAGCGGACTGAAGCCGGGACGCGACTATCATTACTGGTTCGTCACGGGAACAGGCGGGCGCTCGCCCGCGGGCCGCTTCCGCACCCTGCCGCGTGGGGTCGCCACCGACATCGTGTTCGCGGTGGTCTCCTGCCAGGTCTATGCCGGCTTCTTCAACGCCTATGAAGCGATCGCGCGGCTCGATCGCCTCGACGCGGTGCTCCACCTCGGCGACTACATCTACGAATATGGCGAGGACGGCTACGGCGGCGAGATCGCGCGCCGCACCGGACGCAATGTCGAGCCGCGGCACGAGATCGTCAGCCTCGCCGACTACCGCCAACGCCACGCGCAGGTGAAGCGCGATCCCGACATGCAGGCCGCGCACGCCCGTGCGGCGTTCATCTGCGTATGGGACGATCACGAGATCGCCAACGACGACTGGATGGACGGCGCCGAGAACCACCAACCCGCAACCGAAGGCGACTGGCGCAAACGCAAGGCAGCAGCCATGCAAGCCTATTTCGAATGGATGCCGATCCGCGACCCCAGGCCCGGTCAGCCCTGGGCCGCGATAAACCGCGCGTTCGAGTTCGGCGAGCTGGCGACGCTGGCGATGGTCGAGACACGATTGCTCGCGCGTAGCCGACAGGTCGCGCCCAAGGGCGCCGACATGGCGCCGGACGAATATGCCGCGATGATCGCCGAACGCGCAGAATCGCAGCGCGAGTTGCTGGGGCCGAAGCAGCAGGCATGGCTGGAGCGGACGCTGGCGGCATCGGTCGCGGCAGGCAAGCCGTGGCAGGTGCTGGGCAACCAGGTGATCATGGCCAAGGTCGCCGGCCCCGACATCGAACGCCAGCTCGGGCCCGCGCGCTTCGCCGAAACAATGGCCAAGCTACCGACACAGTGGCGCACGCGACTGCCCGCGACAATCGCCTCCTATCGCGCCGGCCTGCCATTCAATCTCGACAGCTGGGACGGCTATCCGGCGGCGCGCGAGCGGCTCTACGCCGCCTTCCGTCGCGCCGGGTCACGGCCGATCGTGCTTTCCGGCGACAGCCACGCCGGCTGGGCGAACGACCTGCACGACGACGCGGGCCGGCTGGTCGCAGCGGAGTTCGGCTGCACCGCGATCACCAGCACCTCCTACGGCTCGCTGCTGCCCGGCATCGGCGACCTGATCGCAGCAGCGAACCCGCAGGAAGTCCGCTTCTGCGATCAGGACCGCAAGGGGTACACGCTGCTGACGCTCACGCCCACCGAGGCGGTGGCCGAGTTCCGCACTGTTTCGACGGTCTTCGCCAAGCCGTTCACCGAGGCGACGGCGCGACGATTCCGGATCGCCGGGCGCGAACGGCAAACCGGGTTGCAGCAGCTGGACTGAGCAGCCCCGCCGTCACGGCCAGCAGCGCGCGATAGAGCAGATGACGCTACGCAGCCTCGCGACCTCGGCCGAAAAGCGCGCGCGCGTCGCTTCCACGTCAAGATGCAGTCGGTGTCGAGATCGAGCAACGCGTCGACGGCCTAGGCGAAGCGACCCGGACCGTGTTTGCAGGTGAACGCGGCTTGCGGTTCGGTCGGCGACATATGGGCGGGCCCGACGGGCGCGGGGTCGTCCGGCTCCCACGGCAGCGTCCCGTCGAGCGCGTCGAGGCTCACTGCTGATCGTCGGTGAGCGCCTTTACCACTGCCTGATCGAATGCAGCGGTCTGGTTGGACCGCAAGAGTTGACGCATGGCCAAGATCTGCGCCAGCGTCGCCTTCTGTAACATTCCTCCGCCTACCGCCCCGATCGCCAGCGCCGCCATCGTCGTCGCGACGCGCGTCCCGAAGCCGGTCCTTGCCACCGTTGACCGCGCGACGCCGCGCGAGCACTCGTGCTTGCAGTCCGTCCAGCGCGGCCCGAGCGGATGCGCCCGCCAGCCTTGCAATGCTCCGTCCGGGTCGTCCATGCTGTCCACGCCCGTCCCCCTCTATCATTTATTACGTAGTGCTGCCCATCATCCCTCATATGGCCGCGGGTCAGGGATGAACGCCTGGGCCGCGTAGAACGGGTAAGAACACCAAGGAGTAACTGCCATGCGCTTCGTTATCCCCGCTGCCCTTGCGCTCGTCGGCCTCGCCAGCGGAGCCGATGCCCATCCCAAGCTCGTGTCCGCGACACCGGCACCGAATGCGACGGTCACCGCGCCCGGCCGGATCGAGCTGCAATTCAGCGAAAAGCTGATGCCGAAGTTCTCGGGCGCGGACCTGATGATAACGGCGCATGGCGGCAAGTCCCATGCGCCGATGAAGGTCGCGGGCACCGCGACGGTCGGCGCGGACGGTCGCACGCTCGTTGTCGCGCCTAAGTCACCGCTCGGCGCGGGGCGCTACAGCGTCGCCTGGCACGTCGTTTCGGTCGATACGCACCGGGCCGTCGGAAATTATGCCTTCGCGGTGAAGTAACGTGGATGCCGACTGGCCGATGATCGCGGTCCGCTTCGCCCTCTACGGGGCGCTGGGCGGGTCGTTCGGCCTGTCGGCATTCAGCATCTACGGGTTGCGGGCCGGCGAGCGCCGCGACGCGCTCGCGCTCAAGCTTTGGCTAATCGGGAGCGCCGTGGTGGGCCTGCTGCTATCGGCCGTCGCCCTCCCGCTGCTGGCGGCCTCGATGGCGGGCAGGCCGCCGTGGCCGATCGACCGCGACGCGATCGGGATGCTGCTTTCCGGGTCGGCGACGGGCGCGGCATGGGAAGCGCGTATGTGGGCGCTGATCGTCGTGCTGGTCGCGGCTGGCCGTGCTTCACGCCTCGGCCTGGTTGCGCTCGCCTCGGGGATCGCGCTCGCGACGCTCGCCTGGACCGGGCACGGCGCGATGGACGAAGGCGCGATCGGCTGGGTGCACCGCATTGCGGATATTCTTCATCTGCTCGCTGCAGGGGCATGGGTAGGGGCGCTGCTTGGACTCATCTTGCTGGCGGCCCGGCCGTTGCGGCGAGCCGATGCCGCCCATCTCGCGCTCACGCATCGCGCGATCCACGGGTTCGGCATGGTCGGGACCATCATCGTTACCATCCTCGTCATCACCGGCCTCATCAATGCCTGGTTGCTGGTCGGCCCTGGCAACGTCGCGGCGCTCGGAATGACGCTCTACGGTAAGCTCCTGCTCGCCAAGCTGGCGCTGTTCGCCGCCATGCTGGGTCTGGCCGCGCTCAACCGGTTTAGGCTGACGCCGCGTTTCGAGGCGTCGATCGCCGCGGCCGATCATCGCGGCGCGCTCGGTGCGCTGCGGCGAAGCCTCGCGGTCGAGACGGCGTGCATCGTCGCGATCCTGGCGCTGGTGGCATGGCTCGGGACGCTCGAACCGCCCATGTCGGTGTGAAGGGACGGGCGGTGACGGCATGTTCGGCTGAGCGCGCGGTGCCGCGACAGGTGAGCGGCTTGTCGGCCGGGCAGCGGTACGCGACGGGCTCAGCGTCATAGCGGAACGCGTCGCCGGTAAGGAAGCCAACGCACCATCACCGATATGTCTGCGGCGCTCCTAACCGATCGCGGATTGCAGCGATGATCGGCAGGCCGGTTCTCCCATGGGCGTCAGCACTCCGCAAATAGAGCGACCGGCTTCAGAAGGTAGTTCAAACGGGATTGCTGGTGGCGGAGCGCGAGTCGCGGAACTCGACGCGATGCTCGGATGCCAGTGCTACCCCCTACTGTTCAGAACAGCGGGTGATCATGCAGGCTCGTTGTCCTGTAGGACCGGAGCAATAACGTCGAGCGCGCGCAAATTGCGATACACCTTCTCCAGCAACCGCTTGAGTACATCGATATCGTCGCGATCGATCCCATCGAGCGCAGCGCGCTCATGACGCTCGACGGATGGTAACAGGCGCTGGACGACGGCCTGACCGGCTGGCGTCAGGCTGAGATCCACCGAGCGCCAGTTCTTGCCCGACGGTTGGTTGACGATCAGGCCCCTTCCGGAGAGCGTGGCGACTTGGCGCGAGAGCGTCGAGATTTCAACGCTGATGAACTCCGCCAGGCCGCCGAGGCTCTGGTGGCCGGTGTCGTGCAGCGCCGCCAGCACGCGCCACATGGCCAGCGTCATGCCGGACATCTTCAATTCCTGCGAGAAGGCGTTGCCCACTGCGACACCGGCGCGGTTCAGCAGGAAACCCAGAGATGTCTCGAGCGAGTGCATGACCAATAGTTATTGGGCGAAATCACCAACGGCTGGCAAGGTGGAAGTTCTGAATGACGCTCTCGAACGCAGCGACGTAGTTGCGCGCTGCCGGAGGGAGAGACGAGGATAGCGAGGAGGCGTGTCTCGAATTTGCGCCGCCGCCGTGCAGCGGGGCTGATCGCAGTGTCCCTCTGGGCAGTCGCAGGTGCCGATGCGGCGTTCGCGGACGGCCCGTCTGCGGCCTCCCGTTATCAACTCAAGGGCAACACGAGCGCGCCGGACATTTCTGGGCTCTGGTCCGGAACCTTCACGACCGCGCCGGGCCAGCGCGCCCAGACACCCATCCCGGATCGCAAGTATACGCGGTGGTACCCGTGGCCACTTCCGCTGACGCCGGAGTATCAGAAGAAGGTCGAGGCGCGCGCCGAGGCGGCGAAGTCGGGCCGAGTGATCGGCGACGCGGGCGTGCGCTGCCTGCCGAGCGGGATGCCGTGGAAGATCACGGTCAACCCCGGCTTTCCCATCGAGGTGATCCAAACGCCGGGGCAAGTGAGCTTCTGGGGCGGGAATCGGCCGATGGTGGTCTACACCGACGGGCGCGGGCACCCGGCGGACCTGAAGCCGACCTATGATGGACATTCGATCGGCTATTGGATCGGCGACACGCTCTACGTCGACACGGTGGGGATCATCGCCAGCACCGCGATCGACGCCGCCTATCACCCACACGGTTCGGGCCTGCACCTGAAATGGCAGGTCCAGCGGGTCGATGCGACACACCTCCACGCGCGTATGACGCTCTACGACGCCGAGGCATTCAGGGAGCCGCTGTCGACCACGATCATCTACGAGCTGCTGACCGAGCCGCGCATGGACATGATCGACGACGCATCCTGCTTCGAGAACAACCGCAACCTTCCGGACGAGAATGATGAGAGCGGATTCAAGCATTTCTAGGCACGCCATCCAGGCCGCGATAGCACTGCTCGCGATCATGCCCGGCAGCGCGATCCTGGCGCAAACCCCGCCCGCTGTCCTGCCGCCGGAGCGGCTGAGCTGGTACGGCGACCCCTCGGCCCCGAACCTCAGCGGCGTGTGGACGCGGGCCGACACAGCCGAGGTAGCCGGGAGCAGCAAGGAAGGGTGGACCTCTTGGCCGCCGCCGCTCAAGGGCAGGTTTGCGACGACCTGGAAGCAGCGGGTCGCGGAGGCGAAGGCCGGTACGCGGACCGACGATCCGGTCGTCGCCTGCGTGCCGGCGGGCGTGCCGCGGTTCATCACCGGCATGAAGGGGCCGCTACTTATCGTTCAGACCCCCGGCCGCGTCGCCATGACCCGCGAGTACGGACCGCCGCGACGCGTCTGGCTCGATGGTCGGGCGCTGCCGACCCAGGACAATCTGGAGCAGTTCTTTTCGGGTAACTCGGTCGGGCATTACGAGGGCGCGACGCTGATCGTGGATACGATTGGCGTGAAGGACGAGCCGATCGACGCGACCGGCGTGCCGCACAGCGACAGGGTGGTCATCCAGGAGCGCTATCGCCGCATCGGCGATACGACGCTGCAAGTGGACGTGAACGTCAGGGACTCGCTGGCGCTGAGCAAGCCGATGCGCACGTCGGTCACCTACAAGGCCGTTACCGATCCGCGCTGGGAATTACAGGACCTGACATGCACGCCCAAGACGGGGTTTCACCCCGAACTCTTCGTGCAATGACCCCGGGAGCCAAGACCATGAAGAGATTTCTGGCGCTGTCGATCGTGGCCGCCTCGCTGGCCACGTCCGGCACAACGCAGGCGCACCATAGCTTCGCGATGTTCGATCGGACCAAGGAGATCCAGCTCAAGGACGCGGTTGTCGCAAAATGGGAGTGGACCAACCCGCACATCTGGCTGTTCGTCATCGTGCCCCCGGGCAAGAAGGGCGCCGGCAAATACTCGATCGAGGGCGGCTCCACCGGCCTGCTGCGCCGTCAGGGCTGGGACAAGAACGCGCTGAAGGAGGGTGACAAGGTCACCGTCTATTACTCTCCGCTGAAGAACGGCGAGCAGGGCGGAAGCCTTCTTGCGGTGGTGTTCCCCAATGGCCGCACGCTGGGCGCGCGGCTCGATCAGCTGAGGTCGTCCGAATGAACTCGCGACCTTGCCGGCGCGCGTCGCGCCGGACCCCTAAGTCGGATGGAGAGCGGTGTGCAGGGTAAAATCGCTCTCGAGGAGCATTTCGCGATTCCTGAGACGCTGGCGGATTCCGCCGGCGTGCTCCCCGACGAGTCCTGGAGAGAGCTGAGCGCTCGCCTGCTCGACATCCATGATCGGCGGCTACGCGAGATGGACGCCCATGGCATCGAGATGATGCTGCTCTCGCTCAACGCACCCGCGATCCAGGGTATACGCGACCGGGCCACCGCGGTGGACCTCGCCGGCCGCGCGAACGACTATCTGGCCGAGCAGGTGGCGAGGCGCCCCGACCGATTTCAGGGATTCGCCGCGCTGCCGTTGCAGGATCCCGACGCGGCGACGCGCGAGCTCGTCCGCTGCGTGGACGAGCTCGGCTTTCGGGGCGCGCTCGCCAACGGCTTCTCGGAAACGAGCGACGGGCCGGACATGCTCTATTACGACCTGCCGATGTTCAGGCCGTTCTGGGCGGAGCTCGAGCGGCTCCAGGTTCCTTTCTATCTGCACCCACGCAACCCGCTGCCGCAGCATGCGCAGATCTATGCCGGACATCCCTGGCTGTTAGGACCGACCTGGGCCTTCGGACAGGAGACGGCGGTGCACGCCCTCCGTCTGATGGGATCGGGCCTGTTCGATGATCATCCCCGCTTGACGATCATCATCGGTCACATGGGCGAGGGCCTGCCGATCTCCATGTGGCGGGTGGACAACCGTAACGGTTGGACCAAGGACATGGTGCCGCCGAGCTATCCTGCGAAGCAGCCGATCGCCCACTTTTTCCACAACAACTTTTTTATCACGACGTCGGGCAATTTCCGCACCCAGTCGCTGGTCGACACGATGCTGGAGATCGGATCGGACCGCATCCTGTTCTCGGCCGACTGGCCGTTCGAGAACATCGATCATGCGGCGATCTGGTTCGACCATGCGTCGATCAGCGAGGCGGACCGGCGCAAGATCGGCCGGACCAACGCAGACGCGCTATTCAAGCTGAACCTGGGCGTGACGCCGGAGCAGATCGCGCCGGCGGTGATGGCGGCTTAGCGCGTGAGAGGTGAGGACCCAACGATGAGCAGAAAGCGCTTTCGGTTGATGAGCGGCCTGACGCTGGCGGTTGCCGGCGGGCTGCTCGCTACCCAGCCCGGGGTGACGCAGTCGAAACCCGCGATGGCGGCGGACACGCCGATTCCGGCCGGGCACTTGGCGCTGCAGGGCGTTTGGGAGCCGCAGGGCGGCGCAATCCTCGATCCGCTCGCGCGCGGCATGCCCGGCAACAAGGGCCGCTCGATGCCGGAACTCGCCGTGTTCCCGCCGTACAAGCCGGACTGGCAGGCCCGCTACGACAAGACCACGGCCGATCTTCGCGCAGGCGTGAAGCTCAAGGATGGTAGCGCCCGCTGCCTGCCCCAGGGCATGCCCAGGATGATGGTGATCGGCTATCCGATCGACATCGTCGTCCAGTCCAAGCGCGTTATCCTGTTGTTCGAGGTGGACCAGCAGCGACGCATCATCAACACCGACGGACGCAAGCATACGGCCGCGGACGAGCTGGACCCGACGTACAGCGGAGAGTCGATCGGTCACTGGGAAGGCGACACGCTCGTCGTCGATACGGTAGGCATCCGCGAGGACCTCTTGTTCGACTATTCCTTTGCGCCGCACAGCGACGCCCTCCACATCGTTGAGCGCATCCGCCGGGTCGGCGACACGCTGGAAGACGAGATGACCATCGAGGATCCGAAGGCCTTTACCAAGCCTTGGCAGATCAAGCGTCTCTACAAGCTACAACCGACCTGGGAGCTCAAGGAATACGTCTGCGAAATCGAGTAGACGTCCATTCTCCCGCTGCGGTCGGCTGGAACGCCGGCGTGAAAGGAAAAGCCCATGTTCAACACCAACAGCAAGATGAAAGCCATGCTCACGGCCGCGATGCTAGCGACCGTGCCGGCCGTACCCGCCCTCGCGCATCATTCGTTCGCCATGTACGACAACGCCAAGGACGTGACCTTCGATGGTACGGTTAGATCGTTTCGCTGGGCCAATCCGCACGGGCAGATCATCCTCACGACCATGCGGGACGGCAAACCCATCGACTATGCGATCGAACTCAGCAGCCTCAACGTGATGTCGCGCGCGGGCTGGACCCGGAAATCCATCGTCATCGGCGAACGCATGAAAGCGACGGTCCATCCGCTGCGGGACGGCTCGGACGGCGGCTCATTCGTCAGCGCGGTCAAGGCGGACGGATCGGTGCTGCGCTCTGCGGCGCCGCGCTGAACCGCGCGGCGGGCAAGATGCTAGGCGGCTTGGTGGGTTCCGGTCTCGCCATTGCGGGCTTCGCGGTTTCGGGCCTTGCGGCGGACGCACCCGCCGCGCGTGGTGCCAAGGTGTATGGGCAGTATTGCGCCGCGTGCCACGGCCAGAACATGACCAAGCCGCAGAGCTTCGCCATTGACCTGCGCAAGTTCCCGGCCGACCAGCATGATCGCTTCATCCGCTCCGTGCTGAACGGCAAGGGCGCGATGCCGGCCTGGAAGGGCGCGGTGACCCCGGCTCAGGCGGAAGAGCTCTGGGCCTATGTCTCGGCGGCGGCCAAGCCCGCGACCGCAAAGAAATAGGGCAGGGGAGCGGCATGGCTGAACGGGAAACGGATCGGAAAGTCGGGCTCTCGCGTCGCGAGATGCTCGCCGCAGGTGCCGTGCTCCCGGTCGGGCTAGCCTCGGCCGCAAGCGCGGCGGAGCAGGCACCCGCGTCCGCGGCGGACCATGCGGAGCACGCGCCCGCCGCGACGGGGGAGCCCGCCGCCGAGTTGCTGGCGCTTGAAACGCTGACCGTCGGCGAAATGGAAGCGCTGGAAGCCCTATGCGCTCGCTTGATCCCCACCGACGAGCGCGGGCGCGGAGCGAAGGACGCGCGCGCCGCTTATTACATCGACCGCGCTCTTGCAGGTCCGATGGCGGGTCAGCGCGCGGCCTATACAGTCGGCTTGTCGGCGCTCGACGCGCATGCCCGCGGCGCTAAAAGCAAGCCGTTCAGCGAACTGGACCCTGCAGATCAGGACGCGATGCTGCATGAACTGGAGGCGGGTAAGGTGGCGAGCGCGACCGCCTTCTTCGGGTTGGTGCGCGCGCACACGATCGAGGGGACGTTCTGCGATCCCTATTACGGCGGCAATGCAAGGTTCGTCGGTTGGGATCTCGTCGGCTATCCGGGCTTGCGGATGATGGTGCAGGCGGAAGACCAGCGCTTCGTCAAGCCGAAACCGCTGCGCGAGTCCGCCTACAGCCCCAGCCTGTTCGGTCGCGGTTGATGGTCACGACGCTCAAGAGTGTCGACGTGGTGATCGTCGGACTTGGCGCGGTCGGCGGCATCGCCGCGCTACCGCTCGCGCGCGCCGGCCTCGACATCGTCGCGCTGGAGGCGGGCAGCTGGCTCAGCCCCCGCGACTTCCCGCCGGACGAGCTGCGCAACAACGTCCGCGGTTGGCCGCAAGCGGTGCAGAAGGCCAACAACGAGGTGCCGACACATCGTCGAAGCTCCGAATCTCCTTACTCGCCACGCATGCCGCTGGCGCCGATGATGAACGCGGTCGGCGGCACCTCGCTCCATTATTACGCATCGAGCTGGCGGCTGAGCCCTTGGGACTTCAAGGTGGTGAGCGAAACCACCCGCCGTTATGGCGCCCACCGCTTGCCCGCGGGCTCCACCGTCGAGGACTGGCCGTTTGGGCTCGAGGAACTCGAGCCCTATTACGACGCCGTCGAGTATGAGATCGGAGTGTCCGGCAAGGCCGGGAACGTCCGCGGCAAGATCGATCCCGCGGGCAACGTCTTCGAAGGCCCGCGCCGCCGCGAATACCCGATGCCGCCGCTGCGCAGTACGGAGTATCTCGACGCCATGGCGGGGGCCGCCAAGGGGCTGGGCTGGCACCCCTATGCGGCGCCCGCGGCGATCAATTCGGTGGTCTACAACGGCAAGCCGGCATGCATGTACCACGGCTTCTGCAACCAGGGCGGATGCCCGGTGCAGGCCAAGAACTCGACCTTGTTCAACACCATCCCGAAGGCGGTCGATACCGGGCGGCTGAAGGTGGTCGACCTGGCGCGCGTTACCGAGCTCGTCGCCGATCTGCAGACGGGGCGGATGACTGGCGTCACCTACGTCCGCAACGGCGAGGTGCTTTTCCAGCCGGCGAAGGCGGTGATGCTGTCGGCGCACGTCTACGAAAATGTGCGGCTGCTGCTGCTGTCGAAATCGAAGCAGTTCCCGAAGGGGCTGGCGAACAACGCAGGGCAGGTCGGCCGCCACTATTTCAGTCACAACAGCTGGGCGCCGGTGGTCGGTTTGTTCCCGCACGACATCAACACCTGGTACGGCACGCCCGCGCAGGCGACCTTCCTCGACGATTACGCCGACGATAATTTCGACCATGCGGGGTTAGACTTCATCGGCGGCGGCACGCTGGCGATCGGGTCGGACAAGCGGCCGATCGCGGCCGCGAACATGCCGACCTTCGGCAAGGCGCCGCTTTGGGGATCGGCGTGGAAAGCCTTCGTCGCCGAGAACGCCGACCGCTGGAGCCGCATCTATATCCAAAAGACCACGCTGCCATATGAGGACAATTACCTCGATCTCGATCCGACCGTAACCGACCCCTTCGGTGTGCCGGTCGTCAGGATCACCGCCGACTACAAGGACAATGAAAAGAAGATCGCTGCCTACACCCAGGACAAGGCTGTCGCGTGGTTCAAGGCCGGCGGGGCGATCGCGACCGACCGCAATCCGGTCGGCACGATGGGACCGTCTACGCATGCCTATGGTGGCACGCGGATGGGGGACAATCCCGCCACCAACGTGGTCGACCGCTGGGGCTTCAGCCACGAAGTCGAGAACCTGGCGATCCTCGGCGGAGGGGTGACGGGGACCAGCGGCTCGCGCAATCCAACGCTCACGATCCAGGCACTCGCCTGGCGCACGGCGGAACGCCTGACGAAAAGATGGAAGTCGATCACCGGAGCCTAAGGTGTGATAACGCTGGCGGTTCAGCTGGACGAAATCGAATTCTAGGTATCCCGGCAGGAGCGGTTCAGGATGCGAACATGAGCGAACACAAGGATACTCACGAGGACGCAGCGGCCTTTGCCCTATCGCGACGGACGGCGATCGGCCTCGCGGCAGGCGCGGCCGTCGCCGTCTCGGTTCCCGCGCAGGAAGCTGCCGCGCAGGTCGGGCCGTTACGGGTAAAGCCTGCCCAGACGCTCACCATTCGCCCTGCGATCAACGGCCGGCGCATGACGGTCGAGATCGATCCGCGCACCTCGCTGCTCGACCTGCTCCGCGAACGCCTGGGCCTGACCGGCGCCAAGAAGGGCTGCGACCATGGCCAATGCGGCGCGTGCACCGTGCACGTCGACGGCCATCGCGTGGTCTCCTGCCTGACACTGGCAGCCAAGACCGATGGCAAGCAGGTGCGCACGATCGAGGGCCTGTCGAGGGGCAATACGCTTCACCCGATGCAGCAGGCCTTCATCGACCACGACGCGCTGCAATGCGGCTATTGCACGCCCGGCCAGATCATGGCGGCGGTCGCCTGCGTCGCCGAGGGGCACGCGACCGATCGCGCGACCATCCGCGAATATATGAGTGGTAACATCTGCCGCTGCGGCGCCTACCCCGGCATCGTCGCAGCGATCGAAGACGCCGCCGCCAAGATGGGACGCGGTTGATGCAGCCGTTCAGCTACGTCCGCCCTGCCAGCGCGGCCGATGCGGTCGGCGCCTTTGCGGCGGCCGGATCGGGCGCCCGCTTTATCGCCGGGGGCACCACCCTCTACGACCTGATGAAGCTGCGCATCGAGCAGCCCGGCCATCTGATCGATGTCACCGCCATCCGCGGGCTCGACGTGATCGAGACCGGCGGCGACCGGCTGCGCTTCGGGGCGCTGGCGCCGATGAGCGCGGTCGCGGCCGATCCCGTAGTCTTGCGCGACTACCCCGTCCTCGCCGAGGCGCTGACCAAGGCGGCATCGCAGCAGCTGCGAAACATGGCGACGGTCGGCGGCAACCTGCTCCAGCGCACGCGGTGCATGTACTTCCGCAACGGCGCGGGCAGCACGTCGACCGTCGGCGTCTACCCCTGCAACAAGCGCGCGCCCGGCAGCGGCTGCGCAGCGATCGGCGGGCTAGACCGCGGCCAGGCGGTGCTCGGCACCAGCGCGTCGTGCACCGCCGTGTCGCCGGGCGACTGGCCGGTCGCACTCACCGCGATGGATGCAACGATCGAGGTGCTGGGACCGGCGGGAACGCGTACCCTGCCGATTGCGGAATTGTACCGGCTGCCGGGCGACACCCCGCATTTGGAGTTCACGCTCGCACCCGGCGAGATGATCACTGCGATCACGGTGCCGAAGACGCCGGCGGGGCGGCGGTCGACCTATCACAAGATTCGCGACCGCGAATCCTATGCCTTCGCGCTCGCCTCGGCCGCCGTCGCGCTGGAGATGGCGGGCGAGCGGGTAACGATCGCCCGTATCGCGCTGGGCGGGATGGCGACCAAGCCGTGGCGCGCGCACGAGGCGGAGCAGGCAGTGATCGGCCAGGCGCTGACCCCCGAAACCGCGCTCGCTGCCGGGCGCATCGCGCTCAAGGGGGCGAGCCCCGGCAAGTCCAACGGCTTCAAGGTCGAGCTCGGCGCCCGCACGGTGGCGGACGCGCTACTCATCGCTTCGGCAAGGAATCGCGCGTGACGAACACAGCTTTCCCTGACCGCGCCCGCATCGACGCGCGCGACAAGGTGCGCGGCGCCAACGTCTACGCGGCTGATGTCCAGGTGCCGGGTCTGCTTTACGCGATGCTGGTGCCGTCGACCGCGGCCAAAGGCACGATCACCACACTCGACACCGCGCCGGCGATGCGCGTGCCGGGCGTCGTGCGAGTGCTGACGGCCGACGATTTCCCGCCGCTGCCTCCCGCTGGACCGGCCGCGTCGGCGCGCGCCGCCGCCACAAACCCGGTACCGACGATCGAGAGAGCCATCGCCTATTGCGGCCAGCCGGTGGCGCTGGTCGTCGCCGAGACGCTGGAGGCGGCGATCCAGGGGGCGGAGGCGGTCAAACCTGTTTTCGCTACTCAGAGTTTCGCCGCGACGATCGATTCGCCCGGTGGCCAGAAGCAGCTCGGCAAGGACAAGGTGACAGGCGATCCGGCTCAGGCCCTTGCCGGCGCCGCGGCGACGGTCGATGCCGCCTACGAGAGCCCGAAGCAGCACCACAACCCGATGGAGATGATCTCCACCACGGCCATCTGGGCGAATGGTCGGCTCACGATCCACGAGGGCTCGCAGGTGTCGGGCACCGTCAAGGTCGTCGTGGCGAAGACGCTTGGCCTCGATCCGGCGGTCGTCGAGGTGAAGAGCCCTTCCGTGGGCGGCGCGTTCGGCCAAAAGGGCGGCGTCCAGCGCCAGACGGCGATCGTCGCACGCGCTGCCATCCTGATCGGCCGACCGGTCAAGCTCGTGGTGCCGCGCGGCCAGGTGTTCCACATCGCTACCTTCCGGCCGAACAGCCGGCATCACGTGCGCCTCGGCGCGGATGCGGGCAGCAAGCTGGTCGCGGCACGCTACGACACCGAGCAGCAGCAAGCGCGCGCCGGCTTCTTCCGACCCGACTACCATCAGAAACCGCGCGGGCTCTACGCCATCCCGAATTACGGCGGTTCGGACGCCAACATCGCGATCGACACCCAGGCGCCCGGCTACATGCGCGCGCCGGCCGAGCACCCCTCCTGCTTTGCCTTCGAGAGCGCGATCGACGAACTCGCCTTCAAGATGGGGCAGGATCCGGTTGCGTTCCGCATCACCAACGATACCCGGGTCGATCCGGAGTCGGGGCAGCCGCTGTCCTCCCGCTGGCTCAAGGAATGTCTTACCGAGGGCGCCCGCCGCTTCGGCTGGGAAAAGCGCTCGGCAGCGCCGGGCTCGATGACGGCGCCGGACGGAACGCAGGTCGGCTGGGGCGTGGCCTCGGGCATCTACCCGGCGGTGGTGACGCCGGCTATTGCGACGCTGCGCATTGGCGCGGACGGTAGCACGCGCTTCGCGACCTCCGGCCACGAGATGGGGCAGGGCATTCGCACCGCGATTGCGGCCGTGCTGATCGACGAGCTGGGCGCCGATCCGAACAAGCTCGACATCCGCATCGGCGACACGTCGGCGGCGCCGCAGCATTTGACCGCCGGGTCGTGGGGCACCTTCAGCAGCGTCCCCGTCGCCGCCGCGGCGGTAACGAAGATGCGCGCGGCGGTTGCCGAACTGCTCGGCACCCGCAAGATCGCGGGCACGCTCCACCGGCAGCTCGCCGTGGTCCGCCGGCCTTTCCTGGAGATCGAAGTCTCGCAGCTCGGCCCGGGGCAGAAGCCCGAGGCGCTTGAGGCTCTCAAGGCCGGGCAATATGCCATCTGGGGCCCGCGCTATCCCGGCTTTGCCACGTTCAGCTACATCGCGCACTTCGTCGAGGTGCGGATCGAACCCACGACGCGCCGGATCCGCATGCCGCGCGTGGTGAGCATCGCCGACTGCGGTCGCGTCGTCAGCCCGCGTACCGCGAGGAGCCAGGTGCAGGGCGGCGTCGTCGGGGCCTTCGGCGCGGCGCTGCGCGAGGCGGGAGAGGTCGATCCGCGTTACGGCGGCGTGCTCAATGACGATCTCGCCGATTATGTCGTGCCGGTGAACGCCGACATTGGCGACATCGAGGTCGACTTCATCAACCAGCCCGACCCGCTCGCCAATAGCGTCGGGGTCAAGGGGCTGGGCGAAGTCGCAATGGTCGGCGCCGCTGCGGCGATCGCCAACGCGGTGTTCCACGCCACAGGCAGGCGCATTCGCGAGCTGCCGATCCGGATCGAGCACTTGTTGTGAGGCCAGAACGGAGGACGCTCGGGCTCGGCCCATGCGATCCTCGTTCGAACTGAGCCGTCGCCTCGGTCGCGTTGCATCGATCCCGTGATGGGCGAGAACGACCGCAACGGATTGCCGCGATCGGCAATAGGCTGCTTCGCTCACTACGAGCGCGACTTCACAACTCGCAGTATGGCGCCGCCCCCGCGTTCAGTACTTCGCCGATAGCCGGAGCCCATACGTCCGCGGCGCGGTCGCGCCATAGGTCAGGAAGTTGCCCGAGCCGACAATCGAATAGATCGGAATGCGGTCGTTCTCGATGTTGCGGACATAGGCCGCGACCGACCAGCGCTCGCTGTCCGGCCCCAACTGGATCTGCGCGTTCGACGTCCAGGTCGAGCCGATCAGCTGCTGCGGCAGATAGGCAAAGCCGATGTACCGACTGCTACGGTGCTGGGTGTCGGCGCTTAGCACGACCTGGAACCCGTCGAGTTTGATCGTCTGCTGGCCCGAGAGATTGAGGGTCCATTTCGGCGAGTTGTACGACGGGTATCCGCTGCAATCGATCCGGACCTGCGTGGCCGTCGCGGGCGTCACCGGGCAGCCGGTGATAGGCGGGGGATTGATCGCGGCGGCGAAGGCATAGTCCTTCTGCTCGGTGTCCAGGTACTGCAGGTTGGCGCCGACCAAGGTGGTCGGCATGATCAGCAACTTGCCGTCGATCTCGAAGCCCTGGATCGTCGACGAGCCGATATTCTGGACGTAATTCGCGTTATTCGGCGGGGTGGCGAGGTCCGGCGCAACGCGGCTGACTTGCTGGTTCCGATACTTCCAGATGAAGCCCTCGACATTGGCTTGCAACCGATTGCCAAAGAAACGGTTCTTCATGCCGACCGTATAAGCGGTGATCGTCTCGGGCTGGTAGGTCTCGAACCCTGTCGCTACCGAGAAGCCGCCCCAGCGATAGCCGCTCTCGATGCTGGCGTAGAGTAGCGAGCGCGGGGCGACATCGAACTCGACCGCGCCGCGATAGGTGATCTTGTCGTTCGAGAGCCGGCGGTCGTTGACGATAATGTCCCGGCGGATGCTGAGCGCGCCCGTCGGCACGCCGCCCACGAAGACCATGATCGGCGCGCCGCCAGCAGCAGGGAACGGGGAGCCGAGCTGCGAGGGATCGTTGAACAGCGGCACGACCGGCACATTCGGACAATTCCCCAGCCCTGGTCCGAGTGGACGGGTGCACGAGATGACCGCGGTAAGCTGGGTGGTGCTGAACCGCTTTTTGTCCTCGGTGTAGCGCAAACCGCCGACCAGGCGCAGCCGGTTGGAGACGTTGAGCGTCAGCCGCCCGAAACCGGCGTAGGACTTTGTGTTGTACTTCGGTCGCTGATAATTGGCGGTGCTGCCCGACGTCAGCTGCGTGGTGACGTCGAGGAACTCGTCGAAATGATAGCCGCCGATCTGATAATCGGACGGACCGATCCGAGTTCCGGCGAAGCGGACCTCGACGCTGGACTGGGTGTCTGTTCCCGGTTGTAATAGGGGCTGCCGCCGGCGTTGGCGAGGAAGTTCAGCTTGGCATAGCGTCACGCCGGAATGACGGTCAGGGTACCGGCGCCGGTGTTCCAATCGATTTGGGCATTGAAGCCAGGAACGTGTTGTCCTGAAAGGGCCGCCCGAGCGCGGTCAGGCGATTGCCGATCGGCGCGAACACCCGGGCCGTGCGGAAGGCCTGGCTCGCGGGTGCGTTGATGCCGGTGCCGATCGGTATGTTCGACGGCGTGAGGGTGGTGCCCGCGAAGGAGCCGACATAGTCGATGCCCGCGCCGAATCCGCCGTTGTGGGCGTAATCGCCGGCGACGCGGACGCTCAGGTCCGGGGTCAATTCGGCCTCCATCTGCGCGCGCGCCGCCCAGGTCTTCTCGTCGGACGTGCCGTCCGATAGATAACCATCGTGGCTTGCCCGCGATGCCGACAGGCGGATCGCGCCGCGATCGCCGACGGGCAGGTTGATCGCGCCTTCGGCATTCAACGTATCGTAATTGCCGTAGGTGAGCGATCCGTTGCCCGAGAACTCGCCGATCCGCGGCTGCGCGGGCAGGACATTGATCGCGCCACCGGTCGCGTTGCGGCCGTAGAGGATGCCCTGCGGACCCTTCAGGATCTCGACCCGCTCCAGGTCGTAGAACACGCCGGTCGTCGACGTCGGGCGGCCGACATAGACGCCGTCATAGTTGAACGCGATCGCCGGATCGCTGTTCGGCGCAAGGGTGAAATTGCCGACGCCGCGGATGAAGGCGGCGTTGCCTGTGTTGGTCGGCACGATCGACAGCGCGGGCGCGAGGCTGTTCAGCCGATCGACCTGGGTGATGCCCGAAGCCAGCAATGCCCCGCCCTCGATCACGCTCAGCGGCACGGCGGCGCGCTGCGAGTTCTCTGACTGGCGCTGGGCGGTGACGATGATGTCGCCCAGGCCGTTCCGGTCGGGCGCCGCGGCGGCGCTGACCGACTCCGATGGTGTCGGGTCGACGGTCTCCTGGACCTGCGCTCCGGCAAAGGCCGATATCAATGCGACGACAGCCGTCGACAGCAGCAACGTGGTGCGCATCCCTCATCCTCCCCCAACGAAATTGCATCATTTGTAATTGCAACTCAGTGGAGGTAGCACGTTGGCCAAGGCGGCGCAAGAGCGTCTGACGCCGGGTCAGGCGATCGTCGATGCATGGACGGAGGCAGGACGGCTCAGCGGGGTGCCACAGCGTCGCCATATGCGCGCGCGTGCTGCACGGCCACCTGCCGCATCATGTCGCAAAGGTATTCGGCGACCGGAGTGAGCGGCATACCCTTGCGCCGGACGATCGCGATCGGTGCGGCAGGATTTGCAGGCAGCGCCAGCGGCTCTATTGAATCGGTGAGCAGCGGCAGCTCGACCCATCGCCGCCTACAACTACGCCCAGCGGGTGAGGACATTGCGGGCTTCACGTCTTACGAGTTCATCTGCAAGGCATAGGCCGACCAGCCCCACCGCTTCACCATCAACCCGCACCACCAATCACCGGGACCAAACACCTAATCGCTTGGAGAGCATCATGGACCAGACCCTTGCCGCAACAGCGGCCGCCGCACGCGAGGCGCTGAAGACAGGCGAGACGCAGGGCGTCGCCACCCGCGAGCAGCCCCGCTTCGAACTTTTCCATGCCGCCACCTCGATCTGTTCGCAGAAGGTGCGCACCGTGCTCGCTCATCACGGGCTGGCATATGTCGAGCATACCCTCGACATGTTCACCGGGCAGACGTACCTGCCCGGTTACGTCCGCCTGCGAATGCTGGGCTGCGAGCGGTTCGGCGGCGCGCTCGTCTCGCATCATAGCGGCAGCACCTCGGCGAGTGCCGGCGGGTGCGACGGGGCGGTCGTGCCCACGCTGATCGATTGGCAGGCGGGAGACGTCGTCGTCGATTCCAAGCGCATCTGCCTGTACCTCGACGACCAGGTCGCGCCCGAGGACCGGCTGCGCCCCGATACGCTCGCAACGGCGATCGATGCCGAGCTCCAGATCGTCGACGAGCTGCCGAACTACCAGATGCTGATGGGCCGGACCGTCAAGGGCAGCGAATCCGCGGCCAGCAGCAAGGACGTCGGTGGCGCCTTCTCGCAACGCAAGGTCGCGTGGTGCGACCGCTACCTCCAGGAGCACAGCGACGATCCGGCGCTTGTCGCGGCCTACACGGCCAAGCGCGCGAAGGAGCTGTCTGCGGCCCAGGCGCTGTTCTCGCCCGAAGCCATGAGTGCCGCTTATGCCAACGCCGAGATCGCATTGGTCGCGCTGGAGGGCAGGCTGTCCGCGGCGGGCACCGCCTGGCTCTTCGGCGACCGCGAAACGATGGCGGACCTGTTCTGGGGGATCGAGCTGCTTCGCATGGAGAATGTCGGTGCCGCGCACTTCTGGGAAGGTCGGCTGCCGCACGTCGCGCGCTTTCTCGCCGCCGCGCGCGGCATCCCCGCGATCCGCACCGCGATCCTCGAGTGGCCGGGCGCGACCTTCTGACCCCATCTGGTCAGAAGTTCAGGCGGGAGAACCGGACCCGGCTCGCCGCCCTGACGTTGGTAGCCTGAGCCTCCGCCACCATCAAAGGACCGAGACGGTGCCAACCATCAAACCCGTGTTCCACCATGCCACGTTCAAGACCAGCCGGCTGCAGGAGATGATCGACTGGTACAAGAAGGTGATCGGGGTGACGGTCACCTTTCAAGACGCGAACAACGCCTGGACCACCAACGACGCCGCCAATCACCGCATTGCTTTTCTGATGGTGCCCGAACTCAGCGACGACCCGGAGAAGGTGCGCCACAACGGTCTCCATCATACGGCGTTCGAGTACGACAGCTTCGACGACCTGATGGCGTCCTACGAGCGGATGCGGGACGAGGAGGGGATCATGCCGGCCTTTTCGCTGCATCACGGCCTGACGATCTCGATCTACTACCGCGATCCCGAAGGCAATTACGTGGAGCTGCAATCCGACGCTTTTGGCGATTGGGCCAAGTCGACCGAGTGGATGCGCACGTCCGAGGACTTCCGCGGCAATCCGATCGGCACCTTCTTCGATCCGCAAAAGGTGCTCGAAGCCCATCGCGGTGGCAGGAGCTTCGAGGCGCTCAGCCCCGCGATGCGGCAGGGCGACTTCGTGCCCGACGCGATCCCGAACATCGGCCTACCCGAACCTGAGGCGGTCACCCGCGGTCTGTAAGCGCCGTGCAGACGCCACGCGCAATGACGCTGTGTCGAATGAATAAGGAGTCACGATGACGCTCAACATCCTCCACCTCAATTGCAGTCCCGCGGCGAGACCATATCTTATTCGCGCCGGATCTCGGCCGCGATCGTCGCGGCGATCTTCACGCTGCACGGACCGCTTTAACTCCCGTACAGAGCGTCCAGCCGCTCGCCGTACACCTGCCGGATGACATGCCGCCGGATCTTTAAACTCGGCGTCAACTGCTCGTTCTCGATTCCGAAGGGCGCGTCGGCGAGCATGAAGCGGCGGATGCGTTCGGTTGCGGAGAGGTCCTTGTTTACCCGTTCGATCGCGTGACCTAGCGCGGTGCGATAGGCGCTGTTTTGCGCCAATCGTTCGAACTTGCACGACGTCCCGTTCGCCGCGCACCATTCCTGCGTCCAATCGGGGTCGGGGACGATCAGCGCGACCATGTGCGGACGCCGGTCGCCCGCGATCATCGCCTGGACGATCTCGGGCTGGAGGGTCAGCATCCCCTCGACCTTCTGCGGCGCGACATTGTCGCCCTTGTCGTTGATGATCAGGTCCTTCTTGCGATCGGTGATCCTGATCCGGCCGCGATCATCGATCTCGCCGATGTCGCCCGTATGGAGCCATCCGTTTTGCAAGACCTTCGCCGTCTCCGCCTCGTTGCGCCAATAGCCGTGCATCACCAGCTCGCCGCGGACCAGGATTTCGCCGTCCTCGGCGATCCGCACTTCGGTGTCGATCAGCGGCGGCCCGACCGAATCCATCCGGATGCCCGCCGCCGGGCGGTTGCACGAGATCACCGGCGCCGCCTCGGTCTGGCCATAGCCCTGCAGGAAGTTCAGGCCCAGCGAATGGAAGAACAGCCCGACCTCGGCGTTCAGCGGCGCGCCGCCCGACACCATCGCCTTCATCCGCCCGCCGAACTTCTTCGCGATCTTCGGCTTGAATACCCGGTTCACCAGCAATTGCGTCGGCCGGTCGATCAGCCGCAGCCGCCCTTCGTACTGACGCGCGCCGATCTCGAGTGCACGCGCGAGCAGCCAGGCCGAGGCGCCGCCCTGCTTCTGGATCGCCTTGGTGATCCGCGTCCGCAGCACCTCGAACAGCCGCGGCACGACGAACATCACGGTCGGGCGTACCTCCTCGATATTCGCGGCCAGCTTGTCGAGACTCTCGGCGTAATAGATCTGAGCACCCAGCGCGATCGCGAAGAACTGCCCCCCGGTGTGCTCGTAGGCGTGGCTGAGCGGCAGGAACGACAGCAGCACGTCGTCGCCCCAGCCGAAATCCTCCGAGATCACCGCGGTGCAGCCGGCGCAATTGTGCAGGATCGCGCCGTGGTGCTGCATTACGCCGCGCGGGGAACCGCCGGTGCCGCTGGTGTAGATGATGCACGCCAGGTCTTCGCGCGAGAAATCGGCGGCGACGTCCTTCGGTTCGGCAGGGTGCCGCGCGATCAGCGTGCGCCAGTCGTGGCATTCGACGCCCGACTGGCCCAGCCGCACCGGGTCGATGCCGATCACGTGCTGGGCATGGATCGACTTCAGCACCGCGGGCATCAGCGCGTTGGCGAGCTTCTGCGTCGACACGATCACCGCGCGCGCGCCCGAAGTCTCGATGATGTGCGCATGGTCGCGCTCGGTGTTGGTCGTGTAGGTCGGCACGGTGATGCAGCCTGCGGCCACGATCGCGAGGTCGCTGATGCACCATTCGGGGCGGTTCTCGGCGACCAGCATCACCCGGTCGCCGGGGTTCAGCCCGATCGCGCGCAGCCCCGCGGCCAGGCTCGCCACCTGCCGCGCCGCGTCGGCCCAACTGGTCGGCACCCAAGCGCCCGCCTGCTTGCGCCAGAGGAACGGCGCAGCGCGATTTTCGGCGGCGCGCGCGAAGAACATCGCGATCAGGTTGGGGAAATGTTCGAGCCTGCGGGCCATGGCTTACTCCGGCGCGCGCTGCAGCGTCGCGCGTGGCGGTTCGGTAACCGTACCGTCCTGGGCGATCGACACCCCTTCGCTGCGCGGATCGGCCGCGCCCACCCAGCGTCCGCCGACCCGCTCGATCGCATTGGCCTTCAGCCCCAGCGGCGCGATCTGCACCTGCTGCCCGAGTGCGCGCAGCGCCGGCGCCATCGTCTCGGCCTGCGTCCCCTGTTCGGCGATGACCGGACCGGGAGCGAAGATCAGTCCCATGCCGATCGCGTCCTGCGCGCTCAGCTTCCAGTCGAGCACCCCGATCAGCGCCTTGGCGATCTGCGCGATGATCGTCGGGCCTCCCGCGGCGCCGAGCGCGATGCGGACGGTGCCATCGGGACCGTAGACGATCGTCGGCGCCATCGAGCTGCGCGGCCGCTTGCCCCCCTCGACCCGATTGGCGACCAGCGCACCGTCCTTCTCGGGGACGATGTCGAAGTCGGTCAGTTCGTTGTTGAGCACCGTCCCGTCGACGCTCAACCCCGATCCGAAATAGCCCTCGACCGTTGTCGTCACCTCGACGACGTTGCCCTTGGCATCGACCGCGACGAGATCGGTGGTGCCGGGCGTTTCGCTCGCCTTCGCGCGCATCCGCTGCGGCGCGCCCGGCGGCATGCCCGCGTCGACGCTCGCCAGCGTCGCACCCGGTGAAATCGTTGCAGATCGCGAGGCCAGATAGCGTTCGTCCAACAAACCGCTCACCGGCACGCGCACGTAATCGGGATCGCCGACGTACAGGTCGCGATCGGCATAGGCGAGGCGCGAGGATTCGGCGAACAGGTGCCAGGCGACCGGCGAATCCTTGCCCAGCTTGGCCATGTCGAACCGTTCGAGCTGCTTGAGGATCATCAGCACGGTGATCCCACCCGACGACGGCGGCCCCATCCCGCAGACTCGGTACACCCGGTACATCAGGCACACCGGCGGGCGCGGCTTGGCGTCGTAGCTCGCCAGGTCCCCGGTCGTCATCCGCGACGGGTTGCGCGCGGCGCCGTTGACCGCCGCGACGATCTTCGCCGCCTGCGGGCCGACGTAGAAGCTGTCGGGCCCCTGGGCGGCGATCCGCTCCAATAGCGCCGCTTGAGCGGGATTGCGCACGGTTGCGCCGACGCTCAGCAGATTGCCCTGCGCGTCGCTGTAGAGCGCCCGTGTCTCGGGTGTGACGTGCCTGCCGTAAGCGGCCATCCCGTCGATCAGCCGCGGGGTCAGCTGGAAGCCGTCGCGCGCCAGCCGGATCGCGGGCACGAACAGCCGCGCCCAGGGCAGCCTGCCCGACTGCCGGTGCGCCAGCGCCATCCCGCGCAGCGCCCCCGGCACGCCGACACTGCGCCCGCCCGGCACCGCGTCCGAGTGACGTAGCGGCGTGCCGTCGGCGGCGTAGAACCAGTGCGCGTCCGCCGCCGCGGGCGCCGCCTCACGCGCGTCGATCGTCGTCAGCTTGCCCCCGCTAGCGTGGTTCACCCAAAAGCTGCCGCCGCCAATACCCGAGCTCTGCGGCTCGACGACGTTCAGCGCCAGCATCGTCGCGATCGCCGCGTCGGTCGCGCTGCCGCCGGCGCGCAGCATCTCGACCCCGGCGGCGGCGGCGCGGCGGTCGGCGGCGCTGACCACGCCCTGAGCCTTCGCAGGCCGGGGCGACGGCCCCTTGGTCCGGGCCGAGACGGTGACGGGAAGGGTGAGCGCAGCAAGCGCGAGCAGCAACCGGATCATGTCGTACCAACCGTAACGGCTGACGTGATGCGTGCAAGCGTCTGCACCGGTCGGCCGGTCCGGAAAGGTGTTCACGCGAAGGCGCGAAGCCGCGAAGAAGAGGGTTCACGCGGAGGCGCGGAGACGCGGCGGTGTTGTGCCTGGGACGACGGTCGTCCTGTCAGCCGCTCGCGATGTCGGGAAAGCACTGACGGGCTCCGGGTATCCAAGCGCCGCAGGCATCGTTCGTCATCGTCTTCTCCGCGCGAACAAACGTCTTTCGCGTGAACCAGGAATCAAGCGCCGACCGCGTCCCCCACGCATTCGAAACCGTCGCGCGCCAGCAGCGCGTCGAGGTCCCGCAGCATTCGCGCCGGCAGTCCCGGTCCTTCGTAGACCAGCCCGGTGTAGAGCTGCACCAGGCTCGCCCCCGCACGGAATCGCGCATACGCCTCCGCTCCGCTCGCGATGCCGCCCACCGCGATCAGCGGCATCGCGCCGCCCGTCGCTTGCCGGAAATCCGCCAGCCGCGCGCGCGCCAGACCGGCAAGCGGCGCCCCTGACAGTCCGCCGCTTTCCGCGGCATTCGCCGAGCGCAGCCCGTCGCGCGTTACGGTCGTGTTGCCGACGATCAGCGCATCGACCCGCGCCTCGATCGCTGCGCGCGCGACATCGTCCACTGCCGCCGCGTCGAGGTCGGGCGCGACCTTCAGGAACAACGGCGTCGTCCCGCGCGCCGCCATGCACGCGGCGAGCAGCTCGGCGAGCGCCGCGCCGTGCTGGAGGTCGCGCACGCCGGGGGTGTTGGGCGAGCTGATGTTGATCGTCAAATAGTCCGCGAGCGCCGCCGCCGCGGTCACCCCGGCGACGTAATCGGCCACCCGGTCGACCGAGTCCTTGTTCGCCCCGACGTTGATACCGAGCACCCCGGGCCGCGCTCCCAGTGCCGCTACCCGCGCCAGCGCCGCCGCGACCCCGCCGTTGTTGAACCCCATCCGGTTCACCACCGCCCGGTCCGCGACCAGCCGGAACAGCCGCGGGCGCGGGTTGCCGGGCTGGGGCAGGGGGGTGAGCGTCCCGATCTCGACCGCGCCGAAGCCGAGCCCGAACAAGCCTGCAATCGCCCGCCCATCCTTGTCGACCCCCGCCGCCAGCCCGACCGGATTGGCGAAGTCGATCCCCGCGACTCGGGCTCGCAGCCGCGGTGACACCGCCGCATCGCGCGCCAGCGGCGTGCCAACCCGCCCCCACGCCGCCAACGCCGAAATCGTCAGCGTATGCGCACGCTCCGCATCCACCGCGAACAGCGGCGCACGAACAAGCGAAGACAAGAGGTTAGCCATCGGTGCCGCCTTCGCATCCCGCAGCGTCCGCGTCAAAGACGTCGTATCCATGCAATACGCGCGTAGCCGGGACGTGGTTGAACAGCCCCGCGACCCAGGGCGGATGTCTCTTTGAGGGATGACCGCTCAACTCGGGGCTGGACGAGCGATCGGCCGGCCCCGCCTTTCGGTGTCGTTTACGTACCTTGCACGCGGGCACGCCTGTGCTTCGCGGGTGCACCATGATAGTCGTGTCGTCGACGCATGGGGGTGCGACGCGATGACCGACGTATCGCTGGACTATGTGGTGCCAAGCGCCGCGCTCGCACCGTACGTCACCCTGTTCTATCTCTTTCGCGCCGACATTCCCGAATTCGACGATGTCGAACGCGCCGATCATGCGCAGCTCCGGTTCCGCCTGTCGGGCGGCACGTCGGACTATCGCTTTGCCGACGGCCGCTGCGTGTCGGCGACGCCGAACCATTTCGTCGGCGCGACCAGCAGCGCGGTCCGCACCCGCGCCGACGGGCCGCTGCGCGTATTCGGCATGGGGCTGACCCCGGCGGGGTGGGAGGCGCTGACCGGCATCGATGCGGCCTCCGCGCTGAATCGGATCGTCGACGCAGCCGACCGTCTGGGGCTGGTCGCGGCCGACATCGCGGTTGCGCTCGACGCCTGCACCACGGCCGAGGAGATGGCGGCGGTCGCCGAGCCCCGGCTGGCCGCGCTGATCGGTGCGGGCCACGCGGCGACGCTGCGCTTCGTCCGCGCGGTCGATGCCTGGCTGGTCGACGGACCGTCGCCCGAGATCGATGCGCTAGCCGCCGCCACCGGTCTGTCGCGCCGCCAGGTCGAACGCCGCTGCAACGCGCTGTACGGCGCCCCGCCCAAGCTGCTCGCGCGCAAATACCGCGCCCTGCGCGCCGCGGTCGCGTTGGCCGACGGGCACGATCCGCACGACGGCTTCTACGACCAGAGTCACATGATTCGCGAGATCAAGCAGTTCACCGGCCTCACCCCGCGCCGGATGCGCGATCCGGGGGTGCTCGCCAAGCTGACGATCGCGCAACGCCGGGCTCTCGAAGGTCAGGTGGCGCCGATCATCAGCGATACCTAACCGCTTGACGAGAGACGCGTAGCGCACCATCTGCCAATCGGACCAAAGCGGTCCGATTTGAGAATCGTTCGCAGATGCGCCTGTCCAGCCTGGCCGATTATGCCGTCGTGATGATGACCGCCGCCGCGCGTCACGGTACCCAGGCGGGGCTTTGCCCGACGTCGCAGCAAGGATTTGCGGCGCGCCTTAACGCGACCCAGCTGTCGGAGGAAACCGGCGTGCCACTGCCCACCGCGCAGAAGCTGGTCAGCCGCCTCGCCGCCGCCGGTCTGCTCGAAAGCGCCCGCGGCACCGGCGGCGGCTTCCGCCTCGCCCGTTCTCCTTCCGCTATCAGCCTGGCGGACGTGATCGAGGCGGTCGAGGGCAGGATCGCGCTCACCACCTGTGTCGACGACACCCGCCACGATTGCGCGCTCGACGGCCACTGCGCGGTCAAGCCGCATTGGGGCATCGTCAACGAAGCCGTCCGCGGCGCGCTCGCCGGGGTCAGCCTCGCGCGCCTCGCCACCACCACTCCGGTTTTGAATCCGGCACCGCGCGCCACGACGCGTGCAGAGGTACTCGCATAATGGCCACCAAGAACGCCGAAGCCTATGCCGCGGTCGCCAAGACCTACGAGTGGGGTTTCAGCTCGGACATCGAGCAGGAATTCGCGCCCAAGGGGCTGAGCGAGGACACCGTCCGCTACATCAGCGCCAAGAAGGGCGAGCCCCAGTGGATGCTCGACTGGCGGCTGAAGGCGTTCGCGCTGTGGCAGACGATGGAGGCGCCGGACTGGGCCAAGCTGAACGTGCCGCCGATCGACTATCAGAACGCTTATTATTACGCCGAGCCCAAGGCGAAGCCCAAGCTAGGCTCGTTGGATGAGGTCGATCCCGAGATCCTGCGCGTCTACGAAAAGCTCGGTATCCCGATCGGCGAGCAGAAGATGCTGGCCAACGTCGACGATGGGACCACGCCGCAGCGCCGCGTTGCGGTGGATGCGGTGTTCGACAGTGTGTCGGTCGCGACCACCTTCCGCAAGGAGCTGGAGGCCGCGGGCGTCATCTTCCGCTCGATCAGCGAGGCGATCAAGGAATATCCCGACCTCGTCCGCAAATGGCTCGGCAAGGTCGTGCCGCAGCGCGACAATTACTTCGCGACGCTCAACAGCGCGGTCTTCAGCGACGGCACCTTCGTCTACATCCCCGAAGGCGTGCGCTGCCCGATGGAATTGTCGACCTATTTCCGCATCAACGCCGAGAACACCGGCCAGTTCGAACGCACGCTGATCGTCGTCGACAAGGGCAGTTATGTGTCGTACCTGGAGGGCTGCACCGCCCCGATGCGCGACGAGAACCAGCTCCACGCCGCAGTCGTCGAACTGGTCGCGATGGACGACGCCGAGATCAAGTACAGCACCGTCCAGAACTGGTATCCCGGCGACGAGAACGGCCTCGGCGGCATCTACAATTTCGTCACCAAGCGCGCTTTGTGCCAGGGGCGGAACAGCAAGGTGTCGTGGACCCAGGTCGAGACCGGCAGCGCGATCACCTGGAAATACCCGTCCTGCGTGCTGGCGGGTGACGGCAGCGTCGGCGAATTCTACTCGGTCGCGGTCACCAACAACCGCCAGCAGGCCGACACCGGCACCAAGATGATCCACTTGGGCAAGAACACACGCTCGACGATCGTGTCGAAGGGCATCTCGGCCGGCCGCTCGGACAACACTTACCGCGGCCTGGTGCGCGTCGCCCCGACCGCGGAGGGCGTGCGCAACTTCACCCAATGCGATTCGCTCCTGCTCGGCGACCAGTGCGGCGCCCACACCATCCCCTACATCGAGGTCCGCAACCCCTCCGCGCAGATCGAGCACGAAGCGACCACCTCCAAGATCAGCGAAGACCAGATGTTCTACGCGATGTCCCGCGGGCTGGACTCGGAAGCCGCGGTAGCCCTGATCGTCAACGGCTTCGCCCGCGAGGTGCTGCAACAGCTCCCGATGGAGTTCGCGGTCGAGGCGCAGAAGTTGCTGGGGATCAGCCTTGAGGGGAGTGTGGGATAGTGCACCGGATATTCATACTAGTTGAAAATGGTGAATCCGAGCCGGTCGTGGAGGGCCGGTATGAGTTTGAGGTCGTGCCACGCGTGGGTGAATGTTTCACTATAGGCGCACTTGGTCGTGAAGCTATCTTCCGAGTTACCCACATTCTTCATCATGTGAAAGACGCCGGTGATCGCCTGCAGCCTTTGGACTGGATGGAAATTAAGGCTGAAGTAGCCAAGTGACGCTGCAAAACGAAAGCTTATACGCCGAGATCGACGGCAAGCCGATGCTCAAAGGCCTGATCCTGACGGTGAACGCGGGCGAAATGCACGCAATCATGGGGTCGAACGGCGCGGGCAAGTCGAAGCGCGGCAAGGCGGAACGGAGGCGCTAATGGCGACGCGATACGAAACCGATTTCTACGGCTGGACGCAGGAACAAGCGGCTAAGCTGCGGGCACTGATGGCCGAGCGCACTAACCTGGACGTCGACATCGAAAACATCGCGGAGGAGATCGATAGCTTGGGTCGCAGCAACTATCACCAGCTCGTTAGCCGGCTGGAGGAGATCGCGATTCATCTGTTGAAACTTCATTATTCGACTCACCTCGACTGCGAGAATGTCTGGAAGTCTTCTGTGCGGGGACATCGCCCGCGAGTAGCAAGGCTGCTCCGTGAGAGTCCCTCATTGAAGCCGCGGCTGAGCGAGGCGATTAAAGAAGGCTATACGGATGCTCTGCGTCACTTCAGCGACGATAAGCTGGTCGAACTTTGCATGCCAGAACACCTTCCGGAATTGTCGCCATTTCCTGTGGACGAATGTATCCGGGACGAGTGGTGGCCAGAAATGCGTGGACATAACTAATGCTGATTATCCAGAACCTCCACGCCGAGATAGACGGTAAGCCGATCCTCAAGGGCCTGACCCTCACCGTAAACGTGGGAGAGATCCATGCGATCATGGGGCCCAACGGCGCGGGCAAGTCGACGCTTGGCTATGTGCTCGGCGGGCGACCCGGCTATGAGGTCACCGCGGGATCGGTGACGTTCGACGGCCAGGACCTGCTCGAACTTGCCCCCAACGAACGCGCCGCTGCGGGGGTGTTCCTCGGCTTCCAATACCCGGTCGAAATCCCGGGCGTCTCCAACGTCCAGTTCCTGCGCGAGGCGCTCAACGCCCAGCGCGGGCATCGCGACGAAAAGCCGCTCTCGGGCGCCGAGTTCCTCAAGCTCGCTCGCGAGGAGGCCCGCAAGCTCGACATGGATGCCGAGATGCTCAAGCGCCCGGTCAACGTCGGCTTCTCGGGCGGCGAGAAGAAGCGCAACGAGATGGTCCAGATGGGCGTCATCGATCCCAGGTTCGCGATCCTCGACGAGACCGACAGCGGCCTCGACATCGACGCGCTGCGCATCGTCGGCGACGGCATCAACCGGATCATGCGGCGTGCCGACAAGGCGGTGCTGCTGATCACGCACTACCAGCGGCTGCTCGATTATGTGGAGCCCGATTTCGTCCACGTCCTCGCCGACGGCCGTATCACGCGAACGGGCGGGGCGGAACTGGCGCATGAGCTGGAGCGTGAAGGCTACGGCCAGGTGACGGCGGCGTGAGCGGGGTATGTAGCCCCTCTCCTCTTGTGGGAGAAGGGGCCCGTCGCGTCAGCGATGGGAGGGTGAGGGGGCGGTCGCGCAGCGACCGCGCGAGCCTCCGGCTCGCACCCCTCATCCGGCGCTCCGCGCCACCTGCTCCCACAAGGGGAGAAGGGAGATGACCCTCCTCGATCTCCCCTCCACCCGCGCCGAGGCGTGGCGCTGGGCCGATCTCGGCGCGCTGTCCGCCGCCGCCGCGCTTGCGCCAGTCGCTGCGCCGCATGTCGACTTCCTTGACCTCCCAGGCGCACGCCTGCTGTTCGTCGACGGCGTCCTTGATGAGGCACGCAGCGATCTCGGCCCCGTAACCCTCGCCGATCTCACCGCAAGCGACCACCCCCTAGGTCGCCACGCGCAAGGCCGCGGCTGGTCGCTCCGCCTCGCCGCGGACGCCGCTGCCGATCCGGTCCAGATCGTCCACGTCGCCACCGGCGCGGAGAACCATCTGCCGTCCGAGATCGTCCTCGCCGACGATGCGGTCGCGCAGGTCGTCGAGACCTACGTCGGCGCAGGCTGGTCCAACCGCCATTTGTCGGTCACGCTGGGCAAGGCCGCCCGCCTGATGCGCAGCGTGCGCCTCCTCCAGTCCGGCGGCTTCACCTCGCTGCGAGAGGACGCCACGCTCGGCACCGGTGCCAGCCTCGTCACCACCTTCCTCGGCGCAGGCCAGGCCGGCACCCGGATCGACGCCCAGATCACGGCAGGCAACGGAGCCTTCGCCGAATACGGCGGCGCCCTCCTCACCGCGGGCGAGCAGCGGCAGGAATGCGCGGTCCGCATCCGCCACGCCGAACCCAACGGCCAGTCGCACCAGCTATGGCGCGCGGTCGCCGCCGACCGCTCCACCGCCAGCCTCGCCGCCGCGGTCGAGGTCGCGCGCGACGCGCAAAAGACCGACGGCGAGCAGTCGCTGCGCGGCCTCCTCCTCAAGCGTACCGCGACCGTCAACCTCAAGCCCGAGCTCGAAATCTTCGCCGACGACGTGAAGTGCGCCCACGGCGCGACCGTCGGCGAACTCGACGCGCGCGCGCTATTCTACATGCAAAGCCGCGGCATCCCCTACGCGCGGGCGCAGGCGCTGCTGACGCGGGCGTTCGTCGCCGACTCGCTGGATCGGATCGCGAACGAAGCCGTGCGGGAGGCGTTCGTCGCGAACGCCGACGCGTGGCTGGAGACGGCACTGTGAACGATGCGCGGTACGCTCCCCTCCCTGCAAGGGAGGGGCTGGGGGTGGGTGGACTGCTCGCGATACCGCACGCGAAAATGCTCGTGGTCCGTATGCAAGCCCAGGCCTCTGCCTTCCAGGAAGGGGCGAATGGCATGCTGTCCTACACGTCGGCGATCTGCCACGACGCGTTCATGCACGTCACGCCGCCTGCTTCCACCGTCTCGGCCCGCGCAACAAAGTTTCCAACACGCGCAACGCAATTGCCGAACGGGCGCGACATGTGCGTCACGTCGCCCGCGACTCACCCGAGGACCGCCGCATGACCGTCCTCGCCGCAGCCCGTCCGCTCGACACGCTCGCCGACTTCCCTGCGGTCCCGCAAGGCTGGGCCTACCTCGACACCGCCGCCACCGCGCAAAAGCCGCAACCTGTCATCGACGCGATCACCCGCGGCTATGCGCAGGACTACGCGACCGTCCACCGCGGCGTCTACGCGCGCTCCGCCGACATGACGCTCGCCTATGAGGTCGCACGCGCCAAGGTCGCGCGCTTCATCGGCGGCAAGCCCGACGAATGCGTCTTCGTCCGCGGCGCGACCGAGGCGATCAACCTCGTCGCAACGTGCTGGGCAGGCAAGACGCTCAAGCCCGGCGACCGCATCCTCCTATCGATGCTGGAGCACCACGCCAACATCGTGCCTTGGCAGATGGTAGCCGAGCGCGTCGGCGCTGCGATCGACGTCGTGCCGCTCACCGCCGATGGCCGCATAGACCTCGACGCCGCCGAGGCGATGCTCACCCCCGCGCACAAGCTCGTCGCGCTCAGCCATGTGTCCAACGTCCTCGGCTCGGTCCTCGACGCGCACCGCGCGGTGAAGCTGGCGCATGCGGTCGGCGCGAAGATCCTGCTCGACGGCTGCCAAGCGGTCGCGCGGCTCCCCGTCGACGTGGCCGATCTCGGCTGCGACTTCTACGTCTTCTCGGGCCACAAGCTCTACGGTCCGACCGGCATCGGCGTGCTCTGGGGCCGGGCCGAGCTGCTCGACGCGATGCCGCCCTATCAGGGCGGCGGCGCGATGATCGACCGGGTGACCTTCGCGAAGACGACCTACGCCAAGCCGCCCGGCCGGTTCGAGGCGGGCACGCCGCACATCGTCGGCACGTTGGGGCTCGCGGCGGCAATCGACTACGTCGAAGGCATCGGGCTGGACCGCATCCACGTGCACGAGACCGCGCTCGTCGCGCAGACCCGCGCGGCGCTCGGGACGCTCAACAGCGTCCGCCTGTTCGGTCCCGAGGACAGTGCGGGCATCGTCAGCTTCGCGGTCGAGGGGGTGCATCCCCACGACGTCGGCACCATATTGGACGAAGCGAAGGTCGCGATCCGCGCGGGCCATCACTGCGCGCAGCCGCTGATGGATGCGCTGGGGGTAGAGGCGACTGCGCGGGCGAGCTTCGGGGTGTACAACGGAGCGCAGGACGTCGAGGCTTTGGTCCGGGGTATCGAGAGAGTAACGAGGATTTTCGGATGAGCTACGACGTCGAGGAAGTGGAGGGCGTCGCGCCGCCCGCAAAGGCCCGCGTCGAGGACGCGCCCCGCGAGCGCGATTACCTATCCGGCTTCCTCGCGCAGAAACCCGCGGGCGACTCTCCGGGCGAACCCGGCGGCGCGCTGTACGAGGCGGTCATCGATGCGCTGAAGGACATCTTCGATCCCGAAATCCCGGTCAACATCTACGACCTGGGCCTCATCTACGGTGTCGAGATCGATGACGGCCATGCGGTCGTGATGATGACGCTGACCACCCCGAACTGCCCGGTCGCCGAGTCGATGCCCGGGGAGGTCGAGCTCCGCGTCGCCTCGGTCCCCGGCATCGCCACCGCCGACGTCAACCTGATCTGGGATCCGCCCTGGGACCCGCAGAAGATGTCCGACGACGCGAAGCTCGAATTGGGCATGTTATAGAACTCCGTTCGTCCTGAGTAGCGACTGAGCGAAGTCGAAGGCGTGTATCGAAGGACAGGGGGGGTCGATACGCCGCTTCGACAAGCTCAGCGGCTACTCACCACGAACGGTTTGGAGTTTCATTATGGCCACGACTCTGCGCACCCGTCCCGCCGCGCTGAACCTCACCCCGTCCGCGCACGCCCGCATCGCGGACCTGATGGCACGTGCGCCATCGGACGCGATCGGGGTCAAGCTTTCCACCCCGCGCCGCGGGTGCTCGGGGCTGGCCTATTCGGTCGACTACGTCACCGAAGCCAAGCCGTTCGACGAGCGCATCGACACGCCGGGCGGCACGTTGTTCGTCGACGGCGGGTCGATCCTCTACCTGATCGGATCGACGATGGACTGGGTCGAGGACGATTTCACCGCGGGTTTCGTCTTCGCCAACCCTAACGCCAAGGGCGCCTGCGGCTGCGGCGAGAGCTTCACGGTGTAGCCGCACCCTGTCGCCCTTCCTCGTCGCGGCCTTGAGCCGAGGCCCCGCTTCTTCTGCACGCCTGAGAAAAGAAGCCGGGCACCGGGTCAAGCCCCGGGGTGACGAAGGCGGGGCTGGCGTCGCTGTTCGCGATCTCGGGCTGTCCTACAGCGAGTCCTTGTGGCACCCATGACCACGACATCCGCAGGGGTTCACGGGGGAAGCATGGCCAGTCTGTTCCGCAAGAAGATCGTCGACCTCACCCCGCAAGCCAACGCGCTCGCTCGCACCCTGTCCTGGCCGCACCTAGTCGCGCTCGGAGTCGGCGCGATCGTCGGCACCGGCATCCTGACCCTGATCGGCGTCGGAGCGGGCCTCGCCGGCCCCTCGGTGATCCTGTCCTTCGCCATCGCGGGTGCGATCTGCGCCTGCGCCGCGCTCGCCTATGCCGAGATGGCGACGATGATCCCTGCGAGCGGCAGCGCCTATACCTACAGCTACGTCGTCATCGGCGAACTGATCGCCTGGGTGATCGGCTGGAGCCTGATCCTCGAATATTCGCTCGTCGTCTCGACCGTCGCGGTCGGCTGGTCGGGCTATGCCGCGCCGCTGCTGACGCAATACGGCTTCCCGGTCGCGTTCACCGCGGGCCCCGCGCTCGGCGGTGTCGTCAACGCGCCCGCGGTCTTCATCATCGGCGTCGTCGCGCTGCTGCTGTCGGCGGGGACCAAGGAGAGCGCGACGCTGAACGCCGTCCTGGTCGTCGTCAAGATCGTCGCGCTGGCGGTCTTCGTCGCGGTCGCGCTGCCGGCGTTCGACGCCGCCAACCTCCACCCGTTCATGCCCTACGGCTTCCCCAAGGCGCCGGGTGCCGACGGGGTCGATCGCGGGGTGATGGCGGCGGCGGCGATCATCTTCTTCGCTTTCTACGGCTTCGACGCGATCTCGACCGCGGCGGAGGAGACGAAGAATCCGGGCCGCGACCTGGCGATCGGGATCGTCGGGTCGATGGTTGCGTGCGTCGCGATCTACATTCTCGTCGCGGTCACCGCGGTCGGGGCCTTGTCCTACACCCGCTTCGCGGGGTCCGCCGAGCCGCTGGCGCTGATCCTGCGCGAGATCGGCAGTCCGAAGGTCGCGGTATTCCTGGGCGCGTCGGCGGTCATCGCGCTGCCGACGGTGCTGCTGGCGTTCCTGTTCGGCCAGAGCCGCATCTTCTTCACGATGGCGCGCGACGGGCTGCTGCCGCAGAGCCTGGCCACCGTGTCGAAGCGGGGCGCGCCGGTCCGCATCACCCTCATCACCGCCGCGATCGTCGCGGTGCTGGCCGGGCTGCTGCCGCTGGGAGAGATCGCCGCGCTCGCCAATGCGGGCACGCTCGCCGCCTTCGTCGCCGTGTGCGCATGCATGCTGATCATGCGCCGCCGCGCGCCGGACGCCCCGCGCACCTTCCGCACACCGGCGGCGTGGTTCGTGGGCCCGGCAGGAATCCTTGGCTGCCTCTACCTGTTCCTCAGCCTGCCGCTGAGGACCGAGCTCTACTTTCTGGCCTGGAACGCGTTCGGGTTGCTGGTCTATTTCGTCTACGCACGGCGGCGCGCGGTTGCGACCGGCTAACTATGAGCTTGCGCGCTTGGTCCAGTAGAGGCGGACCAGCGCCGCCAGCCCGATCAGCGCCCACGCGGCGTCAAGGAACGCGGGTGTCATCGCGCCGTGCCAGATGGCGTTGACCGTCAGCCCGACGCCCCCGGCCATGTTCATCGCCTGGAACACCGCCGACTCGGGCGAGAGCCTCTTGATCGTGACCAGCAGATAGGCGGCGAGGACGAGGGCCGAGCCAGCCCATCCCGCCGCCTCGACGCCGAGGTTCAAGCTGCCAGGTTGCGCAGCACGTATTGCAGGATGCCGCCGTGGAGGAAGTATTCGAGCTCGTTGACCGTGTCGATGCGGCAGCGGGTCTCGAACGTCTCCTTAGACCCATCTGCGCGCGTCAGCTCGACGGTGACCGTCTGGCGCGGACGGAGCGCGGCGACGTCGGTGATCGTAAAAGTCTCGTCGCCGGTCAGCGCCAGAGTCTGGCGCGTGACGCCTTCCGCGAATTGCAGCGGCAGGACGCCCATCCCGACCAGGTTCGACCGGTGAATGCGCTCGAAGCTCTCGGCGATCACCGCACGGACGCCCAAGAGGTTGGTGCCCTTCGCCGCCCAATCGCGCGACGATCCGGTGCCGTACTCCTTGCCCGCGACGACGACCAGCGGAACGCCGTCGGCCTTGAAGCGCATCGCGGCGTCGTAGATCGGCATGATCTCGCCGCCGTAGCGCGACATGCCGCCCTCGACCCCGGGGACCATTTCGTTGCGGATGCGGATGTTGGCGAAGGTGCCGCGCATCATCACGTCGTGGTTGCCACGGCGCGCGCCGTAGCTGTTGAAATCGCGGCGGGCGACCTGATGCTCCATCAGGAAGGCACCTGCCGGGCTGTCCGCCTTGATCGAGCCCGCCGGGCTGATGTGGTCGGTGGTGATCGAATCGCCGAGGATCGCCAATGGCTTGGCCTCGATGATGTCGGCGGTCGGGGCCGGGGTCATCGTCATGCCATCGAAGTAGGGCGGGTTGGCGACGTAGGTCGAACCCGCGCGCCACTGGTAGGTGTCCGAGCCGGTCACGTCGATGCCGCGCCACTTGGCGTCGCCTTCGTAGACGTTGCCGTAGCGGTTGCCGAACATCGACGCGTCGATGCTCGAATCCATCAACGTGTGGACCTCTTCGTTGGTCGGCCATATGTCCTTCAGGTACACGTCCTGTCCGTCGGTTCCCTGGCCCAGAGGCGTGTGAACCATGTCGCTGGTGACGCTGCCCTTTAGCGCATAGGCGACGACCAGCGGTGGCGAGGCGAGGAAATTGGCGCGGACGTCGGGGCTGATGCGGCCCTCGAAATTGCGGTTGCCCGACAGGACGGAGGCGGCGACCAGGTCGTTGTCGGCGATCGCCTGGCTGATCGCGGGCGCGAGCGGGCCCGAATTGCCGATACAGGTGGTGCAGCCATAGCCGACGAGATTGAAGCCGATCGCGTCGAGATCGGCGCTCAGGCCCGCCTTGTCGAGATAGTCGGTGACGACCTGGCTGCCCGGCGCGAGGCTGGTCTTGACCCAGGGCTTGGGCTTCAGACCCAGTGCCCGCGCCTTGCGCGCGACGAGGCCCGCGGCGACCAGCACCGACGGGTTGGAGGTGTTGGTGCAACTGGTGATCGCCGCGACCACCACGTCGCCGTCGCCGATGTCGTGGCCGAGCTCGGCGATGTTAGCCCGGACTGCGCGTTCCTTGTGATAGATCTTGAACAGGTCGGCGTTGAACACCTCGTCGACCTTGCCGAGCGAAACGCGGTCCTGCGGGCGCTTGGGACCGGCGAGGCTGGCGGTGACGGACCCCATGTCGAGTTCGAGCGTGTCGGTGAAGATCGGGTCGGGCGCGTCGTCGTGCCGCCAGAAGCCGTTGGCCTTCGCATAGGCCTCGACCAGTGCGATATTCTCCTCCGAGCGCGCGGTGAGGCGCATGTATTCGATCGTCTTGCCGTCGACCGGGAAGAAGCCGCAGGTCGCGCCATATTCGGGGGCCATGTTGGCGATCGTCGCGCGATCGGCCAGCGTCATCGCAGACAGGCCGGGGCCGTAGAACTCGACGAACCGCCCGACCACCCCGCGCGCGCGCAGCATCTGGGTGACGGTCAGCACCAGGTCGGTCGCGGTGATGCCTTCGGCAAGCGCGCCGGTCAGCTTGAAGCCGACGACCTCGGGAATCAGCATGCTGACGGGCTGCCCCAGCATCGCCGCTTCCGCCTCAATCCCACCGACGCCCCAACCGAGGACGCCCAGGCCGTTGATCATTGTCGTGTGGCTGTCGGTGCCGACGAGGGTGTCGGGATAGGCGACGAGTCCGCCGTCGCCGTGCTCGCCCGAAGACACCGACGACCAGACCGCCTGGCCGATATATTCCAGGTTCACCTGGTGGCAGATGCCCGTCCCCGGCGGCACGACCTGGAAATTGTCGAGTGCCTTTGAACCCCATTTGAGGAACTCGTAGCGTTCGATGTTGCGCTCGTATTCGAGGTCGACGTTGTCCGCGAACGCCTGCGGGGTGCCGAACTCGTCGACCATGACGCTGTGGTCGATGACGAGGTGGACGGGAACCTGCGGGTTGATCTTGGCCGGGTCGCCGCCCAATTTGGTGATCGCGTCGCGCATCGCGGCGAGGTCGACGACGCAGGGGACTCCCGTAAAGTCCTGCATGAGGACGCGCGCGGGTCGGTACTGGATCTCGCGGTCCGACCGCTGTTCCTGCTGCCAGTCGACCAGCGCCTGGATGTCGTCGACGGTGACGGTCTTGCCGTCCTCGAACCGCAGCAGGTTTTCGAGCAGCACCTTCATCGAGAAGGGCAGGCGGCTGATGTCGCCGAACTTCACCGCCGCCTTGTCCAGGCTGTAATAGCTGTAGCTCTTGCCGCCGACGTCCAGCGTGGAGCGGGTGCCGAGCGTGTCCTGGCCGATCGCGGTCATGCGTGTCCTTCCTCAAGAGGTCCGACACGACGGGGAGGCGGGGCAAATCCCCCCGCGCGGGCGCACCGGAGCCGAATTCGACTGTTCGCCCGTGGCCTTAGCAAGGGGGACGGGGCGGGGGAAGGGCACGGGCGGAGGTTTTCACCCGGCGGCGCGCTCGATCGCCACGCGCACCATCCGCTCCCAAACCGCCGCGTCGCCCGCCTTCGCCATCGCCGCGTCGGGTTCGCGTAAGGTGTGAAGGATCGCGACCGCTTCGCCGAGGTGATCGCGCCAGGCGCCATCGACCGCGCCCCCCGCCGAGGCGCTGGCCCCGTCGGCGTTGGCGCTCAGCCGATGCCCGGCAATGACGCGCGCGATCCGTTCCGCGGCGCTGGTGTGGGCGATGTCCATGAGCTTTCGTCCTCCGTTCTGGAGGCGCAACGCCGGGCGTGGCGACAGGCTCCCGCGTCCGGCGACGAACCGATCCATCATAAATACACCGGAGCGGGTCGAGCGCGGGATCAATGCAACGGCGCGCGTCGAAGCGATCGCGTTTTAGGACCGGATGGTGGCGGAGGACAAGGCGCCGTGAACTGAGTCGCGGCGCCTTGCGGGATCAGACCGAAGCGGTGCGGGGACCACGACCGCCGCCACCGCCGCCGCCGCCGCGGCGGTTACTACCGCCACCGCCGGGCCGGCCAGCGCCAACGGGACGACCGCCGCCGCCATGCCCGCCGCTTTGGCGCGCATCGGCGGTCTTCACCGGCGCGTGGGTCGCGCGGGGACGCGGAAGCGGGCGACCGCGCGGACGATCCTCGCGCGGCGCCGGATCGGCACCGATCGTGGCGACGCGCTGCGACTTGATCTTCGCGGCCTGGTTCATGAAGTCCTCGGGCAACGGGCGAACCGGCACCTTCTGGCGGGTCGTCCGCTCGATGTCCTTGAGGTACGGCTTCTCGTCGTCCGCACAGAACGCGATCGCGACGCCGCTTGCCCCGGCGCGCGCGGTGCGGCCGATGCGGTGGACGTATTGCTCGGGGACGTTGGGCAGCGCGAAATTGACGACGTGACTGACGCCCGAGACGTCGATCCCGCGCGCGGCGATGTCGGTCGCGACCATGATCTTGACCTGGCCCGACTTGAACTCGCCGAGCGCGCGCTCGCGCTGCGGCTGGCTCTTGTTGCCGTGGATCGCGTTGGCGGCGATGCCGTTGCCCGCGAGCAGCTTCACGACGCGGTCGGCGCCGTGCTTGGTCCGGGTGAACACCAATGCGCGGCTGACGTCCTCGCTCTGCAGCACCAGCGTCAGCAGCGCCTGCTTCTCCGCCTGGTTGACGAAGGTGACATACTGGTCGACGCGCTCGGCGGTGGTCGCGGCGGGCTTGACGCTGACGGTCTTGGGATCGTTCAGGAACTGGCTCGCCAGCTCGCGGATCGAGGTGGGCATCGTCGCCGAGAAGAACAGCGTCTGGCGCTTGCGCGGGACCATGCGGACGATCTTCTTGAGCGCGTGGATGAAGCCGAGGTCGAGCATCTGGTCGGCCTCGTCGAGGACGAGGATCTCGATCATCGACAGGTTGACGAAGCCCTGTTCGACCAGGTCGATCAGGCGGCCGGGGGTGGCGACGAGGATGTCGACGCCGCGGCTCATGTCCTGACGGTTCTTGTTGATGCTGGTGCCGCCGAAGACGGTGGTCACCGACATCTTCGAGAACTTGCCATAGTCGCGCGCGCTCTCGGCGATCTGGCTGGCGAGCTCACGAGTGGGGGCGAGGACGAGCATGCGGCAATGGGTCGGCAGGACGCGCTTGAGGTTTTCGACCATGCGCTGGATCGACGGCAGCACGAACGCCGCCGTCTTGCCGGTGCCGGTCTGCGCGATGCCGAGCAGGTCGCCGCCTTCGAGGACGAGGGGGATCGCGTCGCGCTGGATCGGGGTGGGAGTGGAATAGCCCTTGGCTTCGAGCGCGCGGACGAGGGGCTCGGCGAGGCCGAGATGGGAAAAGGACATTGGGGAACCTTGATATGGGCCACGCCCGTGACGCTCTTGGCGCACGGGTGGCGGTGGTGTTTGACACCCCGCGTGAAAAGGGAAGCCCGTTAGAACGACCGAGGCGGAGCCTGGAGCGGGTTAGGCTCCGTCACGCTGCATACGCTTCGATGTTGGGGCATATGGACGAAGAGGGAGGAAAAGTCAAGATGCGCTTATCTCTCGCCGCGAGAGGAAGAGAAGGGCCATCTGTCCTGCGACGTACAACCGCGGGTCTCAGCCCGCCGCGCAGCGGTACCGCTGGGATCGAACCTGCGACGGACCACACGACGGTTGCTCAATCTCCTTCGTCTCTGACGAGGCAGCTTAGCAGATCAAAGCCGTTGGTTACGTTTTTTTGCCGCTCTCCACTTTTGCTCGTGAGTCAAGGCCACTTTGCCGAGCGCTTTGGCTCTCGCCCGGTCTTCAAAGTTAATGCCGATTGCAAAGCCTAGAGTCACGACTCCGGCAACAATGGCGATAACCCAGAATAAGCCATACTCACCCAAGTATGAGCCGAGCTTGAGAGCCGGCACGAGCAGGATCACGCCGCCAACGCCGAAGCCAAAGATGTTGGTAACCCATCCCTTCACGGCCGCGGCGCCGAAGAGAAGAATGAAAGCAATGACAATCAATAACGGGACAATCATGATACGTTTCCGTGCTTCCTCTCGTGCGAGCCTACTAAAATAGATACGCTCTCTAGACGCCTCTCACAACCGACGTGACGCCGTGGCAAAGCCACGCCGTCGGTCCTCGCTTGGGCGAGGCCGGCCGACAGCGGTTGTGCGGGGTCGCTTCGCGTCCCCGCACCGGTCGGACGTGGCCGACCTCAACCGCTGTAGTACATGTCATACTCCACCGGGCTAGGCGTCATCTCCCACCGGGCGACTTCCGCGCGCTTGATCTCGACGTAGGCCTCGATCTGGTCCGCCGAAAACACGTCGCCCTTCAGCAAGAAGTCGTGATCCGCCTCCAGGCAATCGAGCGCCTCGCGCAAGGAGCCCGCGACGGTCGGGATGTCGGCCAGTTCAGCGGGGGGCAGGTCGTAGAGGTTCTTGTCCATCGCCTCGCCGGGGTGGAGCTTGTTCTGGATGCCGTCCATTCCCGCCATCATCAGCGCCGCATAGGCCAGATAGGGATTCGCCAGCGCATCGGGGAAGCGCACCTCGACGCGCTTGGACTTGGGGCCGGTGCCGTAGGGGATGCGGCACGAGGCCGAGCGGTTGCGCGCCGAATAGGCGAGCAGCACCGGCGCTTCGTATCCCGGGACGAGGCGCTTGTACGAGTTGGTCGAGGGGTTGGTGAAGGCGTTCAAGGCTTTGGCGTGCTTGATGATGCCGCCGATGAAATGGAGGCACATGTCGCTGAGCCCGGCATAGCCGTTGCCCGCGAACAGCGGCTCCTTGCCGTTCCAGATCGAGAAGTGGGTGTGCATCCCCGAGCCGTTATCCTCCTTGATCGGCTTGGGCATGAAGGTCGCGGTCTTGCCGTAGGCGTGCGCGACCTGGTGGACGACGTATTTGTAGATCTGCATCCGGTCGGCGGTGACCGTCAGCGTGCCGAAGGTCAGCCCCAGCTCGTGCTGCGCGGCGGCGACCTCGTGGTGGTGCTTGTCGCAGGGCAGGCCCATCTCGATCATCGTCGAGACCATCTCGCCGCGGATATCGACCGCGCTATCCACCGGGGCGACCGGGAAGTAGCCGCCCTTGGCGCGCGGGCGGTGCGCCATGTTGCCGCCTTCATACTCGCGGCCCGAGTTGCCGGGGAGCTCGATGTCGTCGATCTTGTAGTAGCTGGTCGAATAGCTGTTCTCGAAGCGCACGTCGTCGAACATGAAGAATTCGGCTTCGGGACCGACGTAGACGGTGTCGCCGACGCCGGTGGTCTTGAGGAACGCCTCGGCGCGCTTGGCGGTCGAGCGCGGATCGCGCGAGTAGAGCTCGCCGGTCGACGGCTCGACGATGTCGCAGACGACGATCAGCATCGGGGTGGCCGAGAACGGATCGGTATAGACCGCGTCCAGATCGGGTTTCAGCGTCATGTCGCTCTCGTTGATCGCCTTCCAGCCCTCGATCGAGGAGCCGTCGAACATGAGGCCGTCGGTCAGCTCGTCCTCGCCGATCAGCCCGGCGACCATCGTCAGATGCTGCCACTTGCCCTTGGGATCGGTGAAGCGGAGGTCGACCCACTCGATCTCCTCCTCCTTAATGCGCTTCAGGATGTCGGATGCGGTGTTCGGCATGTGCTTGTCTTTCCTGAGTTTAGAAGAATTCAGATGGCGGCGTCGTCGCGTTCGCCGGTGCGGATGCGGAGCGCCGATTCGACGGGGATGACGAAGATCTTGCCGTCGCCGATGCGGCCGGTCTGCGCCGCACCCGCGATCGCCTCGACGACGCGGTCGCACAGCCCGTCCTCGACGACGACCTCCAGCTTCACCTTGGGCAGGAAATCGACGACATATTCGGCACCACGATAGAGTTCGGTATGACCCTTCTGGCGGCCGAAGCCCTTCGCCTCGGTGACGGTGATCCCGGACACGCCGATCTCGTGGAGCGCCTCCTTCACCTCATCGAGCTTGAACGGCTTGATGATCGCCTCGACCTTCTTCACGTCGTTTGCCCCCGGTTCATGTCACGACCCTCGCCCACGCGCGAGCCTTGCACCGAACGTGCCAGCCCGGCGCGAGAGGGGCAAGCGTGAACGAAGCGTAGATGCCGTGCCCGCGAATCGGGCAGCAGGGATGGGGCTGCCCGGCTTTCGCGCAGACGTTGACACCGGTTGATGCGTGGACGCGGTTTTGCCGCGAAGCGATCGGCACGCGCCTGCGACGCGACAGTCAGGCGGCAGTGACGCGACTGTGGCGCGTCGATTGCGCGACGGGAAGGCGGCAGTTGCGCGCCGATGAGGCTACGAAGACGCGGCAGGCGCGCCACGTTCGCGTATTCGCGACGCGGCTGCCACGCGATGCGGGTGAAGACCGGGTTGACGATCGACGGCGACATGCGAGCAGCGTGACGGAACTGTGCCTTGTAGGACATCCCTTTACTTCGTCACCCCGGATACCTCGACAAGTTCGGCAGAGCCTTGTTCCGGGGTCCAGCCCTCCACCCGCAATGCCGTTGCTCGTGGCAGACTGGACCCCGGAACACGTTCGGGGTGACGGTGGGTGGTCGGCGAGGTTTGAAGACCCAGGCTTTCTGCGCCCGCTGCGCCGTCAGACGCGGCGAAGCCGCGCCTTGCGGCGCGCTACGCAGCGCTGGCCGAGCTTGCAGGCGTGCGCCGCAGCTTTGCTGCCGCGTCTCGCCTACTGCGCCGCCAACCACTCCTCCAACCACTTGATCGTATACGCGCCCTGCTGGAACTCCGCGTCTTCGATCAAAGCGCGGTGGAGAGGAATCGTCGTCTTCATCCCCTCGATCACGAACTCCTCCAGCGCGCGGCGGAGGCGGGCGATGCAGCGTTCGCGGGTGGTGCCGTAGACGATCAGCTTGGCGATCATGCTGTCGTAATAGGGCGGCACCTTGTAGCCGGCGTACAGCCCCGAATCGACCCGGACGTGCATGCCGCCGGGGGCATGGAACTGCGTCACCTTGCCCGGCGATGGCGCAAAGGTGCGTGGGTCTTCGGCGTTGATGCGGCATTCGATCGCGTGGCCGTGGAACTCCACCTGGTCCTGGGTCACCGACAGCGGTTCGCCCTCGGCGATGCGGATCTGTTCGCGGACCAGGTCGATGCCGGTGATCATCTCGGTCACCGGATGCTCGACCTGGAGCCGGGTGTTCATCTCGATGAAGTAGAATTCGCCGTCTTCCCACAGGAACTCGATCGTCCCCGCGCCGCGATAGCCCATGTCGGCCATCGCCTTGGCGACCACCCCGCCCATCCGCGCGCGGTCCTCCGCGCCCAGCACGGGGGAGGGGGCCTCTTCCAGCACCTTCTGATGGCGGCGCTGGAGCGAGCAGTCGCGCTCGCCCAGGTGGATCGCGTTGCCGTTGCCGTCGCCGAACACCTGGAATTCGATGTGGCGCGGATTGCCCAGGTATTTCTCCATGTAGACGGTGGCATCGCCGAACGCCGCCTTCGCCTCGCTGCCCGCCCGCTGCATCAGCGTCTCGAGACTGTCCTCTGAGGCACAGACCTTCATCCCGCGCCCGCCCCCGCCCGACGCCGCCTTGATGATGACCGGATAGCCGATCCGGTCCGCGATCGCCTTGGCTTCCGCCAAGTCGCCGATCGCGCCGTCGGAGCCGGGGACGAGCGGCAGGCCGAGCGCGCCCGCGGTGCGCTTGGCCTCCACCTTATCGCCCATCGTGACGATGTGTTCGGGCTTCGGCCCCACGAAGATGATGTCGTGCGCCTCGACGATCTCGGCGAACTTCGCGTTTTCGCTGAGGAAACCGTAGCCCGGATGGATCGCGTCGGCACCCGAGATTTCGGCCGCCGAGATGATGTTGGGGATGTTGAGATAGCTGTCGGTCGCCGATGGCGGCCCGATGCAGATCGCTTCGTCGGCGAGCCGCACGTGCATCGCGTCGGCGTCGGCGGTGGAGTGCACCGCGACGGTCTTGATCCCCATCTCGTGGCAGGCGCGGTGGATGCGCAACGCGATCTCGCCGCGGTTGGCGATGAGCAGCTTCTTGATCTGCGGCATTATTGCACCACGATCAGCGGCTGGTCGAACTCGACCGGCTGGCCGCTCTCGACCAGCACCGCGGTGACCGTGCCGGCGGATGGCGCGACGATCGGGTTCATCACCTTCATCGCCTCGACGATGAGCAAGGTGTCGCCTGCCGCGACCTTCTGTCCGACCGCGGCGAACGCCTTCGCGCCAGGTTCGGGGGAGAGGTACGCGGTGCCGACCATCGGCGACTTGACCGCGGGCGCATCGGGTGCTGGCGCCAACGCGCCGACCTCGGCGGGGCTGGCGGCATGGGTCGGCGCGGGCAGCGGTGGCGGCGCATAATGCGCGGGCGCGGCGGCGACCGCGGCGGCTTTGCGCGCGACGCGGATCTTGCGGTCGCCGTGCTCGACCTCGATCTCCGTCAGCGCGGTCGCGTCGAGCAATTCGGCGAGCTGGCGGACGAGGTCGATATCGACCTTCATCGTCTTGGCGCCTTGGGTCTGGTCTGTCTGGTCGGTCATGTCAGCGCATCTGTCAGAAGCGCGCCGCGGCTTCAAGCGCGAGGGTGTACGACAGCGCGCCGAACCCCGATATCGTGCCGCGCGCGGCCTGCCCGACGAGGCTGATGTGGCGGAAGTCCTCGCGCGCGTGCGGGTTGGACAAATGGACCTCTATCACCGGGGTCTTCACGCCCTTGATCGCGTCGTGCAGCGCCACCGAGGTGTGGGTGAAGCCGCCCGCGTTGAGCAGCACCGCCTTGATGTCGCGCGCCTGCGCCTCGTGTAGCCAGTCGACCAGATGCCCCTCGTGGTTCGACTGGCGCAGGTCGATCTCCAGCCCCAGTTCGCGCGCGCGGTCGTCGAGCATGTTGGCGATGTCGTCGAGCGTGTCGTGCCCGTACACCTCGGGCTCGCGCACGCCGAGCAGGTTGAGGTTCGGGCCGTTGAGGACGAAGATGGTCTGGGAGACGATCTTGGGCGTGGTATCGGTCACGAGCGGACCTTTCGGTTGCTAGGCGTTCGGCGGGCTTCCTATATGCAGCGCGCCGGCGCGGCAAACGCGCTTGCCAGGAGTGACCATGGCCCACGTCGACGGAACCGTCTCCATCACCGTTAACGGCGAGCACAAGCGGGTCGCTGCGGGGATGACCATCGCCGCGCTTGCCGAGTCGCTGGGCCTCGTCCCCGCCAAGCTGGCGGTGGAGCGCAACCTGGAGGTCGTGCCGCGCTCGACCCTCGACAGCGTGTGCGTCGAGGATGGCGACGAGCTCGAGATCGTGCATTTCGTCGGTGGTGGCGACCATCTGAAGCCGGTGGACGCGGACACCTGGACCGTTGCGGGGCGCACGTTCCGGTCGCGGCTGATCGTGGGGACCGGCAAGTACAAGGATTTCGCGCAGAACGCCGCCGCGCTGGAAGCGTCGGGTGCGGAGATCGTCACGGTCGCGGTGCGGCGGGTGAACGTGTCCGATCCGAACGCGCCGATGCTGACCGACTTCATCGATCCGAAGCGCGTCACCTATCTGCCCAACACCGCGGGCTGCTTCGACGCCGAGTCCGCGATCCGCACCCTCAGGCTGGCGCGCGAGGCTGGCGGGTGGGACCTGGTGAAGCTGGAGGTGCTCGGCGAGGCGAAGACGCTGTACCCCGACATGGTGGAGACGCTGCGCGCGACCGAGGTGCTGGCGAAGGAAGGCTTTCTGCCGATGGTCTATTGCGTCGACGATCCGATCGCGGCGAAGCGGCTGGAGAACGTCGGCGCGGTCGCGATCATGCCGCTCGGCGCGCCGATCGGGTCGGGGCTGGGCATCCAGAATGCGGTGACGATCCGGCTGATCGTCGAGGGCGCGGGCGTGCCGGTACTGGTCGATGCGGGGGTCGGCACCGCATCGGATGCGGCGTTCGCGATGGAACTGGGCTGCGACGGCGTGCTGATGAACACCGCCATCGCCGAGGCCAAGGACCCGGTGATGATGGCCGCGGCGATGCGTCATGCGGTGGAGAGCGGGCGGCTGGCGTACCGCGCGGGGCGGATGGGCAAGCGGCGTTATGCCGACCCGTCGAGCCCGCTGGCGGGGTTGATCTGACGAAGGTGTCACGGAACCCGCCGCGAGCCCGCCCGTTTACCTAGGATAGGTTCAAGCGGCCCGGCAGTCGGGCGCGCAACTAACGACGGAGGCTCCCATGGGCGAGTTCACGGACAAGGTCGCAGCAGCGGCGAACAAGGTCACCGGCAGCGTCAAGGAAGCGCTGGGCGATCACAACCATGACGCCGACCTGAAGGCGGAAGGCCAGGCCCAGCAGGTCAAGGGCACCGCGCAGGACGTCAAGGGCAGCGTCAAGGGCGCGCTCGGCGACGATATTTAAGGTTCCGCGTAAGTGGAGCATGAGGGCCGTCCCGGGAAACCGGGGCGGCCCTTCCTTTTGGGCGGACGTCACCGTCAGCAGCAATGCTGTCCTCACCCATCGACGCTTCGAGTCTCTCCCTCTCCAGCGGGAGAGGGAAGGAGACTCGCTCGCGCGGCGAGTGGGGAAGGGTGAGGACAGGGTAGGCGTGGCAAGCGGGGCATCTATTCCCGCTTCAATCGCACCAGCGCCGCATCGAGCGCGGACAGGAACCGCGAGCGATCGGCCTTGGCGAACGGCGCAGGCCCCCCGATCGAGTCGAGCCCGGCGCGCAGGTCGGCCATGATCGCGCGGGTGGCGATCGCGCCGCCGATCGAGGCGGGGGTGAAGGGTTTGCCGGTGTGCGCGAGGACCGTCGCGCCAGCCTTCAGGGCACGGTCGGCGAGGAGGATATCGCCGGTGACGACCACGTCCTTTGGCGAAGCGGTTTCGGCGATCCAGTCGTCGGCGGCGTCGAAGGCATCGCTGACGACTTGACGCGTGACGAGCGGGTGGTCCTCGATGCGCATGCGTTGATTGCTGACGACGACGACGCTGGCGCCGTGGCGGAGCGCGACGCGGTAGACCTCCTCCTTCACCGGGCAGGCGTCGGCGTCGACGAGAACGCGGATCATTTTGCGCGAATCGCGCTCAAGGTCGTGGACGGGCTGATCGTCTCGACGTCGGTTTTGATGTGCAGCAGCTTTACACCCGGTTGCGCGAGGGCTCGGTCGAGGGCGGGGGCGAAATCCTCGGTGCGCTCCACCGTCTCCGCCCAGCAGCCGTAAGCGCGGGCGAGCGCGGCGAAATCGGGGTTGTGGAGTTTCGTCGCGCTGACGCGGCCGGGGAACTCGCGCTCCTGGTGCATGCGGATCGTGCCGTAGGCGCTGTTGTCGATCACCAGCACGAGGATGGTCGCGCCGTGCTGGACCGCGGTGGCGAGTTCCTGCCCGTTCATCAGGAAGCAGCCGTCGCCCGCGAGCGCGACGACTGAGCGGTCGGGATGGCGGAGCGATGCGGCGACCGCGGCGGGAAGGCCGTAGCCCATCGCCCCCGCGGTGGGCGCGAGCTGCGTCCCCGGTCCGGCGTAGCGCCAGTAGCGGTGCCACCAGCCGCTGTAATTCCCCGCGCCGTTGCAGATGATCGTGTCGGCGGGCATCGCTTCGCGCATCGTCGCGACGCATGGGCCGAGGTCGAGAGTCACACCCTCGCGAGCGGCGGGAGTGGACCAGTCCAGGTATTCGGCATGGGCTTCGGCGGCGTCCTCGGGAAAACCGGGATAGTCCGTGTCGTATAGTTCTTGAGCGAAGTCCGAGATGGTGGCGCAGATCGCAATGTCGGCTCGGAATGTGCGGTTCAATTCATCCGGATCAGGATGAACGTGGACCAAAGTCTGACCAGGATGATCCGGCGCGATCAGCGTGTACCCGTCGGTAGTCGCCTCTCCCAGCCGGGCGCCGATGACCAGCAACAGATCGGCGTCCTTAATCCGGGCAACCAGCTTGGGGTTGGGGCCATATCCGAGATTGCCCGCCCAAACCGAGGAAGTATTGTCGATCGCATCCTGGCGCCGAAATGCGGCTACCACCGGGAGCTGGTACGATTGAGCCCAACGCTCGAAATGATGCGCTGAAACCTCGTCCCATCCTGCGCCGCCTATGATCGCCACAGGCTTCGCCGCTGTTAAAAGCTCTTGGTCCAAAGCCATGTATGCGTCTGTTCCCGACCGATAGACGACCCGCTCCACCCGCGGTCGATCCACCACCTCCACCACATCCAGCAGCATGTCCTCGGGCAGCGCCAGCACCACCGGCCCAGGCCTGCCGTTCATCGCGGTCGCATAGGCGCGGGCGACATATTCCGGAATCCGCCGCGCGTCGTCGATACGCGCGGCCCATTTGGCCAGCGGCGCGAACATCGCCTGGAAATCGACTTCCTGAAACGCTTCGCGGTCGCGGGTGCCGCGGTCGACGTCGCCGATGAACAGGATCATCGGCTGGGAGTCCTGCATCGCGACGTGGACGCCGATACTGGCGTTGGTCGCGCCGGGGCCGCGGGTGACGAAGGCGATGCCGGGGCGGTGGGTCAGCGCGCCGTCGGCGCACGCCATGAACGCAGCGCCGCCCTCCTGACGGCAGGTCACGACCTCTATCGCAGGCGTGTCGTGGAGCGCGTCGAGGACCGCGAGAAAACTCTCCCCCGGCACGGTGAAGATGCGGTCGCAGCCTTGCGCCAGGAGTTGATCGACGAGGATGCGGCCACCGGTTCTGCTCATGCGGGGGATGTACCCGCGTCGTCCGCGCGCTACCATCGCGAAAGATGGGGCGCGGAAAATCGGGAGAGCGTGCATGATCGAGTGGACGACCGTCGCCAGCGGCTTGCGCTTTCCCGAAGGCCCGGTCGCGATGGCGGACGGGAGCGTCATCCTGGTCGAGATCGCCGCCGGGCGCATCACTTGCGTCGCGCCCGATGGCACCTGCACGACCGTGGCGGAGCCCGGCGGCGGGCCCAACGGGCTGGCAATCGGGCCGGACGGCAAGCTGTATTGCTGCAACAACGGCGGTTTCGAGTACCGCGAGACCAACGGCTATCTGGTGCCGCACGGGCAGCCGCACGATTACTCCGGCGGGCGGATCGAACGCATCGACATCACCACCGGTGCGGTCGAAATGCTGTACCGCGACGGCGATTTCGGCTGCACGCTTCGCGGACCCAACGACATCGTGTTCGACGCGCACGGCGGCTTCTGGTTCACCGACCACGGCAAGATCCGCGAGCGGACCCGCGACGTCACCGGCATCTTCTATGCAAAGGCGGACGGCAGCCACCTGGCAGAGGTGATCTTTCCGTCCGAAAACCCCAACGGCATCGGCCTGTCCCCCGATGGCCGCCGGCTCTACGCGGCGGAGACCTACACCTGCCGGCTGATGGCGTTCGACGTGGTCGCGCCGGGTCGGGTCGACCCTGCGAGCGGTGTCGGCGGCCCCGCCACGCCGCTGTACCGCCCGGCGGGGTACAAGTTCTTCGATTCGCTGGGTGTCGAGGCGGGCGGCAACATCTGCATCGCGACGATCGGCGAGTGCGGGATCAGCGTGGTGTCGCCGGTGGGCGAGCTGGTCGAGTTCGTCGCTACGGAAGACGTGTTCACCACCAACATCTGCTGGTGCGGCGAGGATATGACGACCGCTTGGGTCACATTGTCGGGATCGGGGCGGCTCGCAAGGGCGACATGGCCACGCGCCGGGCTTCGGCTGCAGCATCAATGAAGGAGACATGCACCGCTGAACCATCGACCGCCGCAATCGTGCAGGCGTCTCTGGTCAGCGCTGGCGATGCGCGGCGTCATGCGCGACGCGCGCGAGCCGACACGCCAAGGTGCGAACGCCGCGCTCGCCACCTGCGCGCAAGTGGTCGCGGCCCGATCCGATCCGATCCGGGCATCGGCATCGTCGCGCCGATCGCTTGACCGCGCGCGGCGCACCCGCGTAATCGCAGGACGCCACGTCAGCGAGGGTCCCGATGCAGAAGCTCTATTCCGATGCCGCCGCCGCGCTCGAAGGGTTGCTCCACGACGGGCTGACGATCTGCGCGGGCGGGTTCGGGCTGTGCGGCATCCCCGAACGGCTGATCGACGCGATCCAGGCTTCGGGGGTCAAGAACCTGACGATCGCCAGCAACAATGCCGGCATCGACGGCGAGGGGCTCGGCAAGCTGCTGCGCACGCGCCAGGTGAAAAAGATGATCTCGTCCTACGTCGGCGAGAACAAGGAATTCGAGCGGCAATATCTGAGCGGCGAACTGGAGGTGGAGTTCTGCCCGCAGGGGACGCTCGCCGAACGCTGCCGCGCAGGCGGTGCGGGGATACCGGGGTTCTACACCAAGACCGGGGTCGGCACTTTGGTGGCCGAGGGCAAGGAGGTGAAGACCTTCGACGGAGAGGATTACATCCTTGAACACGGCATCCGCGCCGATTTGAGCATCATCAAGGGGTGGAAGGCCGACGAGAGCGGTAACCTGATCTTTCGCAAGACCGCACGCAATTTCAACCAGCCGATGGCGACCGCCGGGCGGGTGTGCGTCGCCGAGGTCGAGGAGGTCGTACCGGTGGGTTCGCTGGACCCCGATGCGATCCATCTGCCCGGCATTTACGTGAAGCGGATGATCGTCGGCGCGCCGTACGACAAGAAGATCGAGTTTCGTACCGTGCGGGAGCGGGCGGGGGCGTGAGCGGCGGGAAAGCGACGTTCTCTCCCACCCTTGCAAGGACAGGCGCGGTTCTGTTCGCCGCGCTGGCGCTCGCAAGCTGTGCGACGCCGCGCGTGCGCGATGTTGGCAGCGCGCCGTTCGGCGTGCGGCAGCAGCCGCTGCCGCCGGCGGCTCCGGCGGGCATGCAATATCTGTACGGCTCGGGCGAGGGCGGCGCGATGGCGCTCACCGCGATGCATGCGCTCGTCGCCTATGCAACCGACAAGGCAGCGCATCGTCCGGCGGACAGCGTCGTGCTCGCCGCGGACTCGCCGCTGGTGAAGGCGACCTTCGTGCCGTGCGGCGACAAGCCGCTGGCGGTGGTGTTCGACGCCGACGAAACGCTGATCTACAATCTGGGCTTCGAGGCACGAGCGGCGACGGGCGAGCCGTTCGACGCGGCGCGCTGGTCGCGCTGGGAGCAGACCGGCGCGCGCGCGACCGTGGCGGTGCCGGGCGCGGTGCATGCGGTGACCGAATTGCGCAAGCTGGGGGTGACCGCGGTCGTCAACACCAATCGCGGTGCTGCGAATGCGGGCGCGACCGCAGCGACGTTGAAGGGCGTCGGATTGGGCGATTTCCGGCACGGCGACACGCTGTTCCTGATGGGCGATGGGGCCCCGGGGAGCGGCAAGGACGCGCGGCGTGCGGCGATCGCGGCGAGATACTGCGTGATCGCTATGGCCGGCGACCAGCTCGGGGATTTCTCCGACCGCTTCAACACGCTTGCGGTGGCCGGCCGGCGCGCGATCGCGGTCCACGGATCCGCCGCGGGTCTATGGGGCAAGGGCTGGTTCCTGTTGCCGAATCCCGTCTACGGCACCGCGCTGAAAGGCGGCGTCGACGATCTGTTTCCCCCCGAAAAGCGCTGGGCCGATGCGGCCGAGGAGAAGAAGTAATGGCTTGGGACCGCAACCAGATGGCCGCGCGCGCGGCCAAGGAACTCCGTGACGGCTATTACGTCAATCTGGGGATCGGCATCCCAACGCTGGTCGCGAACAACATTCCCGAGGGCATGACGGTGACGCTCCAGTCGGAGAACGGCATGCTAGGCATCGGCCCGTTCCCGTACGACGACGAGGTCGACCCCGACCTGATCAACGCAGGCAAGCAGACGATCAGCGAGCTGCCGCAATCGGCCTATTTCGGGTCGGAGCAGAGCTTCGCGATGATCCGCGGCGGGCACATCGACCTGACCGTGCTCGGCGCGATGGAGGTGAGCGAGGGCGGCGACATCGCCAACTGGATGATCCCGGGCAAGATGATCAAGGGCATGGGCGGCGCGATGGACCTGGTCGCCGGGGTAAAGAAGATCATCGTCGTGATGGACCACAACGCCAAGGACGGATCGCCGAAGTTCATCCCCGAATGCACCTTGCCGCTGACGGGGCGCAACGTGGTCGACATGATCGTCACCGATCTGGGCGTGTTCCAGCGCCCCGACCACCAATCGCGCTTCCGGCTGGTCGAGCTGGCGCCGGGCGTGAGCGCGGACGAGGTGGCGGCGAGGACGACGGCGGGTTATGATGGCTGATGAACATCGGTGATCCCGATACGCCTCGATGGGTCCAGCGCCTCGACAATTTCGGTGGCGCGATGGTCCTGCTGCGTGAGGGCATCGAGCTGGTGAACGATCCCGCGATGCCGCCGATCGTTGCGGAAGGATTGATCCAGCGCTTCGAGTTCACGTTCGAACTCGCTTGGAAGACGCTGAAGGACTACCTGGTGTGGCGGAAGGTCACGTTGGATCGGCAGGGTCCGGCCGACGTCATCAAGGCCGCCTTCGCCGCGGGCTATATCGATGAAGGCGCAGTCTGGATCGAAGCGCTCGACGCGCGTAATCTGATGTCGCATGTCTATCGGCGACAAGCCTTCGAGCGCGTCGTCCGCGAGATAGAGACGTGCTTCATGGACCGTTTCGAGGCGCTTTACGACATGCTGCTGATCGAAAGGGTCGGGCTCGAGGATGGATGACGACATCATCCTGTCCGAACGCGACCGCGAAATCGTGCGTGGCGTGCTCTTGCCGTTCGCCGATCGCATAGAACGGGTCGCGGTGTTCGGATCGCGTGCGAACGGCAAGGCGCGCCCTGCATCCGATATCGACATCGCGCTTTGGGGCGACGTGGACGATGCGCTCCGGGCGCGGCTCTGGTCGCTGTTCGACCGGAGCAGCTTGGCGGTCTCGGTGGACGTCGTCGTCTATTCTCCGACATTGTCCGTGTTCATGCGCCATCATATCGACGTCGCTTCAAGGCTCCTGTTCTCCGGGGCGGACTTGCGCGCTTCGGCAACCTTGGCCGCGACGCGATGACGGCGTAACGCCGCTTTTGCGCCGGCCCGTTTTCGGTTAACAGCCCGCCCATCATGACCGCCCCCCGCACCCTGTACGAGAAGATCTGGGACGCGCATGTCGTCGAGCGTCGCGACGACGGCACGTGCCTCATCTACATCGACCGTCACCTCGTCCATGAGGTCACCAGCCCGCAGGCGTTCGAGGGGTTGCGCGTTGCCGGGCGCCGGGTTCGCCGGCCCGAGCTGACGCTGGCAGTGCCCGACCACAATCTGCCGACGACTCCGCGCGTCGATGCGCACGGCCGCGTGCTGCCGGTCGCCGACCCGGAAAGCGCGCAGCAGCTCGACGCGCTTCGCCGCAACACCGCGGAGTTCGGCATCGATTATATCGACGCCAATGCCGTCGAGCAGGGGATCGTCCATGTCGTCGGGCCCGAACAGGGTTTCACGCTGCCGGGCACCACGCTGGTGTGCGGTGACAGCCACACCTCGGCGCATGGCGCGCTGGGCGCGCTGGCGTTCGGGATCGGGACGAGCGAGGTCGAGCATGTGCTGGCGACCCAGACGCTGCTGCTCAGCGCATCGAAGACGATGGAGATCCGCGTCGATGGCGCGCTCGGCTTCGGCGTGAGCCCCAAGGATGTGATCCTGTCGATCATCGGCCGGATCGGCGCGGCGGGCGGCACCGGCCATGTCGTCGAATATACCGGCGAGGTGTTTCGCGGCATGTCGATCGAGGGGCGGCTGACCGTTGCCAACATGTCGATCGAGGCGGGCGCGCGCGCCGGTCTGGTCGCGCCCGACGAGACGACCTTTGCCTATCTCAAGGGCCGCCCGATGGCGCCGAGCGGCGAGGCGTGGGACCGCGCGGTCGCATGGTGGCGCTCGCTCCCGACCGATCCCGGCGCGCGATACGACACGAGCGTCCGCCTCGACGCGAGCGACATCGCGCCGTCGCTGACCTGGGGGACGAGCCCCGAGGACGTCGTCGCCGTCACCGGCCACGTGCCCGATCCCGACAGCTTCGCCGACGCGTCCAAGCGTGCGGCGGCGAGGAAGTCGCTCGATTACATGGGGCTCGCGCCCGGCACCGCGATGCAGGACGTCGCCGTGCAGCATGTCTTCATCGGCAGCTGCACCAACAGCCGCATCGAGGATTTGCGCGCCGCCGCGTCGGTCGCCGACGGGCGCCGCGTTGCCGATGGCGTGCGCGCGCTGGTCGTGCCCGGCTCGGGCTTGGTGACGCGGCAGGCGGAGGCCGAGGGGCTCGACCGCATCTTCACCGCCGCAGGCTTCGAGTGGCGCGAGCCCGGCTGCTCGATGTGCCTCGCGATGAATCCCGACAAGGTGCCGCCGGGCGAGCGCTGCGCGTCGACCAGCAACCGAAATTTCGTCGGGCGTCAGGGGCCGGGCGCGCGCACCCACCTGCTGTCGCCGGCGATGGCGGCGGCGGCGGCGGTGACCGGGCGGCTGGCGGACGTGCGCGAGCTGATGGGATGAGGCGGTCGTCGCGCCTCGCTGTCCCGCTGCGCCGTCCCGAGGACGTGATCCCCCACCTCGGCAAGCCCGCGCATTGGAAGCAAGGGCGCTCCGCCAAGGCGCTTGCCGACGCCTGGTTCGCCGCGGGCGACATCGCGCCTGCGGTGCGCGCGGTGCTGGCGCAATCGGGGCGGTTCGCCGATGCCGAGCTGCTCGACGGGTGGCTGGAGCGCGAGACCGACCTGTGTGACGGACGCGGCACCGCGTCGCAGACCGACCTGCTCGCGCTGATCGGCGTCGGCGACGACCTTGCCGTGCTCGGCATCGAGGCCAAGGTCGACGAGAGCTTCGGCAAGCCGGTGTCGGAATGGCTCACCGAGGGCGGCACGGGAAAGGCGCAGCGGCTTGCCGGCATGCGCGCGCTTCTCGGTATCGAATCGGCGCCCGTCGGGCATCTACGCTACCAGCTCTTCCACCGAACCGCCGCCGTCATCTTGGAGGCGCGCCGGTTCCGCACAAAGGAGGCGGTGCTGATCGTCCAGAGCTTCTGCTTGCGCGGCTCCGGCCTCGCCGACGCTCGTGCGTTCTTCGACACGATCGGGCTCGCGGGTCTCGACGTCGGCGCGCTGGTCGGCCCCCAAAATTTCGACGGGGTTTCGCTCTCGGTGGGCTGGGCCGCCGACCGAATTCTCGCATCCGCATCGCTGGAGGCTGCCGCATGACTCCCGTCACCATCGTCGAGGGCACCGCATACCCCTGGGGCGCGAAGAACGTCGATACCGACGTCATCATCCCGGCGCATTGGCTCAAGACGATCACGCGGGTCGGGCTGGGCCGCGGTGCGTTCGAGACGGTGCGCGCCGTGCCGGGCAACATCTTCGACGATCCGCGCTATGCGGGCGCGCCGATCCTGGTTGCGGGCGACAATTTCGGCTGCGGGTCGAGCCGCGAGCATGCCGCCTGGGCGCTCGTCGACATGGGGGTGAAGGCGGTGATCGCGCCGAGTTTTTCGGATATCTTCTCGTCGAACGCCTTCAAGAACGGCATCGTCCCCGTCGTGCTGCCGCAGGAAGCGATCGATCGGCTTGTGGACGTGGCGAGCGACCAGCCGATCACGGTCGACCTGGAGACGATGACGGTCACCACGCCATACCAGGACCGGTTCGAATTCCACCTCGATCCGTTTCGCAGGCAGTGCCTGATGGAAGGCACCGACGAGATCGGCTTGACCTTGGCCCGGGATACCGCGATTTCGAACTTCGAAGGCGCGATGAGCGAGCATCGCCCATGGATCGAGGAAAGAAGCGGCTATGCGGGCATTGCTGTCGAAGGCGCCGGGCGGACCTGAAACACTGGAACTGACGGAGGTCGCCGATCCGGTCGCTGGCCGCGGGCAGGTCGTCGTCGACGTCCGCGCCTGCGCGATCAATTATCCCGATGTGCTGATCATAGAGGACAAGTATCAGTTCAAGCCGTCGCGCCCGTTCGCGCCCGGCGGTGAGATCGCAGGGACCATCGCCAGCATCGGTGAGGGTGTGGAGGGCTGGACCGTTGGCGATCGCGTCATCGCGATGATCGGCCACGGCGGACTGTCGGAGCAGGTGATCGCCGACCCCGCCAAGCTGTACCGCCTGCCCGAAGGCCGCAGCTTCGCGGAAGGCGCGTCGTTGATCCTGACCTATGGCACGACGATCCACGCGCTGCTCGACCGCGGGAATCTGACGGCGGGGCAAACGTTGCTGGTCCTGGGTGCGGCGGGCGGGGTGGGGCTGGCCGCGGTCGAGCTCGGCAAGGCGTTCGGCGCGACCGTCGTTGCCGCGGTCTCGTCCGAGGAGAAGGCCGAAGCCGCGCGGTCCGCAGGGGCCGACACGACGATCGTCTACGCGCGCGCGCCGTTCGACAAGGACGCGTCCAAGGCCTTGGCCGAGCAGTTCAAGGCGGCGGTCGGCAAAACGGGCGCGGACGTGATCTACGATCCGGTCGGCGGCGACTATGCCGAGCCCGCGCTGCGCTCGATCGCGTGGGAGGGCCGCTATCTCGTCGTCGGCTTCCCCGCGGGCATCCCGCGGCTGCCGCTCAACCTGACGCTGCTGAAGAGCTGCGACGTCTGCGGCGTGTTCTGGGGCGCCTTCGCCGCGCGCGATCCGCAGGCCAATCAGGCGAACATCGACCGGCTGTTCGCGCTTTGGGCCGCCGGCAAGATCGCCCCGCGGGTCACCGAAACCTTCCCGCTGGCGCGCGGCGGCGACGCGATCGCCAAGATGGCGGCACGCGCTGCGATCGGAAAACTGGTCGTCGAGC
>NZ_CAXVWL010000105.1:0-55480 GCF_964263785.1 Sphingomonas sp.
CATCGCCTGCGCGTGCGTGAAGGAATCGCGCAGCATGTCGGGCGACAACGGCTTGAGCAGGTAATCCTGAATGCCGCTGGCGACTAGGTCGCGGTACAGCCGGACGTCGTTGACCTGCCCGCTGGCGATCACCACCGTGCCCGGCTCGCACACTTCGGCGAGCGCATTGATGTCGTTCAGCGGATCGCCGGATTCGGCCAGATCGACGAACAGGATCTGCGGGCTCGCCGAAACCGACAGCGACTGGACCGCGTTGCGCAGGCCGCCGCGGTTGACCTTGTCGGGCGACCAGCCCAGCTCCAGCGCGATCGGCCGGATCGCCTCGGCGGTCGTCTCGTCGCAGACATAAGCGGTGAAGGGCTCGCGGTGCGCGGCACCGGCGGGTTTCCAGGGTGCGTTCATTCTACTTGCCTCCTGCGCCAGCGGATTCGACCTTGCCGCCGCCGTTGCCGGTCGTCTGCGCCTTGCGGTACGTGTCGATCGCGCGGTAGCTGACCCGCGGGTCGGCGCCGGTCGTGCTGCCTTGCCCGCGAACCAGATCGCCCGGGTTGGCGACCATCGCCGCCACGTTGGTGTTCACCGCGCAGCCGTAGTTGGATGAGGTGTTGCTGTCGAACTCGTGCGCCGAATCGCGGCTCCAGTCGGGGCATCCGGGCACGTCCGCCTTCAGCCGGCTGACGACGACGCGGATCGTGGAGGGCGCGACGGAGGCACCGGTGACCGGCGCGTCGTCGGACAGCAACAGCCCCGATCGCGCGACGATGCCGCCGACGTCCCGGCGTGCGCCGCGCGCATTTTCCGGGTCATCGACCGCGACCCGGTCGCCGTAGCCGAGATGCATCGATCCGAACCAGCCGGCCAGCCGCTGCGCCTCGCCCGGCGCCAGGCCGTCGCCCTGCGTCGCGAGGTCGAGCGCATAGTCATGCCGCGCGACGACCGGCTGGTGCACCGATTCGATGCCGCGGTTTTGGGTGCCCATGCATCCGCCCAGTGTCAGGGCAGGGATGGCGGCGGCGAGGAGGAGAAGCGATCTGGTCATGGACAGGGTCCTTCGCATCAGTTCGAGAAGCCGGGTGCGGGCGCATCGCCGCGCTTGCCCTTCTTGGGCTTGGCGTCCGGCTTGGCCGCCGGCGGGCGGGTGCCCGCGGGCGCGGCCTGTACCGGTGCGACGGCGCCGATCGAAGGGGGCGGCGATCCGGTGGGCGGCACCATCGTCGCCACCGGCCGGCGTTCGCCGGTCGTGCCGCCGCTCAATTGGCCCAGCAGCACCCGGCCGAGATCGCTCGGCGCCTTGTAGCCATCGGTCGGCAGCGCGATGTCGGCGGCGTTGTTGACCGGCTTCACCAGATACGGCGTGATCACGATTACCAGCTCGGTCTCGTTGCGCTGGAACTGGTTGGAGCGGAGCAGCGCGCCGATCACCGGCAGGTCGCTCAAACCCGGCGTCTTGTCATACGTGTTGTTGTGGCTGTTCGACAGCAGGCCGCTGATCATCATGCTCTGGCCGGAGCCGAGCTCGACGGTGGTCTCGGTCCGCCGGGTGGTGAGCCCGGGCACGCGGGTGCCGCCGAGCGTGACCGCGTTGGAGTAATCCAGCTGCGACACTTCGGGGCGGACCCGCATCGAGATGCGTCCGTCCGCCAGCACGGTCGGCGTGTAGGACAGGCCGACGCCATATTGCTTGTACTCGACCGTCACCGCGCCGAGTCCCTGCGACACCGGGATCGGCACTTCGCCACCGGCCAGGAAAGTGCCGGTCTCGCCCGACAATGCGGTGAGATTGGGGTTTGCGAGCGTCGTCACTTGACCCACCGTCTCGCCGAGGTCGAGCGCGCCGAGCAGGTCGAGGCCCAACAATTTTGTGAGGAAGCCGAAGGTGGTGCGTTGACTGCCCGGCGTGATCGCCGTGCCGGGGATGGTGCCGGCGCACTGACCGGTGGCCGAGATCGGCGGCAAACACGTCGCCGCGGTCGAGCCGATCCCGAGGGGGCCGCCCAGCGCATTGAATTGCGACGTGGTGGTGCGGCCGGTGCCGATGCCGAACTTGAAGCCGCCGGTGCCGTCGAGCGTGGTCAGATTGCTGCCGATGTTCTTGGCGAAGGTGCGGCTCACCTCCGCGATCCGAACCTGCAGGTTGACCTGCAACGGGGTCGCGGTCTTCAGCCGCGACAGCACCTTGGTCGATTCGCCGACATAGGCCTGCACCAGCCGCTCGGCTTCCGCCGCATCGTCGGGCGCCGCGACCGTGCCGGTCAGCAGCACCAGGCCGTTCATCGGCGTCGCGACGATCGTCGCTTCTGGCATCGCCAGGCGCAGCATCGAGCCGACCGAGTCGTAATTGTTGCCGACCCGGACGGTCGCGGCATAGACGACGCCGCCGCCTTTGGTGGTCGCCGAGATCGTCGTCTCGCCGGTCTTCTTGCCGAAGACATAGAGCTGGGTCGGCGATCGGACCTGGACGTCGGCGATCGAATCGTCGGCGACGAACAGGTCGCTCATCGGCCGTGCCAGCGTCACCAGCCGGCCGCGGCCGGTGTTGACCTGGACGGTCTGGAGGCTACCCCCGGTCCGCGCGGCGGGTGTCACGCGGGGCTTCTCGGGTGCTGCTCCGGCGGGAGCGGCGGCGATCAGGGCTGCCGCAAGCGGCCAGCCGATCGGCATAAGTGCGATGCGCATCAGTTCTTCCCCCCGACAGGTACGACGGTCACAGTGTTGCCGCGCGCAACCCGCACGACTGGGCCCAGCGTCACGGCAGGTGCCGATCCCGGGAAGCTCGCGCCCGATCCCGCGGCGATGGGCGCTCCGCTCGGTCCACCCATTCCGCCCCCGGACGGCTTGCTCGGCACCGTGGAGCGCTGGAAACGCGAGACGTCGGCGCCGGTGGCGAAGGTCGATCCGCCAGTGGTCGGCTGACCGGCCAGTTTGACCAGCATGGCCTTTTCGGCCTTGGCGTCACCGTTGGTTGGCACCTTGACCTCGCCGGACGCAATGGCTTCCTCCAGCTCGGCTGGATTGTCCGCGATCGATCGCAACGACAGCGACAGCGCGCCGACGGTCTGCGCGACCGCGATCTGTTCCGCGACCCTGGGCGTGCCCTCGACGGTCACGGTGCCGAAGGTGCGTACGACGGTCTTGCCGTCCTCGCCCACCGTATTGTCGGTGCGCTGGTCGGTGGCGAGCACGCGGACGTTGCGCAGGATCGTCTCCGATACCTTGAGCGGCTGACCGTCGCCGCCGCCCGCGACCTGCTGCGTCAGCACCAGGTCGATGCGATCGCCCGGAAAGACGAAGCCCGCGACCGATGTCTGGGCCGATACTGGAAAGGTGACCGCCCGCATCCCCGGCCCGAGTGCTGCGGCCAGGAAGCCGCGATCGCCCGGCTTCACCAGCGCGCCCTGCGTTACCGGCTGTCCCGCGGTGATCGCGTTGCGCACCACGGTGCCCTGCAATTGCTTCAGGTCGGCCTTGCCCTGGATGAAATAGGCATTGTCGACCAGCTCCTTGGGCCATGGCTGAAACTTCAGCGCGGTGGCGTCCAGGATCGTGCCGACCGGCAGCGCGCGGGTGGCGACCAGCACGCCAGGTCCGTCGACGACGACGGTTTGGGAATTGATCGAGGCGGAGGCGGGCGCGGTGGCGCTGCCCGTCATCAGCGTGCGTGCGAAGAACGCGGTGATCGCAGCGACGATCAGCGCGCCTGCCAGCAACATGATTTTGCGACTATCCATGGCGAATGCGTGCCTTTCGAGCGCGGCCGGTTGGTCCAGCCTTCAACATCAAGGAAATTGGTTAAGTATCGGTTCACGCAATGTGAGCAGCGCTGCGACCACGATCGCGACGCCGTACGGCACCTCGATCACGCCTTCGCGCCGGGCGAACCCGTGCTCGGCCAGCATCACCGCGGTCAGCACGCCGCCGATCATCGACATCACGATCAGCATCCATGCCAGCGACCCGACCGGCAGCCAGAGCGCCAGCGCGGCGATCAGCTTGACGTCGCCGCCGCCCATCCAGCCGAATCGGAACGCGACCGCGAATGCCGCCAGTGCGACCATCGCGACCCCGATCTGCATCGCTACCCCTGGCCAAAAACCCACGCCCGCGGCCCACCACCAGACGGGCGCGAGCAGCGCGATGGCGGCGTTCTTCCGATTGGCGATCTCGCGCGTGCGCACGTCCTCGATCCCCGCCGACAGGAGCAGGAGGCCGAGGATCGCGAGCATGGCGGTCGAAAACGACAGGTTCATGGCCGCGAGGCTAGACGCGACCGCTTACGAAACCGTAACCACGTGAACGATGACCGACCCGCGCCGTACCATTCCCGCGAGCGCGACCGTCTCGCGCTGGATTACCCCTGACGGCTGGCCGCTGCGCCGCTTCGACTGGCCCGCCACCGATTCGCGTGGGGTTCTGGTGTTCCAGCCCGGGCGTGCCGATGTGTTCGAAAAGTATCTCGAGGCGTTCGCGCACTGGCACGCCGCGGGCTGGAGCATCGTCGCGTTCGACTGGCGCGGGCATGGCGGATCGGGGCGTCCGCCGCTCGACGTTGCCCACGGCGAGTTCGCGACCGCGATCCGGGATCTGGCGGCGGTCTGGCGTACGTTGCCGCGGAACAAGCCGCGGGTGCTGCTCGGCCATTCGATGGGGGGCTTCCTCGCGCTCCGCGCTGCGGTCGAGCAGGCGGTGGACCCCGATGCGCTGGTCCTGGTTGCACCGATGCTCGGCCTGCGCAGTCCGCTCGGCCGGTTCAGCGCGCCCGTGTCGCGCTTCCTGCGCGACCGGGGCGATCCTGCGCGGCTCGCCTGGAAGACCAACGAACGTCCCGATTCGCGAGTCGCGCGCCAGCCGCTGCTGACCACCGATGTCGCGCGCTACGCCGACGAGACGTGGTGGCACGCGCAGGCTCCCGATCACGCCCCCAGCCCGCCAAGCTGGGCATGGCTGGCCGAATCGTTCGAAGCGACCGGCGCGCTGGCACGCGATCCGCGCCTCGCCACGCTGGCGCCGCCGGTGCTGCTGCTCGTCGCCGATCACGACGGCCTGGTCGACGCACGCGCCGCGGTGAAGGTGGCGACGCGGCTGCGCGGTGCGACGCTGCTCCGTTTCGGGCCCGAGTCGGCGCACGAAATCCTGCGTGAGGCCGATCCGGTCCGCGACCGGGCGCTGTCCGCGATCGACGCCTTTCTGGCCCGCATGGCGTGACCTACGACATTGCCATCGTCGGCGCCGGCATCGCGGGCGCCAGCCTGGCGGCCAAGCTCGCGCCACACGCCCGCGTCCTCATAGTTGAGGGCGAATCGACCCCCGGCTATCACGCGACCGGGCGTTCGGCCGCCTTCTGGTCGGAAACCTACGGCGGCCCCGCGATCCAGCCGCTGACGACCGCCTCGGGCCCGGCGCTGCGGGCCGGCGGCTTCCTCGAACCGCTCGGCTCGCTCCACATCGGCCGCGCCGCCGACGCCGCGGCGATCGACGCCTTCATGGCCGAATTCGCAGGGAGCGCAGTGCCGCTGGAACGAGTCGATCCCGCCGCGGCCGTCCCCGGGCTGCGCCCCGAATGGACCCTCGGCGTGCTCGAGCCCAGTTGCGCCTACATCGACGTTGCCGCGCTTCACGCCGCCACGCTCGCCACCGCCCGCCGCCATGGCGCCCCCCTTGTGACGGGCGCCGCGCTTCACGCCGCCGAGCGCCAGGATGGCCGCTGGCGTCTCGAAACGGGGGCAGGCGCGTTCGACGCCGAGATCCTGGTGAACGCCGCCGGCGCCTGGGCCGACACGGTCGCGCAGGCCGCAGGCGTCGCGCCGATCGGCATCCGCGCGTACCGCCGCACCATTGCCCAGCTGCGCACCGATCCCGCACCGCCGCCGGGCATGCCCCATGTTGCCGACATCTCAGGCCATTTCTACTTCAAGCCCGAGGCGGGCGGGCGGCTATGGCTCAGCCCGCACGACGAAACCCTCGTCGACCCGCACGACGTCGCGCCCGAGGAACTCGACGTCGCGGTGGCCATCGACCGCTTCGAACACGTCGTCGACTGGCAGGTCGCCGCGGTCGAGCGCCGCTGGGCGGGCCTGCGCAGCTTCGCGCCCGACCGCCTGCCGGTCTACGGCTTCGATGCGAGCGTCCCCGGCTTCTTCTGGTGCGCAGGGCAGGGCGGCTTCGGCATCCAGACCGCCCCCGCCGCCGCCATGCTGGCGGCAAGCGTGCTGCTCGAGCGTGCGCCCGCTGCCGCGATAGCGGGCATCGACCCGGCAGCCTACGCGCCGAGCCGCCTAAGGACCTGATTTTCGCGTCCACCCAAGTACGCATCTGACATTGGGCGTGATCGCATGGTCCTGTAAGTTCGCGATCTCGGCGGAGGAACAGGATGGCACATTATCACGCCTTTGGCGGTCAAATCGTCGTCGATGGTCACCTGATCGAACCGCGGGCCAAGTCCTTCGACGATACCGCATGGACGAACGAACATTATCTGACCTTCGAGCTGACAACACCCCTTCGCGGCTTTCGATTCCACACCGATGGCGTAGACCTGCCGGGTCGCGCCGCATCCGGTGAGGAAGGCCGGTGGATGTCGTTCGGCGATGTCATCCTGCCCCGCGACGAAATCGTCCAGACCCTGGCTCTGCCCGGATATTTCAGCCACCTGTCGCTCGTCATCGCGCCGATCGGCTGCGTCATCAACCTCGGCGTGGTCGCGCCGAAATGGAAGGGCAGGGGAACGGGGTTGCAGCCCGAATACGTCCGCGGCGAACCGTTTATATTCCGGCGCACCGACATGACGTCGTTCGCCGACGACTATGCCTATGCCGAAGGCAGGCCCGGCGCCTACCCCAAAGGTCCATTGAGCGCCGCGAGCGATCGTTCGCCTAGGTCCGCTTTCCCGCCGCCACCGCCGCATCGCTCGCGAGCTTGTCGACACGCTCGTTGTCCGGGTGCCCGGCATGCCCCTTCACCCACACCCATTTGACGACATGGCGGTCGACCGCCGCGATCAGCGCGTGCCAGAGCTCGGCGTTCTTCACCGGCTTCTTGTCCGCGGTCCGCCAGCCGTTGCGCTTCCAGCCCGCCACCCATTTGGTCAGCCCGTCCATCACGTATCGGCTGTCGGTCGACAGCGTCACCTCGCACGGCCGCGTCAGCGCGTTCAGCGCCTGGATCGCCGCGGTCATCTCCATGCGGTTGTTGGTCGTCACCGCCTCGCCGCCGGACAATTCCTTCTCATGCTCCCCCATGCGGATTAGCGCCCCCCAGCCGCCCGGCCCCGGATTGCCCTTGCACGCGCCGTCGGTGGCGATGTCGACCTTTGTCAGTTCGCTCATGCCACTCGCTTCGCCAGCGCCGGATCGTAATGGCGCAGCCGCCGCATGTAGGCGAGCGGGTCTTTGCGGGTCACCAGCGCATCGGCGGGCGTATTGAGCCAGTCCCAGGCGCGCGACAGCGCGAAACGGATGCACGCGCCGCTCGCGAGCTTCTGAAATTCGGCGGTCTCGAACGGCGACAACGCGAACCGGCGGCCATAACCCTCGATCAGCGCATCGCCGATCTGGGGAGCATAAATCGATCCGGCGGCATTAAAGGACCAGGCGGAGTGCATGACGGCAAGGTCATAGACGCGGATGTCGGTGCAGGCGAAATAGAAATCGATCAGGCCCGCCACCTCGTCGCCGAGCATCAGGACGTTGTCGGGGAACAGGTCGGCGTGAATCGCGATATGATCGAAATCGTCGTCGAACCAGAACGAGGTGACGTCCTCGATCGCGAAGCCGAGGTCGTCGTACAGGCCGGGCGCGATATTGTTCAGGCTGCGCCCGCACCGCTCGAATAGCGGCTGCCACGTCCTGAACCCCATCGAATTGGCGCGGGTCGGCGCAAAGTCGGCGACCGCGGCGTGCATGTCCGCCATCGCTTGCCCCGCAGCCCGCGCCTGCTTCGGTGTGGGATGCGAGAGCGACACGCCGGGCAGGAAACGGATGAGGCACGCAGGCCGCCCTTCCAGTTCCTTGATCGCCACGCCCAAACGATCCTTAATCGCGGGCGGTACGGCCAGGCCCTTGGCCGCCAGATGATCGAGCAACGCCATGAAGAACGGCAAGTCCCCCGCCTCGACGCGCTTCTCGTACAAGGTCAGGATGAACCGCCCGCGCGTCGTGTCGACGAGGTAGTTGGAATTCTCCACCCCCTCGGCGATCCCCTTGGCCGACACCAGTTCGCCGACGTCGTAATCGGCCAGGAACGCGCTCAGCGCCTCGGCGGAAACCTGGGTATAGACCGCCACGTCAGGCTGCGGCTTCGAGCCCGCGCGGCAGCTTGAACGCGATTGTCTCGCGCGTCGTCTCTTCCTCGCGTTCGATCACGTCGTACCGCGTCGCCAGCCGGTCGACGAGCTCGCGCACCAGCAGCTCGGGCGCCGACGCGCCGGCGGTGATGCCCAGCGTGCCGACGCCCTCCAGGAACTCCCAGTCGAGCTCGTCAGCGCGCTGGATCAGCCGTGCCGGCACCCCCTCGCGCTCCGCGACCTCGACGAGGCGCACCGAGTTCGACGAATTGGGCGCGCCGATCACCAGCATCGCATCGACCGACGCCGCGATCGCCTTCACCGCGGCCTGCCGATTCGAGGTCGCGTAGCAGATGTCCTCGCCTCGTGGCGCCTGCATCAGCGGAAAGCGCCGCTGCAACGTCGCGACCACCGCCGCGGTGTCGTCGACCGACAGCGTCGTCTGGGTGAGAAACGCAAGGTTCGCCGGGTCAGGCGGCGAAAAGGCCTCCGCATCGGCGGCGGTCTCGATCAGCGACATCGCGCCCGCGGGCACCTGTCCGAACGTCCCGATCACCTCGGGGTGCCCGGTGTGGCCGATGAACACGATATGCCGCCCCGCCGCCACCAGCCGTTCGGCCTGGCGATGGACCTTCGACACCAAGGGGCAGGTCGCGTCGAGATAGTCTAGTCCCCGGTCGTCCGCCGCCGCGGGCACCGACTTGGGCACGCCATGCGCCGAAAACACCACCGGCGCGCCGTCGGGAACCTCGTCCAGCTCCTCGACGAACACCGCGCCCTTCGCGCGCAGGCTGTCGACGACGAACTTGTTGTGGACGATCTCGTGGCGGACATAGACCGGCGCCCCGTGCTTCTCGATCGCTAGTTCGACGATCCGGATAGCGCGGTCCACGCCTGCGCAGAATCCGCGCGGCGCGGCGATGAGGAGCTCCAGCACCGGCTTGGGCGCGGCGGACGGGGAGGGGGCGGGGACGGCTTCGATCACGCGCCCCGCCTTACGCGATTGCCTGCCAGCGGCAAAGCCGGTTATGGCGCAGGCGCTCCCCAACAAAGGTATGCGTCCCGTGAAGGCTCTCGTTCTCCATCCGTCTGTCTGGGCGCTCCCCGTCCTCGCCGTTCTGGGCGGCTGCGCCAAGAGCGGCGAGATCGACGCGACAGGAGGGATCAGCGCGGTGCGCTCCGCCTGCCCGATCGTCGGCGTGCCCGCGGGCACCGGCGACGTCACGCTCTTCGCGCCCGAGACTAGCCGCGACGAGAGCGCGATCGATGTCGTCGCGTCGATCACCAACGTTCGCGGCGCCTGCGCCGATGCCACCGACCAGATCACGTCGACCGTCACCTTCGAGGTCCGCGCGACGCGTACCCGCACCGAAGCGCCGCGCGACGTCGTCCTGCCGTATTTCATCACAATGGTCCGCGGCGGCAGCAACGTCGTCGCCAAGCGGGTCGGCCGCGTGAGCGTCCACTTCGATGCGGGGCAAGCGCGTGCCTCGACGACCGGGCAGGGGATCGGCTACGTCAGCCGCGCCGCCGCGACGCTCCCGGACGAGATCCGCCAGCAGATCACCCGCAAGCGCAAGGCCGGCGACGAGGATGCCGCCACCGATCCGCTGACCAAGCCCGAGGTCCGCCAGGCGGTGCTGCGCGCGTCGTTCGAGGCGCTGGTCGGCTTCCAGCTCACCGACGCGCAATTACGGTACAACGCGACGCGGTGACCGATTGACTCGGGCGCCTCGCGCGGCCAAACCTCGGGGGTCGATGGCGGTCAATCGCCATGGCAGCGCGCGGGAGAGAGCCCTCCGACCTTCACCGGTCGAGCGGGACGCCGAAGGAGCAACCGCCCCGGAATCTCTCAGGCACAACGGACCGCGCGCGGCGTCGACACTCTGGAAAGCGGACATGGGCTTCGAGCCTGAGTCCCACCGAAGGGGTAAGCGGGTACGCCCGCGAAAGCTCTCAGGTTCAAGCGACAGAGGGGGTTCGAGACGATCGACCGGTCCGTAAAGGGCTGGTCGCGACCCCTTCGACGGAGTGCGACCGTGAGCGATATCGACTTTGCCGACGAGGAAATCGTCGAGATACAACAGCTTCCGCTCGATAGCTGGCACGTCGCCCGCGGCGGCCGGATGGTCGACTTCGCCGGCTACCGGATGCCCGTCCAATACGACGGCATCATGGCCGAGCACCTCTGGACCCGCGAGCATGCCGGGCTGTTCGACGTCAGCCACATGGGGCAGCTTGTTTTCACCGGCGAGGGCGCCGCAAAAGCGCTCGAAGCCGTCATTCCCGGCGACGTGACCGGGCTCGGCGACGGCCGCATGCGCTATTCGCTGTTGCTCGGCGAGGACGGGGGCATCCTCGACGATCTCATGCTCACCAAACGCGGCGACGAACTCTACATGGTCGTCAACGGCGCGACCAAATACGACGATATCGGCTATCTGCTCGATCATCTGCCCGACGAGGTGACGATGAACCTGCTCGACGAGCAGGCGCTCCTTGCCTTGCAGGGCCCAGAAGCTGTCACCGCGCTCGCCCGGCTGATCCCCGGCGTTGCGGCGCTGACCTTCATGACCGCAGCCGCCTTCGACTGGCAGGGGCATGCGCTCTGGACCAGCCGCTCGGGCTACACCGGCGAGGACGGCTTCGAGATATCGCTGCCGGCGCAAGCCGCGGAAGCGTTCGCCGATGCGTTGCTGGAACAGAAGGAAGTCAAACCGGTCGGTCTCGGTGCACGCGATTCGCTGCGGCTCGAGGCCGGGCTGCCGCTCTACGGCCACGATCTCGACCCCGAGACCACCCCGGTCGCCGCCGATCTCGGCTTCGCGCTGTCGAAACGCCGCCGCGAGGCCGCCGATTTCGCGGGTGCGGCGCGCATCCTCGCCGAACGCACCGACGGTCCCGCCACCAAACGCGTCGGCATCCTCGTCGACGGCAAGCAGCCGGTGCGCGAAGGCGCGACCGTCGTCGACGCGGACAACGCGCCGGTCGGCAAGGTCACCAGCGGCGGCTTTGCCCCCACCGTCGGCGCGCCCGTAGCGATGGCCTACGTGCCGTCTGCGATGGCTGCCCCCGGCACCCCTGTCCGCTTGTTTCAGCGCGGCAGGATCCACACCGGAACCGTCGCCGCTATGCCCTTCGTTTCCCACCGCTACGTCCGCGCAGGAGTGTAAGTGATATGAGCCGCTATTTCACCCAGGATCACGAATGGGTCGATGTCGATGGCGACATCGGCACTGTCGGCATCAGCGAATATGCGCAGAGCCAGTTGGGCGACATCGTCTTCGTCGACGTTCCCGAAGATGGCAAGGAACTGACCAAGGGTGACGAGGCCGCGGTCGTCGAATCGGTCAAGGCCGCGTCCGACGTCTATGCGCCCGTCTCTGGCACCGTCATCGAAGGCAATGCCGCGCTCACCGACGAACCCGCGCTGGTCAACAGCGACGCGGAAGAGGACGGCTGGTTCTTCAAGTTGACTCTGAGCGATCCCGCGGAACTGGCGGAATTGATGGACGAAACTGCCTACGAGGCCTTCGTCGCGAAGCTGTGATTTGTTCTCCCCTCCCTGCAAGGGAGGGGGCAGGGGGGTGGGTGCGCGGCGCAGCCGCGCTCCGACGTCAGCTCTAAAAGCGGCGGTCGCGCATCGAGCCCGCCCGCCGCTAACCCACCCCCAACCCCTCCCTTGCAGGGAGGGGAGAAGGAACCAGAATGCGCTACCTCCCCCTGACCCAGCCCGACCGCGACGCGATGCTCCGCGTCGTCGGCGCCGATTCGATCGACGCGCTCTTCGTCGACGTGCCCGCACAGGCGCAGCTCGATGGCCCGATTCACGATCTGCCGATGCATGCGTCCGAACTTGCGGTCGAACGCCACATGACCGCATTGGCTCGCAAGAACACCATCGCAGGCGAGGTCCCCTTCTTTCTCGGCTGCGGCGCGTACCGCCACCACGTTCCCGCGTCGGTCGATCACCTGATCCAGCGCGGCGAGTTCCTGACCGCCTACACGCCCTACCAGCCCGAGATCGCGCAGGGCACGCTGCAGATGCTGTTCGAATTCCAGACCCAGGTCGCGCGGCTGCTCGGCACCGACGTCGCCAACGCCTCGATGTACGACGGCTCCACCGCATGTTGGGAAGCCATCGTCATGGCGCGCCGTATCACGCGGCGAAGCAAAGCGATTCTTTCGGCCGGGCTCCACCCGCACTACGTCTCGGTCGCGAAGACGATGGCGAAATACACTGGCGACACGCTGGAGACGACCGCGCCGTGGCTGGTCGCCGACACCGATCTCGACCGGCTGATCGCCGGGATCGACGACGAAACGAGCTGCGTCGTCGTCCAGTATCCCGACATCCTCGGCCGCATCGCCGATCTCCGCCCGCTGGCCGACGCGTGCCACGCGAAGAAGGCACTCCTGGTCGCGGTCGTCACCGAACCCGTCGCACTCGGCGCGATTGTATCGCCCGGCGAAATGGACGCCGACATCGTCGTCGGCGAAGGCCAGTCAATCGGCGTCGGTCTCCAGTTCGGAGGGCCTTACGTCGGCCTGTTCGGCTGCAAGGACAAATACGTCCGCCAGATGCCGGGGCGGCTGTGCGGCGAGACGATCGATGCGGACGGTCGCCGCGGCTTCGTGCTAACGCTTTCCACACGCGAACAGCATATCCGGCGCGAGAAGGCGACGAGCAATATCTGCACGAACTCAGGGCTTTGCGCGCTGGCCTTTTCAATCCACATGACCCTGCTCGGCGAAGCGGGCCTGCGCGCTCTGGCCGCGACCAATCACGCAGGCGCGGTCGCCGCGGCTGAGCGCCTTTCGCAGGTGCCTGGCGTGCGGCTCGTGAACGACAGTTTTTTCAACGAGTTCACGCTCGAACTTCCCAAGGCTGCAAGGCCTGTCGTCCGCACCCTTGCCGATCGTGGCATGCTGGCCGGCGTGTCGCTGGGGCGACTCTACCCCGACGAAAGCGGCCTTACCAACGGCCTGGTCGTCGCGGTCACCGAAACGACAACGGCGGACGACGTCGAAACCCTTGCGACTGCGCTTACGGAGGTGCTGGCATGACGATCAACGCAAGCGGCTGGCGCCCCGAAGTGCCATCGTCAAACCCCGGCGGCGTCCCTGCGACGTCGACCGGCAACAAGGCGCTGATGCTGGAGGAAGCGCTGATCTTCGAGATCGGCGACGCGTCCACGACCGGGGTCGAGGTCGCCGCTCCCGGGGCGGTCGAGTCGCGCCTCGGCCGTCTCGCCCGCACCGCCGCCATCGGCCTCCCCGGTATGTCGGAGCCCGAGACCGTCCGCCACTACACCCGCCTCAGCCGCCAGAACTACGCCATCGACCTTGGGCTGTTCCCGCTCGGATCGTGCACGATGAAGCACAATCCGCGCCTCAACGAAAAGATGGCGCGGCTCCCCGGCTTCGCCGACGTCCACCCGCTCCAGCCCGTCGACACGGTGCAGGGTGCGCTCGAAGTCATTCACCAGCTCGCGCATTGGCTGGTGACGCTGACCGGCATGGACTCGGTGGCGATGAGCCCCAAGGCGGGCGCGCACGGCGAGCTTTGCGGCATCCTGGCGATCAAGGCCGCGCTGGCGGCGCGTGGCGACGGCGCACGCACGACGATCCTGGTCCCTGAAAGCGCCCACGGCACCAACCCCGCCACCGCCGCCTTCGCGGGCTTCGCGGTCGAGAACATCCCCGCAACCGCCGAGGGCCGAGTCGATCTCGCGGCGCTCAAGGCCCGACTCGGCTCCGATATCGCCGGGGTGATGATCACCAACCCAAACACCTGCGGCCTGTTTGAGCGCGACATGTGCGCGATTTCCGAAGCCGTCCACGCGTGCGGCGGCTACGTCTATTGCGACGGAGCGAACTTCAATGCGATCGTCGGGCGGGTCCGGCCGGGCGATCTCGGCATCGACGCGATGCACATCAACCTCCACAAGACCTTCTCCACCCCACACGGCGGCGGCGGCCCGGGATCGGGCCCGGTCGTCTTCTCCGAAGCGCTCACTCCCTTCGCGCCGCTCCCCTTCGTCGAGAAGCAGGGGGATCACTTCGCGCTTGTCGAAGAAGAAACGGCAGGCGAGCATCACGCGTCCAGCTTCGGCCGCATGGTCGCCTTCCACGGCCAGATGGGCATGTTCACCCGCGCCCTGACCTATATCCTCAGCCACGGCGCGGATGGCCTGCGCCACGTCGCCGAGGACGCGGTGCTGAACGCCAATTACGTCCTGCGCAGCCTCGACGACGTTCTGAACGCCCCCTTCGGCGCCTCCGGCCCTTGCATGCACGAAGCGCTGTTCTCCGACGCCGATCTGGCGGATGGCTTCTCGACCCTGGACGTCGCCAAGGGACTGATCGACGAGGGCTTCCACCCCATGACCGTCTATTTCCCGCTAGTCGTCCACGGCGCGATGCTGGTCGAGCCCACCGAGACCGAATCGAAGGCGGCCCTAGACCAGTTCATCGCCGCGCTGCGTTCGGTCGCCGAGCGCGCGAAGGCAGGCGACACCGCGCTGAAAACCGCTCCCCACTTCGCGCCCCGCAGCCGCCTCGACGAGACCCAAGCCGCACGCAAGCCGGTGCTGGTCTGGAAAGAGCCTATGTCAGTCAGCAATGCCGCTTAGCTACTATCCCCCAGCTGGCGAAATCCTGGTATGTCACTACGACCTCGATCCGGTCGAGCCGGAGATGCGTAAGACGCGGCCCGTCGTAGTAGTAGGGCCGCGTCTCCGTCGCCGGGCGCGACTGGTTACCGTCGTACCGCTCAGTACGACAGAGCCGATACCTGTCGAGCGCTTCCAATATCGTATCGACCTCGACCCGGCTTTGCCGCCGCCCTTTGATGCGCCGGTCGCTTGGGCGAAGTGCGATATGGTCTCATCGGTGTCTCTCGACCGGCTTGACCGCTTCAAGATTCCTCGGGCGCGTTATGGCGGCCCGCGACAGTGGATGGTCGGTCGCGTTTCACCGGAACAACTAAGGGCCGTTCGGGTGGCCACGCTATGCGGTCTCGGCTTTGAGTCCTTGACAAAACACATGTAAAACATTAATTGATCTGCGTTCCCGCGCTGCGAAAGCATCGGGCTTGGAGACTGCTTTTCGCGAGCAGCCAGTTCTGCAAAGGCGATAACAAGCTGGTGGAACTGAAGTGTTCGGAAAGGCCACCTGTTATGGGTGGCCTTTCTTGTTTCAGGCAACGTTTACGGCTGCTGGTACGGCCCTTGCCCATCGTCCGCGATGAACCGGTCGATCCGCGCCTCCAGCACCGGCAACGGCACGGACCCGAGGCTCAGCACCGTATCGTGAAAAGCGCGAATGTCGAACCTGGTCCCAAGCGCCGCCTCAGCCTTCGCCCGCGCGCGCCGGATCGCGATTTCACCCAGGTAATAGCTCAGCGCCTGCGCCGGCCAGCCGATGTAGCGGTCGACCTCGGTCGTCACCTCGCGCTCCGACAGCGCGGTGTTGTCGCGCAGGAAGGCGAGCGCCTGCTCGCGCGTCCAGCGCTTGGCATGGATGCCGGTATCCACCACCAACCTTGCCGCACGCCACATCTGATAACTCAGCATCCCGAACCGCTCGTATGGCGTCCGGTAGAAGCCCATCTCGTCGCCCAGCCGCTCCGTATATAGCGCCCAGCCTTCGCCATAGGCCGAAATGTAGCTGTTGCGCCGGAACGCAGGGAGCGTCGTGTTCTCGGCGGCGAGCGGGATCTGGAACGCATGCCCCGGCGCGCTCTCGTGCAGGGTCAGTGCGGGCAGTTGGAACAGCGGGCGCGACGGCAGGTCGTAGGTGTTGACCAGATACACCCCCGGCCCGCCACGCCCTGCGGTGTAGAAGGCCGCGATGTCGTCGGGCACGGGCCGGATTGCGAACCGCTGCCGCGGCAGCCGCCCGAACCATTGCGACGCCATGCCGTCGAACCGCTTCGCCCCCCAAGCCGCCTCCTTGAGCAGCTCGTCAGGCGTCTTGGCATAGAAGCGCGGATCGGTGCGCAGGAAGGCCAGGAACGCGGGCAGGTCACCCTTGAACCCCGCATTCGCCTTCGCCCGCTCCATCTCCGCACGGATGCCCGCCACCTCGCGCAGCCCCAGCGCATGGATCGCGTCCGGCGTCATGTCGAGCGTGGTGTAGGCACGGATGCGGCTCTGGTAATAGGCCGCACCGTCGGGCAACCGCGTTGCCGCCAGCTCGGGCCGCAGCCCCGGCAGGTAGCGCGTCCGCAGGAACGCCAACAGCCGCGCATAGGCCGGGATCACCCCGTCGCGGATCGCCGCGCGCGCCCGGGCCCGCAGCGCCTCGCGTCCCGGCACGGACGCGGGCATCTTGGCAAACGGCTCGAAGAACACCGTTTTCTCCGGATCGTCCGCCTCCGCGATCGCCGCCACCGGCGCGTCACGCCCGGCCATCACGATTCTAGGCGGCGTGAACCCGCGCTTCAGCCCCGCATCGAGATTGGCGATCTCCTGATCCATCCACCGTGGCAGCTCGCGCAGTTGCGACAAATAGGCGCGGTACTCCGTCTCGCCGCCCGCGAAGTCCCCCCGCGCCGGATATTGCACGTCGGACCAGAAGGCGCTGTCGCCGTTGACCGGCTTCTCCCACTCGCGAAACCGTTCGTCGTCGAGCAGCGCCGCGACCTGCGCGCGATACACTTGAAAGTTCACCCGCGCCTCGGCCGACGGCCGTGCCTGATCGAGGGCGTCGAGCGCGGCGAGCGTCGCCCGCCAGCGCACCGCCCGCCGGGCATGCGCTTGCGGCGACTCGTCGGGCAGATGCGCATCGACCGTCCCGGGCGCCGCATCGGCGATGCCCTGCTCGATCCGCCAAGCCCATTCCGCCTTCCAGATGCGCTCGAACGTGGCGTCCGTGGTGGATGGCGCAGCGGCGACAAGGGCGAGAGCGGCAACAAGCAGGGTAGGGCGCATCGCGCCAGCGTGGCGGATCGCCGCACGCGTATCAAGCTGCCCGTCCTGACACTGGACGCGCGCTACCCGCCACGCCACACCGCACGGCAGGGGGATCGTCCATGCAGCCGGACCAGCAGAAACTCGTCACCTACACGGTCACCGCCGTCGTCATCGCGGTCGTCTTGGCGCTGCGCTGGCGTCGGATGCGCCGCGCGCGCCCGCTCAAGCTCGAACGCTTGTGGGTCTTTCCCGCCTTCTACGCGGCCGTCGCAGTCGCCATGGTCGTCCACGCGCCGCCCGCGGGCTTCGGCTGGCTGTTCTGCGCGCTCGCGCTGGCGGCGGGCGCGGCGTTGGGGTGGCAGCGCGGCAAGACCATGCGGATCACGATCGATCCCGCCACCCACGCGCTGAACCAGACCGGGTCGCCCGCCGCGATGCTGTTCGTCCTCCTGCTGGTCGCGGTGCGCAGCGGCGCGCGCAGCATGGCGGGAAGCACCGCGCTCCACCTCGATGCCACCGCGATCACCGACATGCTGGTCGCGCTGGCGCTCGGGCTGTTCACCGCGCAACGCATCGAGATGTACCTGCGCGGCAAGCGGATGCTCGCCGGAATCAGGTAACCGCCTGGCGCGTCTCGACCTGCCTGCGGACATGCTCGCGCCAGACGATGTACAGCCCGCTGGCGACGATCACCGGCGCACCGATCCACGTCGCCTGCGCAGGGGTCGCACCGAACACCAGCCAGCCGAGCAGCGTCGCCCACAACAGGCTGGAATAGTCCATCGGCACCACCACCGACACCGGCCCCAGCCGCAGCGAATTGGTCATCGCAATCTGCGCCGCGCCGCCAAGCAGCCCGACGCTTGCCAGCCAGAACCACGCGGTGACGTCATGCGGTCGCGCTACTTGGGAGTAGATGATCGACAACGGCAGCAGGGACAGCGCGGAGAACCAGAACACCGTCGTCAGTGCCGCCTCGGTTCGCCCGATCTGGCGCAGCAGGATCGTCACCGACGCGGTCCCGAACGCTCCCGTCAGCGCACACGCCGCGCCCCACAGCGGAAAGTGCGCGCCGGTCGGCTGCGCCACGATCAGCACGCCTGCGAACCCCGCCGCCACCGCCGCCCAGCGCCGCCACCCCGTCGGCTCGCGCAGCACCAGGGCGCCCAGGATCGTCGCGAAGATCGGCACCGTGAAGCCGATCGTCGTCGCCTCGGCCAGCGGCAGCGCAACGATGCCGTTGAAGGTGAACGCCATTGCCGACAGCCCCACCACGGCACGCACGACATGCGCGGGCAGCTTGCCTGTCGCCACCGATCGCATCCCCGGCCCGGCCGCGATCACACTGGCGACCAGCAGGCACGCGCCGAACTGGCGGAAGAACAGGATCTCGCCGATGCTCGCGCCGGACCCCTGCGCCAGCTTGATCGCGGTGTTCATCAACGCAAAGATTAGCACCGACAACAGCCGCAGCGCGATCGCGGGCAGGATGCGGTCGGATGACATGCCCGGCGCTATGCGATCCGCTGCGCTGCGGAACAAGACCGGGGTGACGCCTGCGAACAGGCACGCTATCGCCGAGGCCATGATAAAGCACGCGCTCCCCGTCACCCGCGAAACCGATTTCGCCGCCTGGTATCAGTCCGTAATCGCCGAAGCCGATCTTGCCGAGGAATCGGGGGTGCGCGGCTGCATGGTCATTCGTCCCTGGGGCTACGGCATCTGGGAACGAATCCAGCGGCTCCTCGACGACCGGATCAAGGCGACCGGCCACGAGAATTGCTACTTTCCGCTGTTCATCCCGCTCTCCTATTTCGAGAAGGAGGCCGAGCACGTCGAGGGTTTCGCCAAGGAGATGGCGGTCGTCACCCACCACCGGCTGATCCCTGACGACAAGGGCGGGCTGATCCCCGATCCGAGCGCCAAGCTGGAGGAGCCGCTGGTCGTCCGCCCGACCTCCGAAACCGTGATCGGCACCGCGTTCGCGCGCTGGGTGCAGTCGTGGCGCGACCTGCCGGTGCTCATCAACCAATGGGCCAACGTCGTCCGCTGGGAGATGCGCACCCGCATGTTCCTGCGCACGTCCGAGTTCCTCTGGCAGGAGGGCCACACCGCGCACGCGACCGCACAGGAGGCGCGTGACGAGACGCTGAAAATGCTGGAGGTCTACCGCAGCTTCGCTGAGGACTGCCTCGCGCTCCACGTCGTCGCCGGCGAGAAGCCCGAGAACGAGCGCTTCCCCGGCGCGGTCGCGACGTACTCGATCGAGGCGATGATGCAGGACGGCAAGGCGCTTCAGGCGGGCACCTCGCACTTCCTCGGCACCAACTTCGCTACCGCGCAGAACATCCGCTTCCAGAATGCCGAGGGGCAGTTGGAACTCGCCAACACGACGAGCTGGGGCGTGTCGACGCGGATGATCGGCGGCGTCATCATGGTCCATGGCGACGACGACGGCCTGCGCGTGCCCCCCGCCATCGCGCCGTGGCAGGTGGTGATCGTGCCGATGCTGCGCGATCAGCCGGAGGATGAGGCGATCGTGTCCTATTGCAAGGACTTGCAGGCCGATCTCGCCAAACTTACCGCGCTGCGCGAGCCGGTCCGCGCCCTGCTCGACCTCAAACCCGCCAAGGCCGCCGCCAAGCGTTGGGGCTGGGTCAAGAAGGGCGCGCCGGTCGTTATCGAAGTCGGCGGCCGCGATGTCGCGGGCAGCAACGTCTCGGTCATCCGCCGTGACCGGCTATACCGGCACGATGGCAAGCTAGACAGCCAGATCGTCGCCCGCGACGCCTTCCTGGCCGGCGCCGCCGCGATGCTCGAAGACATCCAGGGCGCGCTCCACGCGCAGGCCACCGCCGCCCTGCGCGCCAACATCGTGCCCATGGACGAGTGGGCGGAGGTCGAGGCTCGTTTCGCCTCGGGCGTGAAGAACCCCGGCTGGGTCGATGTGCCGTGGTCGAAACCCGCGGGTGCGGCGCTCGACGCGGTGGTCGAACGGTTGAAGGCGCTGAAGCTGACAATACGCAACGCGCCGATGGGGCAGGGCATTACGTCGGGTGTGTGCGTGTTCACCGGCCATCCAGCGGTTGAGCGGGTGCTCATCGGACGATCTTACTGAGCTGAAACGACAGGTTCGATTTTTCGATGATCGCAAGATCGGAAGTTTAGCCAAAGGTTAGTCCAACGGCATTCTTTCTCGGCTCTCCTCGATTGCTGCGATCGAGGCGGCATCAGCACGCGTCAGTCGGTTCGTTGAGCAACGATGCGGGGGAGAGCCAAGGCTCTATCCCCCGCATGTCGTTCGCGCCGGTGCCGGTCTTGCCGGCGGCTTCCCCTCCGAAACTTCGTATGATCGGCGAGACGACGCCCAGCGCATAGCGGATTGGTGGGCACAAAAAAAGGGCCGGACTTGCGCCCGGCCTTTGAAAGTTTTTAGGAGAGGATGCCTGAAAGGCGTGCTCCTTGTGCATCGCAGCACGTCCTTGCGCAATTGCAAATTGTGCAATGCAACATCAGGCGGATGCAACCGTTCGATCCGTGGGAAAGGTGTCGCTCCACCAGTGCGCGAACACGTCGCGTTCCTCGTTGGTCATGTGCAATCCCAGCTTCGACCGGCGCTCCAGCACGTCGCTGGCCGCCCGCGCCCACTCGCGGTCGTGCATCCAGCGCGCCTCGACCTCGGTCAGCCCTGCGCCGAGCGCCTGGCCCATCGCTGCTTCGTCGCCGATGTCGGCGAGCATGGTCGTGAGCAGCGCGCCATACGCCCGCGCCATCCGTTCGTTGCGGGCGTCGCCGAGGAATGGCCAGCGCGCGCGAACCTGACCGGCGAAGGTCGCGAAATCGGGAATGCCGCCGCCCGGAAAGACGCGCGCGCGGGTCACCGCCTGGACCTCGCGCCCCATCGGCACCGCGATCTTTGCGACTGCTTCCTCGGCCAGATGCCGCGCGGTGGTGATCTTGCCCCCGAACACCGACAGCAGCGGTGGTCCGGCGGTGTCGAGCTCCAGCACGTAGTCGCGGGTCACCGCGCGCGCCTCGCTCGCGCCGTCGTCGTAGAGCGGGCGCACCCCCGACCAGGTCGACACGACATCGGCGGGCGCGATCTGCCGGGCAAAATGGCCGTTCACCGCGCCGCATAGATAGGCGATCTCCTCATCGTCGATCACCGCGTCTTCGGGCGCGTCGACGGGCACGTCGGTGGTCCCGATCTCGGTGAAGTCGTTCTGATACGGGATCGCGAAGACGATCCGCCGGTCGGGCTGCTGTAGAATGTAAGCGTGGTCGCCCTCGTACAGCCGGGGCACGACGATATGGCTGCCCTTGACCAACCGCACCCCCGCGGCGGCATTGACTCCGAGCCGCCCGAGCAATTGCGCGACCCACGGCCCCGCCGCGTTGACCATCGCACGCGCCTCGACCGTGCGCCCGTCGGACAGGACTGCGCGCCAGACGCCGCCTTCACGCCGCGCGCTTTCCAGCGCCACGCCGACGACGATCTCCGCGCCGTTATCCGCGGCGTCGACTGCGTTGAGGACGGTCAGCCGCGCATCGTCGACGAACGCGTCCGAATAGACGAAGCCCTTGCCGCTACCCTTGAGCGGCGCAAGATAGGCCGCGTCCGACGCTTTGAGCCCGCGCGAGCGCTCCAAGGTCGAGCGTCCGCCGAGCCGGTCGTAGAGGAACAGCCCGGCACGCACCATCCACCACGGCCGCACCGCATTCTCGTGCGGCAGCACGAAGCGCATCGGCCGGATGATGTGCGGCGCCGCCTTCACCAGCCGCTCGCGTTCTCGAAGGGCTTCGGCGACCAGCCGGAAATCGTAATATTCCAGGTACCGCAGCCCGCCGTGGATCAGCTTGGTCGATGCCGACGAGGTCGCTCCCGCCAGATCGCCTTTCTCGACCAGCAGCACCGACCAGCCGTTCAGCGTCGCTTCGCGCGCGATCGCCGCGCCGTTTATCCCGCCGCCGGCGATCAGCAGGTCGTATGTCATCGTTGTCATGGCACCTGGTTCATAGCGGGTGACGCGGGCGTCGCGAAACCCTATCTCTCGTCCGATGCGCAGACCGACCCCCGGCCTCCCCGGCCGCGACCAGATCCTCGACTTCATCGCGACCTCCGACGAACCCGCGGGCAAGCGCGAGATCGCCCGCGCGTTCGGCTTGCACGCGCAGGACAAGATCGCGCTGAAAGCGTTGCTCAAGGACATGGCGGACGAGGGGCTGATCGATTCCGCCCCCGGCCGCGCGTTCCACAAGATGGGCGGCATCCCGAAGGTGACGGTGCTGCGCATCGCCGATGTCGACGACGGCGGCAACGTCTGGGCGGTGCCCGAGCGCTGGGAAGCCGAGACACCGCCGCCGCGGCTGCGCGTGCGCGAACGCAAGCGCGGCGCTCTGGGGGTCGGCGAACGTATCCTGGCGCGTACCGAAGAAGCCGGGGCAGGGTGGATCGCGCATCCGATGAAGGTGCTCGCCCCCGCCTCCGAACAGATGCTCGGCGTCCTGCGCGAAGAAGCCGGACGTATGTGGTTGACTTCGGTCGACAAGAAGGATCGTCGCGAGGTTGCCGTGTCGGACGCGGGCGACGCGAAGGCGGGCGACCTGGTGCTGGCCGAGAAGGCGGGCCGCCCGCCGCGGATCACCGCGCGGGTCGTCCAGCGGCTGGGCGACCCGTTCGCGCCACGCAGCTTCTCGCTGATCGCGATCCACAAGCTCGGCATCCCCGACGTCTTCGCCGCCGAGGCGCTGGAGGAGGCGCAGCAGGTCGCGACGCAGCCGCTCGGCGATGGCCGAGAGGATTTGCGTCACTTGCCCATCGTCGCGATCGACCCCGCCGACGCGCGCGACCACGACGACGCGGTCTGGGCTGCACCCGACGACGACCCCGCCAATCCCGGCGGCTGGAAGGCGATCGTCGCGATCGCCGACGTCAGTTTCTACGTTCGGCCCGGCTCGGCCCTCGACCGCGAGGCACGGGCACGAGGTAACTCCGTGTACTTCCCGGATCGCGTCGTCCCGATGCTGCCCGAGATTCTGTCGGCGGACGTGTGCTCGTTGAAGGCGGGCGATGATCGGGCGGCGCTGGCGTGTCATCTGACGATTACCTCGTCAGGCGTTCTGAAGGCGTGGCGCTTTACGCGGGCGGTCGTCCGCATCGCGGCGAACATCGCCTACGAGGATGCGCAGGCTGTTGCTGATAAATTCCTCCCCGGTACGGGGAGGGGGACCGCTCGCGAAGCGAGTGGTGGAGGGGCAGCCACAAGCGAAAATTCCGTGGGGCTGCCCCTCCACCAGCCTGCGGCTGGTTCCCCTCCCTCTGCGGGGGAGGAATTGACCGTGGTCCTCCGCCCCTTATGGTCCTGCTGGCATGCCCTCGCCAAGGCGCGCGCCGCGCGCCAACCCCTCGAACTCGACCTCCCCGAACGCCGCGTCGTCCTCGACGAGCAAGGCCGCATCCTCTCGGTCGCGCCGCGCGAACGGCTCGACTCGATGCGGCTGATCGAGGATTACATGATCGCCGCCAACGTCGCCGCGGCCAAGGCGCTGGAGGCGAAGAAGGCCCCGGTCATGTACCGGGACCACGAACCGCCGAGCCGCGAGAAGCTGGTCGCGCTCAAGGATTATCTCGAAACCTTCGGCGTGCCCTTGGCACTCGGTCAGGTGGTCAAGCCGGCGACCTTCAACCACCTCCTCGATCGCATCGGCGACGCCGACTTCCGCCCGCAGGTGATGGAGCAGGTCCTGCGCACCCAGACCCAGGCTTACTACGGGCCGATGAACCACAGCCATTTCGGCCTCGGCCTCGGCAGCTACGCGCACTTCACCTCGCCGATCCGCCGCTACGCCGACCTGGTCGTCCACCGCGCCTTGGTGTCGACCTATGCGCTGGGCCCTGGCGGTGCCGCGCCCGATGGCGGCGAGATGGAGCGTATAGGCGAAGCGATCAGCCGCCTCGAACGCCGCGCGATGGAGGCCGAGCGCGACACCACCGACCGCTACGTCGCCGCCTTCCTGTCCGAACGCGTCGGCCAGATGGTCGAGACGCGGATCACCGGCGTGACCAACTTCGGCTTCTTTGCGACGGTCGACGGGATCGGCGGCGACGGGTTGATGCCGGTGCGCGATCTGGGCGGCGAGTACTTCCGCTTCGACGAGGCCGCGCGGACGTTGACGGGCGAGACCAGCGGCGACATCTTCGCGCTCGGCCAACGCCTGACGCTGAAGCTCGCGGATGCCAACCCCGTCTCGGGCGCGCTCCGGTTCGAATTGCCCGAGGGCAAGGGGGCGGAGCCTGGGTCGCGCCCGCCTCGCATCCTCAAGCATCGCGGGCGCCCGGCCAACATCCGTCATCAGGGACGTCGGCGGTAAGGCCGACCAGAAATCGCTGTCCTACAGGCGTGGACTATGCTTGACCGTCGTTCTGCCGACAGCCGGCTTTCGGAGGGCCGCCCAGGCGATTGACCCGTGTAGGATGTGACTTTCCAGTGACCTTTCGCGTCAGCCGGCGGTGAAGCTCAGCCCCGCCTTGGCCTGCAACCTATCGCGCAAGGCGGTGCCGAGCAGCGCACCGGGTGTCCAGATGCCGCCCTCCTGTTCACCCTCGGACAGCAGCAGCGCGGTCTCGGCGATCATCTTGCTGGTCGATCCGTAGCCCGGATCGCGGTCACCGGTGACGACCGCGTCGATCCGCGCGCCGTCGGGCATCAGCCCGGCGAACAGGATGTCGTAGCTGCCGCCGTCGCGCTCCTCCTTGGAGGGGCCTTCGCCGGGCTTCGGTCCCTTGTCGCTGGCAAACGGGTTGATCTTGGCGAGCGCTTCCGCTGCCGCCTTGCCGATGTCGCCAAGTCCCGCGACCATCATCTCATCGTACACAAAATCCGCGCCATACGGTGCCCCAAGCAGGAAATTGGTGCGGTGGACATTCTTGGTGTTGATCGCCGCCATGATGAACGGCGCGACCCACGCCTGGATCGTCGAATCATATTCGGGAATCAGCCCGGTCGGCTGGTGCGGGCCCGAGAAGCCCGGGGTCAGCGCGAACGGGCTGGCGAGCAGCTTGATCAGCGACGGATCGCGCGCCGCCGCGGCCAGCGTCGCCTTCAGGCTGGCCGCGGTGCCGCCCGAGAAGCCGCCCTTCATCGTCCGCACCCGGCATTTCACCCGCGGCGCGGGCCGCCCATAACGCGTCGTCGCCGCTTCCTGCAGCGTCAGCACGCCAAGGTCGAAAGGGATGGAATCGAACCCGCAGCTGAACACGATCCGCGCGCCGGTGCGCCTGGCCTCGTCGTGGTGCGCGTCGATCATCTTGCGCATCCACGCGGGCTCGCCACACAGGTCGACGTACGCGGTCCCGGTCGCGGCGCAGGCGCCGACCAGGTCCGATCCGTAAAGCTGGTACGGCCCGACCGTCGTCAGCACGACCGTCGTGCGCTCGGCGAGCGCGCGCAGCGAAGCGGGGTCGGCAGCGTCGGCGGTGATCAGCGGGGTGTCGGCGGGCGCGCCGACAGCATCGCGGACGTCTTCCAGCTTTGCCATGTCACGCCCGGCCATCGCCCAGCGCGTCGCGCCGGTCCGGGTTAGATATTCGGCGACCAGCCGCCCGGTGAAGCCGGTCGCGCCATACACCACCACGTCGAGATCGCGCATGTCATCCACTCCCGTTCGGCGAAACTATGCGCCGCTCCACGGGAGCGGGCAAGCGTCAGGCGGCTTCCTGGAACTGCAGGCTGGCGAGCCGTGCATACAGCCCGCCGCGCGCGATCAACGTCGCGTGATTGCCTTCCTCGACGATCCGCCCATCGTCCATCACGATGATCCGGTCGGCGGCGCGCACGGTGGCTAGGCGGTGGGCGATGACGAGCGTGGTGCGAGTCGCCATCAGCCGTTCGAGCGCCTGCTGGATCAGCCGCTCGCTCTCGGCGTCGAGCGCGCTGGTCGCCTCGTCGAGCAGCAGGATCGGCGCATCCCGAAGTAGCGCACGCGCGATCGTCACCCGCTGGCGCTGCCCTCCCGACAGCCGCGCGCCGCCTTCGCCGAGGAAGGTGTCGAGCCCGTCGGGAAGGCGGCGGAGGAACTCGGCGGCATTGGCGGCTTCGGCGGCGACCCACAGCCGGTCGTCGGACGCGTCCCAGTCGCCATAGCGCAGATTGTCGCGCGCCGACGCGCCGAAGATCACCGAATCCTGCGGCACCATCGCGATGCGCGCCCGGACGGCGGCAGGGTCCGCGTCGCGCAGGCCCACGCCGTCGATCGTCACCCGGCCCGCATCGGGGTCGTAGAAGCGCTGTGCAAGCTGGAACAGCGTCGACTTGCCCGCACCCGACGGACCGACGATCGCGACCGTCTCGCCCGGCGACACCGACAGCGTGAAGTCGTCGAGCGCCGCGACTTCGGGGCGCGTGGGATAGTGGAAGCGGACGCCCTCGAACGCCAGCGTACCAATGGCGGGGGCCGGCAGCGCTTGCGGGTTGGCAGGCGCGGCGATTTCCGGGCGCTCGCGCAGCAGTTCGGCCAGCCGCCCCGCCGCGCCCGCGCCACGGAGCAGGTCGCCATAGACCTCGGTCAGTGCGCCGAACGCGCCCGCAACGATGCCGCCGGTCAGCACGAACGCCGCGATCGACCCGCCGCTGATCCGCCCCGCGGCGACGTCGATCGCGCCTTCCCACAGGATCAGCGTGATCGATCCGAAGATGAGCCCGATGACGATCGCGGTCATGATCGCGCGCAAGGCTATGCGCCGCTTGGCCGCGCCGAACGACGCCTCGACCGCCTGCACGAACCGCCCGGTCTCGCGCTCTTCCTGCCCGAATGCCTGTACGATCTTCATCGCCCCCAGTGTCTCGGTGACGATCGATCCCACGTCGGCGATCCGGTCCTGCGACGTGCGCGAATGATTGCGGATGCGCCGCCCCAGCACCACGATCGGCAAGATGATCGCCGGAATGCCCAGCATCATCATTCCCGCCAATTTGGGCGACAGCGCGAACAGGTAGATCATGCCGCCGACGCCGGTGAAGGCATTGCGCAATGCGACCGACACCGTGCTACCCACGACATTCTCGATCAGCCCGGTGTCCGATGTCAGCCGGGACGCGATCTCGGAGGGGCGGTTCTCCTCGAAGAAGCGTGGGGACAGGCGCAGCAGGTTGGTCTGCACTGCGGCACGCACATCGGCGACGACGCGCTCCCCCAGCCAGGATACGAAGTAAAAACGCACCGCGGTTGCGATCGCCAGGATAACGACGATCATCAGCAAATAGTGGAACGACGAGGCGACATTGCCGCTCGCGCCCGGCCCGAAGCCGCGGTCGATCACCCGCTTGAAGCCGTAGGGAATCGCGATCGTCGCAGCCGACGTGACCGCAAGCGCGCACCACGCAAGCAGGATCCGCCCCGGATACCGTTTCGCCTGATGCCAGACGATCGCAAGGTCGCCGATGCGGCGGCGTTCTCGCGTGGGGAGAGGGACGGGAGTGGGGGAAGACGCCATGGCCGCTCACGTAGCAGCGCGCATCGCGACACTCAACGCGAGGCGCTCGCGATCGTCGAGTGCGAACTTGGTTGCGGTGCGGCACGTTTGCGTTACGGCTTGCGCAACCTATCTGGGGTTAAAGGAAACCCGATGCTCTACAACGCCTATGAGATGCAGCGTTCGCTGCTCGCAAACGCCAGTGCGATGGCGAGTTTCGGCGCGGGAATGCTCCAGAACCCGGCAAACCCGTTCGCCTATCTCGGCGGTGGGACGATCGTCGGATCGGCGCTTGAGGTGTTCGCGCATGCGGCGGCGCCGCGCGGCAAGCCGGAGTTCGGGCTTCATCGCACGACGGTGGACGGGCGCGAGGTTGCGGTTCACGAGGAGGTGGTCGTCCGAAAACCGTTCGGCCAGCTCAAGCGCTTCGCCCGAGAAGGCGTGGAGGGCGGACCGAAGCTGCTGATCGTCGCCCCGATGTCGGGGCATTATGCGACGCTGCTGCGTGGCACGGTCGAGCGCATGTTGCCGAGCGCCGATGTCCACATCACCGACTGGCGCGATGCCAAGCTGGTGCCGCTGTCCGACGGACGTTTCGATCTCGACGATTACATCGATTACATCATCGGGTTTCTCGAAGCGATGGGGCCGGGAGCCCACGTGCTCGCGGTGTGTCAGCCGTCCGTACCGTGCCTCGCCGCCGCAGCCGTGATGAGCGCCGACGGCAATCCTTGTTGCCCTGCCACGCTGACGATGATGGGAGGGCCGATCGACACGCGCGAGGCGCCGACAGCAGTCAACACGCTGGCGACCAAGCGGCCGCATTCGTGGTTCGAACAAAACGCCATTGTCACGGTGCCGATGACCTACCCGGGCGCGGGGCGGCGGGTGTATCCGGGCTTCCTGCAGCTTGCGGGCTTCATGTCGATGAACCTCGGCAACCACATGGTCAGCCATTACGAAATGTTCAAACACCTGGTCCGCGGCGACGACGACAGCGCCGATCTCACCAAGGACTTCTACGATGAATACCGCGCGGTGTGCGATATGACGTCCGAATTCTATCTGCAGACCGTCGATTTGGTGTTCCAAACGCACGCGTTGCCCGAGGGGACGATGACGCACCGCGGCAAGCTGGTCGACATGGGTGCGATCACCGATGTCGGGCTGCTCGCGATCGAAGGCGAGCGCGACGATATTTCGGGTTTGGGACAGACAAAGGCGGCGCTGACGCTGGCGACCAGCCTACCCGAAACGAAGAAGCGCTATCTGATGGCCCAAGGTGCCGGGCATTACGGCATTTTCAACGGCTCGCGCTGGCGTGACCAGATCGCGCCGGTGGTCGAGGAGTGGATGACGATCAACGCCTGAAGCACATGGGCCGCCTGGATAGGCGGCCCATGTGGTCTCAGGCGACCGAGTCCACGACCGCGTGGCTCGACGACTCGCCAGCCTTGATCGTGCCGCCGAACAGCATCTTGACGCGCCCCGACAGCGAGATGTCGGTTTCCCAGAGTTCCGCCGACGTGACGTCGAAGCGATTGAGCCGGGCATCGGCCTTGCCGTTCGGGAACCAAGCCTCGACGCGATTGTCCCAGAGCTTGTCGAATGTCGCCTGATCGGTTTCCTGCGACACGGTTCCGGCGAGGCAGGCAAAGAAGTCGTGACCCTTGCCGACGAACTGCGCCATCGCGTCGCCACCCTGCGCGATGCGGTTGTCCTTGCCCGAAAATACGAACAGCGTGTTGGGCTGATCGTCGTCGAGCTTGACGTTCATCGGCTCCGAATGCTGACCGTCGGTCAGACCCAGCATAATGAACGGGCTGTCCTTGAGCTTGGCGAGAAACTTGTTTGCGACTTCCTGCGGGGTATCCTTGTCGGCCATATCGGTTCTCCTGGTTGGCAAGCCCTGGGTGAACGATGCGGCGGGGGGTTGGTTGCGCGCACACCGTCACTCGGCCATGAGCGTCGCGGCATCAATCCTGCTGTCGACCACGGAAAGGAGAGCCAATGACGCTCGCCCATCTGTGTCTCGTCCTCAGCGTACTCTTCGCCTTCGCGACCTTGGTTCTGAAGATCACAGAAGTGGCAGGTCGCCGATAAGGCACACGGGAGGGGCTCGGGCTAAGACCCAAGCCCCAAAGGCTTAGAGCCCCGACCGCTGACACGATCGGGGCTTCCACGGAAAGGCGCCGATGACGTCGCCGGTTCGAAAGCTACCCGTACCGGGTAGAATTCCAGGCCTCACAGCACCTCGAACAGTCCGGCTGCACCCATGCCGCCGCCTACGCACATCGTGACAACGACATATTTCGCGCCGCGGCGCTTGCCCTCGATCAGCGCGTGGCCGGTCATGCGTGCGCCGCTCATGCCGTAGGGGTGGCCGATCGAGATCGCGCCGCCGTCGACGTTGAGCAGATCGTCGGGGATGCCGAGTTTGTCGCGGCAATACAGCACTTGCACCGCAAACGCCTCGTTCAATTCCCAAAGGCCGATGTCGTTCACCGACAGGTCGAAGCGTTCGAGGAGCTTGGGGATCGCGAAGACGGGACCGATGCCCATTTCATCCGGCGCGGTGCCCGCGACCGCCATGCCGACGTAGCGGCCGAGCGGGGTCAGGCCGCGGCGTGTCGCTTCCTTCTCCTCCATCAGCACGCTCGCGGAGGCGCCGTCGGAGAGCTGGCTGGCGTTGCCTGCGGTGATCGTGCCTTCGGGCAGGACGGCGTTCAGCTTCTGCAAGCCCTCCAGCGTCGTGTCGGCGCGATTGCCCTCGTCCTTCGACAGCGTCACTTCCTTGTGGGTGACCGCCTTGGTCTCCTTGTCGACGATCGCCATCGTTGCGGTGACGGGGACGATCTCCGCGTCGAACCGGCCCGCGGCTTGGGCGGCGGCGGTGCGCTGCTGCGACTGAAGGCCGTAGGCGTCCATCTGCTCGCGGGTGATGCCGTAGCGCTTGGCGACGACCTCGGCGGTCTGGAGCATCGGCATGTAGATGTCGCGGTGCATGGCGAGCAGCTCGGGGTCGGGCGCGATGTTCATCTTGGGGGTCTGGACGAGGCTGATCGAGTCCACACCCCCGCCGATGACAACGTCCATCCGGTCGACGACGACCTGCTTGGCGGCGGTGGCGATCGCCATCAGGCCGGAGGCGCACTGGCGGTCGAGCGACATGCCCGAGACGCTCGTCGGCAGCCCGGCGCGGAGCAGCGCGGTGCGGGCGATGTTGCCGGCCTGGTGGCCCTGCTGGAGCGCGGCGCCGACGACGACGTCCTGAACCTCCTCGCCCGACAGCCCGGCACGCTCGACCGCGGCCTTGATCGCGTGGCTCGCCAGGGTGGGCGAGGGCAGGTTGTTGAACGCGCCGCGGTAGGCGCGGCCGATCGGCGTGCGGGCGGTGGAGACAATGACAGCGGAACGCATGGTCGGGATCCTTCGATAGTGAGGCTAAGGTGAGGCCAATGAGCCCTGGTCAGACAAAGATCTGGCTTATCCATTCGGCGATCATGGCGGGCTTCGGCGCGCCTTCGATCTCGACGGTGAATTCGTTGGATTGTTGGAACTGTCCGGGCTTCTTTTCGTCGAAACTCAGTAGTTTGAAGCGACCTCTTACCTTGCTGCCTGAACGCACCGGTGTGAGGAACCGTACCTTGTTGCCGCCGTAGTTGACGCCCATCTTCGCACCTTCGAGGCGCGGCGCGTCGGAAACTTTGGACGACAGCAGCGGCATCAGCGACAAGGTGAGAAAACCGTGGGCGACGGTGCCGCCGAAGGGGGTTTGAGCGGCGGCCACCGGATCGACATGGATGAACTGGTGATCGCCGGTCGCATCGGCGAATTTGTCGATCATGCCCTGCGTCACCTCGACCCAGTCGCTGAGCGTTTCGGTGCCGATGCGGGCTTTCATCTCGTCGACGCTCAGGCTCGCCACGCTTCAATCCCTTCGCTAAACGCAGGGCGCTCTGTAGGCGCGCTATCCGGCGCTTGCCAAGCCCCACCTAGACCGGAACTTCCAAATGGCCACTGCCGTAGCGTCGGACCCCCGCAGCATCATGCGCGCGCTGTACCGTGCGAGCGAACCCGATGTTCTAAAGCCGTTGCTGGAACGTGCCGCGCTGACCCATGACTCGCGCGAGCGGGTGGTCGGGCATGCGCTCGGGCTGCTCGCCGACCTGCGTGCGGCGCAAGGGCGTGGGTGGGTCAACCGGTTCCTGCAGGAATACCGGCTGAACTCGTCGGAGGGCGTCGCGCTGCTGAGTCTGGCGGAGGCGTTCCTGCGGGTGCCCGATCCGGCGACCGCAGACCTGCTGATCGCGGACAAATTGGGCGAGGCGGACTGGCGTGCGCATACCGGCAAGTCTTCTTCGCTGCTCGTCAATTCGGCGACGTGGGGGCTCGTCGTCGGCCGCGCGCTCGTCGGGGAAGGCGAGACCGGGCCGCTGCGCCGCTTGATGAGCCGCGCGGGCGAGCCGTTCGTGCGCCAGGCGGTGGGCGCGGCGATGAAGATGATGGGCGAGATATTCGTCATGGGGCGCACCATCGACGAGGCGATGCGGCGGATGCGGCGGCCGGAATTAAAGGGCTTCACCGCAAGTTTCGACATGCTGGGCGAGGCGGCGCGGACCCACGACGATGCCGCGCGCTATTTTCAGGCCTATGTCGGCGCGATCGATGCGGTCGGGCACGACATTGCAGCCGGGCATTCGATCTCGGTTAAACTGTCGGCGCTTCATCCACGCTACGAGGTGGCGCGGTGGAGCGAGTGCGTGCCTGCGCTGACCGGGATGCTGGAGGCGCTGGCGGTGCAGGCGGCGGGCAAGGGTATCGCGCTGACCGTCGATGCCGAGGAATCCGAGCGGCTGGAGATGTCGCTCGACATCATCGGCGCGGTTGCGGCGCTGCCGGCGCTGAAAGGCTGGGACGGGTTCGGGATGGCGGTGCAGGCCTATGGCAAGCGTGCGCGGCCCGTCGTCGCCTGGGCCGACGGACTCGGGCGGGTAATGAACGTGCGGCTGGTCAAGGGCGCGTATTGGGACAGCGAGATCAAGCGGACGCAGGTCGAAGGGCTGAGCGACTATCCGCTGTTCACGCGCAAGGCGGCGACCGACGTGTCGTATCTTGCGGTGGCGAAGGACATGCTGGCGGCGGCGAACATCCGGCCGGCGTTCGCATCGCACAACGCGCTGACCGTGGCGGCGATCATGGAATGGGCGGGGAACTCCAGAGATTTTGAGTTTCAGCGGCTGCACGGCATGGGCGACGGGCTGTACGAGCGGCTGGTGCAGGAGAACGGCTATCATTGCCGGGTGTATGCGCCGGTGGGGGGGCACCGTGATCTGCTGGCGTATCTGGTGCGCAGGCTATTGGAGAATGGCGCCAATTCCAGCTTCGTGCATCAATTGGCGGACGCGCGGCTGACCGAGGCGGAGATCCTGGCGGACCCGGTGGCGAAGATCGCGGCGGTTGGGGGGGCGCGGCATCCGAGCATTCCGTTGCCGGTGGATTTGTTCGGGGCTGCTGGGCACCGGAATTCCGCTGGGTTGGATTTGAGTGATGTGGAGGTGCTGGAGCGGACGGTGGCGGCCGTTTCTTCTCCCCTCCCGCTTGCGGGAGGGGGCGGGGGTGGGCCTAAGGGAGCCGCGGGCGGACCGCTTGCGGACAGGTCCACCCCCAACCCCTCCCGCGAGCGGGAGGGGAGAGGTGTTGCAACGGCTGTCTCGCGCGCAGAAGCCGCCTTCCCGAACTGGTCCTCTACCCCCGTCGACACCCGCGCCGCGTGCCTGGAGCGCCTCGCCGACCTGCTGGACGAGCACCGCGAGAAGCTGATGGCGATTTGCGTGCAGGAGGCGGGCAAGACGATGCCCGATGCGATCGGGGAAGTGCGCGAGGCGGCGGATTTCTGTCGCTATTATGCCAAGGAGGCGCGCGAGAAACTCCGGCCGATCGAACTGCCGGGGCCGACGGGGGAGCGCAACACGCTCCATCTTGAGGGACGCGGGGTGTGGGCGACGATCGCGCCGTGGAATTTTCCGCTGGCGATCTTCCTGGGGCAGACCGTGGCGGCGCTGGTGACGGGCAATACGGTGATCGCCAAGCCCGCCCCGCAGACGCCGCGGATCGCGGCGCGGGCGGTGGAACTGGCGCACGAAGCAGGGGTGCCAGCGGATGCGTTGATCCTCGCGCCAGGCGGACCGGACGTGGGCGCGGCGCTGGTCGGCGACGTGCGGGTGGCCGGCGTTGCCTTCACCGGATCGACCGCAACCGCCAAGCGGATCGCGCGCACGTTGCTGGAGGATGATGATCGCCCTATCGTGCCGTTGATCGCGGAGACCGGTGGGATCAACGCGATGATCGTCGATTCGACCGCTCTCCCCGAGCAGGTGGTGGCGGATGTCGTCGCATCGTCGTTCCGGTCGGCAGGGCAAAGGTGCTCGGCGCTCAGGCTGCTGCTGGTCCAGGAGGATGTGGCGGACGGCGTGGTCGAGATGTTGACCGGCGCAATGGATACGCTGATCGTCGGCGATCCCGGCGATCCGGCGACCGACGTGGGGCCGGTGATCGACCGGGCGGCGTACGACCGGCTGATGGGGTATCGCGAGAGCGTCCGCGATCGTTGGGTCAAGACCGTCGCGGTTCCGGACGACGGGCTGTTCGTCCCCCCGACGCTGATCCGTATCGACCGGGTCGAGGACCTGACGCAAGAGTGGTTCGGCCCGATCCTGCATGTCGCGACGTGGAAGGCTGGCGCGCTGTCGGAGACGATCGCACGGGTCAACGCCAAAGGATACGGGCTGACGATGGGGCTGCACAGCCGGATCGCGCGGGCGGCCGAGGTGGTCGAGAGCGAGGCGGCGGTCGGCAATCTCTACGTGAACCGGTCGATGATCGGTGCCGTCGTCGGATCGCAGCCGTTCGGCGGCGAGGGGCTGTCGGGGACCGGGCCGAAGGCGGGGGGGCCGCATTACCTCTATCGCTTCTGCGTGGAGCGGGCGGTGTCGGTCGATACGACGAGCGCGGGGGGGAATGCGACGTTGCTGTCTCTGGATGAAGGGGGGATTTGAGAGTTCCTCCCCGGCACGGGGAGGGGGACCAGCCGCAGGCTGGTGGAGGGGCAGCCAAGCAGGAGTGTCGCTTGGGGTTGCCCCTCCACCACCGGCTTCGCCGGCGGTCCCCCTCCCGTGCCGGGGAGGAATAAGTGGCTCCAAACCACGGACCGCGCGTTGGGCCGCCGTCATCAAAGGAGACACCCATGAGCATTTTCGGTTCGATCAAGGACGCCATCTTCGGCCACAAGGCGGTGCAGGAGCAGCCGCCCGCTCCGCAGTCGGCCGCGCCGAAAGTCGCGCCGGCCCCAAGCGCCGCGCCCGCGCCTGCACCCGCGGCCAAGCCGCAGATCGACCCCGACGCCGCGCTGGCCAAGATCGCGCATGCGCAGGGCGATCCCGATCTGAACTGGAAGACCTCGATCGTCGACCTGATGAAGCTGATCGGGATGGATTCCAGCCTGCACAATCGCCAGGAACTGGCGACCGAACTGGGCTATACCGGCGAGAAGAACGGATCGGCCGAGATGAACCTGTGGCTGCACGACAAGGTCATGGCCAAGATCCGGAACGGGTGAGGTGGGTAACTCCTCCCCGACTCGGGGAGGAGGACCAGCCGCGCAGCGGTTGGCGGTGGGGAATTGGAGACGCGCGCGGTAGCGCGCAGCCGCTACTGCGGCTTGTCTTGTTTCCCCACCACCGCTTCGCGGTCCCCCTCCCCGTGTCGGGGAGGTATCAGGTGTCCGTCGCGGTCTCGTGCGCAGTCATGCCCTCGGGCGCAGCGTAGGGCATCACCAGCGTGCCGTCGGGCGCGGCCGTGAACGAGGTCTGGGTCGGGTAGGCGATGTCGATCTTTTCGTCGTTGAAGCGTTTCAGGATCGCGACACCGACCGCGGTGCGGCCATCGTAGAATTGGGCGTAATCGGCGCCGTCGCTGTCGAACTGTACCTCGAAATCGAGGCTCGACGCGCCGAAGCCGGTGAAGCCGGCGCGGATGAATGTCTTGCCGTGCGCTTCGACGATCTCCTTGAGCATCGCAGGGATGCGCGCGCAGGTCTCGGGCGGGGTTTGATAGGTGACGCCGATGGCGAAGCGCGCCCGCCTGTGGTCGCGCTTGGTGTTGTTCAGGATTTCCTTGTCGAGCAGGTTCTTGTTCGAGATCACCCGCTCCTCGCCGTCGATGCCGCGGATGCGGGTCGATTTGAGCCCGATCGCTTCCACCGAACCCGACGCCTTGTCGTAGCTGATGTTGTCGCCGCGGCGGAACGGGCGGTCGAAGATGATCGCGAGTGCGGCGAACAGGTCCGCGAAGATGCCCTGCGCCGCCAGCCCGATCGCGATGCCGCCGACGCCGAGCCCGGCAACGAGACCGGTGACGTTGACCCCCAGATTGTCGAGCACCACGACCAGCGCGACCGCGAACACCGCGAAACTGACCAGAAGACGGATCAGCCCCATCGCCGAAAGCAGCGCCTCGCCCGAATAATGCTCGGAACTGGTGCGGTGCTCGATCGCGCCGAGGATGATCTCGCGCGTCCAGACCGCCGCCTGGAACACGACCGCGACGGTGAAGAGGAAGTTGATCGTCGTCGCGACCTGTGGCGGTGCGCCCGCGTAGCCCGCGACCAGCTTGGCGGCGAGCATGACGATGAAGAAATTGTTGGTGCGCACGATCGCGCGGCCGAGCACGGTGCCCCAGCCGGTCGGGCCCGTGTCGCGCCCGCACAGCCTCTCGCCCAGCTTGCGCGCGCCGTGAAGCGCGAGGACGATGACCGTGCCGACCGCAAAGGCGATGAGGATCTGCAGCCAGTGGACGCGCAGCCAACCGAAGCTGGCGGTGATGAGCCCCTGGGTTTGCGCCTGGAACACGCCGGCGTCGAAGATCGGCGGCTTGGCGGCGGCAGCGGTATTGGACATCGTGAAACCTTCAGGCAGGCGCTCTTTCGAGAAACGCGATCAGCCCGCGCTCGGCACGGCTGAGGTGGCTGGACGCACGCGGCAATTGCAGCGCGGCGCGAAATGCGGACTGCCCCTTTTTAATAAGCGCGATGAGCGTGGGGTGAACATAGGATTTGCGCGCGATCGCCGCGGTGTTGCCGAGCTTGTGGGTGACGGGCTCGAGCAGCGATTTCAGGCTGAGGTCCGATTCGGCCGAGGCGAGTGCCTCGAACGCGGTGACGCTGGCGGCCCAGGTGCGGAAATGCTTGGCGGTAAAATCGCCGCCGGTCGCGTCCTTGATATAGGCGTTGACGTCGGACGAGGTGACGGGATGCGCCTCGCCGTCGGCGTCGAGCCAGGCGAAGAGGTGCTGCTCGTCGAGGTCCTGGCACGCCTTGACGAAGCGGGCGAGGCTCTTGTCGGTGAGTTTCTTGGTGCAGACCTTGCCCGATTTCGCCTTGAACTGAAGTTTAAGGGTGTTGCCCTTCACTTCGCCATGCTCTTCGCGCAGCGTCGTGGCGCCGAAGCTCTCGTTGGCCTCGGCATAGGCTTCGTTGCCGACGCGGATGTGGCCGATGTCGAGGAGGCGGACGACCGCGGCGACCGCGCGGTCCTTGCCGAGGCCACGGGTGGCGAGATCGGCCTCGATCCGCCTGCGCAGGCGCGGGAGTGCATGGCCGAATTCGGCGCAGCGTTCGTATTTGGCGGTCTCCTGCGCTTCGCGGAAGCCGGTGTGGTAACGGTATTGCTTGCGGCCCTTTTCGTCCCAACCCACCGCCTGGATGTGGCCGTTGGCCTTGGGGCTGAACCAGGCATCGGTGTAGGCGGGGGGCAGGCCTATGGCGTTGAGGCGGTCGATCTCTTCGCGGTCGGTGATGCGCTCACCCGCGGCACTGAAATAGGCCCAGTGGCCGCGCAGCTTGCGGCGCGTGATTCCGGGCTTCTGGTCGTCGCTGTAGACGATGCGGTCGGGCATCGGGTCTCCTTGGTCGGCTGGCCCTTCCCAATGCGCAAGGCTGGCGCATCGTTCCGGCACGCTCAGGCGGCAGCCAGCTTGCGGTCGAAGGCAGGGCGAACCGTGCCTTCGCTGCGTTTGCGCGCCAGATAGCTGTCGAGGCCGATCTGCGCGCCGAGCAGCATGTAGACGAACGGCTGGAAGGCGATGCCGACGAACGCGGCGCCGAGCAGGTAGATCAGATGGCCGGACTGGAGCGCGCCGGCGAGCGATCCGGCCCAGGCGAGGTCGTCCGGGGCGCGGTAGCGGCGGCGCAGCACCTCCATGCGGACGAGGCCGACGATGTTGATCAGGAGCCAGAGCGCAAGGCCGGGATAGCCCTGTTCGCCGAGCATCTCGAAATAGGCGCTGTGATAGGCGCGCGCCTTGTCGACCGCTTCGGCGGGTGCGGCGGCGCCGGGGCCGGCGGATTTCAGGTCGTAGCGGATGTGGTTGCCGCGATACGCCTCGAACCCGCCGCCGAAGGGGTGTTGTTTCGCATAGTCGATCGTCCACTGCCACACCGCGAGCCGGGTCGAGGCGGATTCGTCGGCCTGGTAGGTCTGGATCGTGTTCATCCGCTGCGTGAAGCTTGAAGGCAGGAAGGGGATCGCGGCCACCCCGAGCAGCGCCAGCGCGCCGATGTAGAGCCCCTTGCGCCGGACGGTGCGCAGCGACAGCAAGGCGAGCAGCGCGATGCAGAGCAGGCCGGTGCGTGCCGACGTGCCGACCGGAATCAGCAGGCAGGCGAAGATCAGCGCGATGCCGAACCCCTTCACCTTCCAGTCGGGGCGGAAGATCGTGCCATGCGTCATCAGCCAGAGGATGACGGGCACGATCGCGATCGCGACGGCGGAGATGGTCGAGCCTTCGTAGAGGCCGGAATTGTTGTCGATCATCAGGTTCAATTCGCCGTAACCGCCGCCGCTGACCGCGGTCTTGATGCCGCCGACGATGACGATGGTCGCGGCCGAGAGGATCATGAACAGCAGCAGCGCCTCGATCCGCAGGCGGGTGCGCAGGGTGAGCGGCAGAAAGGCGGCAAACGCGAGCGCCTTCCAGACCCAGTCCCACTTCTCCTTCGCGTCCAGCGGGAAGTCGGCGGTCTGCGTCGTGCACCAGCAATAGCCGAGCAGGAGGAGGATCAGCGCCTGGCGGGGCGTGAAGCGGGCGTCGCGCTTGTCGTCGAAGAGCAGCCAGCCGCCGACCGCGAGCGCGACCGCGATCATCGAGATGGGAACGGTGTTGAGCAGCACGTAGGTCAACCGCTGCGGCGAGACGATGTCGATATAGACGTAGGCGAGGACGAGAATGAACGGGCGCCGGAAGCCGCTGGCGAAGACGAGCGCCAGGAAGCCGACGAAGATCAGGTCATGCACGCCGCTTCGCCTTGCGGTTGCGGGCGGGTCCGGGTTCGCGGTCGAGATCGGGGCGCTTGAGCAGAGTCCAGCAGGCGAGCAGCATCAGGCCGTGGGTGATGGCGATCGCGAGATTGTCGATCATGGGTGGCGTCCTGCTGCGATTCGGCGGCTGTCTCGCCCTCCCGTTCGTGCTGAGCGAAGTCGAAGCACCTCGGCCCGGAGCCATGCCCTTCGACTTCGCTCAGGGCGAACGGGAAATGGTTCGACCCGGCCCCATCGCGCTCTAGCCGGGATGCGGTTGACGCGGCGTTAAGTGGCGGCGTGGCAAGCTCGCGCTCACGATGCGCATCCTCCACGTCCTCGACCACGGGCTGCCGCTGCAGAGCGGGTACACGTTTCGCACGCGTGCGATCCTGAAAAGCCAGATCGCGCGCGGATGGCAGGTGGCGGCGGTGACCGGGCCGCGGCATGGCGCCGCGAGCGCGGCGGTGGAGACGGTCGACGGGCTCACATTTCACCGGACAGTCGGCGCGCGGCGCACCGGAGCGGTCGGCGAGATCGCGGGAGTGGCGGCGTTTGCGCGGCGGATCGGGCAGGCGGCGGACGATTTTCGGCCGGACGTGATCCATGCGCATTCGCCGGTGCTCGATGCGATGGCCGCCTGGCCGGTGGCGCGGCGGCGTGGATTGCCCCTGGTGTACGAAATCCGCGCGTTCTGGGAGGATGCGGCGGTCGGCAATGGCACCGGGCGCGAGGGGTCGATCCGCTACCGCACGACGCGGATGCTGGAGACATGGATGGCGCGGCGCGCCGATGCCATTGCCGTGATCTGCGAAGGATTGCGCGACGACCTGGTCGCGCGGGGCATTCCGGCGGACAAGGTGACCGTGGCGCCGAATGGCGTGGATATGACCTTGTTCGGGATGCCCGCGGCGCGCGATCCGGTGCTGGCGCGTTCGCTCGACCTCGACCGTGCCGATGTCGTCGGGTTCATCGGCAGCTTCTACGATTACGAAGGCCTCGACGACCTGATCGCGGCGATGCCCGCGCTCGTCGCCCGGCGGCCGAAGGCGCGGCTGGTGCTGGTCGGCGGTGGGCCGATGGAGGCGGCGCTTCGTGCGCAGGCGGCTGCGTCGCCGGCGGCGGGTTCGATCCGTTTCGTCGGGCGTGTGCCGCATGAGGAGGTCGAGCGCTATTACGCGCTGATCGACGTGCTGGCCTATCCGCGCAAGGCCATGCGGCTGACCGAGCTTGTCACCCCGCTCAAGCCGCTGGAGGCGATGGCGCAGGGCAGACTGGTCGCCGCATCGGATGTCGGCGGCCACCGCGAGCTGATCCGCACCAATGGAGATGGGGGCGACACGGGCACGCTGTTCCGCCCCGACGATCCCGCCGCCATCGCGCATGCGCTGGCCGGAATGTTCGACGATCGATCCGGCTGGAACGCGCGGCGGGTGCGGGCGCGGGCGTTTGTCGAGGCCGAGCGTAACTGGTCGTCAAACGTTTCGCGTTACCTGCCGATTTACCAGGGCCTGGTGGAGGCCGCCCGCACGGATGGATCATGGTCGCGTTCGCTGAAATTCCGTCATTGACTGCCTTCAGGGCCAATCCGCTGCTTGCGCCGATCGGTGCGCTGGTCGCGGGCGTCGCCGTTGCGGGGGTCTGCGCGCTGGTTCCCGCGACGATGCTGGAGGATTGGGTGTGGCGCAGCGGCGTGCCCGCGCTCGTCGGGGCGGCGGCACCGCCGCTGGGGACGACCGCTCGCGCGGTGCTGGCGCTCACCGGAGGCGCGTTGACCGCTTCGGTGGTCTGGTCGCTGCTGTATCTGCTGTTCGGCCCGGGCGGCCTGTTGGCGCCCAAGGCCGCGCGCGCGGCGCCAGCGGTGCGGCGGGCGGATGCGCATCCCGACGCGCCGCCGCGGTGGCCGATGACTGCGGCCGACCTCGGCACGCCGTTGATGGAGGTGGCGCCGTCCTCCCCGGACCCGTCACCCGCGGTGGTCGAACGGACGCTGCCCGCCGACCTCGACCAGCCGCTATCGGCGTTCGACCCCGCGGCGGTTCCGGCGGTGCCGATGACACCGTCCGCACCCGTCGCACCGCTGGCGCGCCTTGCGCTGGCGCCCGGCGAGCGGATCGACACCTATGTGCTGACCCCGCCGCCACCCGTCGCATCGCCGCAGCCGAAGCGACTCGCTCCCGAGCCTGCGGCCGCGGCACCGTCGATCGACGCGCTGCTTCGGCGGCTTGAGGCACGCCTCGGCAGCATCCCCGCGCGCTGACCCAAACGTCGGTTTAGGCCTTCGCCATCGCCTGATCGTCTGATACCCCGCGTTCGAAAGAGCTTGGCGAACGAGCTTGGCGAAACAGCTTGGGAGCGGTGGATGGCGACGGGGATCGGCGACGAAACGGGAGCATCGGCGCCCCCTCAGCAAGCCTCGCGTTACGCGTGGTACGTGCTGTCGATCCTGTTCGTGGTCTATATCCTGAACTTCATCGACCGGCAGATCATCTCGATCCTGGCCGAGGACATCAGGCGCGACCTGCACCTGAAAGATGAGGATCTGGGGTTCCTGTACGGCACCGCCTTTGGGGTGTTCTATGCGCTGTTCGGCATTCCGCTCGGGCGGCTGGCGGACAGCTGGCACCGGGTGCGGCTGATGACGATCGGGCTGGCGCTGTGGTCGACGATGACCGCGCTCTCGGGGCTGTCGCGGACCGGCGGGCACCTGGCGGCGGCGCGGATAGGGGTGGGGATCGGCGAGGCGACCGCGAGTCCCTCGGCCTATTCGCTGATTTCCGACTGGTTCCCCAAGCGGCTGCGCGCGACCGCGCTGTCGATCTATTCCGCAGGACTGTACGTCGGCGGGGGTTGTTCGCTGTTCATCGGCGGGGTGATCGTCCAGCGCTGGAACGCGGCCTATCCGGCCGGTGGGCCGCTCGGGCTGATGGGCTGGCAGGCGGCGTTCCTGGCGGTCGGCATTCCGGGCGTGCTGGTGGCGATCTGGATCGCGACCCTGCGTGAGCCGGTGCGTGGCGCGGTCGAAGGGCTGCCCGAGCCCGATCGGCATCCGGCGCCGTTTCGCGCGTTTTTCGACGAGTTGCTGACGATCCTGCCGCCGCTGACCGTGTACGGCGCCTGGCGTGGCGGCGGCGGGCGCGGGGTGGCGATCAACCTGTTGGGGCTGGGGGTCGTCGTCGCCGCGGTCGCGGCGCTGCTCGCGGCGGGCGAGCCCAAGCCGCAGTGGTTCGCGATCGGGATCGGCGTCTATGCGGTGTATTCGTGGGCGACCGCATTGAAGCGGCGCGACGCGGCGACGTTCGCGCTGATCGTCGGCACGCCCGCGTTTCTGTGTACCGTGGTCGCTTACGGGATGAACGCGTTCCTGAGCTACGCGGCGAGCTTCTGGGCGGCGCCGTATGCGTTGCGGGTGCTCGGGCAGACGCCCGCGGCGGCGGGGTTCACGATCGGCAGCCTGGGTGCGCTCTCGGGCTTTCTCGGCGTGACGCTGGGCGGGGTAATTGCGGATCGGCTGCGGCAGCGCCACCCGGCGGGGCGGCTGTGGGTGGTGCTGTTCGGGGCGGTGATGCAGGCGCCGTTCCTGGCCATCGCCTTTACCGCCGATTCGACCTTGGTCTTCTATCCTGCGCTCGCGATCGGGCAGCTGTGTGCGAGCTCGGCGCTGGGGGCGGCGGCGGCGACGACGCAGGATCTGGTGCTGCCCCGGATGCGCGGGGCGGCGACCGCGACGTTCTTCATCGGAACGACGCTGCTGGGACTGGCGATGGGGCCGTATCTGGCGGGGCGGGTGTCGACGCTGTCGGGCAGCCTGTCCACGGGGATGCTGTCGCTGCTGCTGGCAGTGCCGCTGACGGTCGGGTGCGCGATCGCGGCGATCCGCCTGGTTCCGGCCGCCGAGGCTTCGCGCGAGGCGCGGGCGCGGGCGGTGGGAGAGGCGATCTAGCCGCTGCGAAGCGGGGGTGATGGGGGCCGCCTCAAACGAATCGCGTGCGGCGGGCCCCCTCCACCAGCCTGCGGCTGGTCCCCATCCCCGTGCCGGGGAGGAATGGGTGGACTTCAGCCCGCCGCGAACACGCCGCACGCGATCCGGCCGCCGCTGTTGCCGGAGGGATCGGTCATCAGGTCATCGGCAGCGGCATGGACGACGATCGCCGCGCCGTCGGTGTCGAGCAGCGCGTCCATCATGGCGCCGGGGATCGTCGCCGCCACCGTGCCGCGGCCGTCGGGTCCGAGGATCAGATTGGGCAGGTCGCCCTCATGCGGGCCCTGCGGGTTCATCGTGCCATGCTTGGCCGCGGTCGGGTTCCAATGCCCGCCTGCGGTGGTGAAGCCGGGCGCATCGCAGGCGCCGACGGTGTGGACGTGGATCCCGTGGGTGCCGCCGGGCAGCCCCTTTATGTCGGCGGTGAAGCGGATGCCGCCGGCGACCTCGGTCGCGGTCGCGCGACCCGCGTCGGCGCCGTCGGCGGTGCGGAGCGTTGCGGTGGCCGTGCGGCCACCCGCCATCGGCGCGCCCGTGTCCATGCCCCTGGCACAACCCGTCAGCACCAATGCGGTCGCTGCCAGCGTGGTGATCGTGGTCGTCCGCATCGTCGTATCTCCCTGGTCGTTACGGAAGCGAACCCGCCACCGTCCCCCGGGTTCCCAGTGGCCAGCGCGCCAGCGCGTCGTAGCTGGCGCCGCCGTGGCCGAGCGTGCTCCGGTAGAGGATCAGATGGGGCATCGTGAAGGCGGGGCTGGCGAGCGCTGCATGGGTCGTGAGCCACCGCGCGAATTCGGGATCGCCGCCTCGCGATCGCGCGAACCGCGCCAGCGTGACATGGGGGAGATAGGCGCGGCGCTCGGGAGCGAAACCGGCGCGGACGCAGGCGTGGTCGACCTTGCGGTGGAGCGACGCCAACGCTTCGGCGGGGGCAAGCGCGGCCCAGAGCGAATCGGCGAAGCGGCCGACCCCGGCGAGCGCGACGGTGGGAATAGGGGCGTGCACCTGATCGAGTGCGGCGGCGAGGTCGTCGGCCTGGCGGCGATCGACCTCCCCCAGGAAGCGCAGGGTGAGGTGGAGTTGGTCGTCGTCCTGCCAGCGCGCGCAGCCGACGCCTTCCATCGCATCGGCAAGGCCGGCGCGGATGGCAGCCGGTGGACGCAGGGCAACGAACAGCCGCATGACAGATCCTTCACCTTTCCTTCATGTCGGATGCGCGAATGGCGACATCGGCGTAGCGGTTCCGCTTGAAAACGCGAAGCGAAACGCCGATATTCGCATCATCCGGCGCGTGGATGCCGGCAAAGGAGCAAACATGGCGAATTGGTCTGACCCCCGGCCCGGTGCCGCGTCGTTCCGCCCCGCGGCGACGGGCGCGCGCACGGATGCCTACGATGCGGGTCTTCGGTCCTACATGCTGTCGGTCTACAATTACATGGCGTCGGGCGTGCTGCTGACCGGTGCGGTGGCCTTGGCGTTCGCGCTGAGCGGCGCTGCGGCGAGCGTCTTCACCCAGGGCGGCCCGCTGAAGTGGGTCATCATGCTCGCCCCGCTCGGCTTCGTCTTCGGCATGAGCTACGGCCAGGCACGAATGAAGACCGCGACGCTGCAGGCGATGTTCTGGGGCTTTGCGGTCGTGATGGGGCTGTCGCTGTCGACGATCTTCCTCGTCTACAGCCCGCTGGCGATCGCGCAGGCGTTCTTCGCGACCGCCGCCGGGTTCGCGGCGCTGAGTCTGTACGGCTACACCACCAAGCGCGACCTCTCGGCATTCGGGACCTTCCTGATCATCGGCGTCGTCGGGCTGCTGGTCGCGAGCATCGTCAACATGTTCGTCCAGTCGGGTCCGCTCGGCATGGTGATCAGCGCGGTCGGCGTGCTGCTGTTCGCCGGGCTGACCGCTTACGATACGCAGCGCAGCAAGGCTCTGTACGCACAAGTCGCCGGCACCGACTTCGTCGGCAAGGCGGTCGTGATGTCGGCGCTGAGCCTGTATCTCGACTTCATCAACATGTTCCTGTTCATCCTGCGGTTGTTCGGTTCGGGCCGCAACTGATTGCAACGAACGGTGGACTGAGAACGGGCTCGGCGGACATCCGCCGGGCCCTTTTCGTATCGGGGGAATGCGATGCGACTGCGCATCGAGGTCGATCTCGACTATAGTCTGGAGCATGCCGCCGACGTGCTGCTCCAGGTCGAGGTGGCGGCGCTGCCCGACCAGCGGATCGTCGCGGAGGCGCTGACGCTCTGGTCCGACGTGCCGATCCACGCGGTGCCCGGTGAAGACGGCGTCGGCCAGCGATGCTGGGTACATGCCGAAGGGCGGATGACCGCGTCCTACCGTGCGACGGTGGATGTCGCGCGCGAGGCGGTGCGGCTGGCGGATTACGCAGCCACGCCGGTGCGACTGCACGACGGCGCGCTGGTGCCGTATCTGCTGGCGAGCCGCTATTGCCAGGCGGATCGGTTCGTCGGATTTGTCGAGCGCGAGTTCGCGGGGCTGAGTGGCGGGGCGATGGCAGCGGCGCTGACCGAATGGGTGCACGGCTCGCTGCGCTACCGGGCCAATGCCAGCGACGGATCGACGACTGCGCTCGACACCTTTGCGACCCGATCGGGTGTATGCCGCGACTATGCGCATCTGCTGGTGGCGCTGGCACGGGCGGGGGGCATCCCGGCGCGGTGCGTCTCGGCCTATGCGCCGGGCGTCGATCCGCCGGACTTCCATGCGGTGGCCGAGCTGTGGCTCGACGGCGACTGGCGGCTGGTCGATGCGACCGGCATGGCATCGTGCAGCGACCTGGCGCGCGTGTGCGTGGGACGCGACGCGACCGACATCGCGTTCATGACGACCTTCGGCGAGGCGCAGCTGGTATCGCAGCGCGTGCGCGTCATGCAGGAACGCCCGTAGCACTGAACCGTTCTGCTGGCGAACCGAAACAGGAGACGGTGATGACCGACATCGACAAACGCGCGATCGACAGCCTTTCGGTGGCGCCCGCCGACAACGATGCCGAGGATTCGCGCCAGCAGGCGGGCCAGGACAAATCGATCGCGAAGCGGCTGGAGAAGAACCCCGACAATGCCGATGCGCAGCTCGACAACGGGCTGGACGAGTCGATGGACGCCAGCGACCCGCCCAGCGCGGTGCAGCCCGGCGACAGCGGCGAACCGGCAGCCTCGTCCGGGTTCGACGCGGAGGCCGAGGCCAAGCTGCAAGGCCAGTGAGTACGGCTGACATATAGTTGCGCGAAAGCCTCACTTCAGCATTGTTTGCATCCCATCGCCTCCGCTCGTCGCATAGCTTGTTGCAGCGCAGCAGCTTTCGTGTTCGCTTCCGACAGGGACGATGAGGCGGTAGGGACGGCGTTAACCATCCTGGGTGCATCGTCATCCCCGGTAACCACGAGCGGGCGGGGTAAGGCGATGGGTTCGAAGATGAAACCGGCCGAGGGTGCGATGACGCTGGCCGAAATGAAGGAGTTCGCTGGGTTTCCGTCGGCGACACAGCGGTATGTCCGGCGTTCGCTCGATATCGGTCTGGACCGAGAGGATGCGACGGTGCGCTGGTCGCGCGACGTTGTCGAGGCGGCGAGCATCCGTGCGCAGGCCAAGCTGTACCGCAATCTGCCCGAACTGCGCGAGATGGTGCCCGACGATAGCGGTCTCGATGCGATCGAGCCGTTTCTGGCGCCGCTTATCACGCTGGCGGCGTTCGACCTGGGGCAAGGGCGGCTGACGACCTTTTCGGCATTTCGCTTTCTCTACGAGCGGTTGATCGGCGCGGAGGTGCGGCCGTGGTTGCCGAGCGCGTTCTGCGCCGCGGCGGCGCTGCCGCACCTGCACCCGGAACTGCGCCGCAAGCTGCTCCAGTCGATCAGCGAGGCGGCGGCGACGGCGTCGGGCTGGTCCAACCGCCAGCCGGCGTTCTTTCCCTATTGGGTCGAAAAGGTGGACGTCGCCGCGGCGTAGCCGTTAGCGGCAGGCGCGCCAGCCCATCGTGCCGCGATCCGCTTCGTCGAGGTGGAGGTGGTCTGCGTGGGCGGCGTTGTAATCGGGCGATAGCGTCGTGGTGAAGACGGTGCACGCACCGTCGCGCACCTCGCGCAGGAAAGCGGCCTTTGCGCCCGACCCTTTCCAGTCGTGCAGGACGGTGATCCGCATCCCGTCGCTCAGCCGAAAGCCCGCGACGTCGATGGCGTCGGCGGTCGCGTGCTCGCTCCAGCTTTCGCGACCGGCGATGTGGCGGCAATTGTAGCTGCCGAGATGGTCGATGGCGACGACGGACGCGCCGAAATGGCGCTGGGCGGCGGGTTGGACGACGCTCCATTCCCATATTGCCAGCGCCGCCGCGACCGGGCAGGCCATGCCGACACTGGCGGGCCGCATGGCGATCCGTCGCGCGCCGCCGGGCGCGAAGCGGACGCCGTCGGCATAGCCGCAGCGTGGGCCGTCCCCGCCAGCGGGCAGCGCGGCGTAGCGGACTCCTGCGCGATCCAGCAGCGCGCGGCATTGCGGCGCATCGCGGCCGAGCGCCGCGAGTTTGCCCGCGGTGAATAGTCCCGGCGGTTGCCCGAGATCGAGCGGGGTCCACGGCAGATCCTGCGGTCGCCCGCGCACCGAGGCCCAGAGCAGAACCGCGAGAACGAGCGCGGTGCCGATGCCGACCGCCCAGCCGATTGCCCGACGAACGCGGCGCATCAGCCGCGGACGGCGGCGGAGAAGGGTTCTGAGGTGATCGGGTAGCCGAGGTCGTCGGGGATGCAGAGGTGGTCGATGCCCTCGCGCGCCTCGACGAACGGGGTGATGGTGCGGACCGGGTGTTCGCCTGCATCGGCCAACGCCGCGGCGAAGTTCGCGAAGCCTGCCAGCCGTTCGAGATTGCGCCGGGTGGGAAAGATGATCGTCGCCGCCCCGGCATCGGCATCGGTCAGCACCTGCGATGCCGTGGCCCAGCGGAGATGCACGTTTTCCGTCGTGTCGACGGTCGCTGGCGGCGCATCGGCGGGCAGGCGCGCGAGGTAGAAATGGGTATCGAAAATGCGCGCGTGCGCGTGCGCGGGGAGCCATCGGGCGAAGACGACTAGGGCATAGAGATCGAGGGTCGCGCCGATCGCGTCCAGGAGATCGCCGAAGGCTTGTCCCGCGTGGAGTGCTGCGCGCATGGTCGCGATCGCCTGCGGCGATGGTGGCGGCACCAGGCCGATCGCTATGCCGGCTTCCTCGATGGTTTCGCGGATCGCGGCGATGCGCGCGGCGGCGTCGTGCCGTTCGGGGGCGATGGCGGCGGCGAGTGCGACGTCGCCCGGGTCGATCCGTCCGCCGGGAAAGACCAGGGCTCCGGCGGCGAACGCCATCGCCCGTGCGCGCTCGACCATCAGGATTTCGGGCGGGCCGAACGAGGTTTCGCGGAAGACGATGAGCGTGGCGGCGGGGATGGCGTCGGGCATGGGCGGTTTAGCTACTCGAGCGGGGTAGCGCCGCGGCAAAGCCGCGTCGTCGGACGGGCGCTGCCCGCCGGCCGCGCTTGGTGCTCTCGCGCGCAGCTTCGCTGCTTGCGTGGCACCGGCGCGGTGGTGGAGCCGAGGGGAATCGAACCCCTGACCTCTGCAGTGCGATTGCAGCGCTCTCCCATCTGAGCTACGGCCCCGCGCCTCACGCGACTGGAAGTCGCGCGTTGCGACGCCCTTAGCTTGGGAAATCCAGGCGTGCAACCGCCCCGCCGACATTCCCGCAAGCGGGTTCGACCGAGGGTCGCACGGCAGCACGGGGCGATCCAGCGTGCGCGTCCTTCCCCTTGCGCAGACGGCGGCTTGGCCATACCGGATGTTCCGAAGCTACAAGCACAGGAGCAGGATATGGCACGCGCATGGTCGCTGGCGGCACGGCCGCAGGGGACGCCCAAGCATACCGATTTCGCGATGATCGACCTGGCCGATGGTGCGCTGGGCGAGGGCGACGTGCGGGTCGCCAACCGCTGGCTGTCGGTCGATCCGTATATGCGCGGACGGATGAACGACGTGAAGAGCTACGTACCGCCGTTCGCGATCGGCGAGGCGATGCAGGGCGGCGCGATCGGCGAAGTGATCGAGAGCAACGCCCCCGGCATCGCGGTCGGCGATATGGTCCAGCACATGATGGGCTGGCGGGACCAGGCGGTCGTCCCGGCCGAGGGTGTCCAGAAGTTGCCCGCGCTGGGCGTCGATCCGCAGGCGTTCCTGGGGCAGTTCGGGATGCCGGGGATGACCGCCTATTTCGGGCTTTTGGCGGTTGCCCAGGCCAGGGAAGGCGACACCGTGTTCGTCTCCGCAGCTGCGGGCGCGGTTGGGTCCACGGTGGTACAGGTCGCCAAGGCAAAGGGAATGACCGTCATCGGATCGGCGGGCGGCGCGGAGAAATGCGCTTGGGTCAAGTCGCTCGGAGCGGATGCGGTGATCGATTACAAGGCGGGCACGCCGGTGGTGAAGGCGTTGGCCGATGCGGCGCCGAAGGGAATCGACGTGTATTTCGACAATGTCGGCGGCGAGCATCTCGATGCCGCACTTGCCGCTGCGCGTCCAAAGGCGCGGTTCGCGATCTGCGGGATGATCGACGTGTACAACGACGGAAAGCCGACCGAACTGCGCTATCTGGCGCGGCTGATCGGCAATCGCGTGCAGATGCGCGGGTTCATCGTCAGCGATTACATGGCGCGGGCCGAGGAATTCTACCGCGACATGGGCGGCTGGCTGGCGGCGGGCAAATTGCAGCGCGAGGAGACGGTGCACGAGGGGCTCGAGGCGATGCCGGACGCGTTCCTGGGGCTGTTTTCGGGCGGGAATACGGGGAAGATGCTGGTTCGGGTGTGATGTTGTTTTAAGTCGCCCTCACCCTTCCGGCGCGTTCCGCGCCTCCCTCCCTCTCCCGGCGGGAGAGGGAAGGGGCCTGCTGCCCAAGGCAGTGGGCAGGGTGAGGGCGACCAAATCTCTCAAATCGCGCCCGAAAACGTATCGCATTGCGCCGGGTCGCCGCTGTCGAGGCCGCGCTTGAGCCACGCCATGCGCTGGGCCGAGCTGCCGTGGGTGAAGCTGTCGGGGACGACGCGGCCCTGGCTCTGCTTCTGAAGGGTGTCGTCACCGATCGCTTGCGCCGCGGTCATGCCTTCCTCGATGTCGCCGGGGTCGAGCCGGTCCTTGTTGGCGTTGGCCCAGACGCCAGCATAGCAATCGGCCTGGAGCTCGAGACGGACCGAGGCGGCATTGCCTTCGCGTTCGTTGCCGGAACGCTGGACTCGCGACACTTGGTCCGAGGTGCCGAGCAGGTTCTGGATGTGGTGGCCGAATTCGTGGGCGATGACGTAATCCTGCGCGAAATCGCCCTTGGCGCCGAAGCGTTGCGCCAGTTCGTCGAAGAAGTTGGTGTCGAGATACACACCCTGGTCGGTCGGGCAGTAGAACGGCCCCATTGCGGCCTGCGCCGCGCCGCAGCCCGAGCGGCCGCCCTGATCGCCGAAGAAGACGAGCTTGGGCTGCGTGAATTTCTGGCCACTCTTGGCGAAGATCGCTTCCCACGTTCGATCGGCCGAACTGAAGGCGTTGCACGCGGCGCGGCTGTTGGCGTTGAGGGTGCAACTGGACGACGTATCGCTGCCCGCCTGGCGCGGTCCGCTCTGGGTCGCTGGCGCCTGGCTACCGCCGCCGAGCATGCCACCGATGTTGCCGAGCCCGCCGAACACCGCCATCAGGATCAGCACCACGACGATGCCGCCGCAGCCGAAGCGGCTGCCGATCAGCGGCAGCAGCCCGAACAGCAGCCCGCCGCCGCCACCGCCGCCGAAACCCCCGCCACCCTGTCCACGCTGGTCCTCGACGTTGATGTTGGGATCGAAATCGTCGAGCCGCATGGAGTGGTTCCGTTCAAAGTTACGCTGGCGTGATGAATGCCCGAACGGCGCCCGCGGTTGCATCGGCGCGCAGCAGGTGGTTGATGGCGGGCAAGCACGTTGTAACTCCAAGACAGGGCCGCGCATGTTTCTGACAGGCAAGACCGCGATCATCACCGGATCGACCTCCGGCATCGGACTCGCTTATGCCAAGGCGTTCGCGGGCGAAGGTGCGGCGGTGGTGCTGAACGGCTTCGGCGACGTAGACACGATCGAGCGCGAGCGTGCCGCGCTGGCGCAGGCGAGCGGTGCGGCGGCGCTGTACGACCCCGCCGACATGGCCAGGCCCGATGAGATCGCGGGGCTCGTCGCGCGCGCTGTGGCCGAGACCGGCGGCTGCGACATCGTGGTCAACAATGCGGGCATCCAGCACGTCGCACCAATCGAGGACTTTCCGGTGGAAAAGTTCGACGCGATCATCGCGATCAATCTGTCGTCGTGCTGGCACCTGATGCGTGCCGCGGTGCCGCACATGAAGGCCAAGGGCTGGGGGCGGATCATCTCGACCGCGTCGGCGCACAGCCTGGTCGCGAGCCCGAACAAATCGGCTTATGTCATGGCCAAGCACGCACTGGCGGGACTGACCAAGACGGTGGCGCTGGAGACCGCGACCTGCGGCATCACCGTCAATTGCATCTCGCCGGGCTATGTGTGGACCCAGCTGGTCGAGAACCAGATCCCGGACACCATGAAGGCGCGCGGAATGAGCCGCGAGCAGGTGATGACCGACGTGCTGCTCGCCGCGCAGCCGACCAAGGACTTCGTGACGCCCGAGCAGGTCGCCGCACTCGCGCTGTTTCTGTGCCGCGAGGAAGCCAAGGCGATCACCGGCGCCAATCTGTCGATGGATGGTGGGTGGACCGCGGCTTGAGATACGCGGCGGCCATCGCACTGCTGCTGGCGTGCGGGATGGCCCAGGCGGCACAGGTCGACTGGCGGCGTGTGGCGACCCCGGCGGACCGCGCGCGGCTTCGCGAGTGGCGCGGCGCGTGGATGTCGGCATTGCGCCAGGTGCGCGGCGGCGGATCGGCGGCGCAGGCGGGGGCGCAGGGGCTGCTGTTCGATCCCGATCGCGCGCTGAGCGGGCCGATTCCGCCAGCGGGCGCTTATCGTTGCCGGATGTTCAAGCTGGGCGGGCGCGAGGCGGGGACGCCCGAGTTCGCGATGTCGGTGTGGGGACGGTGTACCGTCGCGCCGATCGAGGGCGGCACCGGGTTCGTTCGGGAGAGCGGCGGCCAGCGCCCGGTGGGTGCGATCTTTGCCGACACGGATGCGCGCGCGATCTTCCTGGGCACGGTGGTGATCGGCGACGAAACCCGCGCGCTGAACTATGGCCGCGACGCGTCGCGCGACATGGCGGGGATCGTCGAGCGGGTCGGCGAGGCACGGTGGCGGATCGTGCTGCCACATCCGCGCTTCGAATCGACGCTGGACGTCATCGAACTGCTTCCACCGGCGGGGTGACCGAAGCCCCGGGAGCGTCGTCCCGCGGAAGTGCGGCCAGCGATGGCAGATAGTCGCGTCCCTGCTTGTCGATGATCTCGACCTTGTCCGTATTCGCTTCGGCGATCGACTTCAGATACGAGCGCGGGCGCTTCATCAGCGTCGGACGTTCGACATCGGCCAGGCCCGAACGGCGCGCGGCTTCCTTGACGAAATCGACGCAATTGTGGCCGTTGAGGCGGTAGCGGCCCTCCTCGCCGGGGCCGCCCCACAGAGCGACGAGCGCAAGCACGTCGGCATATTGCGCATCGCTGAGCACGACCGCGAATTGCGCGGTGCTCCCTGCGATATAGCCGGGTTTGGCGATGTCGAGCTTGCCCGCGACGGTGCCCATCAGGATCGCCGGGGTCACCGACTTTGCGGTGAAGCCGTAGGTGAGATCGACCGGCGCGCCGCCGGCGTCGGGCACTCCGCGCAGCGTGAAGAAGGCGTGCGGGAAGCTGTTGCCGAGCTCGTGGCTCCAGAAGGTGATCGTCACCGCCGCCTGGGCGGGGATGGCGACGCCCAGCCAGAGAACGAGGACGGCGAGCAGGCGCAATACGGTCTTCATCGCGGGCAATCCGTTGTGAGGCCGGGCCTTTACCATCATCCCCCCAGTGCCGTCACCACCGCATCCTCACGGCGTTCGGGGCGGATGTAGATCGAGGAGAGCATCGGCTCCTGCGCCTTCAAATGCGCTTCCATCCGTTCGATCAGCGCTTCGCCTTCGCCCATCGTCATGGCGTCGTCGAAATCGGCGCTGATCGCGACGAAGATGCTGGTCGGGCCCGTGTGGATGGTGCGGACGTGGTTGACCGCGGTGATCCGCGGTTCGGCATCGACCAGCGCGCGGACGCGGGCAATCACGCCCGGGTCGGCGCGCTCGCCGATCAGAAGCCCCTTCGATTCGCGCGCCAGCAGCACCGCGACGACGCCGAGGATCGCGCCGATCGCGATGGAGGCGACGCCATCGATCCGCGGGTCTTCGAAGGCGTGGCTGGCCCAGACGCCGGCCCCGGCGATGACGAGCCCGGCGAGTGCTGCCGAATCCTCGAACAGGACGATGAAGCCCGCCGGGTCTTTCGAGATGCGGATCGCCTGCCACCAGCCCTGGTCGCCGCGGACCGCGTTGAAGGCGCGCAGCGCCAGGAACCACGACGTGCCCTCGAGCGCGAAAGCGATCGCCAGGACGAGGTAGTTGGCGAGCGGTGAACGCAGCGGCTCGGGCTCCCGGATATGCTGCCAGCCTTCGTACACCGACACCCCCGCGCCGACCGCGAAAATCAGGATCGCGACGACGAAGCTCCAGAAATACAGCTCGCGCGCATAGCCGAAGGGGTGGGCGGCGTCCGGCGGGCGATCGCTGCGGTGCTTGCCGTAGAGCAGCAGCACCTGATTGCCGCTGTCGACGAGCGAGTGAACACCCTCCGTCAGCATCGACGACGAGCCGGTGATCGCGGCGGCGACGAACTTGGCGACCGCGATACCGAGGTTTGCGGCGAGCGCGGCGAAGATGACGAGGTTGGATTCCTTGAGCTCGGCGGGCAAAGCGCGCATTCCTCTTTCAAATCTCGACGATCGCCGTTATAACGAACGTATGAACGTTGAACTCAATCTCGTGCGGATCGGCAATTCTGTCGGCGTTATCCTGCCCAAGGACGTGCTTGCCAAGCTGCGTGTCGAAATGGGCGATCGGCTGTTCCTGTCGGAGCAGCCCGACGGCTTTGCCATGCGCGCGCACGATCCGGCGTTCGTCGAGGCGATGAGCGCGGCCGAGCAGATCATGCGCGACGATCGGGACATCCTGGCGGTCCTTGCAAAATGACCGCGGTTCCGGTGCCGCGCTTTCTGAGCGCGGCGGTCGCGGTGGCTGTGCACGACCGCCAGCTTGCGGAGCACGGCGGCCTTAACGGTGTCAAGGACTTGGGGCTGCTCGACTCTGCCATCGCTCGACCGATCAACAAACACTCTTACGGCGAGGAAGACCCGTGCGCTCTGGCCGCGGCCTACGCCTTTGGGATCGCGCGCAACCATCCGTTTCTGGATGGGAACAAGCGGACCGCCTGGGTCATGGCGCGCCTCTTCCTGCAACTGAATGGCGTGACGATCACGTTCGACAAGGCCGACGCGATCCGCACGATGCTTGCCTTGGCTGCCGGCGAGCTGCCGGAGGAGCAGGTTGCGGCATGGTTCCGTGAGCATGTGGTGGCCGCATCCGGCTGACGTGCTTGTGGCCGAGTGCTTCGACTACGCTCAGCGCGAACGACGGAACGAAAACACCCGCCGGTGGCACTCACCGGCGGGCATCCTTCCTCCCCAGGAACCGATCTGCGCTCAGCCGAGGCGGCCGAGGCGATGATAGAGGTTGCTGAACTTGGCCGAGCGTGGATCGTCGGCGATCGTCTTGACGTAGTCGCCGACGGCTTCCTTCATCAGGTCGAAGTCCTCGGTTGAGAAGACCGCGCGGCTGCGGGGACGGTCGGCGGGTGGGGGCGTGTCGCTCATTGTCATGGTCCTCAGGCCGCGAACTGGTTCATGGTGTTGTGCGCGCCGCTGGCCTTGAGCGCGGCTTCGCCGGCGAAATAGCCCTTGTGGTCGTCGCCGATGTCGGAGCCCGACATGTTCTGGTGCTTGACGCAGGCGATGCCTTCGCGGATTTCCTTGCGCTGCACGCCCTTGACGTAGCCCAGCATCCCCTGGTCGCCGAAATACTCCTTCGCGAGATTGTCGGTCGACAGCGCCGCGGTGTGATAGGTCGGCAGCGTGATCAGATGGTGGAAGATGCCGGCGCGCGCCGCCGCATCCTTCTGGAACGTGCGGATCCGCTCGTCCGCCTCGTCCGCCAGCTCGGTGCCGTCATAATCGACCGACATGAGCCGCGCGCGATCGAACGCCGACACATCCTTGCCCGCCTGCTCCCACCCATCGTACACCTGCTGGCGGAAATTCAGCGTCCAGTTGAACGACGGCGAGTTGTTGTACACCAGCTTGGCGGTCGGATGCACCTCACGGATGCGGTCGACCATCGACGCGATCTGCTCGATATGCGGCTTTTCGGTCTCGATCCACAACAG
>NZ_CAXVWL010000106.1:0-12138 GCF_964263785.1 Sphingomonas sp.
CAAGTTCCTCGACGTCGGCAAGTTCAAGTACGAGGCGCAGAAGAAGGCGAACCTCGCCCGCAAGTCGCAGAAGACGCAGGAGATCAAGGAGATCAAGATGCGTCCGAACATCGACGACCATGACTACGACACCAAGATGAAAAAGGTGGAGGAGTTCATCGGTGAAGGCGACAAGGTAAAGGTCACCATGCGCTTCCGCGGTCGCGAGCTGAGCCACGGCCAGCTCGGCATGAACTTGCTCAAGCGCGTGCAGGAGGATGTCGCGGAGGTCGCCAAGATCGAGGCATACCCGCGCATGGAAGGCCGTCAGATGCTGATGGTCCTCGCGCCCAAGTAAGCTCGCTGCCCTATGCGGCAGATCGTAGTGGCCTCATTTCGCATGCTCGGCAGTTCGCCGCCGGGCTCGATCATGTGTTTGCTGAAAAGGTGTGTCGCCGGTGTGGCGCTTTGGCGACACCCCGTTTGAAAAGCCCATACCTCAAGAGAAATCCGTAGACGCACGCCTGCTCACCGCCCTACCGGCGCACGATACCGATCATTCGAATCGTATTCTGGAGAGTGAAGCCGATGCGTGCCACCGCGTTCCTTTTGTCCGTCGCCGCTATAGTCGTCGCGTCCCCCGCCGTCGCTCAGGTGCCCGCCGGCGCCGAGACCGCGCCGGCGCAGGCACCCGCTTCGTCGGAGGGTGTGGCTGCCGGATCGGTCGCAGGGCAGACGCCCGGCTCGACGGATGCCGCCGCGCCCGCAGCGGAGTCGCTGAACACCAGCGACATCGTCGTCACCGCGACGCGGCGTTCTGAGCGGCTGTCCAACGTGCCGATCGCGGTGTCGGCGGTCGGCCAGCAGGCACTGCAGAATTCGGGGGGCAACGACATCCGCTCGCTTAACCAGCTCGCGCCGTCGCTGCTGATCTCGTCGACCGGCAATGAATCGAATGCTTCCGCCCGTATCCGCGGCATCGGCACCGTTGGCGACAATCCCGGGCTCGAAAGCTCGGTCGCGGTGTTCATCGACGGCGTCTATCGCAGCCGCACTGGCGTCGGCCTCAACGAACTCGGCGAGATCGAGCGCGTCGAAGTCTTGCGCGGGCCGCAGGGTACGCTGTTTGGCCGCAACGCGAGCGCCGGCCTCATCAACATCATCACACGTGAGCCCGAGTTCAACTGGCATGGCAATGCCGAGGCGACCTACGGCAATTACGACCAGTATCGCGCCTCCGGGGGCATCACCGGGCCGCTGATCGGCGACAAGCTCGCCTTCCGTGTCGACGGTGTCTACGTCAACCGTGACGGGTTCTACAAGAACGTCACCGCGGGCGGCGGCAGCGAAAGCCGCGTCAACGACCGAGACCGCTATTTCGTGCGCGGCAAATTGCTGTTCAAGCCGACCGAGGACCTGACCTTCCGTCTGATCGGCGATTACACCCGCCGCAACGAAAGCTGCTGCGGCGCGGTGTATTACAGCCAGAACGAGACCACCGACCCGACACCTGCCACCAATGTCGCGAACGCCAATGGCAGCACCGTCAATACCGACGGCGCGGTCGCCTATGGCACGTCGAACCGGATCGTCGACATCCTGCGCCGCCAAGGCGCGGTCTATCCGCTCGCAGGGGTGACTCCCGATCCGTTCAACCGCCAGGTGACGGTGACACCGGGGCAGACGTTTCGCAACAAGACCAAGGATTACGGCGGCTCGCTCCAGGCCGACTGGAATCTGGGCGGGGCGACGCTGACCTCGATCACTGCATATCGGGAATACAAATCGGGCAACGCCGGCGACGTCGACTATACCAACGTCGATCTGACCCACCGTGCCGGCGACGGCAACGCCTATCGCCAGTTCCACACCTTCACGCAGGAGGCGCGTCTCCAGGGATCGCTGTTCGGCGACAAGCTCGACTGGCTCGTCGGGGGTTTCTACTCAAAGGAAAACCTGAAGCTCGTCGATAACGTCGTCTTCGGTGCTCAATACGGCCAGTTCGCCGCCTGCCGGATCGTCGCCACGATCAATCCGGCGGCCGTGCTTCAGGACCAGAATCAGGCGGGCTGCCTCAGCGCGGCGGGTCGCGCGACGCTGACCAGCGCCGCCGCCTTTGGTCCGGCATTGGGTGCTGCGGTCATCGGTGGCCTCAACAATCTGTACAACGTTAACAACGTCGGCGATTCCGGCTCGCTCTATCGTCAGCGCAGCGAGAACTATGCGTTCTTCACCCACAACATCTTCCATCTCACCGACACGCTGTCGGTAACGGGCGGCCTGCGCTACACGCATGAAAAGAAAACGTTCAGTGCGGACTTCAACAACAACAATGCGATCTGCCCCGCGCAGCAGGCCGCGTTGTCGCCGCTCGTTGCGAATGCGGCCATTCCGGGTGCCGCGCGGCAGGTCATCGGAGGTATTGTCACGCTCACCTGCACGGGCAATTCCTCGACATCGCTGAACGCGCTCGATCTTCGCGACAGCTTCAAGGACGGTGAGTTCACCGGTACGGCGGTGTTGTCGTGGAAGCCGATTCCGCAGCTGCTGACCTATGCGTCCTATGCCAAGGGCTACAAGGCGGGCGGCTACAACCTCGACCGCTCCGATCTGGGCGGCCCCAACGGCGTGTTCTCGCCGCGCACCAATGCCGATGCGCCTGGTCTGCGCTTCAACGCTGAGAAGGTGAACAACTACGAGATCGGCGCCAAGCTGAACCTGCCGAAGTTCACGCTGAACGTCGCGGCCTTCCGCGAGGAGTTCAAGGACTTTCAGCTTAACACCTTCAACGGGTCGATCTTCGTCGTCCAGAACGTACAGGGTTGCAAGAACGACCTGAACGGCGCCGACCGCGACAACGCCGGCGCGGTTCCCGGCACCGGCGGTTGCGTCGGCAATGCCGACCGGCCGGGCGTGATCTCCCAAGGTGTCGAATTGGAGGCAACGCTCAACCCAATTCGCGAGATCACCTTCTCGGCGGGCTATACCTATGCCGACACGCATTTCCGCAACAACCTAGTCGGCAGTTCGCAGGGTGAGGCGCTCGATCCCGCGCTGTTCCTGCTGCCGGGCAGCCCGCTTTCGAATGCGCCCAAGAACGTCGTCACCACGTCGTTCGCGTTCACGCCGGATATCGGATCGAACGGCCTGTCGGGGCTGCTCTACGTCGATAGCCGGCTAACTTCCGACTACAACACCGGCTCGGACCTGGCGCCCGAGAAGAAGCAGGACGGCTTCGCGGTGGTCAATGCCCGCATCGGCCTGCGCGGGCGCGACCAGATCTGGGCACTGGAATTGTGGGCGCAGAACGTGTTCAACAAGAACTACATCCAGGTCGCATTCAACACGCCGTTCCAGGGTGCTGGCTCGGTGGCAAACACCCAGGCGTTCGGCACGACCAGCAACGCGCTGTATTCGGCATTTCTCGCCGAGCCACGCACCTACGGCGTGACGCTGCGCTCGCGGTTCTGATCGTTTGACACTTCGGAGGGCCGGTCCGCACCCAGCGGGCCGGCCCTTCGCGCGTCTACGCCGCCAGTTCCTCGGGCTCGCCAGCCGCTGCCGCGAGCAGGCGGCGCTCGAGCGTCTTGATCCTTACCGGATTGTCGATGCGGTCGCCGGTCAGATCGGTCAGGTAGAAGATGTCGACCGCACGCTCGCCGTAGGTGGCGACGTGGGCGGAGTGAACGGTCACCTTCGACTGGAAGAGCGCGTGGGCAAGCTGGTTGAGCAGCGCGGGGCGGTCGCGCGCATTGACCTCGACGACGGTGAAGCGGTTCGAGGCGCGATTGTCGATCAGCACGTTGGGCGCGATCTCGAACGCCTCGGCGCGGTGGCGCGACAGCGGCCGCGCGGTCAGGCGGTCGGCCAGCTTGCCGCGATTGGCCAGCGCATCCTCGATGCCGCGCTTCAGCCGGGCCAATTGCTTGGCATCGTCGAACGGCCGCCCGACCGGGTCCTGCACTAGGAAATTGTCGATCGCCATGCCATCGCGGGTGGTGTGGATGCGCGCGTCGATGATGTTGCCGCCCGCCAGATGGATCGCGCCGGCGATGCGGTAGAACAGGCCGGGATGGTCGGCGGCGTAGATCGTCACTAGGGTCGCACCGCGTTCGGCATAGACCTGCGCGTCGATCGCCAGCGGCGCGTCCGTCGCGCCCGCCATCAGCCGGGCATTGTGCGCGAGCACGTCGTCGGGTTCGGCGACCCAATAGGGTTCGGCCAGGCGGCGGACGTGGGCGGCGAAGGCCGTGTCGGTCCAGCCGAGCGCGGCCCTGAGCGCGTCCTGCTTGGCCGCGACCCGCTCGCCGCGGCCCTTCTGCTTGTGGCCGAGACGGAGCACCTCCTCGGCGGCTTCGTAGAGGGTCGCGAGCAGCTGGCGCTTCCAGCCGTTCCAGACGCCGGGGCCGACCGCGCGAATATCGACCACGGTCAGCAGCATCAGCAGCCGCAGCCGTTCGGGGCTCTGCACGACTTCGCAGAAGTCGAGGATGGTCTTGAAGTCCGACAGGTCGCGCTTGAACGCGGTCGCCGACATCAGCAGGTGGGCGCGGACCAGCCAGGCGACGGTTTCGGTCTCCGCCGCGCTCAGCCCGAGCCGCGGCGCCAGCCGCCGCGCGACCTCGGCGCCGAGCACCGAATGATCGCCGCCGCGCCCCTTGGCGATGTCGTGGCACAGCACCGCGATATACAGGGCGCGGCGTGAGACGATCTGGCGGACGATCGCGGTGGCGAGCGGGTGGTCGTCCTTGAGCAGCCCGCGCTCGATCTGCGACAGGAGGCCGATCGCGCGGATGGTGTGCTCGTCGACCGTGTAGTGATGGTACATGTCGAACTGCATCTGCGCGACGACCCGGCCGAAGTCGGGAACGAAGCGGCCGAAGACGCCGGTTTCGTTCATCCAGCGCAGTACCAGCTCGGGATCGCGCGGCGAGGCGAGGACGTCGAGGAACAGGGCGTTGGCGCGCGCATCGCCGCGGATGTCGTCGCACAGCTTCACGTCGCGCGCCGCCGCACGCATCGCCAAGGGGTGGATTTCGAGCCCGTGCTTGTCGGCCAGCGCGAACAGCTCGATCAGCCGCACCGGTTCTTCGGTGAAGAAATCGTCGCGGGGCAGCGCCAGGCGGCCGCGGTCGAGGACGAAGCCGTGAAGGCGGCCGGGCTTGCGCCGGATCGTCGGCAGGCCGAACCGCCGCCCGCGCGCCGCGAATGTCTCGTCGAGGTGCGCCAGGAAGACGCCGGTCAGGTCGCCGACGATCTTTGTTTGGAGGAAGTAGTATTGCATGAACCGTTCGACCTTCGACTTGCCCGGGCGGTCGGAGAAGCGCATGCGCACCGCGATCTCGCGTTGCAGATCGAAGGTCAGACGGTCTTCGGCACGGCCCGCGATCGCGTGGAGGTGGCATCGCACCGCCAGCAGGAAATTGTCGGCACGGTGGAAGCGGCGGTATTCGGCGGGCGTGAACAGCCCGCGCTCGACCAACTGGGCGGCGCGCTGGACGTCGTAGGCGTATTTGCCGATCCAGAAGAGCGCGTGGAGATCGCGCATCCCGCCCTTGCCCTCCTTGACGTTGGGCTCGACGACGTAACGGGTGTCGCCCATCTTCAGGTGCCGCGCGTTGCGTTCGGCGAGCTTGTCGGCGACGAACTGGCGGGCGGTATCGGCCTGGACCTCGGCCTTGAAGCGCCGCGAGGCTTCGTCGTACACCGTGGTGTCGCCGACGACGTAGCGCGCCTCCAGCAAGGCGGTGCGCACCGTCACGTCGGCCTTGGCCTGGCGCACCATCTCGTCGAGCGAGCGGCTGCTGTGGCCGATCTTCAGGCCGAGGTCCCACAATGCGTAGAGCATCGATTCGATGACGCCTTCGGCCCAGGGCGTCTGCTTCCAGGGTGTCAGGAAGCCGATGTCGACATCCGAATAGGGCGCCATCTCGCCGCGGCCATAACCGCCGACCGCGATCAGGGCGAGGCGTTCGGCGGCGGTCGGGTTGGCGAGGGGATGGAGGCGGGTGACGGTGAAGTCGAACAGGACGCGCAGCAGCTGGTCGACCAGATAGGCCTGGCCGCCCGCGGCTTCGAGCCCGCGCGAGGGGTGCGCGAGTAAGCGCCGGTCGATCTCGGCGCGGCCCTGCGCCAGCGCATCCTTGAGCAGCACGGTCGCCTGGCGCCGGAGCGCGGCGCGATCGGTGCCGTCGATTGCCGCCAGCGATTCGGCAAGCAGGCGGCGGTCGACGATCGCGCGGCGGTTGGGGATCGATTCGAAACGGCTGGGCATGGCTATCTAGATAAGGGTGTTATTTAAAATTGCAGTGTTCGGGCGGTCTGCCGCGAAGGTAACGAAGGTAACGTGGTTTGGAGCTTTTGCCGGGCTGCGCAGGGCCGCGGGGGACTTGGAAGTACAGGCTAAGGTAAAGCCAATGCGATGCCTTGCGCTCGGGTGCGGGCTGCCGTCCGCACGGATGGCTGCGCGATGACGATGAGAAAGACTGGTGTCTGCGGTTAGGTCACGCGGTTTCCAACTTTGCAAGCGGCGCTGAGTGAAGGACGGTGTGCGGCCGGCCGCGGCGTGGCATGGGCCTCGCCATGCCCACGATCCTGCTGCTCATCGCCTCCAACGTGTTCATGACGGTCGCCTGGTACTGGCATCTGAAGGGCGGGATGAACTGGCCGCTGCCGACCGTCATCGCGATCAGCTGGGCAATCGCGCTGTTCGAATATTGCCTGGCGGTGCCGGCCAACCGGATCGGTTATGCCAACGGCTGGTCGGCCGGGCAGCTGAAGGTGGTGCAGGAGGCGATCGCGCTGGTCGTGTTCGGCGTGTTCATGGTGACCGCGCTCGGCGAACCGCTGCACTGGCGGCACGCGGCGGCGTTCGGGTGCATCATGGCGGCGGTGGGGTTTCTGTTCGTAGGGCGGTGACCGCAATATCTGGTGTGAGGCGGCGTGTTTGCATCCACGATCGTGAAAACGTTGACGCTGGTTGATGCGTGAACGTGTGCCGATCGGCGCCGATCGTTACCGTTTCGCATCGATGAGAACGAGCCATGATCGAGGCGAACTCGCCTTGCGCCGATGGTTGCATAGGTGGCGGGTTGTAGGACAGGGAGCTTGGACGCAGGGCTGATATCGGTCAAACGAGCCGGAGCACCTGTTGCACATGGGGCTGATACAGAAGCATGATGACGGTCCGGGCGCGACGCCATCGGACAGGAGACAGATGATGAACCCGCTCGTATCCGGCCTCGCCCCCATGCACCCCGGCGAGATGTTTCGCGAGGATATTCTGCCGGCGTTGAACAAGACCGAGGCGGAGATCGCCAGGCTGCTCGAGGTGTCGCGGCAGACCCTCTACGACATCCTCGCCGAGAAGCAGGATATCACGCCCAGCCTGGCGCTCGGGATCGGCAAGTCCACCGGCACCAAACCGGAGTTTTGGTTGAACATGCAGCGCAATTATAACCTGCGTGTGCAGGCCGTAAAGGATGAAGATATCCTCGCCCGGATTCCAACACTCGAAGCGGCCTGACCCTTTCCCGTTTTCCCGTCGATGTGCGATCGTTTTGGGAAAAGTGGATTGGGAACAGATTCCGGGAAAGACCCGCTCTGCCATCGGCAAAAAGCCCGCAGCGGGGCGGGCCTCCTCGTTCGTCGTTCCCAAACGGGAACGCGGCAACGATTTGACGCTTGCTATGTAACGCGAAGGTTACTAGTAACCTTCGCGTTACATGAGGATCATATGTCACGTCAAGGCGCCAACTCTTTCGCCGATCGCCGAGGCCGCAACGTGCTGCTAATGGCCATAGCGGCCATCGGCTTCACCGCTTTTGCGGTTACTGGTCACGAAGCAGACCTATGGACGCGTCCGTTTTTTATCATGGCGGTATTCCTGATCGCGTGCCTCGTCTGGACGTTCGGCACCCCTGGCTTGCTGCGGTGGTCCAAGCACGAACGATCGTTGTTGAATGACGAACTGGTCCGACTGAACCAGCATCGAGCGGCACAGGTGGGCTTCGGTATCGCTCTGGCCGGTCTGGCTGCCACGGCATTTCAGCCTTCCGCAATCGGCATGGCAGCACAGATAGTCGCAGTGATCTCGCTCGCCGCAGCCATCATCGGCGCGGCGCTGACGTTCGCGTGGTTCGAACATGTCGGGAAGTGAATTGACGCCGAACCTGCGCGATCACCGGGCGCGCGCAGGACTGACGCAGCAGCAGCTCGCCGAGCAAGTCGGCGTAACCCGCAAGACGATCAATACGATAGAAAATGGCGTGTTCGTGCCTTCGACAACCTTGTCGCTGAAACTCGCGCGTCACCTCGGAACAACGGTGGAGGAGCTTTTTTCGCTCTCGATATAGCTTCTCAAATGATTTCGCGACGGGTTTTGGGAAGGCTTTCTCTTTCCTGAAACTCGATCGTTTGCGAGAAGCGGTTCCTCGATGCAAAAACCGTATGCCTGGAGGGCGGTAAAGCTGCGCACGCATGAGGGTAGGCTTCCTGTTTCGAAGGCCCGAAAGTGATGGGATCGCTGCTGAGCCCTAATCGCCACGGAAGTGTGGAAATTGCCCCACCATCACCCCTCCGATTGCCGCGCCAGTGCCTTCAGCCGGTACAGCGTGTCGAGCGCCTCGCGCGGGGTGAGGGCATCGAGGTCGAGCGCTTCCACTTCCGCGCGGATCGCGTCGCATTCGGCTTCTTCCGCCTGCACCGCAGCGGCGAAGAGGGGGAGGTCGTCGAGGCCTGCCGCCAAGCCGCCGGTCTTGGCGCGGCCTGCTTCCAGCTTGGCGAGGACCGCCTTCGCGCGCGCGACCGTCGCCGGGGCTATGCCTGCCAGGCGCGCGACCGCGAGGCCGTAGCTGCGGTCGGCGGGGCCGTCGGCGAGCTCGTGGAGGAGGACGAGGTCGCCCTTCCATTCTCGTGCGCGGACGTGGTGGAGGGTCAGGGCTTCGCAGCGTTCCGCCAGGCGGGTCAGCTCGTGATAGTGGGTGGCGAACAGGCAGCGGCAGTGGTTGTCGTCGTGGATCGCCTCGACCACCGCCCAGGCGATGGCCAGGCCGTCGTAGGTCGAGGTGCCGCGGCCGACCTCGTCGAGGATGACGAAGCTGCGCGGGGTCGCTTGTGCCAGGATCGCGGCGGTCTCGACCATCTCGACCATGAAGGTGGAGCGCCCGCGCGCCAGATTGTCCGACGCGCCGACCCGACTGAACAGGCGGTCGACGAGGCCGATGCGGGCTTTGGTGGCGGGAACGTAGCTGCCCGCTTGGGCGAGGACCGCGATGGCGGCGTTCTGGCGCAGGAAGGTCGACTTGCCGCCCATGTTGGGGCCGGTGACGAGCCATAGCCGCGAGTCCGGGGTGAGCAGGCAGTCGTTGGCGACGAAGCGTTCGCCTGCCTTCGCGACCGCGGCTTCGACGACGGGGTGGCGGCCGCCTTCGACCTCGAAACAGGGTTCGTCGACGAGGGTGGGGCGGGTCCACCCGCCCTCCGCAGCGCGTTCGGCGAGACCCGCGGCGACGTCGAGGCGGGCGAGGGCGTCGGCGGTGGCGGCGATGTTTTCGCGGGTGGCGAGCGCGGTGGCGGTCAAATCCTCCAAGTGCGCGGCTTCGGCGGCGAGGGCGTGGGTTCCGGCCTGCGACACCTTCATCGCGACGTCGTGGAGCGCGGGGGTGTTGAAGCGGACGACCCCGGCGAGCGTCTGGCGGTGGGTGAAGCCGCTGTCCGCCGCCATCAGCGGGTCGGCGGCGCGGGCGGGGACTTCGACGTGGTAGCCGAGGACGCCGTTGTGGCGGATTTTCAGGGCGGGGGTGGCGGTTTTCGCGCGGAACTCGGCTTCGAGCGCGGCGATGGCGCGGCGGCCGCCTGCGCCCGCATCGCGCAGGTCATCGAGCGCGGCGTCGTAGCCTGCAGCGATGTAGCCGCCGTCCGACGCTTCGATTGGCGGGGAAGGGACCAGCGCGCGCGCGAGCAGGTCGATGAGCGCGCCGTGGCCGCGCAGGCGGGGGGCGAGGTCCGCAAGGAGGGCGGGGGGGTCGCTCGCCTTGCCTAACCGTTCGCCGAGGCTCCATGCGCCGTCGAGGCCGTCGCGCCATTGCCCGAGATCGCGCGGGGCGCCGCGTCCTGCCGCGAGCCGCCCGAGCGCGCGGCCGACGTCGGGGAGCGCGCGCAGGGTGGCGCGGAGCGTCTCGCGCAGCCCCGCATCGTCGTGGAGGAAGCGGACGAGGTCGAGGCGGGCGTCGATGCTGGCGCGATCCATCAGCGGTGCGCCGATGTCCGCCGCCAGCGCGCGCGCGCCCCCGCCGGTGACGGTGCGGTCGACCGCGTCGAGCAGCGACCCCTTGCGCTGCCCGCTCGTGGTGCAGGTGAGCTCCAGGCTCTCGCGTGTCGCCGCGTCGATCGCCATCGTCGCGCCGGTCGCGGCGAGCACTGGCGCGCGGAGAAAGGGCATCGCGCCGGTGGCGGCATGCTCCAGATACGCGACCAGCCCGCCCGCCGCCGCCAGCGCGGCGCGCCCGAACTGGCCGAAGCCGTCGAGCGTGGCGACGCCGTACAGGCGCTTGAGCCGCGCTTCGCCGCCTGCGCTGTCGAAGTCGGCGCCCGGGCGCAGCGTCGTAGCGGCGTCGGCGAAGGCGCTGGCCTCGCTTGCAACCACCTCCGCTGCCGCCAGGCGCGCGAGCTCGGCGGACAGCCCGGCGGCATCGGTCTCGACGATCTCGAACCGCCCGGTCGATACGTCGGCGGCGGCGAGCGCGACTTGTCCTCCGACTTCGCCGATAGCGACGCACCAGTTCGCGGTGCGCGCGTCGAGCAACGCCTCCTCGGTCAGCGTGCCTGCGGTGACGAAGCGGACGATCGCGCGGTTGACCAGCGCCTTGCTCCCCCGCGCCTTGCGGGCGGCGTCTGGGCTCTCGGTCTGCTCGGCGATGGCGACGCGGTGGCCGGCCTTGATGAGCCGCTGGAGATAGGCGGTCGCGGCGTGGACGGGGACGCCGCACATCGGGATCTTGCCGCCGTCATGCTCGCCGCGCGCGGTCAGCGCGATGTCAAGGCAGGCGGCGGCGATCCGCGCGTCGTCGAAGAACAGCTCGAAGAAGTCGCCCATCCGGTAGAACAGCAGGCTGTCGCCCGCCTCGGCCTTGAGCGCGAGATATTGGACCATCATCGGGGTTGGAGCGGTGGTCATCGTTTGAAGCGACGAGGCTGTCGACGTCCGTGGTGGACGTCGAGAACTACAACTCGATCGCCGAGCACTTCGTAAATCAGGACGTAGGGGGGTACCGTCGCCATCTCACGCGTGTCCTCGGGGCCGGGCCTACCGCGGTTCGGGAATACCGACAGGCTTTGTGACAGCGCGTACAAGCGGATCGCGATCTGATCGGCGGCAATGGGATCGAATTGTTCGATATAAGCGATGATCTCGTCGAGCTGTTCGGAGGCTGCCTCCGACCAGATGACCTCAGCCATGCGTGTCCGCGAGCCACTCCTTGAAGGGCTTTCGACCCGGCTTTCCCCATGTCAAAAGCCATTCTCCGACTATGGCATTCGAATAGACCCGGCCGGCGGCGACGTCGGCTCGGGCCCGCGCAAGGGATGCAGCGACTTCTTCGTCCGTATAGGGGATACCGGGGCAGGGGGGCAGATGCGACAGGTCGAGCGGCGGTTCGCCATCGTGCCACCGCTCGACGTCCATATCGTATTCGCGCCGCGCGCCGTGCGAGCCATTGTCCATGCCGAGGCTATACCGCTACCGCGCCCCCCTGCCTAGCGCCGCTTGAAAGCGCCCCGTCAAACCGCCTAGAGCCTCAAGCGTCCCCGGGAGCCGAACGCATGTCCGACGAAACCAACCTCCAATTCTCCGAGCGCGAGGCGCTGTTGTTCCATTCGGAGGGGCGGCCGGGCAAGATCGAGATCGTCGCCAGCAAGCCGATGGCGACCCAGCGCGACTTGGCGCTGGCCTATTCGCCGGGTGTCGCGGTGCCGGTCAAGGCGATCTACGACGATCCCGCCACCGCCTACGACTATACCGCCAAGGGCAATCTGGTCGCGGTGATCTCGAACGGCACCGCCATCCTGGGGCTCGGCAACCTCGGCGCGCTCGCCTCCAAGCCGGTGATGGAGGGCAAGGCGGTGCTGTTCAAGCGCTTCGCCGACGTCGATTCGATCGAC
>NZ_CAXVWL010000107.1:0-20752 GCF_964263785.1 Sphingomonas sp.
GGCGGCGCGGTGCGCGACATGCCCGATCTCAACCAGCAGTTCGCGGACATGACCGCGCTCGGCCGCGTCGGCGTGCCCGACGACATCGGGCCGATGGTCGCCAGCCTGCTCGGCCCCGACAACCGCTGGATCAACGCGCAGCGCATCGAAGTATCGGGCGGCCAGGCCATCTGACGATGACGGTCGCTCACCGAGCCGCCGAAGCACGAATAAGAGGCGCGACGATGGGCGATCAACACGATGCGGCTTCAGCGAACGCCGGGATCGGCCAGTCGCGGCGTACCCTGCTTGCGGGAGGCGCCGCGATAGCGATCGGACTGCCGCTGATGTCGTTCGCGACGCCGGCACTACAGGGTGCCTCGCGAGCGGCCCGACTTTCCCCTGAACCTGCCGGAGGCTCCATGCCCAAGATCATCATCCACGCCGCCGACGGCACGTTCGACCCGAAAGGGCGCGCGGCGCTGACGACCGAACTCACCGACTTCGCGCTCGACTGCGAGGCGCTGCCGAAGTCGCCGTTCATGAAGTCCACCGTCTGGACCTACTTCAACACCTATCCGGCTGACGCCGTGTTCATGGGCGGCGCGCCGGCGCACGCCAGGATCATCAGCGTGCAGATGTTCGTGGTGGCCGGCGGCATGAACGATGTTGCCAAGGAGAAGCTCATCAAGGGCGCCACGGAAATCCTGGGCCGCCACTCTGCGGCGCACGGCGCCGTGCCGGTCTACATCGTCCTGCAGGAGATCCCGGAAAGCAACTGGGGCTTCATGGGCGAAACCGCCGACCTCGGCGCCATGCGCGCGTCACCCCCCGACAAGCCTGCTCTCTGATCCCTCAGTAGTGCGTAACCTCACCCAAAAGGAAAAAATCAATGACCAACATCCTCATTGTACTATCGGCGACCGACACGTGGACCCGCGCGGACGGGTCCGCCTATGAGAGCGGCGTCTGGGCGGAAGAGTTCGTCGTCATGGACGAGACGTTCCGCCAGGCGGGGGCAACCGTCGACATCGCCACGCCGGGCGGCGTACGCGCGACGATCGATCAGCACAGCATGGATCCGGGGACCGTGGGCAAGGAAAATGTCGATCATTTTCGGACCTACCTTCAGTCGGTCGAGGATCGCATGGCGAAGCCGCTGGTGCTCGCCGACGTCGTGACCAGCCGCTACGATGCGATCGTCATCCCCGGTGGTCATGGCCCGGTCGAGGATCTGTACAAGGATGCCGACATGGGTCGCGTGCTCACCGAGGCGGAAAGCACGTCCAAGATCATCGCGCCGGTATGTCACGGTCAGGCCGCGTTGCTGGCCGCGAAGGATAACGACGGCAAGTGGCTGTTCGCGGGCCGCCGCATGACCGCGTTCAGCGATGAGGAGGAAGTCGAGCTCGGCACTGCCGACAACGCTCCATGGCTGCTGGCCGACACGCTGCGCAAGGCTGGCGCGACTTACGACAAGGGACCGAACTGGGGTGCGTTCATCGTACGGGATGGCAACCTGCTCACGGGCCAGAACCCCGCCTCGTCGAAGCCGCTCGCGGAGGCGGTGATCGCAGCCTTGAACTAACCCAGGCCCGGCCGAGCCGGGCGTGCTATAGCAGCTGCGGCTGGGTCGATACCCAGCCGCAGCCGTAAAAACCGGCTCGCGGCGATGTTGCAGCACTGCTGGCTCGCGCCTGCATGATATCGATCATGTCGGCATCGGTGAACAAGTCGCAAGGAATCGTTCGGTTTCCTTGCGGTCGATGTGAGCCGTTCCAAACGGCTCGCCGGTGATGAGACAACCCGTTGCGGAACCAGTGCCACGCTCCAGAAAGGCATTGTTCTTTTCTGGCGGGATAGCCGGTGCTGATCGGGTATGTGCGGGTGTCGAAGTCGGATGGCATGCAGACGCTCGCGCCGCAGCGCGCCGAGCTGCCTGCGGCCGGCGTCGATCCGAAGCGCATCTACGAGGACCTCGCTTCCGGTCCAGCATTATTCGCACCGCGGAGCCGGATCGAGCTGCGCCTTCGCTGCAGGCGCGTCGAGCAGGAACCACATTTCCGCGATCTTGCCGTCCCGCACGCGGTAGAAGGCGAACTCGGCAATCCTCATAGCCCTGCCGGTTGGTTTGACGCCCAGCCATTCCTGCTCCGGCGTTCCCGTGTCGGTCAGGCGTGAACCGCCCCGGGGTTTGCCGGAGGCCATGGGTTGTGAGTCACGCTGCCATATCGATGTTGTCCGCAGCAGCATAATATTGATCTTCTGCTTCGGCAAGCGGGATGTTGCCGATGGGCTGCAGCAGCCGGCGATGGTTGAACCAGTCGACCCATTCCAGCGTGGCGTACTCGACGGCTTCGAAGCTGCGCCAGGGCCCGCGGCGGTGGATCACCTCGGCCTTGTAGAGGCCGTTGATCGTTTCGGCCAAAGCGTTGTCGTAACTGTCGCCGACGCTGCCGACCGAGGGCTCGATTCCGGCCTCGGCAAGGCGCTCGGTGTACTTGATGGACACATATTGCGAGCCGCGGTCGCTATGGTGGACCAGGCCGCCGCGATGAACCGGGCGTCGATCGTGAAGCGCCTGCTCGAGCGCATCCAGGACGAAGCTGGCGTGTGCCGTCCTGCTGGCCCGCCACCCGACGATCCGGCGGGCATAGGTGTCGATGACGAAGGCGACGTAGACGAACCCCGCCCAGGTCGCGACGTAGGTGAAGTCCGACACCCACAGTCTGTTCGGCGCGGGGGCGTAGAATTGGCGGTTGACGTGGTCGAGCGGGCACGGCGCTGCCTTGTCGCTGATGGTCGTGCGCACCGGTTTGCCGCGGATCACGCCTGCCAGGCCCATCTCGCGCATCAACCGTTCCACGGTGCAACGGGCGATCGGGAAGCCCTCCCGCATCATCTGCCGCCAGACCTTGCGCACGCCGTAGACCGCGAAGTTCTCGGCGAACACGCGAGCGATCTCGGGCTTGAGGACCACATCCCGCTGCGCCCGTGCCGACAGGCGTGTCGGATCCTTTCGCTGCGCAACGTGCTCGTGGTAGGTGGATGGGGCGATCGGCAGAACACGGCAGATCGGCTCGACCCCATAGTCATCGCGGTAATCGTCGATGAACGCGATCATCGCCGGAACGGGCGGTCGAGCTCCGCCTGTGCGAAATATGCCGATGCCTTGCGCAGGATCTCATTGGCTTGGCGCAATTCGCGGTTCTCGCGCTCCAACGCCTTGAGCTTGTCCGCGACCTCGGTCGGAACCCCGGCGCGCTTGCCGCTGTCGACCTCGGCCTTCTTCACCCACTCATGCAGCGTCTGCGGCACGCAGCCGATCTTCTCCGCAATGGAAACCACCGCCGCCCATCGCGACAGATGGTCGCGCTCGTGATCCAGCACCATCCGCACCGCTCGTTCGCGGACCTCGGGCGAAAACTTGTTCGTCGTCTTGCTCGTCATGGCTCCACCTTCTCAGGAGTTGGAGCCTCCGACAAACCCGGGGCGATTCAGTTTCGGTGCAGCCGGAGGCTGCACCGAAGGGGTGACGGATGCTTGAAAAAAGACATCGATTGTCTGAAGTCTAAGCGAGCAGACCTGCAGCTTGCCCACAGAGTCGATGTAGCGGTCCGTAGTAGCTGAACCGCTTAAGACGCCTTTTGGAAAGCGTCGGCTCGGCTCCGCTTCAGGACTTCCATGGCTGCCGCACATTGCTCTCGGCAAGAAATCGCCAGATCGAACACCGAGCGGGGCGAGATGCGCCAGGCGGCCGAGGCGGGGGGGCGGGCACTCTGCCGGGCGGACCCTGCCCGAGCCGCTCTTCGTGCCGGCGTTGATCGAAGCGGCGCCGTCGCCTGCGAAGCGGAGCAGGCCGCGACGGCGAGGCCCGCTGGCCGCGGTCGAGCTGGAGATCGATGGCGTCGCGGTGAAGATCGCGCGCGGGGCGGATGCCGGGTGATCGCGGCGATGATCGATGCGCTAAAGACCGGGGTGTGATCGGCCCCGGCACGGATGCGCGCGTCCTGATGGCGACCAAGCCCGTCGACTTGCGCAACGGTAGCCATCTGTAGCGCTCCGCCAAGCTGTAGGCCGACGAGACCACCGCCCCCGTGCTGGATCCAGGACGCGGTCGCATCAAGACCGGGCAACTATGGGCACCGACCGGCCCTGGGGAGGAACGGATCCACCCGCGGTCGCGTACGTCTACGCGCCCGACCCGAAGGCGGAGCGGTCGATCGAGCACAGGGTGGGCTTGAAGGGCGTGCTCCACGTGGACAGGCATGGCGGCTACGCCGCCCTGGCGCGGCGCGGGGACGTCGCGCTCGCCTTCTGTTGAGCACATGCGCGCCGCCGCTTCTACGAACTGGCCAAGGCGGGCGCGCCAGCGGTCGCGGCGGACGTGCTGGCGCGCATCGCCCGACTGTACGCGGTCTAGCAGGACGTGCGCGGCCGGTCGCCTGAAGAGCGTCGCGCCGGTCGCCAAGAACGTAGCCGGCCCGTGGTCGACGAGCTGCACGCGCTACTCGACGCCAAGCTGGCCCAGGCCAGCCGCAAGAACGCTCTCTTCGCCGGATTCGATGACGGCGGAAACCATTGGGCAGTGACCGCGTCGCTGATCGAGACGGCTAAGCTGAACGACGTCGATCCGCAGGCTTGGCTGGCCGATACGCTCGCCCGGCTCGCCGCCGGCCATCACGCGACCGCGCTCGATGCACTCATGCCTTGGGATCACGCCCGCCGCGAGGGCTGAGAACATCGGGGAACCCACACCGGGGTCAGCTCCCCCGCGCGGAGCAGCTTGGCCAGGCCGATCGCGCCGCGCCTGTTGGTCTTCACCCGTTCGCCACCTCGCCCCGGGATCAGCGACGGCGCGACCACGTCGCAGCGATAGCCCATGCCGGTGATCAACCGGTGGAGGCCGTAGCTGGTCGGGCCGGCTTCGTAGCAGGAATGCGCCCGCTCGTGCTTGGCGACGATCCGCTGCGCCACTCGCCGCATCGCCTTCGGCGAGGCGTCGACCTCACCCAGGAACCGCACCTCGCCTCCGCGATCGCCATCGGAATTCGCGAACGTGTCACGAGCCTTCGACACGTCGATCCCGACGAGAACCTCTGTATGATGGTCCACGGCTCGCTCCCTGCGATAAGGATCGGCTCGGCCCCTCCTGAGCAATCCTCGGCCGCGCAGTGTGGGGCGAGCCACCCCTACACAGAGCCGGCATACGGTCAAAAGAGAGTATGCGCCCAGCGTGCAGCCTGGTGATCGAGCGCGCTGTAACCGTTGTCGCAGGCGAGGCCAGCATGCTGCAACGAAGCCGATGGCGATTGAGGCACGTAGAGCTTGTTTATACGCAGATATGCAGGCTGGTACTGCCGACACCAATGCTGGCCGAAGTCACTTGTTTCCGTCACCGGTAGCTGTATTAAGTGCGGTTGACCCGTGTCCGTGCGCAAGCCGACCGGCCAAGCGCTGGGACGTTAGCTGGGCCTCCTGCCGCCCCAGCCATATCCCCGGTCTGTCGCCATCGGAGGCTCGCTCCTCGCTGCCTACCTGGCGACTGTAGCGAAACGCCAATCCCTCCATCTGCGCGAGGGGCAGCGGCAGCGCAGGGGCGGCCAGCCGGGGATCGGTCCAGCCGAGCACCGTGCAGGTATCTCGATCAGCATACAGGGCGTTCGCCCGCGACGGATATGCAGCCGCATCGTCGGCATGCAGCTTGATCAGGAACAGATCGGGGTCGTTGGCCGTGTAAAGCGCGCGAGAGAGCCGTCCGCTCGGCGCAATTGCGGCGTAGGCGGTGGTGTTCCATTGTCGGGCGCCCGGAACAAGCTGGCGAACAGGCCCAACGCAGGCTCCGCGCCGCGCTCTTGCCCCACGAAGGCGCCCGGCGTGCATCGCGCCGTCGCAGGTGAACGTAAAGGTGAATTGGCAACGGTGTGTCGCTCGGCGCCCTGGAACACGACTCCGCGCACCGTTTTGGGGAATGCCGAGTGGTGGACGCGGTTGAGCACGACCAGGCGACAGCGCGCTCTTCCTGGGCATCGTAGCCCGCTTCGAAGAAGGCTGCGGCGGCCAGGCAATCCTGCGCCCGTGCGGCATTTGCCCACGGTGAAAATGGGGCTGAAAGGCCGGGTCGCCGGGCCTGCGCTGACGGCGAGCGGCACCGCTGCGTTGATCGCCCGTGCATACGCCACCGCGACCGGCGCGAAGCGGATCGGTTTGACCGCAGGCAGAACGTTTTCCGCACCGCGATCCGCTTTTCCGGCAGCAAACGGCCCGGTTCGGGATGGGCGGAGAGCGTAAACCAGCGCGCGGTTGCCGAAGAGGTCGCCTCCTTGAAGCCGATCCGCCTACCAGCTTCGATCTCGCGCTCCGGGCGCACGCAGTGGCCAGCGGCAAGGTCGGGACGCGGCGCGCAGACGTCGCCAACCACGAGATTTCGGAAGCCGAGATCGAAACCGGCCAGGGCACCCGCGACCCCGCCGTTGTGGTCGCGATCGGCGCCGCCCGGACTGGGATGGACGTCGTATTTCTCGAAATGGAAAGCCCCGAAGCCTTCGACCCGGGGACCGGTAAACGTCGGATCGATGCCCTCTGCAGTGGAGGGGACCGCGATCGCCGTGCGGTGCGGCATGGCACTCTCCTGCCCAGTCGGTTATGCGCTTGCCAACAGCGGGCGGGCGTCCGTACCGGTCATCACGCCGCAATGGCGCATGGGCGGGAATTCTGCCGGGTTTCGGAGTGTCGATGTCTACCAAGTTCGAATTTGCGCCACGCGCGCTCCTGTTCGGTTCGGTTGCGCTGGCGTGCCTGGCAGCCGGCACCCCTGGCGCGGCCCAGATCCCCAGCGCCGTTTTTGCCGGTCAGCCCCAAAATTATGGTCAGAACGGAGCGACCGACCAGCAGGCGCAGACCAATGTGCAGCAGCAACCGGTCGCGCCCTCGATCGCGCCGACCGCCCCGCCGCCCTCGATCAGTGCAGTGCCGGCGCAGGCCGCGCAGCTCAGCCAGCAGGTCCAGACCGAAGGAACCAACCGGGCGACCACCCGGGCGACCGAGGCAGGGATCACCACCCCGCTCGGCGAGCGCCTGCCGCCGACACCGCCGGGCGAATACGAGACCTATGTCGCGCAGGTGCTCGGGCGCAGCGTGCCGCGCTTCGGCGCCTCGCTGCTGCTACCCTCGGCGCGCAACTTCACGCCACCGTCTACCGCTGCGGTACCACCCGATTACCAGCTCAATCCCGGCGACGAGATCCTGGTCGGGCTGACCGGATCGGTTCAGTCGGAACTGCGCCTGACGCTCGACAACAACGGGGCTGTCTTCATTCCGCGTGTCGGTCGGGTCAGTCTGGTGGGGGTGCGCTACGGCGATCTCGCGGGCGCGCTGTCGCGCCGGATCAGCGACGAATATCGCGATTATCGCATCGCAGTCAGCATCGCCCAGCTACACGGTATCCGCGTCTATGTGACGGGCTATGCCGCCAATCCCGGCGCCTATACCGTCAGCAGCCTGTCGACCCTGGTCAATACGGTGCTCGCCGGCGGCGGCCCGACCGCGGGCGGCAGCTTCCGATCGATCCAGGTGCGGCGCGGCGGCAAGCTGGTCGGCGACTTCGACGTGTACGACCTGCTGCTGCGCGGCGACAAGTCCAAGGACATCGTTCTGCAGGACGAGGACGTCGTCTTCATCGCGCCGGTCGGCCCGCAAATCGCGCTGACGGGCAGCGTCAACGCCGAGGCGATCTACGAGACGAAGCCGGGCGAGAGCATCGCCGAGGTGCTCCGCTATGCCGGCGGTCTCTCCACGCTTGCCGATCCGACTCGGACAGTGGTGTCGCGGCTGTCGGAGCTCGACCGGCGCGGCTGGGTGCAGCTCAGCCTGGCGGACGCCAGCACGAGTCCGATTGCGGGCGGCGATATCCTGCGCTTCCTCTCGGTTGCCGATTATGCCCGACCGCTGGAACGCCAGAACATCCTGGTCACCATCGAAGGGCAGGTTGATCGCCCCGGGCATTATTACCTGCCCGCGAACGCGACCATGGCGGACGCGCTGACGATGGCGGGGGGGCTCACCGGGCGCGCCTTCGTCTACGGTGCCGAATTCGATCGCGCCCGTGTGCAGCAGCAGCAGCAGCGGAGCTTCGACGAGGCGCTGCAGCAGCTGGAACTGAGCCTGGCCGCGGCGCCGCTGTCGCAATCGGTGACCGATCTGAACGACGCCGCATTGCGCGCGCAGCAGCTCGCCGCCGCGCGCGCCGTGGTGGACCGGCTGCGCGCCGCGCGACCGGACGGGCGCGTGGTGCTCGAAACCGAGCCCGATTCGATCGCCTTGCCGCTCGAAACGGTGATGGAGAACAACGACAGGCTCTACATTCCGCCGACCCCGACCACGGTGGGCGTGTTCGGCGCGGTGTTCCGGCCGGGGTCGTTCCAGGTGAACCGGGCTCGTCGCATCAGCGACTATCTGGAGCTTGCCGGTGGCGAGCAGCGGGTCGCCGACAAGCGCGAGATCTTCGTGGTGCGCGCCAACGGATCGGTGGTGACCCGTAAACGCGGCGCATTGAAGGCGCGCGCGCTCCCCGGCGATGTGGTCTTCGTGCCGGTCAGGACGCAGAGCTCAACCTTCTGGACTCGCGTTCGCGACATCTCGGGGCTGCTGTTGAGCGCCGGCGTCACGGCCGCCGCGATCGCGGCACTGACAAATTGAGGCAGCCGGTGTTCGTTCTCGATCGCCTCATGGGCATTACTTGGGTGCGGCGCGTTGCCGTGCGGCGGAGCGTGCTCGTCGTTGTAGCCCTTGTCCTTTTGCTTCTGACCCTGTTTCCGGAACGCCACCGTGCGCTGGTCAAGTTGACGCCCCCGGATTCGAGTGCGCAAGGCCTTGCCGCGGTACTCGGCGGCCTCGGCGCCAGCTACAGCACGCTGCTGACCGCGCAGCCCGCCGAGATCGACCTCACCGTCGCGCGCAGCTGGGACGTTCTCCGCGCGGTCGCCGCCCGGCTGAACCTGATCAATGGCAAGACACCGCGCGACGAGGTCGGCCGCACTCTCGTCAAGCTGGACCGCAAGATCGAGATCACGGCGCTGCGCGGCGGCATTCTCCAGATCGAGATGAAGGATCGCGACCCGGACGCCGCGCTGGCCGCGGTGGATGCGTTCGCGACCGTGCTGCGGCAGCGCCTGTCCGACCTCAGCAAGCGTCAGGTCGCCTACAAGCGCGAAATCCTCGATCAGCGGCTGGCGGAGGCGGAGCGCGGCGTCCAGCAGGCGCAAACCCAACTCACCGCGTTTCGGCGCGTCAACGCTCTGCCCGCGCCGCAGGAGCAGCTTTCGCAAGCGGTGGTGACCCTCAACACGCTGGAGGGATCATTGCAGGCGAAGGAAGCCGAACTGGCAACGCTGCAGCGCTTCGCCGGCCCCGAGAACTATCAGGTCAAGCGCCTGCAGACCGAGATCGCCGTCACCAGACGTCAGCTCGCCGAAGAACGCTCGCGGCAACAGTCTTCGGGATCGGGCGCATCCGCGGCGAACCTGGTCGAGATCAACACCCGCTACGGCGATCTGCTACGCAATCTCAGCTTCGCACAATCGCTTTACCAGTCGTACATCCGCTATCTCGAAGGGTCGGCGGTCGAGGAACTGACCGCCCAATATTCGCTGGAGCGGCTCGAATCGACCCATCTTGACCCGGCGCGTCAGTATAATGCGATTCCGCTGGCGCTGCTGATCCTGGTTCTGCTGCTCGCCACCGCCGCCGAGTTGTACATGGTCGCTCCGCCGGTTCTCGGCGTAAACGATCCGATGGGACAACGCCGGTCCGATCCGTGACCCGGCACGGCTTTCCGCGCAAGGACATGATGCTCCCGCGGTGGGTCGAGGGCGTCGGCGCCGCGGTCCTGATCGGGACCATCGTCAACGCGTATCTGTTCCTGCGCACCAACGGATTCCTGCCGCCCCCGTTCTTCTTCAATTACCGCGATTCGCTGATGGACGGCTACAACACCGCCGCCTGGTCGTTCCGAAACGGCGCCTACGAGATATGGCGCTCGGTGTATCCGCCGATCTCCTTTGCATGGTTCAAGCTGTTCGCGACCGGCTCCTGCTACGCCGGGTCCGAGGTGTTCGCGCGCGACTGCGACTGGTGGCTGCGCACTGCAATGCTGGGATTCTTCTTCGGCAACGTCGTGCTGGTCTGGGTAGCGTACCGCAGGACCAATCGCGCCACGGCGCTCCCCCGCGCCATCGCGGTCGGGCTCGGCATGCCGATGCTGTACGCGCTCGAGCGAGCCAACCTGATCATTCCGGCGTTCACGTTCTTCGTACTCGCCTACGGACCCTTGGTGAAAAGCGCGCGCTGGCGCTGGGTCTGTGCCGCCGCCGCGGCCAATTTCAAACCGTATCTGCTGGCGGCCATCTTTTCGACGCTGCTGCGCCGCCAATGGCGGTGGTTCGAGGGCGCCATCGTCGCTTGCGTCGTCGTGTACGTCGTGACGTGGCTTATCGTCGGCGACGGCACGCCGATGCAGATCCTGCGCAATACCGTCATCTTCGCGGATTCGGGCCGCATCGCGGACTGGCCGGTGGCGCACTATCCGTCCTCCTATCTGCCGCTTCACGCCTTTCTGGGCGAAAGCAAGGGACCGCTGGTCAAGCTACTCGGCTCGGGCCCGCTCGATCTCGCTGCCTGGCTGCTGCCTGTGCTGATGCGCGGCAGCCAAGTCCTGGCAATGGCCGCTGCCGCGGCGATCTGGGTGAAGCCCGAACTGTTTCCGCGAACACGCAGCGCGGCACTGGCGGTGATGGTTGCGCTGAGCCTTCAGGAGACCGGCGGCTATGCGGTGTGCTTTGCCATGTTCCTGGTCTTCTTCGAAGAGGGGCGCGGATTTTGCCGCATCGCTGCATTGCTGATCGCCTATCTGCTGAACATGTGCTACGACTATTTCCTGGTGCAACTCGACTTCCAGCTCATGGTCGAAAGCTATCTGGGCGGTCGTCCGGTCTCCGCATCCTACGGTCTGAGCGTCGGCACCCTCTTGCGTCCGGCCGGACTGCTGCTGATCATGGACCTTCTCGCCTTCGCGACGCTGCATCGGTTATGGGCCGCGCTTCGCGCCGAGGGCAGGGTGCGCATGCCGGCCTGGCTTCGCGTTTCCCGCCCGACGCCTTCAACAGCTGATTGACCTCATGATCTCCGATATCTCTCCCGACATCTCGCCCTCCGATGTCTCGCCCCCCGAAATCTCGCCTCCCGATATCTCGGTCGTCTGCCCCTGCTACAACGAGGAAGCCAACGTCGAGGCCATCGCGGCCGCGGTGATCGCGCAGCTGGAGCAATGCGACGTCAGCTTCGAATATCTGTTCATCGACAACGCCTCTACCGACCGCACGGTGGAGATCGTCCGCGCGATGTGCGCGCGCGATGCCCGGATCAAGCTGATCGCCAACACCCGCAATTTCGGCCAGATGCGCTCGCCGACCCACTGCATCTACGCGACTTCGGGCCGCGCGGTGATCGGCATCGCGTCCGATTTCCAGGATCCGCCCGAGCTGATCCCCGAATTCATCCGCCGCTGGCGCGCGGGCGCGCCGATCGTGCTGGGTACCCGCATCGTCGAGAAGAGCAGCTGGTGGCTAGGGCTCGGCCGCAAGATCGCTTACGGCTTCCTTGAGAAGTTCGGCGATTATTCGATCGTGCCGCACGCCACCGGCTTCGGGCTCTACGACCGTCGCGTCGTCGACCTGCTGGCGGGGCTGCACGAGCCCGAGCCGTTCTTTCGCGGCATGCTGGTCGAAAGCGGTTACGGAATCGAGACGGTGCCGCACGCTCGCGCGCCGCGCCAACGCGGCATATCGTCCAATACCTTCCTGCGCCTTGCCGATTTCGCGCTGTCGGGGCTGGCGGGCTCCGCCAAGAAGCTGTTGCGGCTGCCGTTCCTGCTGGCGGTCGTCTCGGCGCTGCTGGCCGGGCTGACGGTCGCGGCGGCGCTGCTGAGCTGGGTGCTGGACGGGCCGGCGGGCTGGTTCTGGATGGCCGCGCTGATCGAGGGCAATGCCGCGCTGGTGTTCCTGGCGCTGGGCTTCATGGGCGACCAAGTGCGGCTGATCTCCGAGCGCACCCGCGGCACGCCGCTGGTGGTCGAGCGCGAAAGGATCAACTTTGCGGAAGGTTGAGGCGCGCCTCGTCGCGATCCATCCCCGGCTTGGCCAGTTCGCCGGTCTGGTGCGCTATTACGGTATCGCCGCGATCAACACCCTGTGGGGCTACGGCGTCTACGCAGGTCTGGTGGCGCTCGGCCTCAACCTGTTCGCCGCGCAGATCATCGCGCACTGCCTGGGGGTGGCGTTCAACTATTTTTCGTACAGCCTGGGCGTGTTCCAGCGGCCGCCGCAGTCCAAGCTCGCCTACCTGATGGCTTATGGCGTCAACTATCTGGTCAGCGTATCCTTCCTGGCGCTGTTTCACGCGCTCGGGCTCACGCCCTATCTGGCGGGGCTATGCGCGTTGGTCTGCTCGTCGCTCCTCAACTTCCTGGTGCTCAGCCGCATCGTGTTCCGCCCGCCGCCTCAAGGCACAGCGTAGAGCACGGTGTCGAAGCCGTTGTAGCCGTGCTGGCGGATGAACAGTCGGTGATCGGGCAGGCGATCGTGGATCAGCAGCGGCAGCTCCCACAGGTCCTCGGGGCGATGGTAGATGCTGATCGCGATCGCCGGGCGTGCGCGTGCGAGCGTCTCGCGCATCCCCGACAGCGCCGCGCGCTCTGCGCCCTCGATGTCGAGCTTGACATAATTGGGGGAGATGCCCGGCAGCACCTCGTCGAGCGCGACGATCTGGATCACGGTGTCGCCGTTCTCCGCGGCGTGGCTCCCCGCCGCTTCGCCCGACGCAAAGCGGATTTGCTCGGCACGCTCGCCGAGCCCACAGGGGAACAGCGCGGTACGCGCCATCGGCGCTTCGCGTGCGGTGGCGACCAGCGCTCTGAAATTCACCGGATCGGGCTCGAAGGCGTACCATTCGCCCAGCGTGCGCCCGGATGCGGTGAGCGCAGGCCAGGCGTCGCCGGTGAAGGCGCCGCCATCGACCAGCCGGAGCGGCGCGCGGGTCAGCGGCACGTCGGGTGGGAAATATTGCGAGGGCAGGTGCGAAGGGGGGTGATCGGCGAGATCGGCCGAGATGCGAAACGCCGCGATTCCATCCAGCACCGCGCGCGAGGCGTCGTCAGCCAACAATGGCGCCAGCCGGTCGAGCTCGTCGAGATGCCGCGCCGTATGGCCGCGCCCGGTAAGCCAATAGCTGCCGAGTGCGGGGCCGAGCAGGTCAGGAAGCTCGGCGGGCACGACGACGTCGGCAAAGCCATGCGCCGCGCCCCAGGCGTGGATGGGCCGCAGATCGGCAGCGAAATTGTGGACGCCGACGACCAGCGTCGCTCCCGCCGCCATCGCCGGAGTCAGCGAGTCTGGGGCCACCGCGGGCACGGGCTGGCCGGCGGCAAAGGCTGGATCGTTCGCCCGACGGTCTATGACGCCGCGAACATCGACACCGGCGTCCCGCAGCACCCGGATCGCCAGCAGGCCATAGCCGCCCGCGCCATAGACCCAGCAGCCCTGCGCCAGTCGCTCGCGCAAGGCGGTCGCTGAACGACGCTGCTCCACCCGCTCGTGTAGTCGCCCGAGACGATCCGACAGCGTGCCCAAGGCGGCTTCAGCAAGCATGTCCAATCCTTATCCGTTCGCCGCCGTCCTTACGGCGCCGTCCCGCGGCTGCCAAGGTTGCGCGGGCGCCGTCGCTTGGGCACACCGCAAAGCGTGAACGGATTTTCTTCGATCGATCGCCGCGACATGCTGCGCGGCATTCCGCTGGCAGGACTGCTGGCCGCAGCCGAGGCCGCGCCGGGTGCCGCCGTGGGTCAGGTGCTTCGGGTGCCCGGCGCCGGCATCGTACTGGCCGCCGGCAGCTACCGCGTCGATCGCGACATGACAGTCACCGGCGACGTCTTGCTGATGCCCGGCGTGCGAATCGACGTGGCGCGCGGCTCCACCCTGACGTTCACCGGCGATTTTCAGGCATCCGCCGCGCCGGTCTTCGCAGGCGCGGGGCGGGTCGATCTCAACGTCAGCCGGGTGCTGACGGCGCGGCCCGAATGGTGGGGCGCGGTCGCCGGCGACCCGCGCATCGACTGCCTGCCCGCACTCGAAGCCGCGATCGCCGCGCACGGCTGCGTCGCACTGATCGCGGCGGATTACCACATCTCGGCCACGCTCCGCATCGCGCTGCCCGGTCGCCGGATCGAGGGACGGACCGGCTCCGCAGGCGGGCGCACCACCGTCAGTCGCCTGGTGCTGACCCGCGCCGACGGCGACGTGGTCCAGGTCGGGCCCGATCGCGACCCGGGCGGTCCGGGCGCTTTCGTGACCGGGATCGTGTTGCACCAGCTCGAACTGGCGCGCTCGGTCGCGGTGGCACCTGGCGGCTCGCTCGAACGCGGCGGGCCGGCGGGCCTGCGCGTCCAATATGCCGTGGCCTGCCGGTTCGAGAATTTGACCTCGGTGGAACATGCCGCGGGCTATGTGATGCGCGGCGTGGTGCGCAGCTTTCTGCGCAATTGCAGCGCCTATCGCTCTCGGCCGAGTGCGGACGGGGCCGGGGCGGGCGAGGGGTTCGTGGGTTTCCTGTTCGACGGCTCCGCCGACTTCGGCCTCGCAGGCGGCAACGCCTCGCTCTACGTCGACGAATGCGTGGTCAGCACGGGTGGAGTGCCCAGGCTGGCGCGTTCGATCGGCGCCTATCTGCCCGGCGCCTTTGCCGACATCTTCCTGACCCGGTTCGAGATGGCGACCATGACCGACGGGATCGTCGTCGACGGGCTGGCGAGCGAGGGCAACAGCCGGCGCGCACGTACCGGCAACGGCGACCTCCACATCACCGCCCCCATCCTGGACTCGGTCAGCCATGCCGGGCTGACGCTCTCCCGGCTCTCGCCTTACGGCGTGGTCGACGTGATCGATCCCTATATCGCGGTCGTGCCGGGCAGCCTCGCCGCGATCCACGTCCACGACGGCGGCGGCATGACGACGATCACCGGCGGGCAGCTGATCGGCTGGGGCGATGCCGATGGCGGCGGCAACGCGGTCGGCGTTCACGCGGTCAACGCCGCGGGACTGAGCGTGCGCGGGCTGAAGATCCTGGGCCATCGCCGTCCGGTGGGGCTGACCGGCTGCCGCGACTTCGACATCGACGTGGCGATCCACAACCCCGCGCAGATTGCGTCGCAGGCCGCGGTGCAATTGGCCGCATGCGACCGCGGGACGGTGCACGCGCGGGTGACCGGCGGGGCGGGGGTCTTTCCCCAGGGCGTGCGCCTCGACGGCCAGGCCAACAACCATGTCGCGGTCGAGGTGATCGGCGTGAACCCCGCCGCGATCGCCGGGGGGCAGGCCAATGCGCTGGTCTGGGACCGCACGCCGGTGCGCGCGGCCGGCGCGTTCGGGACCAACCAGGCGACGGGCGTGATCGCATGACCGCGATCGACGCGCGTCCCGTGGTGATCACCGGGCCCACCGGCTGGATCGGCCGGGCGATGCTGATGCGACTGGCGCACGCGCGCGGCCCCGGCTGGGGCGCGTCGGTCAGGTTGTTCGGCTCGCGGACGAGCGATCTCACTGCCGCGGACGGCAGCGTGCTGCCGGTGCGGCCGCTGGAGACGCTGACCGGCGCCGACGTGGAGGGTGCGATCGTCGTCCACCTCGCCTATTTGACCAAGGAGAAGGCCGAGTTGCTCGGCGAGCGCCGCTTTATCGACACCAACTTAGGGATCGACGACCGGCTGCTTGCTGCGCTGGAAGAGGGGGCCCCGCATGCGGTGTTCGTCGCCTCCTCCGGCGCGGCGGCGCTTGCGGCGCAGGGCCGCGACCGGCACCCGTACGGCCTTGCCAAGCTGCGCCAGGAAGACCGTCTGCTCGCATGGGGCGCACGCACCGGTGTGCCGGTGATCGCAGGGCGCATCTGGAACATCGCCGGGCCGTTCATGAACAAGGCCGAATCCTATGCCCTCGGCAATATGCTGACTCAAGCGCGCACGACCGGCACGATCCGTGTCGCAGCAGCGGTGCCGGTGTTTCGCTCCTTTCTCCACGTCGGCGACCTCTGCGACCTGGCCTTGTCGGCGCTGTCGGCCGGGATCGGCTGCGCCGCACCGGTCGACCTGTGCGGGGCGGAAGCGCTGGAGATGGGCGATCTGGCCGCGCGGGTCGCGGCCTTGGTCGGCCTGGGGGATGCTGCGATCACGCGCCCCCCGATCGACTGGCAGCGGCCCAGCGTCTACATTGGGGACTTCGCCGCGACCAGGACTCTGGCCATGCGGCTCGGGCTTCCAATTGCCGGATTCGATCAACAGCTCGTCGACACCGACCGGTGGATCTTCGGCAATTCTGAGCCAGATCAATAAGGTTAGGGCGGCAGCGCTTGCAGGCGAAGACCGCTTCTATTAACCGGATCGCTCACATCGGTGTGTTCGGTCGATCGCAAGCGACCGGCGCTCCCAAGGCGCACCAGCGCGGAACTCCGGCACAGGATGCCGACACGCAAGGGGAAGTCATGTCGACCTCGATATTCGACGATCTGTTCGTCCTCGAACTGGCCAACAATCATTGGGGCAAGATCGATCGCGGGCTGAAGATCATTCGCGATTTCGCCAAGGTCGTGCGCGCCAATGGCGTCAAGGCATCGATCAAGCTGCAGTTTCGCGACGTGGACACCTTTGTCCACCCCGATTTTCGCGACCGCTCGGACGTGCGCTACATCAAAAAGACGATCGACACCCAGCTTCCCTGGAACAGCCTGCGCCAGATGGTGGAGGCGATCCGGGCTGAGGGCATGCTGACCATGGTGACCCCCTTTGACGAAGCCAGCGTTGACAAATGCGTCGAATTCGGCGTCGACGTGCTCAAGATCGCCAGTTCCGACATTCGCGACAAGACGCTGCTGCGCCGGATGGCCGCGGCCGGCCTGCCCGTGGTCGCCTCGTCGGGCGGTGCCAACGAACAGCATATCGACGATCTGGTGGCGTTCTTCACGTCGCGCAACGTGCCCTTCGCGCTCAACCATTGCGTGTCGCTCTACCCGTCCGAGGACAGTGAGCTCGAACTGAACCAGATCGATTACCTGCGCGCGCGCTATCCCGGCATCACCATCGGCTTGTCGACCCACGAGCATCGCGACTGGCACGATTCGGTGATGATCGCTTATGGCAAGGGTGCCCGCACGTTCGAACGGCACATCGACATCGACCACGAAGGCGTGCCGGTCAGTTCCTATTGCACCCAGCCGCATCAGGCCGATACCTGGTTCAAGGCGTTCAACAAGGCGCGCGAGATGTGCGGCGGGGCCGCGCATGCGCGCCGCGACGTGCCCGAGAAGGAGGTCCGCTACCTCGATGCGCTGGTGCGCGGCGCCTATGCGCGGCACGACCTGCCGGCCGGCCATGTCCTTAACGACGCCGATGTCTATCTGGCGGTGCCGTTGCTCAAGGGCCAGATCTCGAGCCGCGAGTTCGCCACCGGCGAGACGTTGCGCGAAGCGGTCAAGGCGGATGCGCCGATCGCTCTGGGTGCGGTGGAGGCAGCTTACGCCGCCGATCCGGAGCTGCGCGCGCTGATCGCCGATCGCGGCATGGACTATGTCGATGCCGCCGAGATCATGCCGCGCGCCGTCGCCTGACCACCTGTATGTCGTGACTTTCCTGCCCCGTCGCGGCTCGGTCCGCGGCGGGGCAATGCATATCGAGGATCCTTCATGCCCGACGTCCGGCTTTCCGACTATGTCGCTACCGTCATCGCGGCGCACGGCGTCCGCCACGTCTTCATGCTGACCGGGGGCGGCGCGATGCACCTCAACGATGCGCTGGGCCGGGCCGAGGGCCTGCGCTACGTGTGCTGCCATCACGAACAGGCGCTCGCCATGGCGGCGGAGAGCTATACGCGCCTGTCCGGCCGGCTCGCCGCGGTCAATGTCACCACCGGACCCGGCGGCATCAACGCGCTCAACGGGGTTCACGGTGCCTATACCGATTCGATCGCGATGATTGTCGTGTCGGGCCAGGTGAAGCGCGAGACCTTGCGCGGCAACGCGCCGGTCCGGTTGCGGCAATTGGGCGACCAGGAGGCGGACACCATCGCCATGGTTACGCCGGTCACCAAATTCGCGGTGATGGTTCAGGACGCGCGCGACATCCGCTACCTCATGGAAAAGGCCTTGTGGCTCGCGACGACCGGCCGGCCGGGTCCGGTGTGGGTCGACATCCCCATCGACATCCAGGCCGCGCGGATCGATCCCGACACCTTGCGCGGCTTCGATCCACGCGTCGAAGGCTATGGCCGCGATTACGCGCTGCCGGCCGAATATGGCTGGCTGACCGGCGAGCCGCTGCGCGATGCGGCGCGCAAGGTCATCGCCGCGTTCAAGACGGCCGAGCGGCCGGTGCTGCTGCCCGGCACCGGCGTGCGTATTTCGGGGGCGCACGACCTTTTCCTGGAGGTCGCCGAGCGGTTGGGTGCGGCGATCGCGCCGGGCTGGAACGCGCAGGACGTGGTCGATGACGACCACCCGCTCTACGTCGGCCGCCCCGGTACCGTCGGCGACCGGTCGGGCAATTTCGCGGTGCAGAACGCCGACCTGCTGCTGGTGCTCGGCTGCCGGCTCAACATCCGCCAGATCTCTTACAATTTCGCGTCCTTCGCGCGGGCGGCGAAAAAGATCATGGTCGATGTCGACGCTGCCGAGCTCGGCAAGCCGACGCTGTCGATCGACATGCCGGTCCACGCCGAGCTGAAGCAGTTCCTGACGGTGCTGCTGGAGGAGCTCGACGGCTACGAAGCCCCCGCGGCGCATCGCCGCTACGTCGATTGGGCGATGGAGCGGCGACGGCGCTACAGCCCAGTGCTGCCCGAATATTGGGACACGCAGGGGGTGGTGAACCCCTATTGCTTCACCGAAGTGTTGTTCGAGCAGCTGGCGCCGCACGAGGTGATCGTGATGGCCGACGCGACCGCGGCGGTGGTCACCGTCCAGGCGGCGAAGCTGAAGGCGTGCCAGCGCATTTTCTCCAACTCGGGCGCGGCCTCGATGGGCTACGATCTGCCGGCGACGATCGGCGCCTGGCACGCGATGGTGGATCAACGGGGGCCGGAGCGCGCGCAGCGGATCATCTGCATGGCGGGCGACGGCAGCATCATGCAGAACCTCCAGGAACTGCAGACCATCGTGGGGCAGCGCATTCCGGCCAAGATCTTCCTCTACAACAACTCCGGTTACCACTCGATCCGGCAGTCGCAGCAATCGCATTTCAACGGCTTCTCGGTCGGTTGCGGTCCGGATTCGGGAGTGACCTTTCCCGACTTCGGCAAGATCGCGACCGCCTTCGGGTTCGATTACGTCACCACCAGCGATCACGCGACCATGGCGGATGCGATCCGGCAGACGCTGGCGAGCCCGGGACCTGCGATCTGCGAGGTGTTCATCGACAAGGCCCAGAACTTCGCGCCCAAGCTGTCGTCGCGGGTGCGCGAGGACGGCACCATGGTGACCGCGCCGCTCGAGGACCTCGCCCCCTTCCTCCCGCGTGAGGAGCTGGCGGCGAACATGCTGATCCCGCTGATGAACTGAGGCCGCGTGCCGCGGAGCGCGATCCTGTTCGACCTCGACGGCACGCTGGTCGACAGCGCCCGCGACATCGCGGCCGCGCTGACCCGGCTCAGCGTCGAGCGCGGGGGCCAGGCGGTAGCGGTCGACAGGGTGCGGCCGCTGGTCAGCCTGGGCGCGGCCACGCTGGTCGCAACGGCGCTTGGGCCGGTGGCCGACGACCCGCAGCAAGACCTGGCGGCGTTCCGCGCACTGCTGCGCGATGCACCGTCCGATCCGGCGATCGTCTACCCCGATGTGGAATGGGCGCTGGCGGCGCTGGTAGATGCCGGCTGGCGGCTTGCGGTGGTGACCAACAAGCCCGAATCGCTGGCCGTGGCGCTGCTGCACACGCACTGCCTCGACCGTTTCTTCGCCTGTGTCGCCGGCGGCGACACCGCCGCGCGCGCCAAGCCCGATCCCGCGCCGCTACGACATGCGCTGGCGGCGCTAGGCGCTACGCCCGAGATAGCGCTGTTCGTCGGCGACAGCGAGGTCGATGCGGCGGCCGCGGCGGCGCTGGCCATCCCGCTGCTGCTCTATGCCGGCGGTTACGGCGTCGATGCCGTCGCCGAGAAGGATGCCGCCGGCCGCTTCGACGGCTTCGCCGACCTGCCGGCACTCGCCGCCGCGCATCGATAGAGGTGGTTGCGCTCGCACCGCATCATCCGCGATTCGGAAATTGAAATTGTACCGAAATACATCCGCCGCGCCAAAACGATGAGGCCGGCCGCGCGGTCAGTGTTGACACGCCGCCAGGAAAGGCGTGACAAGGTAATCCTGTAATCAGCGTAGAGTCGATGTTCCAGGCGGTCGACGTGGTGCTTTCCTGCCACGTGTCGCTGGGAGATGATGGTGACGCGATGTCCATCGCTTGTACCGGCCCTGCCGTTGCCGTCCATTCGCCGGTTGCGCGTCTATGCGTTCGACCCGCAATCGTCGGTGGAACTCGACACCGCGATCATCAACGATTCGAGGCTGTTGAAAAACGGCTGCTTGCGACGGTGTCGAGGGCGTGATTCACTCCTGCAAGGCGGTAGGGGGATCACGGACATGATGGGTCGGCAGGTGGCACAGGGCGCGCTGTTCTACGGTTTTCGGCTCGATGAGC
>NZ_CAXVWL010000108.1:0-42626 GCF_964263785.1 Sphingomonas sp.
ATGTCGCCTTCGGTGCGATGCGCCACGATCCGGCGAGCGCCGCGGGGCGGCGCCTGCTCGCGCACGAACTCGCGCATGTGGTGCAGCAGTCGGGCACCGCCGCACCCGGCCCGGGCGGACGCTTGCGCACCGCGGGTGCAGCCGAGGAGCGCGCCGCGGAGCAAGCCGCGGGCCGGGTCGCGGCGGGGCGGCGGGCGCCCGCGCCGCAGCCGGTCGCCACTCCTGCGCTCGCCTGTTTCAGCGACGACAACCACCATGTCATCGAGGAAGCCGCGCTAGGCGGCCTGTTCGCGCCCGAACAGCTCCACGCGGTCGAGCGCGGCAACATCCAGCGCGACTATAGCCAGCTGCCGCCTGCGGTGAACGCGCTGCTGCTCGGCCAGCGGCTGGGCTTCGGCGGTTATGATGCGGCCGAGCATTTCGACAATTTCATCTTCGATCCCGCGACCGGCCGCTGGCGCACGCGTGGGCCCGCGCCGGGGTCGTTCAAGCAGCTGGCGCCCGGGCGCATCGATTACTCGCCGATCGATTACATCGAGAGCCAGTTGGACAGCCTTGCCCAGGCGGGTGCCAATCCGCGCAGCCTGCAATGGCTCGGCAACGCCTTCCACACCGTAGAGGACTTCTTTGCGCATTCGAACTTCATCGAGCATATCGCGGGGGCAGCGAAGGGCGAGCCGCTGCTGACCGGCAGCTTCGCGGGAGACGCCGCCAACGAACAGTCGTCGCTGGCGCATGTGCAGGGCGGTGTCGCCACGTCCGAGATGAAGCCCTATTATCACGGCATGGCCGAGGCCGCCGCGGCGCGCACCGAACGCTATTCGCATGCGCGCATCGCCAAGGACACCGCCGACGCCAAGGGCTTCGTCGAGGCGCGCCGGCTCGCCGCATTGGTCATCCAGGAACTGGGGCGCGACATCGCCGCGCTGCTGGCGAGCCCGAACCCGCTTACCCGCTCGCTGCTGATGAAGGAGGTCGTGCTCCCCAGGATACGCCGCTACCTGCGACCGCCAGACCCGCGCGATCCGTGGTGGGAAACGCTGATCGCCACCGGCGGCCGCGCGATGGACGCGCGGCTGGAGGAGGCGGCACGCAAGACCCCGGTGACGGTGAACCACGATGCCTACAGCCCGTTGCGCAATGCGGAGGCGAGCAGCACGTCACCCTGGCACATGCCGCTCGGCCTCGCGTTTCGCGCCGGCGACCAGGGGTGGTTTCAGATCGGCGCGGGCATTCGCGATCCGCGACCGAACCCGGGGCTGAGCATGCCGGGCCTGCCCGAACCGATCGGCAAGGCCGAGGGCATATTGGGACTGCAGTTCATCCGCAACTTCTGAGCGCTGCCGCTATTCCAGGCTCTTGGTCGCCTGCTCCAGCGTGTCCTTGGACAGGCCCGGCGTGCCCGCGATCCGTTCCAGCTCGGCGCGCATGAGCGCGCCGCGGCCCGCGTCGAAGCGGCGCCAGCGGCCTAGCGGCGGAAGCAGCTTGGCGGCGGTCTGCGGGTTCAACCGGTCGAGCGCGATCAACTGATCCGCCAGGAAGCGATAGCCCGCACCGCCCGGCGTGTGGAAGGCGCGCTGGTTGACCCCGAAGGCACCGATCAGCGCGCGCGCGCGGTTGGGGTTGGCCAGGGTGAAGTCGCGGTGGTCGGCCAGCTCGGCGACGATGGCCGCAGTATCGTCGCGGGTCGAAAGCGCCTGGGTCTGGAACCATTTGTCGAGCACCAGCGCGTCGTTCGAATAGCGATTGTAGAAGATGTCGAGCGCGGCAATTCGCTTGTCCGACGTGCCGCTCGCCAGCATGGTCAGCGCACCCTGGCGGTCGGTCATGTTGTCGGCACGCTCGAACTGCGCGAATGCCAGCGTATCGGCATCCGGCGCGCCGCCCGCACCGATGTAGCCCAGCGCGACGTTGCGCAGGCGGCGGCTACCCTTGGCGTCGGGGGTGTATTCGTAGGGGCCTCTCGGCGCCTGTTCAAGCGCGAGGCGCCACTGATCCGCCAGCGCGCGCGCGAGATCGCGGCGCAGCGCCTCGCGCGCACGGAAGATCGCTTCCGGATCGACGACCGCCATCTGGTCGCCGATGAAGCTTTCGGACGGCAGCAGCACCGCTTCGGCGACAAAGGCGCGGTCGAGCGCGGGATCGGCGAGCGTGTTGCGGACCGCCGAGACGACCGCGTCGTGATCGCCGCGGCCGTGCGCCGCGCTGGCAACGAGGGTGTCGAGCATCAGCTGCTGCATCGCTTCGTAGCGCGCGAACGGATCGTCGTCGTGCGCGCTGAGGAAGGCGAGCTCGGCGGCGGTGCGGTCGCTTTCGATCGCGACCTGGGCGGAAAAGCCGCGGTTGATCGACAGCACCGGGCGCTCGGCGAGCCCTTCGAAGGTGAGCGTCATGTCGGGGCTGTCGAGCAGAACGAGGCTCTCGTCGGTCAGCGGTCGGCCGGTCTCCGCCCCGAACAGGCGCAGCTTGAGGGGGAGGACCATCGGTTGCTTGAGCGGCTGCCCGGGCGTCGGCGGCACGCTCTGCGCCAGGCGCAACGTGGCCCGGCCTGCGGTGTGATCGAGCGATGCGGCCACCCGAGGCGTGCCCGCCTGCGAGTACCACAAACGGAACTGGGTCAGGTCGATCCCGCCCGCTTCCTCCATGCACGCGACATAGTCCTCGCAGGTCGCGGCTGTACCGTCGAAGCGGGCGAAGTAGAGGTCGGTAGCGGCACGGAATTGCTGGGGACCGAGGATCGTCGCCATCATCCGGACGATCTCGGCGCCCTTGTTGTAGATGGTGGCGGTGTAGAAATTGCTGATCTCGAAGTAGCTGTCGGGGCGGATCGGATGCGCAAGCGGCCCGGCATCCTCGGGAAATTGCGCGGCGCGCAGGCCCCGAACATCCTCGATCCGCTTGACCGCGGCCGAGCCCTGGTCGGCGGAGAACCCCTGGTCGCGGTAGACGGTGAAGCCTTCCTTGAGGCTCAACTGGAACCAGTCGCGGCAGGTGATGCGGTTGCCCGACCAATTGTGGAAATATTCGTGCGCGACGACCGCGGCGATTGCGTCGTAATCGTAATCGGTCGCAGTATCGGGATCGGCGAGGATGTAGCGGCTGTTGAAGATGTTCAGCCCCTTGTTCTCCATCGCGCCGAAATTGAAATCGTCGACCGCGACGATGTTGAACACGTCGAGATCGTATTCGCGCCCATAAACGCGTTCATCCCACGCCATCGCGAGTTTGAGCGCATGGAGCGCATGCGTGGTGCGCGCGAGATCCGCCTCGCGCGCCCAGATGCCCAGGGTCACCTCACGTCCCGACATCGTCGTGAAGGAGCCGCGGTTGACCGCGAGGTCCCCGGCGACGAGCGCGAAGAGGTAGCAGGGCTTGGGAAAGGGATCGTTCCACTCCGCCCAATGACGGCCGCCGTCGAGCGTGCCTTGCGCGACCGGATCGCCGTTGGCGAGGAGCACGGGGAAGCGCGTCGCATCGGCGGTCATCCGTACGCGGTAGGTGCTCAGCACGTCGGGGCGATCGGGGAAGTACGTGATGCGACGGAACCCCTCGGCCTCGCACTGGGTGCACAGGTTGCCGCCCGATGCGTAGAGGCCCATCAGCTGGGTGTTGCGGTCGGGCGCGATCTCGACCTCGGTCTCGATCGTGTGCACCGCGCCGCTGAGCGGGATGACGAGCTGCTCGCCGTCGATCCGCCAGTCGTTGACCGCCACGCCGTCGACTCGAACCGACAGCGGGGTCTGCCCGGCGCCGTCGAGGCGCAGGTCGTGCTCGGTGCCGTTGCGCACCACCGACAGCGTCGCGCGGATGCGGGTGGCGGCGGGGTCGAGATCGAAATCGAGAGCGATGTCCGGTGCAAGCCACGCAGGCGGCGTGTAGTCCGCGCGGCGCGTCGGTTGCGGGGCGAGCGCGGGCTGGCTGGGGCTGTGCATGTCCATGGGGCGGATATAGACGCTAGGGCCGGGGGTGCCAGCCTCCTGTTCCTCCGCCAGGCGGGGCGGATCGGATTGCGCGCCCGGCACGGTGTGCTACCGGCAGCGACTCGTTTTTCGAGGTAATCACCATGTTCCGTGGATCGGTGGCATTTCTCCTGGCGGCCTCGGCCTCGACAGTGATCGCTCAGGCGCCTGCACCCGCCACCAACGCCGTCGTCTACGCGCCCTTGCCCGCGGCGCAGGCGGCGCTGAAGGCGCACGTCCTGTTCCTGGCTTCCGACGCGATGCGCGGGCGCGAGGCGGGGACCCCGGAATATGACATCGCCGCGCAATATGTTGCGGCGCAATTCTATGCCGCGGGGCTTAAGCCTGCGGGCGATGCCGGCGGCTACCTGCAGCAGGTGCCGCTCGTCACCTACAAGGCTGCGGGCAAGGGCGATTTCGTCTGGACCCCGCGGGGCGGCACGGCGCAGCGCCTCGCCTTCGGCGTGGACTATGTGCCCGCCGCCGATCCGGCGAAGGCGGAGGTTGCGGTGTCGGCGCCGGTCGTCTTCGTCGGCTACGGCATCCGCGCCCCGCAATATAAGCAGGACGATTACCGCGGCGTCGACGTGCGCGGCAAGATCGTCGCCTTTGTCGGCGGCGCACCGGCTCGGTTCGCGGGGGAGGAGCGCGCGTTCTTCGGATCGGCCAAGACCAAGATGCAGGCCGCCGCGCAGCGTGGCGCGGTGGCGACCATCCAGATCGCCAGCCCCAATATGACCGCGGATGGCATGGCGCGAATGGCCACGGGCTATGCCGCGCCGCGCACCGCCTGGGCGCAAGCCGATGGCACCGGTCATGCCGAGGCGCCGATTGCTTCGCTCGGCACGCTGTCGCCCGCGGGCGCCGCCAGCCTGTTCGGCCCGGCGTGGCAGGCGATTGCCGCTGAAGGCGCGAAGGAGGCACCCGCCTATCGCTCGGCGGCGCTCCCCGGCACGCTGTCGGCGGCGACGAAGACGGTGTTCGCGCCCGCGCACAGTTCCAACGTCGCAGGGCTCATCCCCGGCAGCGACCCCAAGGCGGGCGGCGAGGTCGTCGTGCTGTCGGCGCACCTCGATCACTTGGGCGTGTCGAAGGCGGGGCCGGATGGGGGAGACCGGATCAACAACGGCGCGCTCGACGATGCGATCGGCATCGCCAGCCTGATCGAGGAAGCGAAGCGCTTCAAGGCGAGCGGGGCCGCGCCGAAACGCTCGATCCTATTCCTGGCGGTGACCGCGGAGGAGAAGGGGCTGATCGGCAGCGACTATTTCTCCGAACACCCGACGGTCCCTTTGAAGGACATCGTCGCCGACGTGAACCTCGACATGCCGATCCTGTTCTATCGGTTCCAGGACATGGTCGCGTTCGGCGCCGAGCGGTCGACTTTGGGGCCGATCGTGCGGCGCGCCGCGGCGGCGGCCGGCGTGGGCCTCGCGGCGGACCCGATCCCCGAACAGGGCATCTTCGTGCGGTCGGACCATTTCCGCTTCGTCCAGAAAGGCGTGCCGTCGGTGTTCCTGTGGCCGGGCCCCGCCAATGGCGGCAAGGCCGCGACCGAGGCGTTCCTCGGCGGCTGCTACCACCACCCGTGCGACGACGTGTCCCAGCCGATCCTGTGGGACCAGGGGGTGCGCTTCGTCGACATCAACTACCGCATCGCGCGCGAGATCGCCGATGGCGCGGACCGGCCGGTGTGGAACCGCGACGATTATTTCGGGACGTTGTACAAGGGCCCGATGGCGGCCCGATGAGCGTGATGGCGTGAGGCTGCTGATCCTCGGGCTGGGCTATACCGCGCAGGCGGTGGCGGCGCTCGTGCCCGAGTGGCGCGTGCTCGGAACGACGCGCGATGGCCGTGGCGGCACGCTGCGGTTCGACGATCGCGATGCCGTCGCGCGGGAGATCGCGCTCGCGAGCCACGTCCTGTCGTCCGTGCCGCCCGCCGACGATGCTGACCCCGCTCTCGCTGCCTATGGTTCGGCGCTCGCCCGCTCGGGGGCGTGGCTCGGCTATCTGTCGTCTACCGGTGTGTATGGCGATGCGGACGGCGCTTGGGTCGACGAGACCTCACCGACCGGCGGCGGTCGACGCGATACGCGCGCGCGGGCGGATGCCGACTGGCTTGCACTGGGGGCGCGGGTGTTCCGGCTGCCCGGCATTTACGGTTTCGGCCGTTCGCCGATCGACCGTGTGCGAGAGGGCAAGGCGCACCGGACCTGCATCGCGGGCCAGGTGTTCAGCCGTTGCCATGTCGAGGATATCGCGCGAGGGGTGATCGCAGGGTTCGATGCGCCGGCGAGGGCGTACAATTTGGCCGACGACCGGCCCTGCTCGCAGGACCAGGTGGTGACCTTTGCGGCGGCGCTGCTCGGCCTGCCGCCCCCGCCAGTGGTGGCGCTGGAGACGCTCAGCCGACAAGCCCGCGGCTTCTACGCCGAGAACCGGCGGGTGGCGAATGGCAAGGCCAAGCGCGTGCTCGGCTGGCGACCGCTCTACCCCGATTACCGCGCGGGCCTGCGGGCCCTGAGTGCAATGACCAGCCCGATACCGGTCAGCACCGCGCCCGCGACCGCAAGCGGCGACCAGCGGTAGCCCTCGAACAGCGTCGACAGCAGCATCGCGATCACGGGCACGATGACGCTGCTATAGGCCGCCTTGGCCGGACCGATCACGCGGATCACGCGAAAGTAGAGCGTGAACGCGACCGCCGAGGCGAACAGCCCCAGATAGAGCACGCCGAGAATGTAGCCCAGACGCCACTCGAACGCCGGCGGACCCGCGGTCGCATAGGCGAAGATGGCGTCGAGCGCGGCGCCGATCAGCATCGCGACCGCGAGCATCGGCGCCATCGGGTAGCGTTTGGCGATCTCGGTCGCCTGCATGACGTTGGCGGTGGAGGCGGACAGGATGGCGCAGAGCGTAAAGCCGATCCCCATCAGCGATGCGGCGGGGCCGTTCGGGTCGGTGCGCGCCTCGTGCAGGAACAGCAAGGCGGTGCCCGCCATCGCGACGCCCGAGCCGATCACGAGCTGCCGCCCCATCCGCTGGTTGAGGAAGACGCGCGCGAACACCGCATTGGGGACGAGCAGCATCGCGAACACGACCGCGACGAGCCCTGAGGTAATGTACGCCTCCGCCCGGTACACGAAGTTGAAGTTGAGAACGAATTGCGCGCTCCCGAGGATGGCGGCGAAGCGCCAGCCGCGGGCATCCAGCCGCAATGGCTCGCGCCTGGCGAACGCAAACGCCGCCATCGCCATGCCGCCGACGAGGAAGCGGTAGGAGACCGACCACGAGGCGGGGACGACCGCGAGCTGATCGCGAATGACGATCCAGGTCGATCCCCAAAGAAGCGTGACGATCGCAAACGGGATAAGGATCGCAGCGCGCGTCGAGTTGGGCTTGGCCGTCACAACCCCGCGATCGCCCGCGCCAGCGCGGCGACATGCGCGGGATCGGTGTCCCAGGCGGTGACGAAGCGGACCTCGCCCTCCGCCCAGTCGTAGAAGTCGAATCCTTGCGCGCGCAGGCTCGCGGCCTCGTCCGGCGTGGCGCGAAGGAACACCTCGTTGGCCTCGACCGGGTGGACCAATCGCGCGCCCGCGCTCGCCGACAGTTCGCTCGCAGCGGCGTTGGCGGCGCGCGCGGTGTCGAGCCAGAGATCGCCATCGAGCATCGCCAGCATCTGCGCGGCGAGATAGCGCCCCTTGCTCAGCAGCAGGCCTGCGCGCTTACGCCGCTGCAGCGTGGCACCGAACAGGTCGGTGTCGAAGAACACGAGCGCCTCCGCGTTCATCGCGCCGTTCTTGACGAAGCCGAAGGAGAGCGCGTCGACGCCCGCGCGCCAGGTGACGTCGGCGGGCGCGCAGCCCAGCGTCGCGACCGCATTGGCGAAGCGCGCGCCGTCCATGTGGAGGCGCAATCCCTTCGCCTTCGCCAGCGCGCCGATCGCGGCGACTTCTGCGGGGGTGTAGACGCGGCCATATTCGGTGGCGTTGGTGATCGAGATCGCGTGCGGCTGGACACGGTGGACGTCCTTGGCAATCGCGTCGATGACCGCGGTGAGGGTCTCCGGCGTGACCTTGGCGCCGTCGCCGTCGGCGAGCAGCAGCTTGGCCCCGTGCGTATAGAATTCGGGCGCGCCGCATTCGTCGTTCTGGATGTGCGCATCGCGGTGGCAGACGACGCCGCCGTGCGGCGGGCACATCGCCGCGAGCGCGAGGCAGTTGGCCGCGGTGCCGCTCGGCACCCAGACGCTGCGCACCGGCGCCTCGAACAGCTCCGATAGTGCCGCGTCCAGGCTGCGGCTCAGCGCGTCGCCGTCATATGCGGTGTCGAGCGTGTTGGCAGTGGCCATTGCCGCCATCACCTGGGGATGCACGGGGGCGGCGTTGTCGGAGAAGAAGCGCATGATGACGCATTGCTGCGCGTGGCGGGGCGCGTCAACAATCACCCGGGCTCGTGCCCTTCGTTGCGAGGACGGACAGGAGGAATAAGTGGCACCGGGAGCCGCTCGCCGCTATCGCCGCGCGCATGAAACCCGGCCTGCTCCCCGAAGGACTCCACGATCGTCTGCCTCCCGTCGCCGACGCCGCGGCAGCGCTGGAGCGCCGGGTGCTCGATGCGGCGCGGCTCTACGGCTACGAGCGCGTCGATCCGCCGCTTGCCGAGTTCGCCGACGGGCTCGCGACGCGGCTGAAGGCGGGCGGGCTCGCGCACGCGGTGCGCTATGTCGATCCGGTCAGCCAGGCGACGATCGCGATCCGCCCGGATATCACCGCGCAGGTTGCGCGCATCGCCGCCACCCGGATGGCGCATCACCCACGGCCCGTCCGCCTCAGCTACGCCGGATCGATCCTACGCCTGCGCAGCCCGCAGCTCAGCCCGGAGCGCGAGGCGCGGCAGATCGGCTGCGAGCTGATCGGCCTCGACACCGTCGCCGCCGCCGCCGAAGTCGTCGCTGTCGCTGTCGAGGCGCTGGCGGCGGCGGGTGCGCGCGCGCCCTCGATCGACTTCACGCTGCCGGACCTGGTCGACACGCTGGCGGCGGGGCCGCTGCCGGTCTCGCCCGATCGGATCGCGGCGTTGCGCGACCGCCTGGATGCCAAGGATGCAGGCGGCGTCGCCGCGCTCGCACCCGAATACCTTCCGCTGATCGAGGCGGCGGGTCCGTTCGCGGCCGCGATGGAGCGGTTGCGCGGGTTCGACACGACGGGCGCGCTGGCGTCGCGGCTCGACGGGCTGGCGCGGATCGCGGACGCTCTGGGCGATGCCGTCACCCTGACCCTCGACCCCACCGAGCGTCACGGCTTCGAATACCAGTCGTGGCTCGGCTTTTCACTGTTCGCAGGCGGCATCGGGCGCGAGGTGGGCCGCGGCGGCACCTACACGATCCTGCACGAAAACGGGGCGGAAGAAGGCGCGACCGGCTTCTCCCTCTTTGCCGACCCGCTCGTCGGCGTGAGCGGCGGCCCCGAACGGCGCCGCCTGTTCCTGCCCTTCGGCACCCCGCCCGCCGAAGCCGCAGCGATGCGCGCGGCGGGCTGGGTCACGGTGGCGGCGCTGGAAGCAGGCGACACGCCCGAGGCGCAGGTGTGCACCCACGTGTGGATGGGGGGAGAGGCCATGCCCTTGCCCGTGTCCTTGCCCGTGTCCTTGCCCGTCACCCCAGCGAAGGCTGGGGTCTCACGCGATGACGCGCTAGGGTAGCCACATGGAACGGGGAACTGGCGCCGAGTATTGCCCCGCCCGTCACCCCAGCGAAGGCTGGGGTCTCAAGCGATCACACGATCGTGTCGAACCAACCAATCAGGATTGACCTCCTCGATCAGCCGCCCCGTTCCATCCGGCCGCTGCTGCGCACCACCGCCTGAGATGCAGCTGCGCTGGCATGACGGGGATGGGGGAGGCACCCCCTGCAAATATTCCTGTCCTACAGCTTCGCCTCTCGTCATAGTGCACCCGGGAGCAATCCCGCGCTCTTTGTCATGGTCACGTAAACGGAACCGGTCGGCGCACGTTTACGTGTCAACCGGCGTCAACGCCCAGTCCGTGCAGCAACGCCCATTGGCCTCACCTTAGCCTCACCTTCCGGCTCCGGCACATGCACAAATCCATGGACCCGTCCGGCCCTGCCGCCTAAGCGGCACCCGCAACAGCCAAGGGGTATTCGCGTGGGCAATGTGGCGGTCATCGGCGCGCAATGGGGCGACGAGGGCAAGGGCAAGATCGTCGACTGGCTCGCCGAGCGCGCCGACATGGTGGTGCGTTTCCAGGGCGGGCACAACGCCGGGCACACGCTGGTCGTCGGCAACAAGGTCTACAAGCTGTCGCTGCTGCCCTCGGGCATCGTCCGCGGCACGCCGTCGGTGATCGGCAACGGAGTCGTCCTCGATCCCTGGGCACTGCGCGACGAGATCGCGCGGCTGGCCGAACAGGGCGTATCCGCGACCCCCGAAACGTTGCGCATCGCCGACAATTGCGCGCTGATCCTGCCCTTCCACCGCGACCTCGACGCCTTGCGCGAGGATGCGAGCGGCATCGGCAAGATCGGCACCACCCGCCGCGGCATCGGCCCGGCGTATGAGGACAAGGTGGGCCGCCGCGCGATCCGCGTCTGCGACCTGGCGCACCTCGACCAGCTCGACGCGCAGCTCGACCGCCTGACCGCCCACCACGACGCGCTGCGCGCCGGTTTCGGCAAGCCGCCGATCGACCGCGCCGCGCTGATCGAGGAGCTGCGCGATATTGCCGGCTTCGTCCTCCAGTTCGCCAAGCCCGTCTGGCGCGATCTCAACGAAGCGCGCGCGCGCGGGCGGCGTATCCTGTTCGAAGGCGCGCAGGGCGTGCTGCTCGACGTCGATCACGGCACCTATCCCTTCGTCACCTCGTCGAACACCATCGCGGGGACGGCAGCGGGCGGTTCGGGATTGGGTCCGAGCGCGGTCGGCTTCGTGCTGGGGATCGCCAAGGCTTACACGACGCGGGTAGGATCGGGGCCGTTCCCGACCGAGCTTGCGGATTCGACGGGCGAGCGGCTGGGGGTGCGCGGCCACGAATTCGGCACGGTGACCGGGCGCAAGCGGCGGTGCGGGTGGTTCGACGCGGTGCTGGTGCGGCAATCGGTTGCGGTCGGCGGCATTACCGGCATCGCGCTGACCAAGCTGGACGTGCTCGACGGCTTCGAGGAGGTCCGCATCTGCACCGGCTATCGGCTCCGCGGCGAGCCGCTCGACTATTTCCCCGCGCATGCCGCGGACCAAGCCGCGGTCGAGCCGGTGTACGAGACGGTTGCGGGATGGGCAGGATCGACCGCAGGCGCACGAAGTTGGGCCGATCTGCCCACGGAGGCGATCAAATACATCCGCCGGGTCGAGGAACTGATCCGCTGCCCGGTGGCGCTGGTCTCGACCAGCCCCGAGCGCGAAGACACGATCCTGGTCCGCGATCCCTTCGCGGATTGATTATCTGGGTGGCCGCTGACCGGGGTCGGCGGAAACGTTTGCGGCGCTGTTGACCAACGCGGTCGAGGGCGCTCTCGGATCGGTCTCGTTCGGCGTTGCGGTTGCGGCGGCGCTTGGCGCACCCGTGTTGTCGAGCACCGTTGCCTCGGGGCCCGGCACTTTGTCCCCGACGGGCGTCGAATCGACCTGCGCCAGCGCGGCCGCAGACACACTTAGCATGACGACACTGGCGAGCGTAGCCCACCGCATCGGCTGCTCCGACGGTGCGGACGGGCGGCAGTACGCCACTCGTCCGACATTACGCTTACTGGGGAACGGTCGTGCCCGTCGTCGACGGGCTCGTGGTGCCAGTAGCGCCGCTGCCGACGGCCGCGCCGGTGCTGCCCATGCTGCCGTTCGGCGTCGTCGTCGACCCGGTCGTGCCCATATCCACGCCGGTCGTGGTCGACGGGCTGGTGGACATCGGCATGTCGGTGGTCGTCGTCGTGCCGGTGGTGGTCCCGGTCGTCGTTCCGGTGCGGCCACGCGTACGCGAGGTCTGGCGGCTGCGCGTGGTCGAGGTGGTCGGACGCGCGCTGGTGGAGGGCTGCATCGTCGTCCCCGTGGTGCCGCTCGTTGTGCTGCCCACCGTTCCGCCCGTCGGGCTGCCCATGGTTCCGCTCATGGTACCGGTCGTCTGGCCGGTGCTGCCGGTTGTGCCGCTACCGGTGGAACTCCCGGTGGTCTGGGCCGAGACCGCGGCGACCGGAAGCAGCAGCGCTGCGGCAATGGGAAGGATGCGCATGATGAACTCTCCTGATTTTTCAGGCAGTCAACGTATCTGGGGCGTTCAGCGTTCCCCGCACTGGGCGCGGTGGAGCAACGCCTGGTCCGCCAGCACCAGCGCCATCATCGCCTCGACCACGGGCGCGCCGCGGATGCCGACGCACGGATCGTGGCGACCGCGGGTGGCGATCTCGGTGGCATCACCGGATCGGGTGACCGTCTCGACTGGAGTCAGGATCGAGCTGGTCGGCTTGAATGCGACGCGCAGGCGGATCGGCTGCCCCGTCGCAATGCCGCCCGCGATGCCACCCGCATGGTTGGCGAGAAAGGACGGCCCGTCCTCTCCGGGCCGCATCGCGTCGGCATTCTGCTCGCCCGACAGCGCCGCCGCGGCGAAGCCGTCGCCGATCTCGACCCCCTTGACCGCATTGATCGACATGGCAGCGGCCGCGAGTTCGCTGTCGAGCTTGGCGTAGAGCGGCGCCCCCCAGCCCGCAGGCACCCCGGTCGCCTCGCATGCGACCACCGCGCCGAGCGACGAGCCGGCCTTGCGCGCGGCATCGACCAGCGCCTCCCAGCGCGCGGCGGCCGCCGCGTCGGGGCAGAAGAAAGGATTCGCGTCGATCTGCGCATCGTCGAAGTTCGTCGGGTCGATCGCATCCCCGCCGATCGCCTCAACCCATGCGCGCACGCGGGCCTGAGGAATGACGAGCCGCGCCACTGCGCCAGCCGCCACCCGCGCCGCCGTCTCACGCGCTGACGACCGCCCGCCGCCGCGATGGTCGCGAAAGCCGTATTTGGCGTCATAGGCATAGTCGGCGTGGCCGGGGCGGTACGCCCGCGCGACCTCCGAATAGTCTTTGGATCGCTGGTCGACGTTCTCGATCATCAGACTGATCGGCGTGCCGGTGGTCCGCCCTTCGAACACGCCAGAAAGGATACGCACCGCGTCCGGCTCCCGCCGCTGCGTGGTGAAACGTGACGTGCCCGGGCGGCGGCGGTCTAGCCAAGGCTGAATGTCGGTCTCGGATAAGGCGAGTCCAGGCGGGCAGCCGTCGATCACCGCGCCGAGCGCTGGGCCATGCGATTCGCCCCAGGTGGTGAACCTGAATACGCGGCCGAAGGTGTTGAAGCTCACGCCGCCCGACGCGCTTCCGGCGCAAAGATAACCCGGGCAGCCATCATACCTTCAACCGCCAGGTCTTCGTCGAGCGCATCCCAATGGATGCCGCCGGGACTGAGTTCATAAGCTTCCAACAGGGTTCGATCGGCACCGGACAGGCGCGGGTACCATGCCAGTGGCACGGTGATGGTGCGCCCATCGTCCAGAGCGACGCTCATGGAGACATCATCGAAAGAGACGCCGACGGGTTCAGGAAAAAAAGTCATTCCATTGCTCCACAAACCCATCCCGATGTGTACTCACAACGTCCAATAGCATTTTCAGCGTTCGCGGGTCCATCCGTCGGTCGGAAGCGACGCGAACAATGGGCGTCAGCCATATCTTTGCTTCACTGCGATCCTTGCGGACGTGGACGTGCGGTGGTTCGAGAGGCATACCTTCGCGAGAGTAGAAGAAGAATTTCCAGCCGCTCCATTCAAGCAGCTTGGGCATCTCAAACCAGCGCGATGTCGGGTGCGTCCTCCGCCTTCATGCCGATGACGTTATAGCCCGCGTCGACGTGGTGGATCTCGCCGGTCACCCCGCTCGCCAGGTCGCTCAGCAGGTACAGCCCGGCACCGCCGACGTCGTCGATGGTGACGTTGCGCTTCAAAGGCGCATTAAGTTCGTTCCATTTCAGGATCAGGCGGAAGTCGCCGATCCCGCTTGCCGCAAGCGTCTTGATCGGCCCGGCCGAAATGGCGTTGCAGCGGACACCCTGCCGCCCGAGATCGACCGAGAGATAATGGACGCTGGTCTCGAGCGCGGCCTTGGCGACGCCCATCACATTGTAATGCGGAATGACCTTTTCGGCGCCGTAGTAGCTCAGCGTCAGCAGGCTGCCGCCCGGGCGCATCATCTTCGCCGCACGCTGCGCGACCGCGACGAACGAATAGACGCTGATGTTCATGGTCATCAGGAAATTGTCGAGGCTGGTGTCGATGTAGCCGCCGCGCAGCTCGTTCTTGTCCGAGAAGCCGATCGCGTGGACGACGAAGTCGATCGTCTCCCAATCGGCGGCGAGCGCGGCGAACGTCGCGTCGAGCGCGTCCATGCTCGACACGTCGCACTCGTACAGCCGCGCGACGCCGAGCTGCTCGGCGAGTGGGCGCACCCGCTTCTCCATCATCTCGCCCTGGTAGCTGAAGGCGAGCTCGGCCCCGGCCTCCGACAGCTTCTTGGCGATACCCCAAGCCAGCGACTTGTCGTTGGCGAGCCCCATGATGAGCCCGCGCTTGCCTGCCATCAGATCGTTCACTTGAGGCACCCTCTTCACGCTGTCGCCGGAAGGGGAGCCTCTACAGCCGGTTCGGGCGGTTCGGCTAGTGCCGCGTTCAGATGCGCGCCGAACACCAGGCCCAGCCCGATCAGGTAGAAGAACAGCAGCATCACGACAACTCCGGCCAAGCTGCCATAGGTGAGGTCGTAGCCGCCGAGCTGGCCGAGGATCACCGGCAGCAGCGCGGTCATCGACACCCACCAGGCGGCAGTGAACAGCGCACCCGGCCACTTGCGACACTTGCGGTAACGGTATTTGGACGGCGTCACCGCGTAGAACAGCATGTACAGCGCGCCGAACATCACCAGACCGGGCACCAGCCGCGCCAGCCCGACCCAGCCGGCAACATCCTGCGCGAACGGCAGCAGGCGATAGATGAACTGTTCGGCGGCGGTCAGGATGCCCTGAACGAGGAACGCCATCAGCGCGAGCACGACCGAAGCGACGATGACGAACGACGAGCCCAGCCGCGACTTCCAGAACGGCGCGGTCGATTTGTAGCCATAGGCGCGGTGGAAGATCTCGCGGATCGTCTCGATGAACCCGCCCACCGTCCACAGCCCGACGAGCGCGCCCAGCCACAGCAGCGAGCCGGTGCGCGCCGCGATCACGTCCGCAATCGGCTTGCGCAGCAGGTCGGACACATCGGGGGGAAGCACCCGCAGGAACGACATGACGGTGCGCTGGGTCTCGCCGCTCTGCCCGACCAGCGACAGGATCGCTGCCGCCACGATGAAGAACGGAAACAGCGTCATCAACGCCAGATACGCAAGGTTACCGGCGTGGATGAAGCCGTCGTTGTAGACCCCCAGCGCCGAACGCTTGGCAACCTCGAACGCCGCGCTGCCCGGGCGCACCCTGGCCAGACCGCGATCGATCCGCTCGCGGGCGCGGCCGTGGTGATGCGCGCGATCTTCGGGGGTCAGCCCGCTGGTGTCGGTCATGCGTCCTCAGACGCCCATCGACGCCCGCGGGTTCCCCTCGTTCGCACCCCAGCCTTCGACAAAGGCGGTGAGGTCCGAGTCGCTCGCGGGGATCGCGATCATCAGCGTGATCAGCTGGTCGCCGCGGCCGCCGCCCTTCTTGGCGAACCCCTTTCCCTTCAGGCGCAGGGTGCGGCCCGAGCTGGTGCCCTTGGCGATCGTCAGCATGACCGGCTTGTCGACCGTCGGCGCCTTGACCTGGCCGCCGCGTACCGCCTCGCTCAGCGTGATCGGCAGGTCGAGCCGCACGTCGTCGCCGTCGCGGACGAAATGCCGGTGCGGCTGGATGTCGATCGTGACGATCGCGTCGCCGGGACCACCGGGACCCGGCTCGCCTTTGCCCGACAGCCGCATCTGAGTGCCGCTCTCGACACCCGGCGGCAGCTTGAGGTCGATGGTGGTGCCGTTGGCCAGAACCACCCGCTGTGTCTCCAGCGTCGCGGCGTCGACGAACGGCACCGCCAAGCGATAGGCCGTATTCGCGCCCTTCGGCTGGGGACGGCGGCCAAAACCGCCGCTGAACCCGCCCTTGCCGCCGGTGTTGAACAGCCCTTCGAAGATGTCGCCGACGTCGGGCTGCTCGCCGCCCGCGCCGCCGAAATCAAAGTTCTGCGAACGAAACCCGCCTGCACCCGGTCGTGCCCCAGGCTGCCCGCCGCCAAAGCCGAAGGGCGCGGCGGGGTTGCCGTCGCCGTCGATCTCGCCGCGGTCGAAGCGGGCGCGCTTGTCCTTGTCGTTCAGCAGATCGTAGGCGTTGGTGACTTGGCTGAAACGCTCGGACGCCTTGGGATTGTCCTTGTTGCGGTCGGGATGCAGTTCCTTGGCGAGCTTGCGATACGCCTTCTTGATCGCCGCCTCGTCGGCACCGCGCGCTACCCCCAACGTCTGATACGGATCGGCCATCTGGTCCCCGGTTCGGTGTGTTAGGCGACTATGTGGGGCAAGGCTGCCCGTTGTGCAATCGAACGCTTGGGCGTGTTGTGCGTTGGCGTCTCTCGAAGGAGAACGTCATGAGCGATACCCAACCGATGCAGGCTGACGGCGGCAGCGGCGACGCAGCGGAGCCCGACGGCGTCAACAATGCGCACGGCGACGGCGACAGCCCTGGCGCCTATCCCAACGGCGTCAAGCCAGACAAGGGCAAGGGCGGATTCTTCGGTCACGGCGGCCAGACCGAACAATCCTACAGCGGGCCTGAGAAGGGCGACGACAATGCCAACGCGGCCACGGAATAGCCGCACGGTTGGCGAAAGGTCACAGTAAAGTCTCATCCTACAGGGGTGCGCGTGATCTGCCGGGCGATCTAGAACAGGCCGGACCAGACCGGAACGGAAACGTGCGGGCTGCGCACGAAAATCCAACATTGCAAGTCGTCGGCGTCATGCATCGACCGGCGCGACATCGACGCTGACCTCCATCGCCTGCGCGCCGGAGCCCAGCACGACGCCGTCGACCGGCGCGATCTCGGCATAATCGCGCCCCACCGCGACGACGATGTGGTCGCCCGCCATCCAGATGCCGTTGGTGGGATCGAGGCCGACCCAGCCCTTGGCCGGCCCGCACCACAGCAGCACCCAGGCATGGGTCGCGTCGGCGCCGACCAGCCGCGCTTCGCCGGGCGCCGGAATCGTCCGGATGTAGCCGGAGGCATAGGCCGCGGGGAGCCCCGCAGCGCGCAGGCCGGTAATCATGATCTGCGCGAAATCCTGGCACACGCCGACGCGGCGGTGAAAGGCCTCGTGCGGCGGCGTATCGACCAGGGTCGCGGTCGAATCGAAGGTGAATTCGCGCTGGATCCGCCGTGCCAACGCGATTCCGGCCTCGAGCGCGGAGGCGCCGGGATCGAGGTCGGCGGCGCAATAGTCGGCGATGTCGCGATCGAGCGGGATCAGCGGCGAGGGATAGAGGTAGGTCGCGGGGCAGGCCGGCGACAGGTCGCGGCTGCCGCGTGCCATTTCGGCGACCTCGGCAAGCGTCGGGTCCGAGGCGTCGGGCACCGGCACCAGCCGATCGACCACGACGTGCGCGCGGCTTTCGATGGTCAGCGTACGTACCGGCTGATCGACCACCAGCCGGGTGACGTTGGCAAGCCCCGCCTCGGCGCGCGCGGGGGTGGTGCGGCCGACCGGCTCGACGTCGAGCGTGTAGGATTCCAGCCGCTGCCCCGCCCAGTCGATCGGTTTCAGCCTGAGATTGCAGCGCGCGAACTTCACCTGCGCGCCGTAATCGAAGCGGGTGACGTGGCGGATGTCGTAGACCATCGGCTTAAAGTCGGGGACTTCACCGGTTTCCGGGCCAATCTCCGGGTCGGGCTCCAGATCGATTTCGGGGGTCATGCCAGCGTCAATCCCGGTGCGCGCAAGGGTTCGGCGCCTTGCAGGAAATATCGGCGCGCTATCGCGTCGGACAAGGTGCCGAGCCGCCGTTCGACATCGCCGAGCAGATCGGGGTCGAGTGCGGCTGCGTTGGCGGTCGCCACGCGCGCGGCGAGCGCGGTCGCCTGCGCCTGCTGCGCCTCGGCCATGCCGTCGTCCGCGAGCACCGGAAGCAGCGCGAGATGCTCGACGATGCGCTCCATCTGGAACGCCAGCGCGCGAGGGTTGCCGGGATCGAGCGCGACCAGATCGACGACGGGCACGCGCGCGATGCCGGTGGGATAGCGCTGACGGTAGCTGATCTGGCTGTTGGCAAGGTCGAGCAGGGTCGACAGGTCGTCCGCGGACGCGCCCGGCATGCCGAACACCCTGACGGTGCGGGCGATCCCCATTGCGCGCTCGATGCGGCGGCCGAGGTCGAGGAAGCGCCACGACGCGGTACGCACCATATGTTCGGCGGACAGGCCGAGGATCGCGGCATAGCGCCGCTGGAGCGAGCCCGCGCGGTCGAGCATGCCGGGATGGCGCGGGAAGGGCGCGTCGAGCAGCCGCGTCAGGTCCGCCGACAGCCGGTCGCGCGATCCGTCGCCGATGTGGCGGGCATGGCGGTTGATGCTGGCGACCGATTGCCACGCCTCGTCCTCCATCGCGGTGCGCGCAAGTGCTGTCAGGTCGGCGCGGCGCAGCGACGGGGGGTGCGGCGCCGCGCCCGCACCGGTGATGAGCCCGACGAGCCGCCCGACCGTGTCGTTCGCCATCGCCGCGCCGCCGTCAACGTCGATCGAATTGCCGAGCATCACGCGAATGGCGCTCAACAAGGCCTCTCCGCGTTCGAGATAACGCCCGAGCCAGTAGAAATTGTCGGCGACCCGGCTTGGCAGGGTGCCGGGATTGCGGCGCACCGCCAGGCTGTCGGTCGCGGGCAGCAGCGACACCGCCGCGACCGCATCGGGGCCGTGAACGCAAACATCCGCCGACCAGGTTCCTTCGCCCATCACCGCAGCGCGGGCGTCCGCATGCTCGCCGATCCGCGCGAAGCCGCCGGGCAGCACCGTCCACGTGCCATCGGCGGCGCGCGCCGCGAAGACGCGCAGGGTGAAGGGCCGCGCAACCAGCGCGTCGCCGCTGACCACCGGCATCGTCGACAGCCGCACGATCTCCTGGCCGACATAATCCTGTGGCCGGCGAGTCATGTCGTCGAGCAGGCGGCGGCGCAGCGGCGCGGAGAGATCGGCGCCGGGCACCGCGACCCCGCCCGGAAGCCCCAGCGGTGCGGCAGCGAACGCCGGGCCGACGATCATCGATTCGAACTCCTCCTCGACCCGCGCGCGCTCGGACGGCTGGCCGCACCACCAGGTGGCGATATTGGGCAGGCGCAGGTCCTCGCCGAGCAGCCGCTTGGCGAGCATCGGCAGGAAGGCGGAAAAGGCGGGCGCTTCGAGCACGCCCGATCCCGGCGCGTTGGCGATGACGACATTGCCCGCGGCATAGGCGTCGATCAGCCCGGGTACGCCGATCTGCGAATGTGAATCGAACGCCAGCGGATCGATCATCCGCGGATCCACGCGCCGCCACAAGGCATCGACCCGCTTCAGCCCGGCGATCGTGCGGACATAGACCTTGTCCTCCAGCGCGGCGAGATCGGCACCCTCGACCAGCAGCAGACCCAGGTAGCGCGCGATATGCGCCTGTTCGGGGTAGCTCGGGTTGAACCGGCCCGGGGTGAGCAGGCCGATCCGCGGATCGGTGCGCCGGCACATGGACGCGAGACCAGCCCGCATCGCGGCGAAGAACGGCGCGTGACGCTGGACGTTGAGCCGCGCCTGCAAGCCCCCCAGCGTGCGGCCGAGCGCGAGACGGTTCTCCAGCGCATAGCCCGCCCCCGCGGGCGCGCGCAGATGGTCGGCCAGCACCCGCCACTCGCCGGTCGGCCCACGCCCAAGGTCGACCGCGATGAATTGCAGGTGGCGCCCGCCCGGCGGCTCCAGCCCGACCATCGGCCGCAGGAACAGCGGGCTGCCCGCGACCAGCGCAGCGGGGAGCAGGCCGCGCGCGACCAGCCTCGCCTCGCCGTAGAGGTCGGCGATCACCGTCTCCATCAGTTCGGCGCGCTGGACGATACCGCGCGCGATTCCGGCCCATTCTTCGGCCTCGATCAGGAGCGGTACCGGGGAAACGGGCCAGGGCCGCTCGTCCGCCTCGCCGACGATGCGAAAGCCGGTGCCGATATCGGCGGCGTGGCGCTGGACGCGTTCGCGGGCATGCGCGAGATCGTCGGAGGCGACCGCGGCCAGTTCCTCGAACATCGCGGTCCACGCCGGATCGCCGCTGTCGCACAGCACGTCGCCCGATGACCGCCGCGCGCAATAATCGGCCATCCAGCGGCGCGCATGGGTCGACGCGTCGAACAGGGGCGCCGTGTCCGGCCCGGTCTGGGTCGCCATCACTCGCGTTCCTCGGTCACGTCGCGGGTGCAAGGTCTACACTTCGACGCTGCGTTGCAAGGCGGGAACGCCTCAGAGCTTGCCGAAAACGCGCTCGAAACCTCCGCGGTCGCCGTTCGTGAGCAATCGGGCCTGTTCCACCCACCGATCCCGGACGATCCGCCCGGCGAACGGCCCCATTTGCGCGTCGAGCGCGGCAACACCCGCATCGTCGAGCGCGGCGATCTGGCCGACCCGGTCGATGCCGAGTTCGCCGAGCCGCGCCGCGACCTTGGGCCCGAGCCCCTTCAATTGGGTCACCGGTCCGTCAGCGGGGGATGAAGCCGTGTCATTGGCGGCGTCCGCGGCCAGAGTCGCGGGGGTGCCGTCGGGATCGACCGCAGCCGCGATCGGCTCATCGGCGAGCGGCCGTGCTACGGGCGGGGTGCCGGCGTCGGGTTGATCCGATAACGGCGGCGGCGATGGCGCTAGCGCCGCTGGAGCGGGCGGCGCAGGATGATCGGCGTCGGCGATCGGAACGCCCGCTTCCTCGGCATGCGCCCCGAACTCCTTCTGCCCCTGCTTTCGTGCGCGGCTGAGCTTCACGCCCCAGGCGATCGCAACGATCACCGCCACCGCGAGCAGGATCAGCAGGGCGATGTGAATCCACGTGATCGTGTCGGTTCCGTCTGTCATCCGAAGACCTTAGCCCAACCGCGCCACCTCGCGCCAGCCGATGTCGCGGCGGCAGAAGCCTTGCGGAAAATCGATCTGCGCGACCGCGCGATAGGCGTTCGCCTGGGCTGCACCGATGTCGGCACCGGTTGCGGTGATCGCGAGTACCCGTCCGCCGCTTGCGACCAGTCCATCGCCGCTCGCGCGGGTGCCTGCCTGGAAGACGATCGCGCCGGTTGCTTCGGCGGCGTCGATTCCTGCGACTCGGCCGCCGGTCTCGACCGCGCCGGGGTAGCCGCGTGCCGCCATGACAACGGCGAGCGCCACGTCGGGGGCGAATGCGGGCGGCGTCAGCGAAGCCAGCTGACCCTCGGCAACGCTCAGCAGCGTGTACAGAAGGTCGCCCGCGAAGCGCGCCATCAGCACTTGGGCTTCCGGATCGCCGAACCGCGCATTGTATTCGATCAACTGCGGCCCGCGGGGCGTCAGCATCAGCCCGGCATAGAGTACGCCCGAGAACGGCGTCTCTGCCTCGCGCAGTGCCGCTACTGTGGGTATCACGATCTCGGCCATCGCGCGCGCCTCCAGCTCGGGGGTCAGCACGCTCGCCGGGCTGTAGGCGCCCATGCCGCCGGTGTTCGCGCCGGTGTCGCCATCGCCCACCCGCTTGTGGTCCTGCGCCGATCCGAAGGGCACGACCGACTCGCCATCGGTGAGTACGAACAGGCTGACCTCCTCGCCTTCGAGAAACTCCTCGATCACCACCTCGGCACCCGGCTCGGCGAACATCGCATCGATAGCGGTGTCCGCGGTCTCACGGTCGAACGCGACCACCACCCCCTTGCCCGCCGCCAGCCCGTCCGCTTTGACGACCACCGGCAGGCCGAAGGTCCCGCGTAGCGCCGCATGCGCCGTGGCGGCATCGGTGCAGCGGACATAGCCCGCGGTCGGTATGCCGTGTCGAGCGCACAGATCCTTGGTAAAGCCCTTCGAGCCCTCCAGCTGTGCCGCCGCGGCGCTGGGCCCGAAGACCGCGATGCCGGCGTCGCGCAGCGCATCGGCGAGGCCGTCGACCAGCGGCGCCTCCGGCCCGATCACCACGAGGCGCACCACACGAGCCTGCGCGAACGCAACCACCGCGGCGTGATCCGTCGCATCCAGCGCCACGCAGGTCGCATGCGCGGCGATGCCGGGGTTGCCCGGCGCGGCATAGAGCGTATCGAGGGCGGGCGACTGCGCCAGCTTCCACGCCAGCGCATGCTCGCGCCCACCCCCACCGATCAGCAGGACGTTCATGCCAAGCCCCTTCGACAAACTGGCGGCCTACGACGACAGTGCGCGGCTGGTAGCCGAGGTCGTCCCCGGCGACAACGCACCCGCGCAGTCGGTGAGCGAGGTCGCGGGGCGCCTGAAGCGGATGGTGGAGGGCGAGTTCGGCCACGTCCGGCTGCGCGGCGAGATTTCGGGCTACAAGCGAGTCGCCTCGGGCCACGCCTACCTATGCCTCAAGGATGACGCCGCGGTGATCGACGGCGTGATCTGGAAGGGGCAGGCGGGTGCGCTCGCCTTTGCGCCGCAGGACGGCATTGAGGTGATCGCGACGGGCAGGCTGACGACCTATCCCGGCCGCTCCAAATACCAGATCGTCATCGACCGCATGGAGCTGGCGGGCGCGGGCGCGCTGATGGCGCTGCTCGACAAATTGAAGGCGAAACTCAGCGGGGAGGGGCTGTTCGACGCCGCCGCCAAGCAGCGGCTGCCGTTCCTGCCGCGGGTCATCGGCGTCGTCACCTCGCCGACCGGGGCGGTGATCCGCGACATTCTCCATCGGCTGGAAGACCGTTGTCCGACCCATGTCGTCGTCTGGCCGGTCAAGGTCCAGGGCGATGGTGCCGCCGCGGAGATCGCAGCTGCGGTGCGCGGGTTCGACGCCCTGCCGCAGGACGGCCCGGTACCGCGACCCGACCTGGTCATTGTCGCGCGCGGCGGCGGCTCGACCGAGGATCTGTGGGCGTTCAACGAGGAGGCCGTCGTTCGCGCGGTCGCCGGCTGCTCCATTCCCGTCATTTCCGCGGTGGGACACGAGACCGACACCACCCTGTGCGATTTCGCCGCCGATTTGCGCGCGCCCACCCCTACTGCGGCGGCGGAGATCGCGGTGCCGGTGCTCGCCGACCTGCGCCTGACCATCGCGGCCCAGGCCACCCGCACCGAACGCTGCGCCCGCCGCTACGTCGAGCGCGGGCGCGAGCGGCTGGAGGCGCTGGTGCGCGTGATGCCCAAACGCGACGCGCTGCTCGGCCCCCAGCGTCAGCGCGCCGATGAGGCGGGCGCGCGGCTCGACCGGGGACTGGAGCGCCGCGCGACGATCGCCCGTGGGACGCTAGATCGTGCAAGCGGAGCGCTCAGGCCCGCGATCCTGCTTCGCGGCCTGGAGCGAGACCGCGCGCGCCTCGACGCGGCGTGGCGGCTCGCGGGATCGCTCAATTCCGACCGGGTGCTGGAGCGCGGCTATGCCCGCGTCACCGCACGCGTCGGCGGTGCCACGCTGTCGAACGCCGATGCGGCACGCAGCGCGGCCGCGCTGACGCTGCGCTTTGCCGACGGCACGCTCGACGTACGGGTTGAGCGTGCCACGCCACGCGCCTATGACCGCGGCCCAGCCGAGCAGCCCACGCTCCTCTGACCCGAGCTCCCGTCCCGATGTTGATGTCCAATTCCAATCGCCCCGCACGGCTCCATTACATGGCCAACGGCTTTCGTGTCCTCACCCCCGGCGACCACGTGATCTGCGCGGTATCGGGCGCCCGGATCGCGCTGGAGGACCTGCGCTACTGGAGCCCCGCGGCCCAGTCCGCCTTCGCCTCCGCCGCCATCGCCAGCGAGGCGCTCAGCCCACGGTGAGGGATTGCCGGCGGGAGTGCTGGTCATCGGTTGCGTCGCGCCTGCGCCGCAGACGGTCGAAGTCGCTCTGGCGCCGATCGTTGCAATCAAACCCTTGCCGCCACGATTTGATCGGCGTGCCAACTGAGGGCGGGCTCGTGCGCGGGCAGGTGTCGCCCGGCGCAACCGCGCTGACCTTGGACCGCCTCGCGGTGCCGATCGCTGCCGACGGCAGCTTCCTGATCGGCTTCGACCGCGGCGGCGGGCGGCAGGCGCAACTTGACCAGCACTACGCCTTCGGTGCGGAGATTGTCTCGCTGACGGTCGTATCGCGCGCTTGGCGGATCGAGCGCGCGATACGCCGTATCGTACTGGCAAGAGCGATGCCGTGTGCCGCGCCGAACTCGCCGTCAACGCCACCGCACGCGCTTTCCATCGATCCGCAAGGCTGGCGCCAGCCGCTGCGTTGGCCCGCGACCGGGCGCATTTCCGGGCAGTTCGGAGCGCAGCGTGTGTATCAGGGCAAGCCCGGCAGCTATCGTCCGGCACCGACATCGCGGTGCCGACCGGCGCCCAGGTGCTCGCGCCGCGCACGGCCTTCTGATCCTCGCGATCGGTCGTCCCTTCACGCTGGAGGGCAATTTGCTGATGCTCGATAACGGCATGGGGCTGAACAGCGCCTTCCTGCACCTGTCGCGGATCAGCGTGAGGGTAGGCGACGGCGGTTGACAGGGGCAGGTTATCTGCGCTGCGGGCAAGACCGCGCGACCGGTCCGCACCTCCACTGGAGCCTGCAATGGCAGGGCGCCAAGCTCGATCCGCTTTCGGTTGCGCTGCCGATCGCCCGTTGACGAACCATAAGCGCCGGTTTGCCGATGTGACGCAAATGCCACAGACGGCAGTGAAGTGGGCTTGATTTGGAAATGACAGCTTTACAGTCATACTCCGCTCGGCAAAATTGACGTCATTCGTAACCGTCGGGAACACGACGGCAGCGGTATCGCGGATCGGCCGGCCAACCGGCGACCCCGTCAACAAAAGGGTTTGCGTCACATGATGATCTTCACCAACCCGCGGCAGCGCATGCTGCGTACCACCACCGCGCTTCAGGCACTCGCGCTACTCGGCGCCGGGGTCGGCGCCACGACGATGATCGCCGCTCCGGCGGCGGCACAGGATTTCCAGAACGTCACCGCATCCGGGCGTGTGCAGCGAGCCGACGGCGGTGCCGTGGCTGGCGCAACGGTCGAAGTGCGATCGAACGCACAAGGCTTCAGCCGCCGTGCGACCACGGGCGCGGACGGTTCCTACCGCATTCCGCAGCTGCCGATCGGTTCGTATACCTTCACCATCACGGCCGACGGATATCAGGCGTTTACCGATGCGAACGTGTCGCTCAGCCAGAGCGCATCGGGCAACGCCTTCACGCTCGCACCGGTCGCCGACGCGTCCGCTCCGGCCTCGGACACGAGCGCGGGTGGCGACATCGTGGTGACCGGGTCGCGCACGCAGGTCGCCGATTTCGAGCAGACCACGACCGGCGGCGTCATCAACGTAAGCGACATTTCGAACCGCGTGCCCACGGGGCGTACGCTGAACTCGATCGTCCAGTTGACCCCCGGCACCGCGCGCGGCGACTCAGCGTTCGGCGATCTGCCGTCGGTCGGCGGTGCGTCCGTCGGCGAGAACCAGTATTTCATCAATGGGCTGAACGTCACCAACTTCCGCACGCTGCTCGGCGCCAACCGCGTGCCGTTCGAATTCTACGACACGGTCGAGGTCAAGGACGGCGGCTATCCCGCCGAGTTCGGGCGCAGCACCGGTGGCTTCGTCAACGCCACGACCAAGTCGGGATCGAACACCTTCCATGCCGGCACGATCGTCAGCTACCAGCCGAACTCCTTCTACAGCAAGGCGAAGAACACGCTGACCAACGACAACGACAACGACAGCGACTACAATCTGCAGAGCGACTTCTATCTGTCGGGTCCGATCATCAAGGACCATCTGTTCTTTTATGGCCTGTATGAGTCGCGCGACGTGCGGACCGGCGACGGCGGCACCAACGCTCGCAATCCGACCTATCTGACCACACGCACGACCAGCCCGTTCTTCGCGGGCAAGGTCGACGCGATCATTACCGATGGGCAGAGGCTGGAATTCACCTATTTCCGCACCAAGGGTACGGAGAACGATCGGACTTTCAACTATAACTCGGACACCAATCAGCTGGGAGATTTCATCTCGTCCGATCGTCTGGGTTTTGGTGGTGACAATTTCGTCGCTCGCTATACCGGCAGCTTCACGAGCTGGTTCACGCTTTCGGGGGCTTATGGCCAGAGCCGGGATCGCGACAACACGATTTCGTCAATTCCGAACATAGCCTATGTCGAGGACGATCGTGGCGATCCGTTCCTGGTGCCCGGTTCCAATCCGACCCAGGTGATCAACACCAACAAGGACAAGCGTGAGTTCTATCGCGCCGACGCCGACGTTTACGTGAATCTGCTAGGGCGTCATCACTTCCGCTTCGGTTATGACCGGGAGAATCTGACAACAACGGGCGACACGCGCTATACCGGCGGCTACGGCTACCAGATTTTCGGCGCCGACAGCGACCTATGCATTACCGGTGTCGATTGCGTCCAGGCACGCAAGTTTGAGACCGGCGGCACGTTCCACATCAAGAACGAGGCCTTCTATCTCCAGGATAGCTGGACGCTGTTCGCGGATCGGCTGACGCTGCAACTCGGCGTCCGCAACGATCGGTTCCAGAACAACAACATCGACGATGTCACCTTTTATAAGTCGGGCAACCAATGGGGTCCGCGTCTCGGTGCAACGTTCGATCCGATCGGCGACGGCCGTACCAAGGTCTATGGCTCGTTCTCGCGGCTCTTCTTGCCGATCGCGGCGAACACCAACATCCGTCTCGGCGGTGCCGAATACGATGTGAACTCCTATTACGAGTTCAACGGCCTCGGGGCGAACGGTCAGCCTATACTGGGCGCGCCGCTGCTGGGCGTGGGCGACTGCCTGCGGCCCGATCCGCTCTACGGCGCGGTCGACAACTGCACGGTCACCTCGAACGGTACGACCAAGGAGACCGCAAGCACGGTTGCGTCGAACCTGAAGTCGCAATCGGCTGACGAGTACATCCTCGGTTTCGAGCGGCGGATCGGCAGCCGGATAACGGTGGGCGTATACGGCACCATTTCCAAGCTCAACCGGGCGCTGGAGGACTCGGCGGTTGACGGCGCGGCGCGCGTTTATTGCGCATCGAAAGGGTTTACCGCCCGTGCTTGCGCAAAGATTTATTATGGCTTCGCGCAATATGTCCTGAATAACCCGGGTTCCGATATTACGACGCAGTTGACGCTGCCCGACGGCACTACGCCGACGGTGACGCTGACCAATCTTGGATACCCGAAGGCGAAACGCGAGTATCGCGCGATCACGGCGAAATTCGATCGGACGTTCGACGGCACCTGGAGCCTGGCCGGATCGTACACTTTTTCGAAGACGGTCGGTAACTACGAAGGGTCGGTCACGTCGGATAACGGCCAGACCGATGCCGGCCTGACCCAGGACTTCGATCAGCCAGAGCTGACGCTGGGATCGTACGGCTACCTGCCCAATGACCGGCGGCACAACTTCAAGCTCTATGGTAGCTATCAGGTGTTCGATTGGCTGAATTTCGGTGCTAACGTCGATGTCCAGTCGCCGCGCAGCTTCGGCTGCTTCGGCTGGCTGCCGCGCAACTTCTCGCCGCTAGGCAACACGATCAACGCGGCTTATGGCGCGGCATCGCGCTATTGCCCATTGGCGAATGGCGAAATTGCGGCGGCAAACCCGATCGTTCAGGTGCGCCGCGGTACGGGGTTCAAGACCGATTGGAGCAAGACGATCGATCTGACTGCCGCGATCACGCTCCCGACGTCGGTCGGCTTTACAGGACTCGTCCGGTTCGATGTGTTCAACGTCTTCAATTCGAAGTCGGTCAGCGACGCGAACGAGTTCGGTACCAACGACGATGGTTCGGTGCGCAGCGACTATCGCGCACCGACCGGCTATCAGGCGCCGCGCTCCGCACGCGTGCAGTTCCAGCTTCGCTTCTAGGCGAAACGCCAATGCGATCGTGGAGGGGGCCGGGCGACCGGCCCCCTTTTTTTTTATGAGGTGGCCAGCACCAAGCTTCCCTCGCCTTCGTCGACCGCCACGCGCGCGCCGTCCTTCACCTCGCCGCGCAGGATCATGTCGGCGAGCGGGTCCTGGAGGTAGCGCTGGACCGCGCGCTTGAGGGGGCGGGCGCCGTAGACCGGGTCGTAGCCGACCCGGCCGAGCCACGCGCGCGCCGCGTCGGTGAGGTCGAGCGTCACCTTGCGGTCCGCCAGCAGCTTGCCGACGCGTGCGACCTGAATGTCGACGATCGGCGCCAAATGCGCTTGCCCCAGGCGGTGGAACAGGATCACCTCGTCGAGGCGGTTGAGGAATTCGGGGCGGAAGTGGGCGCGGACGATGTCCATCACCTGCGGTTCCACCGTCGAAACTTCTTCATCATCGCGCATGGACGCGAGTATCTGGCTTCCCAAGTTGCTAGTGAGAATGATTAGCGTGTTGCTGAAGTCGACCGTGCGACCCTGGCCGTCGGTCAGCCGCCCGTCGTCGAGCACCTGGAGGAGCACGTTGAACACGTCGCCGTGCGCCTTCTCGACCTCGTCGAACAGGATCACCTGATACGGGCGGCGCCGGACTGCCTCGGTCAGCACGCCGCCTTCCTCATAGCCGACATAGCCGGGAGGGGCGCCGATCAGGCGGGCGACCGCGTGCTTCTCCATGAACTCGCTCATGTCGATGCGGACCATCGCACTCGGGTCGTCGAACAGGAATTCGGCGAGCGCCTTGGTCAGCTCGGTCTTGCCGACGCCGGTGGGCCCGAGAAACAGGAACGAGCCGAGCGGGCGGCCCGGATCCTGGAGCCCCGCGCGCGCGCGGCGGACCGCGGTGGAGACCGCGTGGACGGCCTGGCGCTGGCCGATCACGCGCTTGCCGATCGCCTCCTCCATCGCGAGCAGTTTCTCGCGCTCGCCCGAGAGCATGCGATCGACCGGGATGCCCGTCCAGCGGCTGACCACGCCGGCGATATCGTCGGCGGTGACTTCCTCGCGCAGCATCGCGCCCTCCGTCGCGCCTGCGGCTTCGGCCAGCTGCTTCTCCAGCGCGGGGATGCGGCCGTAGGAAAGCTCGCCCGCCTTGGCGAGATCGCCCGAGCGTTGCGCCTGCTCCAGCTCGAGCCGCGCGGCGTCGAGCTGCTCCTTCAATTTGGCCTCGCCCGCGATCTTGTCCTTTTCGCCCTGCCAGCGCTGGGTGAGCTCGGCGGACTGCTGCTCCAGGTTGGCGAGCTCGCCTTCGATGGTGCCGAGCCGATCCTGCGATGCCGCGTCCGATTCGCGCTTCAGCCCCTCGCGCTCGATCTTGAGGCGGAGGATGCGGCGGTCGAGCGTCTCGATCTCCTCGGGCTTGCTCTCCACCTCCATGCGGATGCGGCTCGCGGCCTCGTCCATCAGGTCGATCGCCTTGTCGGGCAGGAAGCGATCGGTGATGTAGCGGTTCGACAGCGTCGCCGCGGCGACCAAAGCGCCGTCGGTGATGCGGACGCCGTGGTGGAGCTCGTACTTCTCCTTCAATCCGCGCAGGATCGAGACGGTGTCCTCGACCGTCGGTTCGCCGACGAAGACCGGCTGGAACCGCCGCTGGAGCGCGGGGTCCTTTTCGACATACTTGCGATATTCGTCGAGCGTGGTCGCGCCGACGCAGTGCAGCTCGCCACGCGCCAATGCGGGTTTCAGCAGATTGCCCGCGTCCATCGCGCCTTCGGATTTGCCCGCGCCGATCAGCTGGTGCATCTCGTCGATGAACAGGACGATGTCGCCCTCGGCGGCCTTCACCTCGTCGAGCACGCCCTTCAACCGCTCCTCGAACTCGCCACGATATTTAGCGCCTGCGATCAGCGCGCCCATGTCGAGCGACATCAGCCGCCGGTCCTTCAAGGTGTCGGGCACGTCGCCGTTGGCGATGCGCAGCGCCAGGCCTTCCGCGATCGCGGTCTTGCCGACCCCGGGTTCGCCGATCAGCGCAGGATTGTTCTTGGTGCGGCGCGCGAGAATCTGGATGGTGCGGCGGATTTCCTCGTCGCGGCCGATGACGGGATCGAGCTTGCCGTCGCGCGCGGCTTGCGTGAGGTCGCGCGCGAATTTCTTGAGTGCGTCGTAGCGGTCCTCCGCGCCCGCGGTGTCGGCGTTGCGGCCCTGGCGAAGCGCGTTGATCGCGGTATTGAGCCCCTCGGGGGTAACGCCTGCGCCTTTCAGCGCCTTGCCCGCGCCGGTGTTCGACAAGGCGAGCGCCAGCAGCAGCCGCTCGACGGTGACGAAACTGTCACCCGCCTTGGCCGCGACCTGCTCGGCCTGGTCGAGGACGCGCACCGCGTCGTTCTCCAGCCCTGGCGGGGTTTGCGCGCCCGATCCGCTGACCGCGGGGACTTTCGCCAGATCGGCATCGACCGCCGCGACCGCGCGTTTCGCGTCGCCACCGGCGGCGCCGATCAGCCCGGCGGCCATGCCCTGCTCGTCCTCCAGCAGCGCCTTGAGGATGTGGTCGGGGGTGATCCGCTGATGGTTCATGCGGATGGCGACGGTCTGCGCGGACTGGAGAAAGCCCTTGGCACGATCGGTGAATTTTTCGAGGTTCATGCTGTCCAATGTCCCTGCTGGCGTGCCCGAAAGGTAGTGTGACATTCGAGCAACACAAGGGGCGCGGCAGGCGGTCTGTCATGAGGCGAGCAAACGGCAAGACTATGTCCGTTTTTTACTACAGTTGCTTGACGTTACGGAACCCGAGGCAATCATGGTTGTCGGTCGCCCATGCTTGTGCCGCACTGTGCCAGCAGGAGACAAGTCCCTCTTTTTACCGCCAAATAGGACGAAATTGTCACTTGGCGCTCTGGACTTATCATCGAAGTCATGGGAATTGTGAACAACCGGTTAAGGCAAAACTCGTTTGCAAATCACCGGCAGGAGAGGTTTGGTCGGGCCCTTGGGCCAAGAGACATCGAACGGCGTGGCGGGGGGATCCGAGGCGCCGTCGACTAGACCCCGTCCGATCGCAGCAACGCGATCTCCTGCCCGCCACGACATCTACGTGGTTGCATGCGTGTCCGCCCGACCAAGCACGGGGGCATTTCGATGGTCAGTTGCGTAATATCATTGGCTGTTGTCGGCGCGCATCGTGTTCGCCAGGCGAGCGCCACGTCGCCGCCCTCCTGACCCGTTCGTGACCGGCGCACGCTATTCGCAGCGTGCGCTTATTCTGATTCCCGGCCGCAAAGGCCAATCCCGCGCCGTCGACAACGGCTTTTGCGGCAGCATCGCCGCGTGCGCATCGTATTTCCCGGAGACTTCCCATGGCCGCCACCGTTTTCGTCTACAGCACGTCCACGCCGACCATCAACAACCAGGTCGGTCAGTACGCAACGATCCAGGAGGCGATCGATTCGGCGACGACGCTGGACGGCTATTCGATCTTCGTCGACGCCGACGGTACGTACGATCTGTCCACCCCGCTCAACATCACCAAGTCGCTCGGCTTCTTCGGCGAGCAGAACGAAAAGGCGGGCACGGCGGGCAATCGGACCGCGGAGACCGTGCTGAAGAGTTCTGTCGGATCGACGCTGTTCAACATCGCCGCTCCTGGACTGACCGTCAGCTTCGATGGTTTCACGATGCAGGCCGACCAGATCGTGGCATCGCACAATGTTGCCGATTTCACGATCGCCAACAGCATCCTCAAGGTCGGCGACTCCAGGCCCAACGCGATCTACTTCGGCAGCGACGCGGGTGCATTCGACTTCACCTTTACCGACAACAAGGTGGAACTGACCGGCAATTCCTCGTTCATCCAGCTGTTCAGCGAAGGCGACGTCGACATCGCGCGCAACGTGTTCACAGGCATCGAGAACGCCGCCGCGGGCAACGATCAGCCGGTGGTGATGAACCTCAACGGCGTCGCGGGCAGCGTTACCGGCAACATGTTCGACAACGTCGATAACGGCATCGTGCTGGCCGGCGCGTCGCACGACCTGACGCTCAGCGGCAACACCTTCCAGAATATCGCGCGCGACGACGTTGCGGTCGATGGCTATGCCGCGGGCATCGTCTTCGTCCTGCCCGCCTTCACCGGGCCGATCGTGATCGAGGACAATATCTTTCGCGATAGCGACGCCGCGATCCGCACGTCCAGCTATTCCGAGGCGAACAAGCCTGCGCCGTCGCTCGCCGGGCTCGACATCACCATCGACGACAACCAGTTCACCGGCGTCGAGCGCGTACTCTATGTCCATGACACGGTGTCCGGGGTTCTGGCGGCGTCCGGTTCCACCGTGGACGGACAGGTGTTCGCGACCCTCAGCGCCGCCGACGGCGAGCTGATCTTCGCCAGCACAAGCGCGAACGAGGCGTTCATCGGCGACGAGGACATCGAGGTGCTGTCGTTCAACGAGGCGATCACCACCGACGAGCTCAGCTATTCGGGCAACGGCGTCTGGACGGTAACCACCGACGGCGGCAACGGCACCGACACGATCGCCCATTTCGACAAGGTGCGCGGCACGACCGGCACGATTCTGCTGGTCGACAAGGAGGGCAGCTACACCACGATCCAGGCGGCGGTGGACGCGGCGGCGGACGGCGACACGATCCTGGTGGCGGACGGCGTGTACGTCGAGCAGGTGACGGTGAGCGGGCGCGCGAACCTGACGATCGAGGCGGCCGTGGGCGCGACCGTCACCGTCAAGTCACCGGACGTGCTCGGTTCGAGCGGGACCTCGGGCCGTTACGGCGAAGCGGTGTACGCCGTCGTCGGCGTGACCGGATCGACCGGCATTGTCCTTCGCAACATCGCAATCGACGGCGATTACAACGGCGACAGCATGCGCGCGGCCGATGGCGGCGCCAGCAACGGCTATGAGCTGACCGGAGTCGCTTATCTGCAGTCTTCGGGCACGCTCGACAACGTCGATGTCGCCAAGATCGGCGACAGCCCGACGCCGAACTATTTCGGCGACCAGCGCGGCTCCGGGCTGTTCATCGACGGCACCGGTACCAGCGGTTTGGCGGTCGAAGTGGCGAACAGCGCGATCAGCGACTTTCAGAAGACCGGCGTGCTGATTTTCGCGGTCGCGGTCGATTTCCACGACAACAGCGTCGCGGGTATCGGCGCGACCGGGCTCACCGGCCAGAACGGCATCCAGATCGGCGACGCATCGGGCACGATCTCCGGCAACACGGTCGGCGGCCTTGGTTATGTGGTGCCGAACGGCGGCGTCGCATATTACGCCGCGGGGATCCTCGCCTATGAGCCCAGCGCGCAGTTGACCATCTCGGGCAACACGATCACCGGCGTCGGCGCGGCGGGCGAGTTCGCCGGGGTCGACGTCAGCGACACTGCAGGAGTGAACATCGCCGTCGACGGCAACACCTTCGCGAACGCGACCTACGGCATCTATGCGGCCAGCTATGTCGGCGGCGCGCTGGGCCTCGACACTGCGACGCTGACCGGGAACACCTTCACCGGCATCACGCGTGAGGGCATCCATTTCGCGCCTGAAGAGGTCGCGACGGGCGGCACGTTCAGCACCGACAACGGGTTCGCCGTCACCGGCACGCAGTTCGCCGACACGCTGGCGGGTTCTAACGGGGCGGATTCGTTCAGCGGCGGCGACGGTAACGACGTGCTGACCGGAGACGCGGGGAACGACTCGCTCGACGGCGGCGCAGGCGACGACACGGCGGTGTACACGGTCGATGCCGCGGACGCGGTGGTCGCCGGGTCGACAACGAATGGGCGGCTGACGGCTTTCACCGGCGTTTCGGTCGCCGATGGCGCGGACACGCTGAGCGGCATCGAGCGGCTCCAGTTCGCGGACCGCACGCTCAGCCTGGCCGATCCGGTCCAGCTGTTCGACGCGAGCAACCACCTGATCGGCACCTTCGGAACGATCCAGGCGGCGGTGGATGCGGCGGGCACGGGCAGCGCGGCGGTTACGATCGTCGTCGCCGACGGGAATTATGCCGAGAACGTCGTGATCGCGCGCGACAACGTCACGCTGCTGTCGGTCAACGGCCGCGGCGCGACCACCATTGCGGGCGTGCAGACCGGCGGCGAGCAGGGCGCGATCGAACTCAAGGCGGGCGCGGACCACGTCACCATCGGCACGGCGGATCACGGCTTCACCATTCTTGGCCTCAACGGCAACGGCGTGGGCGAGAAGGCGGCGATCTATCTTCGCGGTGCGCATGACACGCTGTCGATCGCCGGCAACGAGGTGGTCGCGCGCGGCGACCTGGGGCTGGTCACCGAATATGGCGCGAACGTCGCGCACGTCGTGATCGACGGCAACACCTTCTCGGGCCAGACCTTCGAGGGCCAGTACGTCAGCGCATTCTCGGTCGGCCAGTTCGCCGCAGGCAACAACGTGCCGCGTCAGCTCGTCGCGATCAACCCGGGCTCCAGCGACGTCATCTTCAGCAACAATCTCGTTTCCGGCACGACGGGTGCGGAGGCGCTGAACGACGAAGGCAATCCATCGAGCACGTTCCGCGGCAATCAGCTGGTGACGATCGATGCCGCCGATTCGACGATCGACAACAATGTCTTCAGCGGATCGACCCTGGTCGATTACAGCTTCGCGCTGCGCGTGCGCGGTTCGGGAACCGACGTCACCAACAACGTGGTCACTGGCGACAGCCCCGGCATCCAGGTGAGCGTACCGAACGGCGGCGTCGCAGGAAGCTACACCGGCAACAGCCAGACCGGGACGACGGGCAACGACGTGATCGTGTCCTTCACCCCCGGCGACGACACGCTCAGCGGCCTGGGCGGCGACGATATCCTGGCGGGCAGCGGCGGCGCCGACCTGCTCGACGGCGGCACGGGGACCGACACCGCGCTCTATTACGGCGCGCGATCGGCCTATACGGTCGGCGTCAGCGTCGATGGGGACGGCCGGGTAACCGGGTTCACCACGGTATCCGGGCCGGAGGGCTCCGACACGCTGGTCAGCATCGAGAAGCTCGCCTTCAACGGCGGTGCACTGGTGCTCGATCCGGCCCAGCCGGTGCAGCTGTTCGACGCTGGCGGCAACCTGACCGGTACCTTCGACACCATCCAGGCGGCGGTGAACGCGGCCTCGGTCGGCGGCACGGTGCGCATTGCGGCGGGCGATTACGCAGAGGACGTCGTGATCCAGACCGCGGGCGTCACCCTGGTGGGTGCGGCGAACCATGCGACCACGATCCGGCCGGCGAGCAGCGACGCGACCGACGGCAACGTCGTTACCGTGCTGGCCGACAACGTCACGATCCAGGGGCTGACCATCACCGGGACCAATTCGGCGCTGGATAGCGGCGGCGCGGGTGTGGCGATGCCCGACGGCACGGTGAGCCACGCGGCGCGGCTCGTGTCCAACTACCAGGATGCGCGTGGCGGCGGCGTCGCGATCGACGGGCTGCATGTCACGGGCAACGACCTGTCGGCGGCGCAAAGCGTCGGCGTCATGAACTTCAACTCGATCAACCAGCCGGGCAATCCGGGCGTGAGCGGCGGCAGCGTGGTGTCGGGCAACACCTTTCACGACATCGCGGGGATCGGGTCCGACGGCAACCTGCGCGATGCGGTCTATTTCGGGCAGGAAGCGTACACCGACGTCCTCGACAACGTCATGACCGATGTCGGCACCGGCGTGGAGACGATCAGCCTGGGCGTCGGCGATCCCGTCGACCATGCGGTGACGCGGATCAGCGGCAACACGATCAGCGCGCAGCTCGGCATCTTCATCAACAATCATTACGGCGCGGCCGCGGCTTTCGAGGTGTCGAACAACGACATCGGCGTCGGCGCGCATGCGGTTCAGGAAAACAGCAACGGCATTCGCATCTGGTCGATCTTCAACGGGGCGACGGTGACCGTCGCCGACAACGACATCACCGGTGCGTTCTACGGTTATCGCCTGGCCAACAACCCGGGCGACCTGGTCATCTCCGGGGGGTCGGTGACGAGCACCGACGCTGCGGTGTCGGTCTACGACACCTACGGCTACGGGGTAGTGGAGCAGGAGAACCGGATCACGCTTTCCGGCGTCGCGATCGGCGATTCGCGCGTGGCGCATTTCGTGATCGAAGACAGCACGGGCAAAACCGCCGGCATGACGCTGGCGTTCGACGCCACGAATCCGCCTTCGCTCGGCAGCGCGCCGGTCGACGTGCAGCTTAATGGCGACACCGCCAAGTTCGACGCCAATGGCTATACCGGTGCGCTGTCGATCGTCGGCAACGGCGCGGACAACGAACTGGCGGGCGGCGCGGGTGACGACACGCTGACCGGCGGCGACGGCACCGACACCGCGCAGTTCGAGGGCGCGGCAGGTGCGGCAACCGTCACGGGCACGCAGGATGCGCAGGGCCGCTACACCGGCTTCACTCAGGTGACGACCGCCAGCGGCGGCACCGACACGCTGGCCGGCGTCGAGAAGATCGCCTTCACCGACGGCGCGACCACGACCACGCTGAGCGCGGGCGACGCAGTGCAGCTGTTCGACGGCAACGGCGCGATCGTGGGCACGTTTGCGACGATCCAGGCGGCGATCGACGCGGCGCAGGACGGCTACACCATCCGCGCGGCGGCGGGCACCTATACCGAGAACCTGCAGTTCGACGTCGGCGTCACCCTGCTCGGCGCGCATCTCGGCGAGGACGGCGATGCCGCGGGCCGCGGTGCGGCGTCGGCGGGCGAGACCAACCTGATCGGGCGGCACGACATCGTCGCCACCGCGGCGGTCACGATCGACGGCGTCCGCTTCGTCAACACCGCCGCAACCAGCAACGGCGGCGCGAGCGATCCGATCCTGTACATCCGCACCGGCGGCGCGGGCGACGGCCATGTCGTCGAGCATTCGGTCTTCTATTCGGAGGTCAACGGCGCCGCGAACGGGCGCGACGATCGCGCGATCGCCACTTCGGTCATTGCCGAAGGGGCGATCACGATCAACGATAACTACATCACCGGCGCCTTCGCCAGCGGCTACAGCGGCGGATCGTGGGGCCGCGCGGTGTGGTTCGATGGCGGCGGAGTCGACCTGACGGTCACCGGCAACACCATCGAATACAGCCGCAGCGGCGTGAACCTCGACATGAGCGGCGACTCGACCGCGGTGGTCAGCGACAATCTGTTCACCACCACCGGTACGGCGGTGGCGGCGGGGGTCGACACGGTCGGGCTGACGATCACGGACAACGACTTCAACAACGCGGGCGAGGAGTTCAACTTCCGCAACGAAACGGTCGACGTGACCTTCGATGCAGAGACCGCGGTGGATGCGCAGACCGGCGCCTATGTCGACGTGCTCGGCGGCGACGGCAACGATCACCTGAGCGGATCGAGCTACGCCGACCTGCTCGACGGCAACCAGCTGAACGTGAACCATGCCGACAACGACCTGCTCGAGGGCCGCGGCGGTGCCGACGTGCTGATCGGGCGTGCGGGCAACGACACGCTGGTGGGCGGCGCGGACAATGACGCGCTGTTCGGCGGCGCGGGCACCGACACCGCGGTCGTCACGGCGGGGTACACGCTTGCGACGAGCGGCAGCGGCTGGACCGTCACCTCGAGCGACGGCATCGACGCGCTCGACGACGTCGAGATCGTCTCGGACGGCGCGGCGAGGACCTTGCTCGTCGGCAACGGCGGCTACGACACGCTGGCCGCCGCGGTGCTGGACGCGCAGAGCGGCGACACCATCGTGATCGCGGCGGGCAGCTATGCCGGCAACACGACGATCGACAAGGCGGTGACGATCAAGGGTGCGCAGGCGGGCAACACGGGCGCAGTGGGCCGAGGGGCGGAATCCGTCCTCGCCGGACAGCTGACGATCACCGCCGACGTGACGATCGACGGCGTCGAGATCCTCAATGGCTCGGGCACAGCAGCAGGCTTCGTCGGCATCACGGTGCAGGGTGCCGCCGATGTCACGGTACGCAACAGCCTGTTCTACTCGACCGCGGGCGTCGGTTCGTCGGTCGACCGCGCGATCCTGCTCGCCACCGCTGCGACCGGCGACGTGGTGATCGCGAACAACGCGTTTACCGGGGCGCAACAGGGTGCAGGCGACAAGTTCGGCACCGCAAACTGGTCCTCGGCGATCTGGTCCGACGGTCGCACCGCGTCGCTGAACATCGTGGCCAACGCGTTCGACAACGTCCGCGGCGGTATCAATCTCGACAGCTATGACGACGGCAAGACGGTGGTCGAAAACAACCTGTTCACCACGTCAGGCAGCGGCATTTCGATCGGCACCCCGGTCACGACCACGATCACCGGCATCCGCAACAACGTCTTCACCGACGTCGACAGCGACTTCAACCTGCAGAACGTGACGACCGGGCAGAGCTTCGATCTGGCGGCGACCGGCAACACCGGCGGCGGCACGGGCATCGCGGCGGCGATCACCGTCCTCGGCACCCAGGGGAACGACACGCTGACCGGCGGCACGGGCTCCGAACTGCTGCAGGCGAACGGCGGCAACGACCGTCTCTTCGCCAGCGCGGGCAACGATGCGATCGTCGGCGGCGGCGGCAACGACACCTATGTGCTCGGCGGCACCTTCGCCGATTACACCACGACCGCGAACGCCGACGGCAGCTACACGATCGTGAGCGCCGCGGAGGGCACCGACACCGTCAGCGGAGTCGAGTTCGTCGAAATCGGCGGGCAGAGCTTCGCCATTGCCGCCCTGCCCGACGACGCGCCGGTCGCGGCGGACGACGCCAACCCGGTCGCCGACCCCGTGAAGGAGGACGTCGATGCATCGACCGCAGGCAACGTCCTCACCAACGATACCAACAGCGATGCGCAGTTCGGCGACACGCTGCGGGTGACCGCAGCGGGGGCGGGTGCCGAGGGTTCGGCGACGCTCGCCGCGGTGGCGAACGGCACGACCGTCGACGGCATCTACGGCGTGCTGACGATCAACACCGACGGCAGCTACAGCTACGCGCTCGATAACAGCCGTGCAGCGACGCAGGCGCTGGCGGCCGGTGCGACCGTCATCGATCGCTTCGCCTACCGCGTCGCGGACAACGCCGGGCAGAGCGACGTCGCGACGCTCAGCGTCTCGGTCGCAGGCACCAACGATGCGCCCGTGCTGACCACGACGGCGGCCCCGGTCTTCGCCTTCAAAGAATCGACCGGAACGGCGAACGACAATTACGGCCCGGTCGGCGGCACGCTGGCGGTCAACGACGTCGACACCGGCAATGCCGTCACCGGCGAGATCGTGAGCGTCGTCGCGACCTGGAACGGCCCCAACGCGCCACCGGCCGGACTGGTCACGAACCTGACCACCGGCGAGAATGGCGGGTCCGCGCTGACCTTCGGCAGCGTCGTGCCCGATGGCGCGGGCGCGAACCTATCCTACACCTACGACCCCGGCGCGGCCTCGGTGAACCAGCTGAGCGAGGAGCAGACGCTCACCCTGACCTATACGGTGCGGGTGAAGGACGCGGCGAGCAGCTCGGCGGCGACCCAGCAGATCGTCGTGACGGTCACCGGCACCAACGAGATCGTCATGGGCACGGCCGACGACGACGTCCTGAACGGCGGCTCCAGCGCCGACGATATCACCGGCGGCGACGGCGACGACAGCATCTCGGGCGCAGGCGGCGACGACGACATCGATGCGGGCGCGGGCGACGATTCGGTGCTGGCAGGTGCGGGCAACGATACGGTCTTCGGCGGCGACGGCGACGACAGCATCGACGGCGGATCGGACAACGACCTGATCTATGGCGGCGCGGGCGACGACACGCTGAACGGCGGCTCGGGCAACGACGTGATCTACACCGGCCCCGGCAACGACAGCGTCAACGGCGGTTCGGGCACCGATACCCTGGTGCTCGACGGCGCCTGGAGCGACTACACGATCACCCGCGTCGGTTCGGCCTACATGTTCGAGACCGCGACGCAGCAGGTGATCGCCACCGCGATCGAGAACGTCACCTTTACCGGCAACACCGGCAACGACGGTCCGTTCGCGATCGCGCTGACCACCAACGATGCGCCGGTGGCGGTGAACGATCTGGCGGCGGCGGCGACGGGCAACGTGCTGACGAACGATACCGATGCCGATATCCCGCTGGGCGACGTGCTGGCGGTCAACGGCGTCCGCACCGGCGCAGAGGCGGCGGGCGGCACGTTCGATGCGGTGCCCGCGGGCAAGACGGTGACCGGCACCTACGGGACGCTGACGATCAATCCTGACGGCACCTACAGCTATGCGGTCGATCCGAGCGATCCGCAGACGCTGGCGCTGGGCACCGGCACGGGTACCGAGAGCTTCACCTACCGCGTCGTCGACGCCAAGGGGCTGTCGGACACCGCCACGCTCAGCTTCACGGTCACCGGCTCCAACGTGCCCCCGGTCGCGGTCGACGACAGCTTCACCACCGCGGAGGACAGCGCATTGACGCTGACCGCGGCGCAGCTCACCGCCAACGACACCGACGCGAACGGCAACACGCTGAGCCTCCAGTCGGTGGGCAACGCGAGCGGCGGCACGGTGACGCTGGTGAACGGCGTCGTCACCTTCACCCCGAATGCGGACTATAACGGCCCGGCAAGCTTCGACTATGTCGTAAGCGACGGCACCGCGACCGACACCGGAACGGTCAACGTGACGGTCACCCCGGTCAACGACGTGCCGGTCGCGGCGGCGGACAGCTATACCGCGACCGAGGACACGGTGTTCGCCGGCTCCAGCGTGCTCGCCAACGACAGCGACGTCGAGAGCACGCTGACCGCGACGCTCGTCAGCGGCCCGTCGCACGGCACGCTGGCGTTCAATGCCGACGGCACCTTCACCTATACGCCGACGGGCAATTTCGCGGGGAACGACACCTTCACCTACACCGCGTCGGACGGCACCGCGACGAGCGCGCCGACGACCGTGACGATCGCGGTCGCTCCGGTGAACGACGCGCCGGTCGCGGCGAACGACAGCTATGCGGTAGCAGAGGACGGCGTCCTGAGCGTGTCCGCGGCAGGGGTGCTGGCCAACGACATTGACGTCGATGGGCCGTCGCTGAGCGCGGTTCTCGGGACCGGGCCGGCCAACGGCGCCCTGGTGCTCAACGCCGACGGGTCGTTCGCCTACACCCCCAACGCCGACTTCGCGGGCACCGACAGCTTCACCTACACCGCCAGCGACGGATCGGCTTCGAGCGCAGCGGCGACGGTGACGATCACGGTCGCCGCGGTGAACGACGCGCCGGTGGCGGTGGACGATAACGCCACGGTCGCGGAGGATGCGATCCTATCGGGCAGCGTCGCGACCAACGACGGCGATGTCGACAGCGGGGCGCTGACCTATTCGACCGCGTCGACGGCGGACGGGCTGACCTTCAACAGCGATGGCAGCTACACGCTCGATGCGACGGGGGCCGCCTATCAGGACCTCGGCGCGGGCGAGCAGCGCGACGTGACGGTCGCCTATCAGGTCAGCGACGGCGCGCTCGCCGACACGGGCACGCTCACCATCACGGTGACGGGTGTCAACGACGCGCCGGTGGCGAATGCCGACACGCTGTCGGCGACCGAGGACACGCCGGCGACCTTCGCCGCCTCGATGCTGATCGGCAACGATACCGACGTCGACGGCGAGCCGCTGACCCTGGTCTCGGTGATCAACGGCACCGGTGGCAGCGTGTCGCTGAACACCGACGGCACCTTCACCTTCGCGCCCGATACGGACTTCAACGGCGCTGCGACCTTCACCTACACGGTGAGCGACGGCACGACGTCGACGACGGGGACCGCAACGGTCAACGTCGCGGCGGTCAACGATGCCCCGACCGGCACCGCCACCGCGACGCTGGCGGCAGGCACCGAGGACACCGCCTATATCGTAAGCAAGGCCGACCTGCTTCAGGGCTTCTCGGACGTCGACGGCGGCCCGCTGTCGGTGATCAACCTTGTCGCGTCGAACGGGTCGGTGGTCGACAACGGCAGCACCTACACGATCACCCCTGCCGCCGACTTCAACGGCACGATGACGCTGACCTACCAGGTCTCCGACGGGCAGGCCGCGACTGCGGCGTCGCAGAGCTATGCAGTCGCCGCGGTCAACGATGCGCCGGTCGCGGTGGCGGACACGTTCAACGCCACCGAGGACCAGCCGACGACCTTCACCGCGGCGCAGCTTGTCGCCAACGACAGCGACGTCGATACCGGCGATACGCTGAGCGTCACGGCGGTCAGCAGCGGCATCGGCGGCACCGTGTCGCTGAGCGGCGGGGTGGTGACCTTCACGCCGACGCCGAACTTCAACGGCGCGGCGACGTTCAGCTATACGCTGAGCGACGGCACCACGACGACGCAGGGCAGTGCGACGGTCAACGTGGCAGCGGTCAACGACACCGCGACGATCACCGGCACGCGGACGGGCAGCGTGACCGAAGACGGCACGCTGACCACGAGCGGCGATCTCGACATCGCCGACGTCGACACCGGCGAGGCGGTGTTCGCAGGGACCTCGGGCACGCGCCCGGGCACCTACG